>JAFZRU010000019.1 GCA_017619755.1 Prevotella sp.
CGCCCATCCTCATCCTCGACGAGGCCACCTCCGCCCTCGACACCGAGAGCGAACGCCTCGTGCAGGATGCCCTGGAACGATTGATGAAGACCCGCACCACCGTGGCCATCGCCCACCGTCTCTCCACCATCCGCAACGCCGACGAAATCTGCGTGCTCCACGAGGGGCGCATCGTGGAACGCGGCACTCACGAGCAACTACTCGCCAAAGACGGGTATTACAAGAAACTTCACGACATGCAAGCATCATGAACATCATCTACCGCATCGTACACTTTTTTTTCAAACTCCTTTCCCGACTGCCCTTCAAGGCACTCTACGTTCTCTCCGACATCATCTACCCCCTGGTATATTATGTCGTGGGTTACCGCAAACGCTTGGTGAGGAAACACCTTGAAACTTCCTTCCCGGAAAAGAGCAAGGACGAACTGCGCGATATCGAGCGCGGCTTCTACCATTTCCTCTGCGACTATTTCATGGAAACCATCAAACTGCTCACCATCACCCGGGAGGAATTGCTGAGACGTGTCGAGTACAGAGGCGTGGAAGATATAGAGAAATGTTTTGATGAAGGGCAGAGTTGCGCCCTCATCTTAGGACATTACTGCAATTGGGAGTACCTCATCAAAGTGGGTCTTGCCTTCCAACGCCATCCCGATGCCATCATTGGCGTCATCTACCACCCCTTGAAAAGCGAAGTGTTCGACCGCCTCTTCATCGAATTACGCGAGCATCTCTGCGGGATATGCGTTCCCAAGAACGAAACCTTGAGATACCTTGTCAACTACCGCCGAGAGGGCAAGCTGTCACTTTTCGGATATGTCTCCGACCAAACCCCCAAGTGGAACAACATCCACCTGTGGCTGCCCTTCCTGGGGCACGACACCCCCGTGTTTACCAACGGTGAGAAGTTGATGAAGAAGATGAACAACGCCATCTTCTATGTCGATTTCTATCGTCCTCGCCGGGGATATTACATCATAGACTTACAACTCCTCACACGCACGCCCAACGAACTGGAGGAGCACGCCGTGACGAAACTGTTCTTCAAGCGTTTGGAGGAGAGCATCCGCCGCGAGCCAAAATACTACCTCTGGACCCACAACCGGTGGAAGCGTACGCACGAGGAGTTCGACCGCCGCTTCAAGGTGGTCAACGGAAAAGTCATTCCGAGGGAAAAAAACTCATAACATCAACCAAAAAATCACATACAGCATGAAAATCATCAATCTCAGCGACAACAACTCCATCATCAACCAGTACATAGCTGAAATCCGCGACAAGGACTACCAGAAGAACCGACTGCTCTTCCGCAACAACATCATGCGCATCGGCGAGATGATGGCATACGAAATCTCCAAGACGCTTGACTACGAGGCGAGGCAAATCGCCACGCCATTGGGCATCGCCACCGTCAACGTACCCACCGACAAGATCGTCCTGGCCACCATCTTCCGTGCCGGACTACCCTTCCACACCGGCTTCCTCAACGTCTTCGACCACGCCGGCAACGCCTTCGTCAGCGCCTACCGTGAGTACGTGGACGAGGAACACCACAAGGTGGGCATACATGTGGAGTATCTCGCCACGCCAAGCATCGACGAGAAAAACCTCATCATTGCCGACCCCATGCTCGCCACGGGGGGAAGTATGGAATTAGGCTACAAGGCTTTCCTCTCCAAAGGCACACCCAAGCGCATCCATGTGTGCTGCGTCATCGCCACGCCGGAGGGCATCGACCACATCCGCCGCACCATGCCCGACGAGAAGACCACCGTGTGGTGCGCCGCCATCGACCCGATGATGAATGAACACAAATACATCGTCCCTGGCTTCGGCGACGCCGGAGACCTCTGCTTCGGCGACAAAGTCTGAGAACAGACTTTCGTATCACTTGGAGAAATGATATTTCCGACATAGCAAACCCTTGATAACAAAGAAAATGAAAAAACTTATTGGTTTAGTGATCATTGTGGGAGTAGCCATCTTGATGTCAGTGACCGTACCTGACAAGAAAGCCCACAAATTGGCCATGATGAAAGTCATAAAAGAATATGTGGATGAGGAGGCTGCAAACAAAGGAATAGCGGACAACGGCATCACCAGATTAGGAAAGAACCTTGTAACCAAAACCATAGAGGAAGTTCTTTCCAATAAAATGATTGTCACGAATTATTTCTTGTTCAACACCACCCACATCGAGATGAAAGAAAAGAATCAGCTGTTATCAGTGGGGATGTTCGGCCATGTGTTCACTTTCGACAAAGAAATGCTGCGCGACGCACTCGAGGAGTCGGCCTTGTTGAAAGAAGAAGCCAAGGCGGAGAAGAAACGACTGAAAGAAGAGGCCAAAGAAGAGAAAAAACGGTTGAAAGAGGAGGCCAAGGCGGAAAAGAAACGACAGAAAGAAGAAGCCAAGGCAGAGAAGAAACGGTTGAAAGAAGAGGCCAAGGCGGAGAAAGAACGCCTGAAGGCAGAGAAGAAACGACAAGAGGCTGCCGCCAAAGCCGAAAAGGAATAAGTATGCTTCACGGGGTTTGCACCCATTAGCCATAACTCCTATTGAGCGTATCAAGATAATCCTGAGCAACTTGCTGTTGCTCAGGATTTTTATTTTCAGTTCCCATCCGGTTTCTTCGTGTCGAGAGCCTTGGCTGGATGCCAGATGAAGGTTGCCGGGTCATCAGGACGAGACGGGTCGTAATCCTGCCAGTCGGGACGCAATCCCTTGACGACGGGCAGGCCAAGCTGCCGCATGCCCATCACCACCATCTTGGCCACTTCGTAAGCTCCGTAGGGGTTGAAATGGGTGTTGTCAGCCAAAGCCTTGTCCTGTCCGGGATAGGTGTTGGCCGGATAGTGAACAAGGGCTTTCTTGCTGTCCTCGTAGCCCAAGGTCTCGAAGAAGGTGCGCGTCATGCTGTTGAGGTCGATAACTGGAACCCCCTCACGCTCGGCCACGCTGCGCATAGCGGCGGGGAAGTCGCCGTGGGTGTCCTTGATATGGCGGTTGTCATCCTGCCACTGCCGGCGCTGCGTGGGCGTGCAGAAGACGATGACACCTCCGGCCTGCCGCACCTTGTCGATGAACACCTTTAGGTTGTAAACGTAGTGATACCAGGCACCGTCACCGGGACGCTTCTCCTTTTCATCGTTGTGTCCGAACTCACACACCACATAATCGCCCGGGCGCAACATGGTGAGAATCTTCTCCAAACGGTTGCCTCCGAGGAATGTGCGGGCGGTGAGGCCGCTCTCGGCATGGTTGGAGATGGCCACGGAGGCATCGAACCACCTCGGTATCATCTGCCCCCACGAGGCCCACGGTTCGTTGTTCTGATCCACCACGGTGGAGTTGCCACAAAGGAAGATGGTGGTGGCTGTGGTGTCGCGCTCTATCTTGATGCGGCTAACGGCGGGTGCCGACCCATTGAACTCTAATGTGAGGCTGTCGTCCCAGTTGAGGTAGTCATGCTCACGCTCCTTCAGTTTGACGAGTTCCTGACGGGGTCCCTTGTCGGTATCCACGATGTACCCAGGAGAGCGTTTGTTGACGACGAAAGCGTATTCCACTAACTGCCCTTTCCGTGTGGCGACATTCTCCACCATGAGCCGTCGCGACTCCGCCCTGACCACCGTCTCCGCCTTGCGCTTCTTGCTGCCAAGGGTGACGGTGACAAGGTAGTTGCCGTCAGGCACCTGCACGGAGAAATACTGTGGCGAGGTGATATTCACGTCGAAAGTGCCCGTCTGCGCTACAGCCGGCATGGCTGTCACACAGAGGGCTGCAAGGAAGTGTCTTGGCTTCATCCTTGCTCAGTCTAAGTGGAACACTTCCTCGATGGGGATGCTCACGGGGGAATTGTCATCGTTCACCTCCATGATGTCGGCCATCATGTCCCACCATTTCTGGGTGATGGGATCCACATCGGTGGTGTCCTGGCTGTTGGTGTCGCTGCTGCACTCCTGGTAGGCGAAGAGGATGTTGGTGTCCTTGTCCCAGTAGATGCTGTAGTTGCCTACGCCGGCGTCCTTGATCATTTTCACCAATTCGGGCCATATCGCGGCGTGGCGCTTGGCATACTCTTTCTCACATCCCGGTTTGAGGAACATCTTGAATGCAAATCTTTTCATTGTTGTTGGATATTTTAAGGTTGGGTTGAAAGTGTTTTTTATGATTGCCAGCGTCAAAATTTTGCCCGTACTGTTCCACCGCTTGATATGGCAAGAATGGCACAATGTGTCACTCCTCATAGTCCGTGTGGTCGTCGATACCGGCCTCCAGAAGGGCCTGTCGTCTCTCTCGGCAGGTGGCGCAACGCCCGCAGTGTCTTGATTCGCCCTTGTAGCAGGAATAGGTGAGTGAGTAGTCGATGCCCAACCGTTTTCCTATTCGTGCGATGTCGGTCTTGCTGATGGTGGTATATGGCGCCAGCACCTCCACTCCGGCATACGTGCCACTGCGCATGGCATCCGACATGTGAGTGACAAATTCCTCACGGCAGTCGGGGTAGATGGCATGGTCGCCGAAGTGATTGGCCATCATCACACGTGACAATCCTCGGCTTTCCGCCATGCCGGCAGCTATGGCGAGCATGATGCCGTTGCGGAACGGCACGACGGTGGAATGCATGTTGTCATTGTCGTACTCCCCCTCCGGGATGGCTTCCGCTCCCTCGAGCAGCGAGGACTTGAAATAACGGGCCATAAAGTCGAGCGGAATGATGATGTGTTCTACACCGAGGCGTTGGCAGTGGAGTGCAGCGCATACCGCCTCTCTCTTGTTGTGGTTGCTACCGTAGTCAAAGGTGACAGCCAAGGCGATACGCTCCAGATGGTCGTATAACAAAGTGACGGAGTCCATTCCGCCTGACAGGATGATGACAGAATCTTTCATAATGTTTGCCGCTTTCGTCTGCGAAGATAGGCATTTTTTTTGAATTGGTCGGCCACTAACAACAAAAAAACCAAAAATTCTTCATACAATTGGCACCTAATTGCAAATAAATGACTAAATTTGCAAAAACAATACCATACGGCTTGGAATCACAAGATAAAATACATGAATGATTATACAACCTTCATCCTTAAACTTATGAGAAGAAACCATATCATCCTGTTGGCCCTGTCGCTACTATCAATGTCAATGCCGGCCCATGCCTCGAAATTGATAGAAGTGAAAGTGATAGACAAAGACTACCTCATGGTGCATTTCCGCGATGGCGAGGTGCGTTACCGTGACAACGGCACTGGCCCGAGTGCCTACCTCGGTCACTCCTTCGCCGAGGGCGACGACACGCTCCTTGTGTTTGGAGAGCGTCTGAAAGTTACCGAAGCCCAGCAAGCGTCACGTTGGCGTGTCAGTTCATCCGACGACCCCGCCTTTGGCGAAAGCCAGCCATTGGAAGTGTGGCGAAAGTCAAAGCCCATGAATACCGACCACACGCTGACGAGCGAGTTGGATCACTGGCTATTCCTCCACCTTCCTCACTCGATGCGCCAAGGCCGCACCTACCATGTCAACATTCCCAAGGACATCGGTTCCGACCAATTGTCCGCCAACATCCGTTTCGACGTATGGAACTCACAGTCTGAAGCCATCCATGTGAACATCATCGGTTACTCACCGAGGGAGACCCTCCATGCCGCCGACCTCTACCAATGGTTGGGTGACGGTGGTTCCCGTGACTACAAGCCATGGGAAGGCCGCAAGGTGTGGCTCTACCAGGTGAACACCCGTAAGAAGCAGTACGCCGGCGTGGTGAGGTTCTGGAAGAAAGCCGGCGATTCGGACAAGGAGGCCGGTGGCAAGGATCTTGTGGGAACTGACGTGTGGAACATTGACTTCAAGGGAGTGCAACCGGGACGTTACCGCTTAGTGGTGGAAGATGTGGGATGCAGCATGGATTTCGACATCTCTCCCGATGTATATTTCGAGCCCTTCCACTATTCTGTCCGAGGATATTACTATATGCGATTAGGCGAGCCCAAAGACCCGGAGCATGTCTTCCCCATCCCGCGCCAGCCACAGTTCATCCCCGAAGAAGACCCCAAGGGCTTCACCATCTACAAGACCGATTTCCATCCCTGGAGTCCGGGGTGGCGGGAGCTGCGCACCGATGTTTGGGACGAGCCACACTTCAAACCTTTGAAGCAGTCCATCTTCTGGCGCCATCTCCTGCCGGGCAACCCCGTTGCCATTGACGTTCGCGGCGGTCACTCCGACGCCTTCGACTGGGATCGTCACCTGGCCCATGTGAGCAACATTTACGACATGCTTCTCCCCTACATCCTTTCGGGAGGAAAGATTGGCGACGACCACCTCGGCATCCGTGAGAGCGGAAACGGCATCCCCGACATCATCGACGAAGCCCGCAACGAGGTGGACTTCTTCCTCAGCATCCGCGACGGGGAGGCCTATTCACAAGGTGTCACCAACCCTTGCAACGACTGGTCGGTGATGTTCCAAGCCGGTTGCACCACGATGGCCGCCTGGGCGAATGCCGCCAACTGCGCCGTGCTGGCCGAGGCGTTCCGCATCCAAGGTAACGACACGTTGCGCCAGTATTATACCGACGAAGCCATCAAAGCCTACCGCTTTGCCAGTCGTCAGGAGAACCAACAGTTGGATGACATGCAGGACGTGGGAAGCATCAGCATGCGTGGTCGTGACTTCAAGCAGTTGGCAGCCGCTTTCCTTTACAATGTGACAGGCGACGAGCAATGGGAGCGTGTCATGGCCGAGGAAAGCATGGTGAAGGATGGCAATTCATTACTGTTCAACAAAGGTCGCCAAGGCTATTTCGTAGCCAATGTCACCAATGAGTTCAAGGCTGGCGAGGTGGGGTTCTGCCAACTCTGGGCTGCTGCCGCCTACCTTGCCTGTCCCCATCCACGCCATTATGGCGAGTTGTATGAGAACCTGAAACGCAGTGTCAACGCCCAAGCGACCACCTACAACATCAGCCATGCCGCCCTCCGCCCGTCGCGCCGTGCTGCCAACGACAGCCGTTGGCAGACATCGCAGAACCTCCAACTGGTGATGTTGGCCCATTACATTGCCACGGAGAAGAGCCGTCGCAGCGAACTGGAGCATATCATGTACATGGAGGCTGGTTGGAGTCTTGGCCGCAACCCCGGCAACATTGTCGAAATGACCGGACTTGGCGAACGTCACATCACCGATGTATATACCACCGGCAGGAACGATGGTGCTCCCGGCACTCATCCCGGCCAAACCCCCTTCAATGGAACGGAGACTTGGTCGCCTAACAATGGGGGCGACGCCCGCATCCTGCTCAACCGCTGCTATCCCTCGTGGAATGATGGTGGCTGGCCTCGCCAGGAGTCCTATTTCAACCAGCGTTACATGTGGGTGAACGGCGAGTTCACACCTCGGGAGACCATGCGCGGCAAAATGGCTCTGATGGGGTATCTGTATTCCATCAGATAACAGTCCCAAACGCTCATACTATTTTGTAAGCCACAACGTCATGTCCGGTGCACATGATGTCGATAGTTGACATGTTTCAGATGTGTCACAGAGACGCTATTTGCTCTTTGCTGAGTCCTGTGATTTCAGCGATGTCATCTACTGAGAAGCCTTTTTGCTTCATACGCGTAGCTGTTTTGAAGTTGGTCTCTTCTATACCTTCTGCACGTCCTTCTACGCGTCCTTCTGCGCGTCCTTCTGCGCGTCCTACGGCATGGCCTTCGGCACGTCCTTCAGCAAATCCATCAGCCTTGGCAGTCAGTATGACGTCTTTTGCTGCATGCACACTAATCATATAATCCTCGTAGGCCATGCGCTCTGCATCAGTCATTCGCATGTAGTTGAGTTTCTCACGAGCCTCCTGCAAGCCAGGCACGGTGGTGTCTTCCTTGATGACACCATCTTTCAGATACTCCATCCACTCCTCTATGGGTGTCTTCGCCACCTCGTTGAACTGGTTGACCCTCAATAGGAAAAACTCAGGAAACACGTCTTTGGGAGAAATGACATTCATCTTGCCTTTGGGCAACACCTCCTCCGCCTCCGCCTTGGAGAACTTCAGTTCGGAAGAGGGGTTGGTCATTCCCTTGAAGTTGAACTTGCCGTGGTAGGCATAATCCTCACCCTCACCCAAGTCGAAATATAGCACGCTGATGGAATAGACTTTTTTAATGTTCTCATAGCCCATCCCTCTCTTGAGCTGCTCTGTGATGGCTTTTGACACGCCGAAGAGGATGCGAGGCATAAAGAAAGATTCCTTGCCAAGTTGCACCTCCACAAGGATGATTTCGCCGGAGCTGGTCTTCGCCTTCACGTCCACTCGGTTGTACTTGTCTTCGTGAGAGTTCGAGTTGCTTTCGCTCTCGATGATTTCCTGAATCTTTATTCCTTCACCGATAAGGACGGTCATCAGACCTTCGAGCACGCCGAAGTTGGCCTTGTCGCGCAGGATGCGCTTGATGGCCCAGTCAAACCGGATATAATCATTGTTGTTTGCCATATTTTACCTATTATTATGCAAAGAAAACGATTTTTCATCAAAAATCAAAATTTTCAAGCATTTTTTTGCAATACAAGCGAGTTTCACACCATCATATCTTGAATTGATGGGTTACATTTTCGTGATTTCTCGACATATAAATCAAAAAACGTAGTTGTTTTTTCACAAATCATGCGTTTGTTTCATTTTTCTTGTGTAAATTTGCAGCAAACAAACGACCAACTATTACCTTATTTATGAAAACAAATTACGAGATTCGCTATGCATCCCATCCGGAGGATGCAAAGAGTTATGACACCACCCGCATCCGTCGTGACTTCCTGATAGAGAAAGTCTTCTCCGCCGACGAGGTGAACATGGTTTATTCGATGTACGACCGCATGGTGGTTGGCGGTGCGATGCCCGTTGCGGAATCGCTGAAATTGGAAGCCATCGACCCGCTGAAGGCCTCCACCTTCACCTTGCGCCGCGAGGTGGGTGTGTTCAATGTGGGCGGCCCTGGCGCCATCCAAGTGGGTGAGGAAGTCTTTGAGTTGGATTACAAGGAGGCTCTCTACATCGGCCGTGGCGACCGCGACGTGGTGTTCTGCAGCAAGGATCCGAAAAACCCCGCCAAGTTCTATTTCAACAGTTGCACCGCTCACAAGGAGTACCCCTGCAAGAAGGTGACCAAGGCAAATGCCGTGGTGGCTCACATGGGCAGCCTTGAGATGAGCAACGAACGCGACATCAACAAGATGATTGTCAACCAAGTGCTCCCCACCTGCCAGTTGCAGATGGGCATGACCGAACTGGCCAAGGGCAGCGTGTGGAACACGATGCCGGCACATGTGCATAGCCGTCGCATGGAAGCCTATTTTTATTTCGAGGTGCCAGAGGACCAGGCTGTCTGCCATTTCATGGGCGAGGTGGAGGAGACACGCCACATCTGGATGCGCGGCGACCAAGCCGTACTGTCTCCCGAGTGGAGCATCCACAGCGCCGCCGCCACACACAACTATACCTTCATCTGGGGCATGGGCGGCGAGAACCTCGACTATGGCGACCAAGACTTCTCACTCATCACCGACTTGAAATAAGCAAGCAACAGAAATCGGTGGTTCAAAAAGAATAATAAAGATATTTCAATACTACACCTATGACAACAAATCCATTTTCATTAGAGGGAAAGAATGCCTGGATCACGGGAGCATCCTACGGCATCGGTTTCAACATCGCCAAAGCTTTCGTGGCCGCCGGCATCAAAACCATCATTTTCAATGACATCAACGAGGCGGCGTTGGAGCGCGGCTTGAACAACTACAAGGAAGCCGGCATCGAGAACGTGAAAGGCTACGTATGCGACGTGACGAAAGAGGACGACGTGAAGGCCTTGGTGGAAAAAATCCACACCGAGGTGGGACAGATTGACATCCTGGTGAACAATGCCGGCATCATCAAGCGCATCCCAATGCACGAGATGAAGCGCTCGGAGTTCCAGCAAGTCATCGACATCGACCTTGTAGGTCCGTTCATCTGCTCTTCAGCCGTACTTCCTGAAATGATGGCTCGCCGCGAGGGCAAGATCATCAACATCTGCTCGATGATGTCCGAACTCGGCCGCGAGACGGTTTCCGCCTACGCCGCCGCCAAGGGAGGATTGAAGATGCTCACCCGTAACATCTGCTCGGAGTATGGCGAGTACAACATCCAGTGCAACGGCATAGGCCCGGGCTACATCGCCACGCCTCAGACAGCCCCCCTGCGCGAGCGTCAGCCCGACGGCTCACGCCACCCCTTCGACTCTTTCATCTGCGCCAAGACACCAGCTGGACGCTGGCTTGAGCCAGAGGAGTTGGGCGGCCCGGCAGTGTTCTTAGCCTCCAAGGCCTCCGACGCCGTCAACGGCCACGTGCTGTATGTGGACGGCGGCATCCTCGCCTACATCGGCAAGCAGCCTTGAGCATCACCCCCATAACGGGCGGCAACCGAAATCGCCACCCGTGAACATCAAAAGAGACGGAGTGCATGGAAGCGCTCCGTCTCATTTGTGTGAATTTCCTTTACATTTCATTTCAAGGCATCAGCCAGGTCAGCCCCAGCCTTGAACTTGGCCACTTTCTTCTCCGGGATGAAAATCTTCTCATTTTTCCGGGGATTGATGCCCTCGCGTGCGGCACGAACGCTGACGCTGAAGGTGCCAAAACCAATAAGAGCCACTTTGTCTTCGGCTGCAAGAGCCTCTTTGATAGCCTCCAAAGCGGCATCGAGTGCCTTCTTGGAATCGGCTTTCGTCAAATTCGCCTTCTGGGCAATTTTGTCGATCAATTCTGTCTTGTTCATGATTTTTTGTTTAAAAAAGATGGTGTATTAAATGTGAAGTCATTAATTTGTGGCAAATATAGGTTAATAGTTTCATAAATCAAACAAAAAACGGAAAAAAATGAGCAAAAAAGCGATTTTTTTCATATAGAGAGTTGATTTAATGCGTAATAACGGATATTTTTCGTAATTTTGCCCCGATTTTCCAACATAAAAGGATATTAAAGATGAACAGCATACCCACAGTCATAAAAAACCTGCTGATAATTAATGTATTGGCATTTTTGGCTTATATTGTCCTCTCCTATCGGGGCATCGACCTCAATGGAATGTTTGGCCTGCACATCTTCTTGGCATCGAAATTCCACCTCTACCAATTTGTCACATACATGTTTATGCATGGCGGGTGGACCCATCTCTTCTTCAACATGTTCGCCCTATGGATGTTCGGGTGTGTGATGGAGCGTGTATGGGGACCTAAGAAATTCCTTTTTTATTACATTTTCTGCGGTATCGGCGCTGGTTTGATTCAAGAAATAGCACAATATTTCCACCTTTACCAGATGCTCTCCGGCATGAGCGACATGGGTATCGCCACCCTTGCCACCACGGTGTGGGGCGACCCCTCCCTGTCGGAAAGCCTCAACGGTTGGACAACCGTGGGAGCCTCGGGTGCTATTTACGCCATCCTCCTCGCCTTCGGTATGACGTTTCCCGAGGAACGCATCTTCATCTTCCCCCTGCCCGTGCCCATCAAAGCCAAGTGGTTTGTCATCGGTTATGCAGCCCTTGAACTACTGATGGCCTTCTCCTCCCCCGGCGACAACGTGGCCCATGTGGCCCACCTTGGCGGCATGCTCTTCGGCTTCCTCCTCATCCGCTACTGGGCACGACACCCCGACGCCGCCGGTCGCTACGGCCGGGGCAATGGCGAGCAGTTTTTCGAGCGATTACGCAATAGCTGGGAACGCCGCAAGAGCCAAGACAAGCCCGTGAACGAGAAGACCGACTGGGACTACAACGCCGACAAGAAGGCCACGGAGGAGGAAATCGACCGCATCTTGGACAAGATACGCAAGAACGGTTACGCCAGCCTTTCGAAAGAAGAAAAGCAGCGTCTCTTCGACAGCAGCAACAAGAAGTGAAATGGGCTTTTTTGGAAAGGTAACACGCTTCTTTCGTCGTGTGCTCGCCACCATCAATGTCGTGGTGATAATAGCCATGTGCGCCTGCGGCTACGCCGGGATCATCTCGCCGGAGGAGCATCCATGGACGGAAATCCTCGTCTTGGCATTCCCCATCCCTTTCACCCTCAACATCCTCTTTTTGGGCGTGTGGCTTTTGGTGAGTCCCAAGCACTTGCTGCTTCCCATAGCCGGCTTTCTGCTCTGCTGGACCCCCTGCCGCCGCTACTGCCCCCTCAACTTTCCAAGTGAAGCCGACAAGGAGTGCATCAAGGTGATGTCTTTCAACGTGGCCGCCTTCTATCCCTCTGAGTTCAGCTCTGTCGTGGAATACCTCAACGAGCACCCCGCCGACATCACATGCCTGCAAGAGTCCCACTTGCACAAGTATTATGTTGGAAAATTCGACAGCCTTCTGCGTGCCAACTACCCATACATCAGCCGAGTGGGACACAAGGGAGGCGAGACGCTCACCTTCCTCAGCAAGCATCCCATCATCGACAGCGAACAAATCGAATATGAAACCGGGTTCAATACCAGCGGTGCCTGCCGCGTACTCGTGGACGGCGACACCATCCTGGTAATCAACACCCACTTGGAGAGCACATCGCTCAAACAATGGGACCGAAAGAAGATAGACAAAATACTCAAGGATCGGCAAATCGACGCCAAGGAGCGCGGTGTTTTGGAAAAGCTGTGTCATGCGGCTGCGAGACGAGCTCCGCAAGCAGATAGCGTGGCATGTTACATAGAACGCCACCAAGGGATGACCACCATCCTCTGCGGCGACTTCAACGACACACCCAACTCCTATGCCTACCACCGCGTGGCGCAGCACCTCGACAATGCCTTCGAACACGCCGGGAGGGGCATCAGCCACACCTACAACCAACAGCACATGAACGTGCGCATCGACAACATCTTCTATTCACCGGACATGAAGGCCGTGAAATGCGAAATAGACCAAAAAACCAACATCTCCGACCATTTTCCCGTAGTCTGCTGGGTGAAAAAACGGGCAAAACCCTAAAAAAACAATAATATTCCGATAGAAATTTTCCCGAAAGTGAAAAAATGACTATCTTTGCACCCTATTATGCAAATCGGCGAGAAACAACGAATTAAATAACATAAAATCAGAAATGCAAAACAAAGGAATTGTAATTGTCGTAGCGGTCTTGATGACCCTCGCAAGTATCTTCTATTTGTCGTTCTCTGTGGCGTCGAGCTATTTCGACAAGGAGGCCTCCAAAATCAAAGACCCCATCGCACAGCAGGACTACAAAGACTCCGTGAAGTATTTATGGTATTCCTACCAGGACTGTCTTGAGACACAGGTAGGCCTTGGCCTCGACCTCAAGGGCGGCATGAACGTCATCCTCGAAGTCTCCGTGCCCGACCTGGTGGAAAACCTCGCCGGTTACAAGAAAGACGCCGCCTTCACAAAGACCATGAAGGCAGCAAGGGCGGAAGAGGAAGAAACCCAGGGAGACTTCATCTCACTCTTCATCAAGCATTATCGCCAGAACGCCCCCGGGCACTCTCTGGCCGAGGTCTTCGCCACCCAGCAGTTGCCGGAAGTGAAAACCAACAGTAGCGACAGTGAGGTGGAAAGCATCCTCAGGCAGAAAGTCACTGAGACGGTGGCCGATGCCAAGAACGTCATCACCAACCGTATCGACCAGTTTGGCGTCGTCCAGCCCAACATCCAGATGCTCGAGGGCCAGGAAGGACGCATCATGGTGGAGATGCCGGGCGTGAAAGACCCGGAGCGTATGCGCAAACTCCTCCAAGGCAGCGCCAACCTGGAGTTCTGGGAGACCTACCCCTCCCAAGAAATAGCCCCCTACCTGCAGCAGCTTGACAGTCGTCTGGCCAATGGCGAGGGCGTGGAGAACGCCGACACCACCAAGGTGGCCGAAGCCACCGCTCCTGCCGACACAGTGAAGACAGCCACCCTGGCCAAGGCCGACAGCACGAAGAACAGCCTCGGGAAGGAACATCCGCTCCTTAGCCTTCTCAGTCCTCGCGGCGACCAATACTGCGTGGTGGGATATGCCAACGTGGTGGACACCGCCACCATCAACGGCTACCTTCAGTCAGAGTTCGCCAAGTCCGTGCTTCCCGCCGACGTGAAGCTGCTGTGGAGTGCCAAGCCCGCCGAGGGTGCCGCCAACAAGCGCACCTACGAGCTCTACTGCCTCCGTATGACGGGCGTGGGCGACCGCGCACCCTTGGAGGGTGACGTCATCGAGAGTGCGAAGGACGACTTCGACCATTTCACCGGCCGTCCGGTCGTCACCATGCAAATGAACGACTTCGGCGCCCGCGAGTGGGCCGCCCTGACCAAGAAGAACATCGGCAAGCCCGTGGCCATCGTGCTCGACAACCTTGTTTATAGCGCGCCTAATGTGAACCAAGAGATCACCGGCGGCAACTCCCAGATCAGCGGAAGCTTCACCGTGGAGGACACCAAGGACCTCTCCAACACGCTGAAGTCGGGCCGTATGAAGGCTCCCGTGCGCATCGTTCAAGAAGAAGTCGTCGGCCCGTCGCTTGGTGCACAGTCCATCAAGCAGGGTATCATCTCGTTCATCGTGGCATTCATCGTGCTGATGCTCTACATGATTCTCATGTACGGCTTCATCCCCGGCATGATGGCCAACTGCGCCCTTATCATCAACCTCTTCTTCACGATGGGCATCATGGCCTCCTTCCAGTCGGCCCTCACGATGCCGGGTATCGCAGGTATCGTGCTGACACTCGGTATGGCTGTTGACGCCAACGTGCTGATTTACGAGCGCACAAGGGAGGAACTTCGCGCCGGAAAGAATGCCAAACAAGCCCTTGCGGCTGGTTACAGCAACGCCTTCTCCGCCATCTTCGACTCCAACCTCACCTCCATCATCACCGGTGTGATACTTGCACTGATTGGTACCGGCCCGGTGAAAGGCTTCGCCATCACCCTCATCATCGGTATCTGCTGCTCGTTCTTCACCGCCGTGTTCCTCACACGCATTGTCTATGAGTACATGATGGGCAAGGGCAAGTGGCAAAACCTGACCTTCACCACTCCGCTCTCCCGCAACTTCATGCAGGGCAAGAACTTCAACTTCATGGGCGGCTACAAGCGCTCCTACACCATCTGGGGCATCCTCGCAGTGATATTCATCGCCTTCTTCGCCATCCGCGGCCTGAGCAAGAGTATCGACTTCACCGGTGGTCGCAACTATGTCATCGCCCTGGAGAATCAGACGGAGGTGGAGAAAGTGCGCGAGGCCCTCAACGGCACCTTCATCAACAGCATTGGCAACAAGAAGGGACAGGAAGCCAACACCAGCGTCATCGCTCTCGGTACAGACGGAAAGACCATCCGTGTGTCCACCAACTGGAACATCGAGTCAAACAGCCCGACGGTGGACGACGAGGCAGAAACCATCCTCTTCAACGCCTTGAAGAAGTCCGGCATCGTCACCCAGGCCTCGGAGGCCGATTTCAAGAACCCCGAAGTGCGTGAAGGTGGCTCCATCATCAGTAGTACGAAGGTGGGACCGTCCATCGCCCGCGATGTCACCAACAAGGCCATCATCAGCGTCATCGTTGCTTTGATTGCCATCTTCCTCTACATCCTCCTGCGCTTCCGCAACGTGGCCTTCTCCATCGGTTCCATTGTCGCCCTGGCGTTCGACACCCTCATCGTCATTGGCTTCTTCTCCGCCTTGTGGGGCATCGTGCCCTTCTCGCTTGAGATCGACCAGACGTTCATCGGCGCCATCCTCACCGTCATCGGTTACTCCATCAATGACAAGGTGGTGGTCTTCGACCGTGTGCGCGAGAACCTCAGACTCTACAAGAAGCGCGACCTGCAAACCCTCTTCAACGACTCACTGAACCAGACGCTTGCACGTACCATCAACACCTCCGTGTCCACCCTCATCGTGCTGCTCTGTATCTTCATCTTCGGTGGAGCAAGCATCAGGAGCTTCGCATTCGCCATGATTCTCGGCGTCATCTTCGGTACGCTCTCCTCCATCTTCATCGCTGCTCCCACGGCATACCTCACTATGGGACGCAAGATCAAGGAGAATGCTGAAGAAGAGACGGCAGCCGTCAAGGCATAACCCCCTTTACACAAATACCGTTCCCCACAAGCCGCGTGCTTGTGGGGAACGTTTTCGATAATAGTTACCTTCCCATGAAAAATCACTTGATTGCCTGCCTGCTGCTTCTGCTCGCCATACCCTCTATGGCGAACACTCCGACTTATCCCTCCAATGGCGGACAAAGGGAAGAGAAGACTTATTATAATAAGGTGTCCCCTTCCGGCACGGAATTGTCGGGCGTACCGGCGACACCCACCAACCTTCCCGGCGACGCCAACGGCGACAGCAAAGTGGACGTGTCGGACGTGATGACGGTTGTGAACAAGGTGCTTTGCTTGGACGTAGCCGTGTTCATCCACTCCAATGCCGACCTCAACAACGACGGTGTCATCGATGTCATCGATGTCATGGAAACGGTTTATCTTGTCCTCCATGGCGACAAAGGCATGGGGCCGGGTAGCGTGGAAGACCCCGACGTGGATGGCAATTAGCACCCATTTCGCATTTTTTAATACACAAAGGGAGGGAAAAGTGCTTGAAAATGCCTACCTTTGCCCTGGTTTCCACAACAAAAAAACTTTCAAGTCATGAAGATAGCACTAATAGGCTACGGCAAGATGGGAAAGATGATAGAGCAGATTGCCATCTCCCGCGGCCACGAGATTGTAAGCATCATCGACATCGACAACCAGGAGGAGTTTGACTCCCCGGCTTTCGCCTCCGCCGACGTGGCCATAGAGTTCACATCGCCCACGGCAGCCTACGGCAACTACCTCAAAGCCTTTGCCAAAGACGTCAAGGTCGTCTCCGGCTCCACCGGATGGATGGCCGACCATGGTGAGGAGGTGCGCCAACTATGCTCGGAAGGAGGCAAGACCCTCTTCTGGGCCTCCAACTTCTCCATCGGCGTGGCCATTTTCTCCGCCGTCAACCGCTATCTTGCCCGCATCATGGACGCCTTCCCCCAATATGACGTGGAAATGGAGGAGACCCACCACATCCACAAGCTCGACGCCCCCTCTGGCACTGCCATCACCCTGGCGGAGCAGTTGGTGGAGGGTCTGGGGCGCAAGTCGAAATGGGTGCCAGGCACCCTTGTGGCCCCCGACGGCTCCGTGAGCGGCACCAAGGAGCACCAACCCGACGAAATCCTGGTGAGCAGCATCCGTCGCGACGAGATACCTGGCATCCACTCCATCACCTATGACAGCGAGGCCGACAGCATCACCATCACCCACGACGCCCACTCCAGGAAGGGCTTCGCCCTTGGCGCCGTCCTTGCTGCCGAGTACACCGCCAAGCACACCGGGCTACTCACCACCAGCGACCTTTTCAATTTCTGAATATCCACCCCATAAACAAATAACATCATGATAGACAAGCGCAAGGCCAAACTCAACATGAAAGTGCAGTGGACGAAATTCATCATCGTCCTCATCCTATACCTCATCTTCCTCTACTGGGTGAAGAGCTGGCTCGGCCTCATCGTCGTGCCATTCATCTACGACGCCTACATCTCGAAGAAAATCAACTGGCAGTGGTGGAAAGACTCCTCCGGGCCCGTCAAGTTTGTCATGAGTTGGGTGGACGCCATCATCTTCGCCCTCGTGGCAGTCTATTTCATCAACCTCTTCTTCTTCCAAAACTACGTCATCCCCTCCAGCTCTTTGGAGAAGTCCCTGCTCAGGGGCGACTACCTCTTTGTCAGCAAGATGAGTTACGGACCTCGCATCCCTCAGACCCCGCTCACCATGCCGCTGACGCAGCACACGCTGCCCATCTTCAACACCAAGTCATACATCGAGTGGCCGCACTGGGACTACCGTCGCGTGAAGGGTTTCGGCGACGTGCAACTCAACGACATCGTGGTGTTCAACTACCCTGCCGGCGACACGGTAATGATGGCCGACAAATACCAGGCACAGGACTATTACGAGACGTGCTACGCCTACGGCATGGATGTTTACGGCAAGAATGTGGCGCACGATTCACTCTCCCCGCAGCAGAAGTGGGACTTCTACCACAAGGTGATGGCCGAAGGGGCTGCCTTGGTGAAGGCCAACCCGGGTGAGTTTGGCGTGGTGGACTCCCGCCCCACCGACCGGCGCGAGAACTATGTGAAGCGCTGCGTGGGCCTTCCCGGCCAGACGCTCCAAATCAAGGAAAAAATCGTCTATCTCGACGGCAAGCCCAACAAGGAGCCAGACAACGTGCAATACAACTACGCGGTGAATTTCAAGGGTTACATCTCCAATGAGTTGCAGGAGGAGCTGGGTATCACCTTGGAGGACATCGAGAGCAACAACACACAGAAAAACATGCCGCTCACCAAGCGTGCTGCCGAAGAACTGGCCAAGCGCCCGGATTTGGTGAGCGAAGTGCGCATGGTGACCGACGCCGACCATGCCGACATGGGTAAAACCTACCCGGTGAACGCCAACACAGGATGGACCCGCGACAACTACGGCCCGGTGTGGATTCCGGCCAAGGGGAAGAGTATCAAACTCACCATGGACAACATCGCCGTCTATGAGAGACCCATCCGCGTCTATGAAGGCAACGAGTTGGAGGTGAAAAACGGCAAAATATACATCAACGGCAAGGAGAGCACGGAATACACATTCAAGATGGACTACTACTGGATGATGGGTGACAACCGCCACAACTCCCTCGACTCCAGGTACTGGGGTTTCGTCCCGGAGGACCATGTCGTGGGAAAGCCCATCTTCATTTGGCTCTCCATCAACCCGGAGAGCATCGGCCAAAAGATTCGCTGGAGCCGCCTCTTCAACATGGTGGACAACATCAAGTGATACCATGGTGTTCCAACTCACAGAGGAAATCGGCTTCCCCGACCCGCGATTAGGTGAGCCCGACGGCCTCTTTGCTGTAGGAGGAGACCTCTCCACAGAGAGACTTATCTTAGCCTATGCCCATGGCATCTTTCCTTGGTTTGCCTGGCGCCAGGGGCAGATACAATGGTTCTGCCCCATGCAAAGGTTTGTCATCTTCCCCGAGGAGATTCACGTGTCGCACTCTATGCGCACGCTCCTGCGCAAGGAGAAATATACGGTGAGCATCAACAAAGACTTCTCGCAAGTCATACGCTGCTGCAGCACCACTGACAAGCGCAACGACAACGAATACGCTTGGCTCGGGGAGGATATGATACAAGCCTACACGCGCCTCCACGAGAAGGGCTTCGCTGCCAGCGTGGAAGTTTGGGAGGGAGAGCAGTTGGTGGGTGGCCTTTACGGTGTCACCATCGGCCATGGTTTCATCGGCGAGAGCATGTTCTCACACGTGCCAAACGGCAGCAAGGTGGCACTCATCTATCTCGCCGCATTCCTACGCTACAACGGAGGAACCCTCATCGATTGCCAGATAGAAAACCCTCACCTCAAAAGCATGGGAGGAAGATACATCGACTACGACCACTACCTCGAACTGCTTCACGGACCACAGCGGGAATGAAACTCCGCCCGACTTCTCCTTCTGATTATTTTGCTGATGTCAGCAAAATGATTACCTCAAAACCAAGACTTCCTCAGGAAATACAGTGTTCCTGACGGGGCGGTGTTTTTTCTCACAATCACAAATTTTTCGACCTGTACGAATGAAAATTGTGTGCTGTAAGAATGGTTTTGGTGCAAAGACGGCCTGAAAGGCCAACGAGATACCAGCCCAGGGCAACGCCCTGGGTAAATAACGGTGTAGCTCAATCTCTTCCCCAGGGCGTTGCCCTGGGCTAATTGCTTTTGGCCCTTCAGGCCGTTTTCATTCGTACAGCACGCAAATTTTTCTTGATAAAAATGTGGTTTTGCGTCTTTCTATCTTGAAAAGGGTGCGGAGAACAATTGGGATTTTGAATGACAGGACTACTAAAAGCATTCAAAAAAGTGAAAAGATGTTGAAAGATTTGGCCGTTATAGGGAAAATCCCTATTTTTGTGGCGCAAGACAATTGCGAGAACAAGAACAAACCCCAAACCCAAGAAAAGATGAAAAAGAACAAAGACATCGACCATGGCCGTCGCGAATTCCTGCGGCGCTTGGGCATCGGCGCCGGCTCCGCCATGGCCTTGGCAGCCCTAGAACCCTTCGATGCGTTGGCCCGCCCCTTAGGCAAACAAGTCACTCCGCCTGAAGGCTACGTGGAGAATCTGATGACCTACCGTGTGCAGCACGGCAGCAACCAACGCGTGTCGCTCTTGGGCTTCGGCATGATGCGCCTGCCCAACGACCAGGAGCAGGTGAACGAGATGGTGGATTATGCCATCGCCCATGGCGTCAACTATTTCGACACCGCCCCGGTGTACATGGGTGGAAGGTCAGAGGTGCTCACCGGCAACGCCTTGGCGCGCCACCCCCGTGAGAAATTCCTCGTCGCCACGAAGATGTCGAACCAAAACCCGGCATCGTGGGACTTCGACAAGGCCAAGGCCATATATGAGCAGTCGCACGAGCGCCTACAGTTGGATGTCATCGACTATTACCTGCTCCACGCCATCGGAGGCGGCGGCGTGGACAACCTCCACAGCAGGTTCATCGACAACAAGCTCCTCGACTTCCTCCTTGCCGAACGAGAGGCCGGCCGCATCAGGCACCTCGGCTTCTCCTACCATGGCGACGTAAGCGCCTTCGACTGGCTCCTCGACCGCCAAGAGGAATACCATTGGGATTTTGTCCAGATACAGATGAACTACCTCGACTGGCGCCACGCCTCCATCAGGGGAGGACGACGCCACGATGCCGATGCCGAGTACCTCTACAACAAATGCGAGAAAACCGGCGTGCAGTGCGTCGTCATGGAACCACTGCGAGGCGGAGCCCTGACGAAAGTGGACGAGGAAGTCTCTGCAGCATTGAAGGCCGTCCGTCCTGATGACAGCATGGCCCGCTGGGCCTTCAGGTGGGTCGGCTCACATCCCAACATCCTCACCACCCTCAGCGGTATGAACCGCATGGACCACGTGAAGGAGAACGTGGAGACATTCTCGCCACTCGACCCGTGCACAGAGGCGGAGAACACCCTCCTTGCCACCCTTGCCGACAAAGTGGCCGGCGTGCCTGTCATCCCCTGCACCACCTGCGAATACTGCATGCCCTGCCCCTTCGGCGTCAACATCCCCGGCAACTTCGCCTACTACAACGAGGCGGTGAACAAAAAAATCATCCCGCTGCCCAACAGCGACGCCGCCGACTACGACAAGCGGCGTGAGGTGTTCATCGAAGGCTACCACAAAGCCCTGCCCGATTCCACCACTTGGGCCAAGAGTTGTCAGGACTGCGAGGAATGCCTGTCGAAATGCCCTCAGCAGATACGCATCCCCAACCAGTTGGCACGCATCGTGGAGACCCTCGCCAAGAGGTGATCAGCAGCATGCACATGCGCCTCATCTTCAACCTCGTCACCCTGGCCCTGACCTTGTTGCCAGAAGTGGTGGTGTGCAGCCTCTACGCCGCCCACTGGCCACGGTGGGCGCAAGGGCTGTATGTCACAACCATCGCCTGGGAGTTGCTCGCCATCATTATGATGGAAACATGGGCCATAGGCCATGTGCGCTCGCTGAGGCTGTTTCTCGGCACACTGCTCCTGCTCGTGGCACCCAAAATGCTCTTCGCCCTCACCGCACCACTCTTGGGATGGCCCGCCGGACTGGTGGCAGCCGGACTGATGGTGGTGGCGATGTTATATGGCTTCACCAAAGGATGGCGGCGCTTGGAGGTGAGGCGCACGACATGCCTCTCCCCCACCCTCCCGGAAGCCTTCGACGGATACCGCATCATACAGGTCTCCGACCTCCACTTGGGCACCCTCGAAGGGCATCCCGAGGTGGTGGAACGCATGGTGGACGCCGCCAATGCAGAGCAGGCGGACCTCATCGTCTTCACCGGCGACTTGGTGAACCACCTCGTTGCCGAGGCGAAGCCGTTCAAACACATCCTGTCACGTCTTCACGCCCCCTACGGCGTGTTGACCATCCTTGGCAACCACGACTACGTGGACAAGGAGCATTGGGAGGAGATGCCGATGCTGATGCGCGAAATGGGGTGGCGTGTGCTGATGAACGAGCACGTGGAACTGCGGCGCGGCGGCAGCACCATCGCCATAGCGGGTGTGGAGAGTTCGAGCCCACCCCCGTTCACCAAGCGCGACGACTTAGGAAAAGCGTTGCAGGGCATCCCCTCCGGCACATGGACGGTGCTGCTCTCCCACGACCCTGCGCATTGGAGGAGGGAGGTGCTGCACACCGGCGACATCGCCCTCACCCTCTCCGGACACACCCACGCCGGCCAAATGCGTTTGGGCTCCCTCTCGCCAGCAAGGCTGCTCTACCGCGAATGGGGCGGTGACTACCACCACGAAGGGCGCTTGCTGCATGTCTCGCAAGGCATCAGCGGAACGGTGCCTTTCAGGCTCGGGGCCTGGCCGGAAATAGACCTCATTACTTTGCATAAGAATAAAACGGAAAAATGAGAAAAACAACTATGATGAAAAGTCTCCTTGCCGGACTGATAGCACTATGTGCGACATTCGCCACGGCACAGGAGAGCGACACCAATAAGAACGACAGCACACGGCAGCGCGTGCTCATCTTCGGTGACTCCACCCTTGACGGCGTGGCACGACGCTTCGCCGACTACGCCAAGGAGAACGGCTTCTCGCTCTATTCCTCGGTGTGGTATGGCGCATCGGTGAACGACTGGGCATGGACGACGGAGTTGCCACGGCTGATGAAGAGCGTGAACCCCACCTTCGTCATCATATCTCTTGGCACCAACGACTTGGGATACAACGACCTCTCTGCACGAGCCAAAGCCGTGAGGGAAATCGTACACGAGGTTGGCAACGTGCCTTTCGTGTGGATAGGCCCCATCTCGCTGAAAGTCATCAAGAAAGACCCGGGGGTGGTGGCCATGATCCGCGAGAACGTGGGTGCCAACCGCTTCTACGACAGCTACCCCCTGAAGCTGGCACGCATGGGCGACGGCATTCACCCCACCTTTGCCGCCAGTGCCACATGGGTGGATGGAGTGGCTCGGTGGATGACCTGCTCACACCAACCCTTGCTCCTCAACAAGCCCATGGGCAAAGCCCAATCCTTCAAGCACAACGAGCGCCGCACGCAAAAATACAAGGGAAAGCGCAAGTCAAGCAGCACGGAATAGTCTTTTCTTTCGTTTGAGCAATTTTCACGACCTTTCCCACTATGGGCTACCGACCTTTTCTGGCCACACCATGCAAAAAATGCGGGAAAGCCCATACGTGAACGAGAAAAAAGTTGTATTTTTGCATCATGTCACTCCTTACCCGAACATACCCCTTCCAGAAGAGCGAGCACTGGCTGCGAGACTGCCTCGCCTATGGCGTGGCCATCTGGGCGATACTCTATATGCTCCAACCGTTCGGCTTCAGCGGATATCAGGGAAACAAATTCTTAGTGGCGGCCCTTTTCGGGATTATCACGACATGCTGCTGTGCCATTTATGAATGGCTGGTGTTCCAGCACCTGTTCCAGCACATCAAACCCTGGCGCATCTGGCATCAAGGGCTTGCCATACTTGGCCTGTTGCTTTTCATCGCCATCAGCAATTGTGTCCTTTTCTCCTTTATCTTCGGTTATCCCATCACCCTCGGCATTTTCATCTCGTTCCTGTATTGGACGTTGGCCATCGGTGTTTTCATTTCCGCAGCCACCGTCGGCATCAACTACAACCGTTTCTTGAGGAGAAAAATGGAGGCTTTGCTGAGCAACACCTCGGAGGAGCAGAAAGACATCCTTGTCACCATCCATGACACCAACGTCCGTGGAAACGACCTCTGCATACCCATCAACAACCTGCTGTATGTCGAGGCCCGCAAGAACAATGTCTGCGTCTGCCACCTGAAAGACGGCAAGCCGGTGAAGGAGGAAATACACACCACGCTGACCGCCGTGATGGAAGACTTGAAGGATTATGAAAACATCTTCCGCTGCCACCGGTCGTTTGTCGTCAACGTGAACAACATCACCAGCGCACAAGGCAACTCCAACGGCTATCAGCTCACCCTCGGGGCATGCCATGACAGCATCCCCGTCTCCCGCTCATACGTGCCACAGTTGAAAGCCTTCATCGCGTAGGCCATGAACATCAAATGTTAGACTGATGAATAAACCTTGCAACAAAAGGGCGATGAAGGACAAGTGTATCATCATGGAGGAGCCTAAGTTATCAAATTACCGAAAAAAAATTACCGAAAAAAAATAATTTGTGGGATTTTCAAATAATCCTCCTTGCAACAAGTGGTTTCCGCACCATCCTTGTGGGCAAATGTTAAAAATCGTAATTTTTGAAAGAAATTTGCGAAATAATTTGGTTTATAACATAAACTTATTTATCTTTGCAGCGCAATCCGGATGAATCGTGCCTTGTCCGACCTTTCTGCAGGAGGGAGGGCGAGGCACAAGAGAGAGTTCAACAACATTTCTTTTATCCTCAAAACGCAATCAACAATGGAAGAGAACAACAACATGACTGCCGAGCGCAGTCTGGAGATTATCACAACACAGATTGAGCGCAGCCGTAAAGCCGTGTCTCGGGATGCTGGCTCGTCGCTTTTCATCGCCAGCCTATGCATCATTGGCATAGCCATTCTTGTCAGCATTTGTTACCTGCTCACTGGCAGCATGGCTTTTTACCTGCTCTATGGCTTGATACCCATTTTAGTCATAGGTATCAACTATTATGTCAAAAAGGGTCAACCCAAGGCTCCCGTTAGTCTTGTCGGCTCAATGGTAGATAAGACATGGCAGACCTTCGGCATCTTCGCACTTTCCTTTATCGTGCTTAGTATTCTTTTCAACAACCTGATGTTCCATGACGCTCAAGTAGCACATAATGAACAAGTCTTTTTTCAGAACCGTATAAGTCCTCTTGGCATCATCCTTCTGATGATGGGCATGGCCGTCACCATTAACGGCTACATACTGAAAGCCCGTTGGTTGGTGTGGTGCGGTATCATTGGCGGCATAGGTGGATTCTTTTGGGATTCTTTCTGCGTGACAGAGACCATACTGGCCAGAAGCAATCTTCCGATGAACTATTACGGAGCTCTCCACACCATTGCCCCCAACCTCATCGTTGCCTTGTTCGCCTTCTTCGGCCTGACGCTCCCAGGCTGGATGCTCAAAAAACAGAAATAGCCTATGCCGTTCCAACCATTAGACCCACTCCTGCACGCCGAGCTGCGACTGGCCGTCATGTCGCTGCTCATCAGTGCCGACGAAGCCGAGTTCCCCTATATCAAGGAGCAGACGGGAGCCACGGCGGGCAACCTGAGCGTGCAGATTGACAAATTGTCGGCGGCGGGCTACATCGAGGTGGAGAAGACCTTCAAGGGCAAGCGTCCATGCACCATCTGCCGCATCACCGACAAGGGGCGACAAGCGTTCGAGGCATACGTCGAAGCGCTGAAGAGCTACCTCATCAAATAACCACGGGGAACATCCACTTTTGTGGAACACATTTTGTATAATGTTTTTCTTTCACATTGGAAGGAAAGGATATAAACTGAAAAAGTGGCACTTATGCCACTTTTTCAGTCTTAATACTCATCCTCGTTGAAGAGAAAGTCCTCTTTGGTGGGGTAATCGGGCCAGATGTCCTCGATGCTCTCATAGACATCCCCTTCGTCTTCAATTTCTTGAAGGTTTTCCAGCACCTCGAGGGGTGCTCCCGACCTTATTGCGTAGTCAATCAATTCTTCTTTAGTAGCGGGCCAGGGCGCATCTTCCAGTTTGGAAGCCAATTCGAGTGTCCAATACATATTCTTGAAAGTTTACTTGTTGAAAATGTTGCGCAAAAGTAATATATTTTTTCTTATTTCAAAGGTTTCTTCCAAATTTTTTCTCTCACACCGTCAATAAAGTTTAATTTCCTGGCCAGGACAAAGAGATAATCGGACAGTCTGTTCATATAATGCAGTATTTCGGCGTCCACGGGAGTTGACTCGTTCATGAAGAAGATGCGTCTCTCCGCCCTCCTGCACACCGTGCGGCAGACGTGTGCGAACGCCGCCTCGTGGGAGCCTCCGGGCAGGATGAAAGCCGTCTGTGGCGGGATGCTTGCGAGGATGGCGTCGATTTCCTCCTCCAAGACCTGCACCTCTCCCGGGTCGAGGGTGTATGCCGTCGCCACTTTCATCTTCGACTTGTCCGTGGCGAGGTTGGAGCCGATGGTGAAGAGGTTTCTTTGTGTTCTCACGATGAGCGTCTTGTCATCGCCGTCCTTCATATACGAGGCGAGCAAGCCCAGGTTGGCGCTCAGTTCATCTACGACACCGTATGCCTCGACACGTGCATTGGTTTTGCTCACTCTGTATCCACCCACCAACGAAGTCATGCCTTCGTCGCCCGTCTTGGTGTAAACTTTTGAAATTTTCATAGGATGTGATTTAGAAGTTGATGATATAATTTTTCTTATAACGTCGTTTGGTTGCAATTATTATGCCACAATAGTACAAATCGTAAGTGACAGTGGCGAGCGGATGCCTCTCCCACTCCTTCCAGCACCGTCGGGTTTCTGCATTGTCGTGGATGCCTTCCAGCACCACCACCACTTCGCCCCCCTCCTGCTTGAGAAGATGCTCGATGGCCTCAGCGACGCCGGTGGTACAGGCCGCCCGTGCCAACAAGGGAGCAGGAAATGTCATCTTGCACACCTCGTCAGGGTGAGGAAAGCCCTTCACCTGTGTCTTGCGACATGCCGCCGAGACATACCGCCTACACGCATCCTCCGGCAGCAAGTCGATGAACACGGAAGCCTGGCAGTAGTTGGAAAGCCGGAAATAGAGCTGACATATCTTGCGCGTCAGACTGTCAAGTCCCGGCAGCTCACGGTCCAGGTCATCATAGAGATAGTAGGATGCATGCTCATTGATGACACCCCTTACAAAGCGGTAGTCGGTGGGCGACTGCACACCAAATCCCCGGCAATGCCCTATCCTGCGAAGCCAGACCCAAGCTCTTCTCCATCGCTGCATAATCAGATGCAAACATAATGATTTTTTTTGGATTTTCCAAAAAGAAAAGGGAAAAAATGAAAAAAGCCGCTCCTTGGAGCGGCTTGTCAAATAAAGGAGGCGGCGACCTACTCTCCCGCATTGCATTGCAGTACCATCGGCGCGGGCGGGCTTAACTTCTCTGTTCGGGATGGGAAGAGGTGGGACCCCGCCGCCATAACCACCTGATAATCTCTTCCGGGACGCTACCGAGAGCGCCGCCGTGTGGGATGACATGGATGGAGGCAAGAACTGCGACTTCGGAAGAACGCGACTCCCGGAGCACGGCTGCAGGCACGGCCGGCGGGAAAGA
>JAFZRU010000020.1 GCA_017619755.1 Prevotella sp.
AAGGGATGTTGCCGTGAAATATATGTTGTCGTTCCTCTCCCAAGAAGTGGTATGCGACGAGAGCCAATAATAAATTCCATCGTTCTTGAACATTGCCGGTGACTCGCCCACTCCCTTGCAGCCGCTCACCATACAGGAGTCCAGGCTGTGGAAGTCGGGCGACAGACGATAGATGGAACCATGATGAACCAACAGGTAGCCATGGCCGTCATCATCAACGAAAGAACCTATGTCCCATCGGCGAATTGGCTCGCCTTTATATAACAGGGGACCTTTGAAGATGAATTCACCATCCACAGTTTTGGAGGTAGCGTAGCATACGCATGGGTCCTTATATCGAAGGTCGTCCGTGTGCATCAGCATGACGAATTCACCGGTTTGAGGACATTTCAACACTTTCGGGCGTTCTCCGACTCTGCCAGGCCCCAACCGTCCTTCTTGCTGCTGGGAAAGGGCGATACGTTCGAAACGCCAATTGCACAGGTCATCAGATGAGTAACAACTGAAGCCCGTGAATACATTGGCAGAATCCGTCTTGTACTCACCAAACAGCCAATACTTGTTGTTCTCACAGATGATGTCCGCTCCATGGGCACTCACGGTTTTCCCGTCCTGGTCATACCAAGGCACACCATTCATGATGCAACTTCCGTTATTGGGGAACGCTTCTCCGCTGGCTATCGCCACAGAAAGGAAAAGAATTAAAAGCAGATATTTCATAATTTGTCTTAAGTACCATGCAAAGATAACTATTTTCTGGGAATTATTGCTATTTCATCAGCGATTATTGTCCAAGAAGGAAATCCGACAACTTAACTATGGAGTTATCGTTTATGCACAAAAAAGGCCACCCGTCATCACGACGAGCGGCCCTCTAAGTGTTATTTATGTATAACTAATAACGGTTATCTGTTAATTGTAGTTATTGGATTTTCGCTGAGAGGATCAAATATACCCATTCCTCCGAAAGTACTATTCCATCCGATTGTTTGCACTACGTTGGGGTTGTTTTCTTCGTCAGAGCTGGACAGTCCCATCAAATAGCATTTCTTGTCCCAAATAGGCAACTGTTCCACCTCTGCGCCGTCATCGCCCTTCACTTTTTGTGTCACGATGTCCTTTCGCAGCAGGTTGAGCTCGTAGAATTCTGCCAAGGCCTGCACGTTGGCATCCGCATAGATGGCCGTGCCGTCATCCTCTTTGATAGTGGTGGTGAAGTTTTCCGTCAGTTTCAGTGCTTTAGGTTTGCTGAGTACGCCCATGGTGAATGGGTCTGCCTCTGGCGCTTTCGACCCCATATACACGGAAGGGTCGATGTATAATTCGAGGCGGTGGATGGTCATATTGTTGAGAGGTTCCACACCTAAGTAGTGACAGGTGTTTCCGCCAAAACCAGTCAGCGTCCACGACGAGGGGGCTCCTTCAATTTCCTCTTGCCCTACACCGCCGTCAAAGAGCATCCAGCGATGGCAGTCGTCGAAACGCTTGCCCTCGTAGGCTAGTTCGATGCGGCGTTCATAAAGGATGGCCTCAAACATTTTGGCACGGTCGCCACGGATGGCTGGGTCGAGGCCACAGTCGCCTTCATAGCCCACACGTTGACGGATCTTGACGAGTGCGTTCCAAGCCTCGTCGAGGTGGTTGGCGCCACAGGCGGCTTCCGCAAAATTCAACAGCACCTCTGCGTAGCGCATGCCCATCATGGGTTGCCCGTTGCGAGCAAAACCTTGTTCAGAGTCAAATACATAGAGAGGTGATACACCCAGGCCATAGTCTTGTGACTTTTTCCGCACATAGACACTCTTGCCGCTACCTGCCAACAAGTCGGTGAAATAGCCACTTCGATTCACATCCATCGCTTCATCCGAGGAAGTGTACCATGCGTAGTTTTGCAGTTGGTATTCCACACCGGAGTTATAGGGGCATTTCTCAACCAAATCGCCGGTGATACCACCGAGGAAGAGCCATTCGGTTCCTGGGAATGCGAAGGTGCGGTAGAAACGTGGGTCGCGGTTGAGGAAGAATAGTTTTTTGTTGTAGGAGTATTGGCCCACTTCATTGGGGCGTTTGCCGTCGGCCATAGGGAAGGCGTCTATCATTTCTGCGGAGGGTGTAATACCACCACCGCCCCCGCAGTTGCCTGGTCGCAGTTTCTGTTCGGTACAGTTGTAGAGTTGGTCGCTGGCATCACCGCCAGAATTATTGCAGACTGCGATATAGACAGCCTCTGCATTCTGGTTCTCTCCACCATAGAGGTTGCACCATATCTTCGCCCAATTGGAGGCATTCACGCCTGGGTCGCCCTCATAGCTGAGGCCGAAATGTCCTTCGGCCAGTAGCTCCAAAGCCTGTTTGTTGAGTTCGTAGGCCACCTCCCAGCGCGACTGGTCATCATTGCGGTTGAAGACAGGAGAAGCGTAGTAGTTGGCCACATAACCCGCCAAAGCCAATGCCGCGCCTGATGTGATGCGTCCCCAGTCGTTGACTTCCTCTTCCCAGCGTGCCGGTAATAGTTGTGCAGCGGTTTTGAGATCGTCAATGATGAAGTCGTAGGTCTCGCGTGTGGAGTGGCGAGGAATGCGCAGGTCGGTTGTGTCGCTGAGAGTAGTCGATTGCAGGTCGGGAATAATGGGCGTACCACCAAACCGTTTGAACAGACGGAAGTAACGGGTGGCGCGCAAGAAACGGGCCTGGCCTTCTGCCCAGTTTTGCTGTAAGGGGGTGAGGTCGTCGTATTGGCGCACCTTAATGGTGACATCCGTACATTCGCGCATCTTCTTCCATGGACTTTCGTTTACACCAGTCCAAAAGAACTTGTGTATGTTGGTGTTGAGCCATTTTCCTTGTATGGGTTCGGCGTAGTAGCCATATCCGTTGCTGCCATATCCTGCAAACTCGTCGGCGTTGGTCGACAGGAAATCGGGCAGACCCACAGGCCACTGGTCTGACGGGCCGTTGGTCGAGGTGGAGTTGCCACCCATATTGCCGCCATTGCTGTTGTAGTCTCGGAAGTAGGGTAGCGATCCTTGGTAGAGGTAATTGAGACGCAGTTTCACCGATTCCCAGTCAGTATAAACGTCATTTTCTCCGAACTGACCATAGGGGCGTTTTTCAGCCAGGAAATCGTCAGAACAGGAAACGAAGACTGCGGCTATACCACAGTAGAAGAGACCTGTGGCAAGGAGTTTCTTTATATTATTGGTCATCATAGTCGTTTTTTTTCTATATATCAATTATTCTTTTAGAAAGTCACATTCATTCCCATGGTGATTTTGCGTGTCACGGGATAGCTGCCATAATTGCCCGCGAAGTTGTTCCAATAGCCGCCAGGGCAAGCATTGTACAGGCTGAGGGCGTTTTGTATGGTGACATTGAATCGGATGGCATTCAATCCGATGTTCCTCACGAAGTTTTTAGGTACGGTATAGGCGATGGAAATGTTACGGAGTAGTATTTCTGTGGCCGACATACGCCAGAATGTGGAGCGCTGTGAATTGACGCTGCCTTTCGTGAAACCAAAGTTGGGCCATTTGCCATTTGGATTGGCCGCTGCGATAACACGACCATTGGCATCAAGCACGTTTTCATAGATAAACATGTCGTTCCACATCTTTGATACGTTGGTGGTCTCCATCGAGCTGAACGACTCTTGATACATGCTGGGCATCATGGTGTAGGCACCCCATTCTGCTTGGAACGTCGCACTCATGGAGAAGGATTTCCATACAAAGTTGATGTTCAAGTTGGAATTATAGGGGTTGCTCTGACGCTTTGAGATCTGCACGATGTCGTTCTCTGTGTCGATGACGCCATCGGGGCTCGTCCAGTCGCCATTATCGTCTTTCGGACCGCGCACATCCTCATAAATCAACATACCTGGATGCACCTGACTCTGTGACAGACCGAGGTAGTTGGTGATTTTGTATTTCTGGAAATACTCTTCAATTTGTTGGTAACTGCGGAACATACCCATGCAGGAAAGTCCCCACAAACCGCGGTCGGAGCGCTCACCATAAACGATGGAATTTAGTTTGGTATTGGTGTCCCAGTAATATTTTTTTACCTTGTTGTCATCGACACTGAAACCGATACGTGCCGAGAGATAGGTGTCCTTGTTGAAACGCTGGCGCCAGCCCACGATGGCTTCAAATCCCCACATGTCCATTTCAGAATAGTTCTCTGGTGCAGGGTAGGTGCCGGCGGTGCCGGGCATATAATTGGCGTTGGGTACTGCGAACATTTCGCGGTTGCGGTCGTAGTAGCCATCGAGAGAGACGCTCAGTCTACCGTCGAGTGCACGGATATCGACACCCAAGTTGCTCTTGATGTTCTTGTCCCAGTGCAGGTCGCGGTTGGTGCCGCTTTTCTCGGGCAACTGGAAAGCGCGTGCCGACTCTTTGGTGATGTCAGTACCGAAGATGGCACTGCGAGTGGAGTTGTAGGAATAAAGTTGCAGCCAGCGCCAAGCCTCCACATTGTCACGCCCCATGATGCCGTATGAGGCGCGGATTTTCAGGAATTCGATTTTCCATTTCTCCTGTGGGAACCATTTCTCTTCGCTGACGACCCATCCTGCAGAGAACGACGGGAAGGCTCCCCAGTAATTCTCTGGTGCGAATTTGGCTGCTGAAGCCTGTGAGCGGATGAGGAACTCGAAAAGGTAGCGGTCGGCGAAGGCATAATTGAAACGGCCAATATAAGCCAGGTTGCCACCGTCGGTCTTTCCCCAAGTGGGGGTCATCTGCGAGTCATCGGCCATGGAGTTGGAGGTTCCGTCTGTGAAAGGCAGTGGATGGGTGGCTTCCGTGTTCATGTATGAACTTTCGTTCTCGCCACGCTCGATGGAGAACGTGCCGCTGACATCGTGCAGTCCGAATTTACGTCCATAGAGCAGCATGAAGTTCATCTGATAACTGCTGTTACGGCTCATGTTGTTGATGATTCTGGATGACTGTCCGCTGTTCAGAATGCGCTGTTCCAAGTTGTCGAATGAGGTGTAGCGGAATCCTTCCAGTGATGTCTCATCATAGTCTATCAACGGGTCGTTGTCGATAATGGCTTCAGGATCGGTCACGTAGAGGTGGCGCCCCGAACCACCGCGGTTTTTCACACGATAGACAATGTTCTCCATCTGTATGCGGTTGTCGTGTGAGTTGCCCACATTTCTTGAATAAGTTAGACGGGCGCGCAGGCCTTGCAGTGGCTTGATGAATCCGAAATCGGCTTCCAGTGATCCTTGTATGGACATGGAGTTGGTACGCACCTCGCGATTGTTCTGTGAGTCATAGAGCGATTTATAGTTGTAGTAGTTTTTGAACGACGGGTCGTTCTCCATACCTGAGTGGTAGATGGGGTAGCCGTTGATTTCATCGGGCACAAACGAGGGGTTCTTCATCATGTATAGATAGTCCTCTTGGTTGCCGCCGCCGGAGTTGGAGGTCTGGTGCATGTTTTTGCGCGAGTCGTCGCCGCTGACGCTGAGAGTTGCTTTCACATATTTGTTGATGTTGGCGGTGATACCGGCGCGGTAATTCCAACGGTTGTAGTCGAGCTTGCCGATGTTGCCGTCTTGTGTCTGGTAGGTGACACCAGCGAAATAGGTGGCTTTCTCGTTACCGCCGTTCACATTGATAGAGTGGCGCTGTGACAGGCTCGAGCTCCAGTATTTGTCCAGCAGGTCGTAGTTGGTCTGTTTCATCTGTTCCAACTCGTCTGCTTGGAAAAAGTCAATCAATTGGTCTGGAGTCTTATTGTTTTGTAATACCTGAGCGGCTTTGGCAGCGTTGTAGATACGTCCATAGTTGTAGCCATCCAACATGTCGGCATGCATCACGGCATCTACGTAACCCATCTGAGTCTGGTATGAGATACGGGGCTTGCCCGCCTTGCCGCGTTTGGTCTTCACGAGGATGACACCATAAGCGCCATAGGCACCATAGATGGCGGCAGCGGCGTCTTTGAGGATAGTGATACTTTCCACCTCGTCGACATCGAGGTTGTTGAACTCTTCCTCGCCTTTGTCGCCGTCTTGGTAGACGAAGTCGTCGATGACGTAGAGGGGTCGCGGGTCGATATTGGCGCCGGCGGCGGCACCGTTCATGTCGGTCTTCGGCAGCAGAGCGACGGCATCGCTGGCAGCACGGATGGTGATGGTGGCATTCTCACCTGGGCGTCCTGTGGATGGCATGGTGACATGCAATGAGGGCGACAGACCGATGAGAGCCTCTGATAGGTTGCTCACCGAGAGGTCTTTCAACTCTTCGGGGTTGATCACCTCCACGGCGCCGGTCACATTTTTTTGTTTCAAGGAGCCGTAGCCCACCACGACCACCTCGTCGATGCTGTTGGCATCTTCTTTCATCGTGATGTGCATGTCGTTCTCAAATTTGCTGATGGTCATCGTCTCGTAACCGAGATAAGAGATGACGATTTTTTTGCCTTCAGGTATCTGGATGGAAAATTTCCCATCTATGTCGCTGATGGTAGCATTCTTGGCATTTCCTGCTTCTATGATGGTGGCGCCGATGATGGTCTCACCATTTTTGTCAACGATAGTGCCTTTGATGGTGCGTGTGTTCTGTGCCGAAGCAGCGAGGCTCACCATGAAGCCCAGACAGAAAACAATCAAAAAACGGTATATCTTGGTATTCATAATTTCATTTTTTTACGGTTCATTCTTCTTCTGCCCCTGAGCTTGCAGGTAGCCAACGTGGATCACCGCCTCGGTTGACGACGATTTCATATTCCTGTGGGGTGAAGTCCACACCGCCATTGGGTAGAGTGAAGTCCAGTTCCTGGGTGACATCGCCTTTGAACTGTGGGTCGTAAACGGATGCGAAGGGGGCCTTGCCTGAGTCTTTCATATTGTTGTTGCGGTTGATGTCGTCTTCGCGTGGACTCCAGAGGAAGTTGAAACGGTAAGTCTTTGAACCCATGTCCATACGGTAAAGTTGTGCCACATCGTTGAAGATACAGTGATCGACATTTAGCGTGAAGTCGTTGCCGCTGGTGTTGTTCACGAAGCGCCATCCGGTGTAAGTCTTGCTGAAGGTCGTTCGGCTGAATGTCCATGACTGGCTTTGGTATTCCGCGCTGTAGCTGCCGAATGTTTTGGAGGGTTGTGCGTTCGACTGGTTCTGATAACGGATGAAGCACGCCGAAGCGTTGTCCACGGTATTGTAGATGGTGCTTTTCTCGATGACGATGTTCTTGATGGCCTTGCCGGCAGTGTAGAGGTTGATGAAACCGATGTTCGACTTCGTGTCGTTTCTCATCTGTACGATGCAGTTGCTGACGGTGAAATACCAGAATGCGCAGTTGAGCCCATTGTCGTAGAGGATGGCATGGGGCAGGTTCTTGAACCAGCAGTTGGCAATATAGATGGGGTTCTCCACCATATAGTGACCTTTAGACAGTTTTGGATTCTTGTCACTGATGTTATAGGGCCAGAGGTTTTCCACCTTGATGTTGTCGGGGGCTGTCTTCGACATGGCGATGAATCCCCCTGCCGTCGACTCGCTCATGTCGAAGTTGATATACTTCACTTTCAGTGTCGTATAGGTCTCAAAGTGCCCATCATCAGTTATATTGACGATAGGGCGATGTACCTTGTCACCACGGAATGTCAGTTTGTGATAGCCGAAGTCTATGGCTCCGCTCATCGTGTACACGCCATTGGGCTCCAAGTCGATGGCTACCTCTTCGGCCACGGAGTCGAGAGGATGGACGGCGATATAGGAGCTGATTTCCTCTCCACTGGGAATGGTCATCACAGATGGGACAAGTGTGGAGAAATGGAAGGTCATGGCCGTGTCGGCGTCAATATTGCCCAAAGTCTTGTTCCCCAGAGTGCGCATCAGCATTTTGTACTTGGAGTCTTCTGTCACAGGGATGGTGAACTTCGAGCCATCGACGATTTTCTTGTCGTAGCCGTCGATGATGATGGGATTGTCGGGGTCGTCCACGTTCATAAATGTCACTTCATGGCCGTCAGCTCCCGCTACAGTGGGCCATGACACGGTGGCTGTCTTGCCATCGGTGCTTACCTTGAACGAGATGCTGTCTTGAATAGGAGTCTCCATCTTGGAGTTTTTCACTCCCAAGTCGAAACCATCGGGCGATTCATAGCCGTCTGCGCAACTTCCCAGCAGCACGCCCAACACACCGAGTGTGGTGCAAATGTTATTAGTTAGTTTCTTCATTGTGGGTTATTATTGGTTATTGTAGTTTGTTGTTGTTTCGTTTTGGAAGGTTTGTCTTTGATTTTACAAAAGTATGGGGAAAATCAATGGAAGAGGTGGAAAATTCTTCCAAAGAGGCGTATTTTTGTGTCAGATGATCAAAATAGTTTCCCTTGTGCCGCCAGCGTGTCGTAATTGTTGTTGAGATTACGCCAATCTACACGTGAAAGTGTGGGAATGGCGTTGATGTATTTCTCGATGTTAGTATAGCCGTCACCATTGAGGTCATCGTTGGCGTCCGTGGGGTCGTTGGGATTCAGTCCGTGGCTTTTCTCCCATTCGTCGGGCATGCCGTCACCGTCGGTATCGGTCCATGGTTTCCAAGGTTGGTATTCTGGATAACCGCCCATTTGCCGAGGATCGGTGATGATTCCTAACTTGTAACTGTCGTTGGGGAGATGGCGGTATCTGAACAGTCCTTCCTCGTTTTGTGAGTCTGGATGGAGACCCCACATGTCACCATATGGCTTGTCCTTCACTTTTTGCTCGTATTTCTCTATGAAATAGGGTTGGCCTGTGCGTACTTCATTGATGATGCGCTCGTCCACTTGGTCACGGCAGGGAATGTTGGCTCCGACATTTTCCAACACCCACTCGAAAACCTGGTCTGAAGCCATGATACGGATGGGGGCCATCTCGAAAGGTTCGTAAGAGCGCATCATGTTCAATTCCTCGATGGATCCTTGATGGCCGTCTTTGTCGATGAGCTGTATTCCGCCGTCCCAGTTGTCGTGGGTCACTTTGGGGTTGCCTTCCACAATATTTCCTATGGCATAGACCCTGCCGAACTGTCGCCAGGGAAATAGGTTGGCGCTTCGTCCTTCCGGACACAGAATGCGATGACCGACAGGTTGGTCTTTAGGAGTGACAGGCCCAGGTTTATAATAATTGTTGATAAAGTTGCACATCATGGAGAAGTCACCTCCGTCGGCAGTCCGGTCAAGCCAGTTAAATACCACGTTGTTGACAAAGTTAAACACTCCTCCCCAACCGATTGATGGATTGCGTCCTGTATTTGACGCCCAAAGGTTGCGTATGAATGTAGTGTTCTCGCCGCCGATGGTCGATCCGAAGGAGTGGTTCCAGTTGTCGAGTGCTTTGGCGGAGATGGTGTTTTGGATAGTGACGTTGACAGTAGGCATCTTTATCTGCTCTTTGCCGTCTCTCAAGTTCAACATGTGGCGATAGAAGGAGATGTTTTCGTCAAGTCCCCACTCACAAGAGCAGTGGTCGATCATGATATTGCCTACTGGGTTGCCGCCGAAAGAGTCGTCTCTGCTCCATACCGAAGTCTTGCCACGTCGAAAGCGCATGTGACGCACAACGACATCGTGGGTGTCGATGCAAAAAGTCTCACCAGCGATGGTGATACCTTCGCCAGGTGCCGTCTGACCAGCGATAGTAATGTAGGGAGCGCGTACATTGATGGGGGATTTCAGCCAGATAATGCCCGACACATTAAACACCACGATACGGGCACCGCCTTGTTCGCAAGCCCATCTGAACGACCCATATCCGGAGTCGTTGAGGTTGCTGACTGTCAAGATTTTGCCGCCACGGCCGCCAAAGGAGAACATTCCTCCTCCTTCTGCGCCAGGGAATGCAGGAATCTTGGCTTGGCGCAAATCATAGGGGCGTGATGCCCAGGGCACGTATGGGCGACCCTGTCGCGCTTCCTCGATTACAATACGAAATGCCTCTGTCCACGCCGAGTCGCGTTGCGCTCTGTTAATCGATTTAATCGAATCAGCATATTTCAGGGCTTCTTTCGTCACTTGTGGATATTGCGCGTGTGCGCACAATGCGATAAATGCCGAAAGTATCAGTGTTTTTCTCATACTTTTCTCTCCGTTTTTAACCTGTTGAGGTTGCAAAAACAGGACGAATACTATATTTATCCGCATAGTTCAATGAGCTATGCGGATAAACGTGACCGATATTATCTCTTCAATACAGAATAGCTGCGGGTGCGGCCATCCTGGTCGACGATTTTCATCAAGTAGACACCCGAGGGCATATCCTGCAAGTTCAACTGGCTTGGTGTTACACCATAGCCATTACCCTGATTGATGAGGATGCCGGCGGTGTTGTAGAGTTGGTAGCTTTGTACGCGAGCCTCTTTCAGTTGTATAGGCTGTATGCCGTCTTTCGTTCCGTTGATGTAAGCCACGAAGTCACGACTGATGCTCACTTCACCAGCGGTGGCGGTCACTGTGGCACGGAGGAACCCTTGTGATGTAACCGTTGAGGTGATTTTCAGCGTGGTGCCGTTGATTGCTCCTTGGCCACTGGCGGTGTACACAGGATTGCGAAGACCTGAGAAATACTCCGTCAGGTCGAAGGAGGCTGTCTCACCGGCATTGATGGCGGTGTTAGGCGTTGCCATGTAGTTCAGATAGTCCTCCAGACAGGTGTAACCATCGCCGTCTGGATCGGCCTGTGCGTCAGTGATGTCCAAGGCTTTCTCATACCAGTCGGCGATGCCGTTTTGGTTGGCGTCGAAACTGGCGTCACGAGTCACATTCTCGTACACGTCGTAGTCGCTGTCTTCGATAAACGAGATAATGCCATTATCACCCTCGGTGGCGGTGCCATTGAAGACACCTGAAATGATGCGCTTGTCTGTGGCGTCACGCTTGAGCGAGGCACCGGCCTCGGAGAGCACACGGGCATAGGCTACAGCAGCAGGTTCGTAGATAGCACCGTTGTCGATGACAGGTGTCTCAGAGATGTTGGGCTCATAGCCTCCCTCTACGGGGTTATCCTCGTCGTCTTTCACCAGACTGATGGAGTAGGGATTGTCGGTCAGAGCGCCGTATTTGTCGAGCACATTGCCGCTGACGTAGTAGTCCAGGGTGCCATTGCCGTTCTTCGGCACGTTGATAGACATCAGGCTTGTAGTCTCGGCATTGGTAGCAGGACCGATTTTGTAGTAGTTGCCGACGAAGTTGACTTTGGCAGCGGAGCCGTTGGCGGCACTGCCTTGCCAGTTGTAGGCCACGTTGTTATAGTATTCCTCCTCGCCCAACCATTTCAAAGTGGCGTCTTGGCCTCCGGCAATGCGTGGATTGTTCATGTAGTTGTTGGCCATGAGGTTGTGGTGGAATGTGCCATATTCTCCACCTGCTTCAAAACCGTATCCGAAACCATCTTGACCAGCGGAGCCATTGGTGAGGGCTTCGGCGATGATGCTGTTCTGGACGGTGAGGTTGCTGGTGTAGTTGCCGGCGGCCTTGAAAGTTTCGGCAGTACCCCATTCCACGGTGGTATGATCGACGATGCTGTGCTGTTTGCCCTGCAGGTCAACACAGGAGTATCCAGTTCCTTTATCTTCGTTGATGATGGAACCCAGGCGCAAGCGGATGAAACGGGTGATGCCCTCGCTGTGCAGCGAGATTTGATGTCCGCGCACCATGATGCCATCTCCAGGGGCTGTCTGACCGGCAATGGTGACATAGGGTTCGTTGACAGTGATTCTCTTGTTGAGCATGATGATGCCCGACACATCGAACACTACAGTGCGGGGACCAGTGACGGTCTCCAATGCCCAACGCAGTGTGCCTTCAGTGCCGTCGTCCTCTAAACTCGTGATATGCACCACCTGTCCACCGCGGCCACCATTGGCCCAGCGACCGAAACCCTCGGCGCCAGGAAAGGCCAGTTGATTGATGCGAAACGAATAGACATCGCCTAATACGGGGTCGCCCGATGCTGGCACCTCATCGATGCGCCAATAGTAGATGTTCATATTGGAGAGTCCAGTGGCCACATAACTCTCAGCGGGGGAGTTTTGTACCTCCTGCAAGTTGTCCTCACTGGTGCCCAACATGACACGGTGTGAGGCAGCAGAAGCGGCGCCCGTCCATGTCAAGGTGACACTTCTACCAGGAGCATCCACGTGCATGTTGGTGTTGTTGGGCCATAGGTTGGTGGCCTTCATATTGGGGTCTGCGGCGTCGAATATCATACCGTTGACGTAAGGACGGTGGTTAGTGTATTCCACACCATCGGCAGGTATGGCGACATAGTCGATGACCACATCCTGACCCGCTACGGCATTAAAACTGATAAACGATGTGGCGACATCGTCTATTGACTGGATGGTACCATCAAAGATGGTCTGTTGTACGGGTGCGCTCGCTTGCTCGCCGTTTACCAATACCTTCACCATGGGTGGCTGGCCGTGGCCCTTGTCAGCACAGTTGTGATAGGTGAGCAACGTGTGGCGACCTGGTGCCAGGCCTTTGATGATAAAGCGCAGTGTGGAGAAGTCAGCGGGGTCGTAACGGTCGTGGCTCTCGTCGAAAAGAGTGGCGCAGACAGCGTCGCCCACTAATTTCGTCAAAGTGTTGCTCTCTACATTGTTCTTGGCCCATACACTGACGACGCCAGCGTACATGCCATCTTCGGGAGTCTCCACATAGGCGGGGTTGCAGCAGATGATCTGCATGCCGTCGGGTAGCAGTTGTCCTCCTACACTGTTGTTGGCGGGATAAACGGCGCTACCATCTTCGTTGAAGCGGGGGATGGTGTCGGCCACGACCCCTTTGCTGCCAATGGGCCAGTTAAGGAATCCAGCCTCGGTGTGGCGCTCTCCACCAGACTTGCCTTGGAAGTCGAAATCAATCTTTTGTGCTAAAGCGCTCAGTGCTGCCAAGCACAACAGGCTTAATAAAATTCTTTTCATTTGGTTAATGGTTTGTTTGAAGGGTTATTTTACATATTTATGTCCATTGATGATGTTGATGCCCTTTTGCGGCCGGCTTAGACGTTGGCCTGAGAGGTTGTAGACGGGTGACGGGCGGTGAGTGTTGGGGGATATGTGTTGGGGGATGCCCGTGTTGGTCTCTCCGTAGAGGAAGTCGTAGCCTCCGAAGCCAAGCTGTGAGTTCTGCATAAAGGCCCAGTAACTCTTACCGGCCTCCACTTCGAAGATGAGCCATCCCCAAAAGTGACCGTTGCCGTGACCGATGACCCAAGGCTCGGTGCCCTCACCTAATGAACCGTCGTGCAGGCTGTTGATTTCCTCATCAGAGAGATAACGCTTCTTGCCCGATGCATCGTTCTGTCCGTTGATGTAACCCTCTTTCTTGTATGCTATGGGAAGTTGGGTGGCCTCGTCAACGACGAACGTGCGTCGACGGTCTTTCTTCACCCACACTTTTACACGCAGCGTTCCGCTCTTCTTCGGCTGGAACTTGTAGTAGAGTCCTGTGATGGGCATGCCGTTGCTGCCATCAGGTTCATAGTAGGTGTAGGCAGCCCGCCATGCATCAGGATAGTCAGACGAGAAGTGCTGGGGGTAGATTGTGACGTAGGGATTGCCCGTTCCCTCGATGTAGTACCAATCTATGTCACTCTGTTTGCCAGTTTTCCACTGCACAGGCTTCCACTCCTTCACATTGCCGTCGTCGTCTATCTGCTCACCCTTTCCGTCGAAGATATCGGCAGGGTTGGCGGCAGGTGTGGTACCACCTACAGCCGTCACGGTCATGTTTGGCTGCTGGATAATAATGACCGACTGACCATTCTCGGCATTGGTGGCATTCTGCGTTTCGCTGTCGGTGACAGCAGCGAACTCAGCAGCACGTACCACGTTGCTGCCGTCCCAGGTAGCCGACTCGTAACTCTCATCGGCCTCACCCGTTATCTCGCTCATGGAGAAGTTGGCTGTCAGCACCATATCGTCAGTAGCCATGAAGGTGTACTGGGTGCTGACCGACAGCACCTTACCATCAGCAGCTGTCCAGTTGTCGAAGATAAAACCTTCGTTGACCGTAGCAGTTACAGTGACCATGTCGCCCTCCTTACATTCGATGAGTGCTGGGCTGACACCGCCGGCCTCCGCAGGGTTGGCCTTGGCAGCGATGATTACATCCTTCTTGACGATAGGTACATCGGGTGTGGGATTCAGCAGTTGGCTGATAGCCTGGATATTAAGATCGTAAGCCTCGCCGTTGAGAGGACTCAGCGCGCCGTTTGCTGCAATAGCCCTGACCTGGAAGATGCCTGTGCGGTCTTGGGTGTCATAGTAGGTGTTACCCTCGGTATAGTCGATAATCTCACCGTTCAAGTAGACGATGAAGCCACGGGCACCAGGCACCATCTCCCAGTTCAGGCTGTTGTCTGTCTTGGTGATGGTCTTGGTGGCCGACGGTGCCACACCGACAATGGCGGGAATGGGGTCGAAGGCCACCTTGTCGTTGACGGCCTCGAAGATGGTGTTCAGTCCTACGAGGTAATAGTCATCATCAGTCATGCGGATTCCCCATGCAGCCCGATTTGACATGTCATAGGCTGTTCCGTCGGCATTCATGCTGCCGTACTCAGCAAACGACATGTTGATATTGTTTCCGTTGCCGTCCCATCCAGCCTTATTCACCTGACTGCACATACGGGTGTTGAGGAACACGGTGCCACAGTCTTTGTCGGCCCACGGACGGGCGAGGTAGAAGTCGCTGTTGCCTTCGGACGTAATTTCGCAGTCGTTGAAGAAGAACTCGTAGTACAAAGGCTTGCCGTTGTTGAACGTTCCCTTGTGGATTATGTCCTCCGGAGCGGTGATGTAGCCACCGCTCTTGCCACCACTTCTTGCCCTGCCTACAAGATTGCAGTGGTAGAAAAAGCAGGTACCGCCGCCATAGATGAAGTCGACATTACCTTTTACTTCGCAGCCGTAGTAGAAGTAGCGGTTGGTCTTTTTCGTGCGGTGGGTGTCCTGATAGCCGTCTAGGCAGACGTTCTTCAATATCTGGCGATCGCCCGCTTGATAGAGTGCCTCGGCCTGTGCTGTGGCATCGGTGGTGGTGTTGCGTACGGTGACGTTCTCCATGTAGAAGTCAGGGGCGGTGACGGTCATCGTCGGTGCTGTCGTACCATCAGCCTGCACGCTGCCCTTGTCTGGGTAGCTGATAGTCTTGCCGTGATAGTCGTCCCAAGTGATGATAACACCGTCTCGGCTCTCGCCAATAATACTGATGACCTTGTTGGAAGTCTGGTAGCGGTTTCCAACGAAGACCTTCTCCTCATACACGCCATTGCGGACGAAGATAATGGTGCGCTCATCATTGTCCTTGGCGGCATCGATGGCCTCATTGATGGTGGTATAGTCACCGCTGCCGTCCTTGTCGACGATGATATCAAAAGGACGCTTCTGCATCAAGGGGATGTCTTCGCCCACCAAACTGCACAAGTATGCCTCTAATGCCGTATAACCGCCACCTACGACAGTGTTGCGGTCGGCGGCATTTGTGGGGTTGAAGCCGTGGGTCGTCTCCCAAGTATCATCCATGCCGTCGTGGTCATTGTCTGTAATCTCGTTGTAGGTCTTCAATTCAGGATAGCCGCCAACATCGCTAGGTTTGTCGATGATGCCGCAGACACGATGGTTGTTAAAACTTCCGTAACCTGTGGCCGTACCCGTCCTGACTTCGTTCATTACACGGGTGTCAGCAGCATCACGGGGGAAGGCTCCAGCCCGTTCAAGCACGCTAACGTAAGCATCCTTGGCCGATTCCGTTATAACGGGATAGTCCACAGTGATATGGTCGGACTTCATCATGTCGAGTATCAGGCCCGGTACATTCTCCTGGTAGGCACTGATGTCAAAGGCTTTATAGTTGTCATCGTTGTAGCCGTGACTCTCAGCATAGCTGCCCTCTATGTAATTGCCCGCCAGATGCCACTTCCCGTAGCTGCTGCCCTGACTGCCCTGTGCTGGATTGCAGAAAGAGGCGCCGATGAACACAGATTGCTTCTCGCCGGTATAGGCTGGCCCGGGTTTGTAGTAGTTGTTCACAAAGTTCAGTTGGAACAGGCCTTCGTCGCCCTGACGGTTATCGCCGCCGTAGCAGGCATTCTTCTTGCCGTAGTTGTAGTTGACGTTGTTCACGAAGTCGAGTAGCATCACCTTGTCGTTTTTCGTCGTGGCACCGAAGCGCGGCGAACGGTTATAGTTATGCGCCAACAGGTTGTGGTGGTAGGTGGCTGTCTTGCCACCCAGTACGGCACCATAGCTGCGGTTGCCCTTGCCGTGACCGGCATTGTAAAGTCCTTCGCTGAATATGCACCACTGAACGGTGGTGTGGTCGTTGTCGTACCAGCCGACATTCTCCTCTGCCGACCATCCAAACGAGCAGTGGTCAACAATCCAGTTGCCACCATTCTCTATGTTTAGGGCGGCACCAGCAATGAAGTTGCTCTCATCCACCTCTCCTGGACAGTAGGTGGTGTCGTTCAGGACACCGACACGAGAGCGGATATGCCGGATTATCAAGTTACGGCTGCCACCTAGGTTGACGCATCCGCCCTTGATGCAAATGCCGTCGCCAGGAGCCGTCTGTCCGGCAATGGTGATGTTGTCGCGCTTGCTGCGCAGGTCATGACCATTCAAGTCGATGGTTCCCGACACACGGAATACCACCGTCAGTGGCTGACCCTTATACTGCTGCAAGGCCCAGCGCAGACTGCCTTGCGGCGGACTGTTGGGGTCGTCAAGCAGATTTGTTACTTCCACCACGGCACCACCACGGCCACCACTGGCATACTTACCGTAGCCTTCTGCCGTTGGAAAGGCAAGTGTTTGTGCATGCATTGTTGCTACCCCAAATATGGCCAGCAACAATGAAGCAAAGTTTTTTCTCATACTTTTCATATCTCGTTAGATTACCTTACAACTATCTTCTTACCGTTTTGTATGTTGATACCATTTTGCGGCTGACTAAGCCTTTGGCCGGCGAGGTTGTAGATGACTTGGTTGCCATTCGGAATAGGGATTGGGGTATTGATGGAAGTCTCTACATCGGTAGTGGTGGCAATGTTCAAGCGGCGGGTCATGGTTGTGCCGTCGGCGTCGCTGACGGCCACGTCAATCGTGGTCAGCCCCACGTCTGCCGTCCTGAGAATCAGGTTGTCACCATCAAGCTCAGCCGTAGCAGTGCCACTGACAACCTCGAGCGTATAGACGGGATTGTTGGTGAAACCAGCGAAGAGCGACTTCAGGCTGACGCTTGTCTGTGCGTTCAGGCTCATGATGCGGTGCTCCTCAGCCAACCAGTTCAAGTAGTCTTCCAAGAGGGTGTAGCCGTCGCGGTCGGGGTCGGCATTGTGGTCGTCGGCTGTCTTGTCGCTGCCTGTCAATTCTTCCCACCAGTTAGGCATACCGTCCTGGTCTGTGTCCCAATCGGCAGGGCGTTGTTCTTCGGGATAATCTTCCCATCCGCCGGCATCGTCTTCGTGGTCAATCTCTCCTTTGATGCCAGAGCGGCTTCCCACGTAGGTGTAGGTGCCGGTGATGGTCTCCCGCAAAACCCTTGTGTCGATGTCGTCTTGCATAGGTTGGGTTGCGCCAGTGTTGCTGGTGACAATTTTGAACGCATCTTCTGCGGTATGGAGCGTGGCATAGGAGGGGAAGAACGGTTCGTCGACCCATGTCTCCTCTGGATAGTCACCTTGTGCGTTGTATGTGACGCCTTTTTTGTCATAAGTCAGAGTGTGGTTTTTGTTCTCACGGATGTTGCCGCTGACATATGCCCATTGTGCGCGATGTCCACCGAGTTCGTTCTGAGCCGTAAACAGGACGGAGTTTTGGGTGTCGGGACCCATTTTATAATAGTTGTTGACAAACTGCATCCATTTGGCGCCACCGTCGGTGGTGCGGCTATGCCAGTTGTAGCACACATTGTTCATCATGTCCAGTTCTCCGGCAGCCACCCCATTGCCGTCTAGTCCACCACCCATCGACCAGTTGCGTCCCGAGCAATGGGCCAGCAAATTGTGGGAGAATGTGCCGAAACTGCCTCCTATGGTGGCAGCAAAGCCATGGTTTTTGCCACTTTCATAGTTCTTGTGGTCGGCGATGCCCAGAGCCTCGCTGATGATGGAATATTGTAGGGTGACGTTTTTGGCGCCGCGGCTGGAGAACGTCTCGTCAGTGCCCCAACTCATGGTGGTATGGTCTACGATGGTGTGGTCGGCTCCTGTCACCCCCAAGGCATTGCCGGTGTCGCCATATCCGCGGCGTGCCCGTAAGAAGCGGCAGATGCTCTCCGAACCCACATTCAAGTTTGAGTGTTTCAGACAGATTCCTTTCCCGGGTGCAGTCTGTGCGGCTATGGTGACATTGGAAGTGAAACGGGAGGAGAAACCCATGTCTATGATGCCGCTAACATCGAAAACGATGGTGCGCGGTTCTGTCAGACTCACCAGCCCATAGAGCAGCGACCCTGGGATGTTGTCACTCGACAGGGTTGTGACATGATAGACGATGCCACCACGGCCACCACGGGCAAAGCGTCCGTAGCCCTCGGCACCAGGAAAGGCCAAATGGCGGGGTTGGAAGCTCCATGTCTCTCCTTGATAGACGTTGCCTTCTGCGTCCTCCTCATCGACCCGCCAATAGTAGGTGTCCAGACTATAAAGGTCGCTCAATACGTAGGTGGTGTCTGTCAGCACGGCCACCTCCTGCATCGCGTCCTTGGCGGTACCCACCAGCAGATGGTGCTTGACAGCCACATCGGCGGCCTTCCAGGAGAGGGCGGCTGTGCCGTCATCAGCGTCGACATGAATGTCGAGATTGGCTGGCGACGGATCCGAAGCAGTTGTGACAGGGTTGCCCTCATCGAAGACAAAGGCATTGACCGCCACGCCGCAATAACTGTATTCGACACCTTCTTGGGGTCTGCTGACGTATTGGATGGTGACAGGGGTCTCGTCTTTGGCGGTGAAGTGGATATAGGTGTAGCCCGCCTCGCTGACTTTGGTGGCTCGCGAGGTTTGGCGGTTGGCCGTGGATACGGTAGTGCCGTCTACCACCACGTCGATGGGAGCTAGTTCGCCGTTGTATGAGTCAGTGGCGTTATGCCAGGCCAGCAGGGTGTGCTCGCCTGCAGGTAGACCCTCTACCACAATCTGGATACCTCCTCCTTGGGAGAATCCTTTGGCGGGCGTCAGTTCGTCGAAGTCGTTGCCGTTGCCATTCATGTAACCCACGGTTGAACAATCGGCCAGCAGTTTGTAACCTAAGTTGACCACGCCCTGTTTCCAGTAGTTGGTGCGCACGGCGTTGCCCTCCATACCCTCGACAGGGGAGATGGTGATGGTCACTTCGTTGCCATTGGCGTCGGTAAACGTATCTGTGGCCGATGGCACACGTCCAAAGGTCCAGGGTTGATAGGTCGGTTCGGTGCCCTCAGCGGGATTACGTCCTGAGTTGTTGATGTCTATGCGTAGTTGGCCCATGGTGTGCATGGCCAATGCAAAAAGAATTGTTAGCAATAGATTTCTTTTCATGGAATATGCCGTTTTGATGTAAATGCCTTTCGAGGTTGTTAGTAGTTGTCATCAATTTGGTGGCAAAATTATGCAATTTTTGCGCTCTATGAGTAGAAATAACTCCCAAAAGGGTGGAAATAACTGCCAAAGCGAACAAGAATGGTCGCTCAAGACAGTTGTGTGTGAAAAATTTGGCCATTCTTTTTATTTTTCGTACATTTGTAGCCTACTTGCCAAAACTACTTTTTCAATGATAGATCAAAGAGGTTCCAAGAATAGGGGAATGGTTACATATCTCAGACAACGGTTTTTTTTCACAGTTGTCATGCTGATGCTTGCTGTTGCTGGCACAATGGCACAGCCGCACTATAAAATCATAGACTATAAGAAATTGAACGATGCCGTGACGACTGTGAAACGGATTGTCAGGGATAATCAGGGCATGATGTGGTTTGCTACGGACGACGGCCTTTACCGATATGATGGTTATGACTTCGTCAATTTTAAGTCGCGCAGCGGCGATGGTGTCAATATGCCTTCCAACCGTATCAGCAGCATGTATGCCAGCAGTGGGGGGGGGATATGGTGTGTGGCGTCAGAAAGAGTATTTCTCTTCGACACTAACAAGTCACGTTTCATCGATGTGCTGAGCGACTACGAACAGAAGCATGGCGAGAGTTTCCGCATCCGCAAGGTTAGGGCTTTACCCTGTGGCACCACATGGATCTTCACCGAAGATGGCAAGGTGCTTGCGCTTGATGACGACCGTCCCTCTCAGTCGGTTCGGTTGTTGATGCAACATGAAAATCCCGACAAAATCACGGTGGTATGTGACAGTCTGCAGCGCTCATGGGTGCTGACATCCCTTTATACCTATTTATACCATCAAGGAAATATGAAACGGTTTAATCAGCCGTTCCGTCGTATCGTAGTAGCGGGTCATAATGTATGGCTGCTGACCGAGGATGGTCAACCTTTTCTCTATGATGAAAAACGTCAAAAGATGGTTCCTTGGCACCATCATGCATTGAAGTCAGCGGTGGTAAGCCTTTCGGTGTTGTCGGACAACACGTTGGCGGTGTCGGGTGACACCGAAATGCTGTTGGTCTCGGCTGATGGCAAAAAGGTGACCCCAACCCAGGTGACATGGCCTATTCAGAAAGTGATGGAGGATGCTGACAGTCGTTTGTGGATTCTGGCTAAGGACGGCACATTGACTCTGACTGACAAAAATTGTCAGCAGGTGACGAATGTGTCTGGTATCCCCGCTATGGAAAAATGCGACATCATGCGTGACCAGCATGGTGTAGTCTGGATTTTCACCGGACAGGGTGACACTTATTACTCTATGCCCACTAACTTGTCACATCCTGTGCAATATACGGACGACCAACTACAGGTCAGTATCAGCAACACTATTGAGGATGGACAGGGTGGTTACTGGTTTATCCATAAGAATCACGCCTACCGGCTGACTTTTGAGTCGCCTCATTTCCAACATCTTCCATTGCATCAATCCGATCAGGTGCGGTGTGTGGCCAGCGATAGCCGACAGCATGTGTTGGTGGGGAGTCGTTACGACCTGTCGGTGGCTGTCTTTTCTGATACTGGACAACCTATAGGATGGTTGGGGCGCGACGGGCAAATCCATTCCTCGTGGGTCCGTTTTGGGGCTGCCATCTATAGCAGTTGTCTGACGGATGATGGAACACTTTGGTTGGGAACGAAGGAAGATGGCCTGTTCCGGCTTGTCCCTCGTCAGTCTGGTGGCTTTCATATCAGCCAGTATAAGATGGAGGACGGTAGCGAGTCAACGCTTCCCGACAACGAGATTTATGATTTGACAGCCGACCGCCATAACCGTCTATGGATAGCCACGCACAAAGGGGGCTTGTGCTGCATCACTGACTATAGGGATGAGAATCCCCGTTTTTTGACCAATGCCGATGGTCTTCCAGGATGGAAGTATCCTAATAGTGTCAGCCTGCGCGCATTGTTGGTCACTCCCACTGACCAACTTTTGGTAGGTGCTTACAGTGGGCTGTATGTGGCGGATGTCAGCGGACGTGAATTGTCGAAGATTTCTTTTAAGGAACATCGGCGTGAGCCTCATCGTCAGGAAAGCCTCAGCAGCAGTAGCATCACCGATATCATCAGAATCAATGATGGGCGTATCTTCCTCTCTACATGTGATGGTGGTATTAACGAATTGTTGACAAAGAATGTATTGGCCGACAGGCTTGACTTCCGCCATTATAATCGGTCGACAGGTTTTCCCGTTGACATCATCCCCGCAGTGATAGAATACCATCACTCATTGTGGGCGGTGGCACCCAACCAGTTGGTCGAATTGCGCCTCAAACCCTCGCAGAAACCCGATGTCAATTCTTTCCTTATGCGTGAAAATCCTCGATTTTCATCGTGTCGGCCTGTACGAACAGTAGATGGCAAATGTTTTTTTGGTTCAGAGAACGGCGTAGTGTTAATAGATTTGGACGAACTGAGTAAAAGCAGTTTTGTTCCGCCATTGGTGGTGACAGGCATAGCAAAAGAAAACAACTTGATAGATTATACTGCCTGTTGGAATGACTCCATCGTGCTTGACTCACATGAGCGTAACCTGACCATCTGGTTTTCTGCCTTGGATTATGAGAACACTGAATTGGTGGCTTATGCCTATCGGATAGGCAATAGTGAGAGATGGACGTACCTCGGACAAAATCACAGTGTCACTTTGGCTCAGATGCGTCCTGGAACTTATCGCATGCACATTCGTTCAACAAATAGTAATGGTGTGTGGTGTGACAATGAGCGCGTTGTGACCATCATCGTGAAACCCAAATTTTTGGAGACACCATGGGGGGTTCTGCTCATCCTTTTGATGATTTGTGGGATAGTGGGAGCCATCGTCTATACCTGGCTGTATATCAAACGTATCAAACGGCAGCAGCATGAGACGATGGAGGCGTATCTGTTGTTGTTGGAAAGGAACGAGAGGGGTACAACAAGTGGGGAGAAGTTCGACCAGCAAGTGGAGATACCCCCATTGCCCATGGGCTCCTCAGAGGAGGATGAATTGATGAAGCGGGTGATGGCTTTCATTGAAGACCAACTGGACAATTCGGATGTCACCATCGATGATATGGCGTTAGCGGTGGGCGTGAGCCGCTCAGGGCTGCACCGCAAGGTGAAAAGCATGCTTGGTACCTCACCGATGGAGTTCTTGCGCGAAGCACGTATCCGCAAGGCTGCGCAATTGCTTAGCCAGACATCAAAGACTGTTTCTGAGGTGGCTTATGCCTGCGGTTTTTCTGACCCCAAATATTTCAGCAAGTGTTTCAAGGCTGCTATTGGTCAGACGCCGACGGAGTATAAAAAAGAAGTAATCCAAACATCCTCACAATAGCACTAACCACAAAAAATCTTCAATCTGAAGATGTGACTTTCTGACAGACTCTTTCCCTCTAACACGATGGGTGGCCACCTCTATAAATATATAGGGATGGCCACCCGTTGTCTTTGGTGATTGTCTGGTGTCAGAGATGGTATGTCGATGTGCTGTTACTCATCATGCAACGACTCTGCTGCCATGCCCAATCGCTCATCTCCGATATCACCTGTGACTCCACCGTCCATTTGCTCCAAGTCACGTTTCCTAATTCCAAAGGCGACGACGAAGAGATACATCGTGGTCAAGACGTTGATGGCGAGGTCGCATTCCTCCTCCGTGGCGGTCGGGGCCTTGTGGGCCTGGTCGTTGCGCCAGTCTCGCACCATGTTCAGGTAGTCGCTGAACTTCTTGTCGGCCTCGCTGTCTGAGTATTTCAGGCGCTTCAGACAGGGCGTCTGGAAGATGCAGTCGGCCAGCGTGGCTTTCATCCCCTCCTGCCCGGGTTTGGTGCTGACAATCTCGGAGTGGTTCTTGATGTAATACACTTTCTTCAGGAACACCTCGAAACGGCTGACAAGGGTGTTGAAATGCTGTTTCTTATCCACCAAAGGCACTTTGGCGGGACTGCAATACAGTCGGTTGAACGCATTCTGGATCACGTCGTTGGCACCGTCGATGTCGTCTATGGTCTTCGCGGCGATGATGGTCACCAGGTCCTCGGCGATTTGCTCCTTGCCCTTCGGCATCATCCTGAAGACGGAAAACTCCCGTTCGATGGTGGGGATGATCTTTTGCTTGAACCGCTCGGGGTTGAAGATGAGCGTATCGCCCTCTGCGCGGTAGTTCTGATACATCAGGTCGGCCATCTGCGTCATGATGCTGTTGTAGAGTTCACGGTTCTGGAACAGGCGGTCGAAGGCTCCCACGCTGTCGTCGTAGCATTGTTGGGCGGCCCGCTCGAAGATTTCCGGGAAAATGCTCTCGGCAAACTGCTTCGGGTCGTTGTTCTTCGCCTGCTTGGTGAGTTTCTTCTTGGCCGATGCCGTACTCAACTTGTCGTAAATGGCTTCCACAATCACACGGTCGGCAGGGGAGAAGTTGCCCTTGAACATCAGGTTCACCTTGTCGATGATGTTCGACAGCAGGTCCTTGTTCTCGTCGGGCTTGCCGCCGCCCTTCACATTCTCGCCCTTGATGCCTCCCTTGCCCTTGTCGAGCACGATGGCTTGCGTCCTGCCTTCCTCGATGCGTGAGTTGATGAGTTGGATTTGCTTGTTCAAATCCACTTTTTCGTGCGGGGTCTTGGGCAGGAGACGATAGAGCAGGTCGCAGAAGACGTAGGTCTTGTACAACGAGCGGTCGTAGGTACGCTCCACTTGTGCTATGTAGGCATAGAAGCGGACGAAGTTCTTAATGAGCGAGCGCACCTTGAAACGTGTCTCCTCGTCTAACTGCTCAAAACGGGCGACGATGGGCTTAAACGCATTGCTCAGTTTGGCCAGTCTGTTCTTGTCAGTTCGTGAGGATTTGCAATCCGAACACCTATCTATAGCCAGTTGGTAGATGGCCTCCTCTTCCGTTGGGTTCCACAGGTGGTGCTGCGCGATGTCGTTGCGGAAGTTATACACTCCGTTCACATCCACCGGACGAATCAGTTCCGTGGCGGTATAAAAGGGTTCGAAAGCGTGTTTGATGTCCTCGGGGGCATTGACGAAATCCAACACATAGGTGTCTTCCTTGTCCTTGTGTGCACGGTTCAGGCGGCTCAGCGTCTGCACGGCCTTCACATTCTTGAGTTTCTTATCTACAAACATGGTGTGCAGCAGCGGCTCGTCGAAGCCCGTCAGGTATTTGTCGGCCACCACCAACATGTTGTACATGTCGCTGGAGAAGTATAGCGGCAGCCGCTCCTCGCTGATGTGCAGGTCGGCGGTGGAGTTCAACTTTGTCTCGGTGTATTCCGTGTCTTCATATTGCACCTTGCCGGAGAAGGCCACCATGGGATGCACATCGACATAGCCCTTCTCCTCGCAGTATTTTTTGATTTGCATGAAGTAGCGCAGCGCGTGGGCGCGACTCGACGTGACCACCATCGCCTTGGCCTGACCCTTCATGGCATGCAGGGTGATTTGCCTAAACTTCTCCACGATGATTTCCGTTTTCTGGTTGATGACGTGCTGGTGGTTGTCGTGATAGGCTTTCACCGCCTTCGTGGCGGGTGTTTCCTCGTAGGTGGGGTCTTGGGCGATGCGCTTTTCTATCTCGTAGGTCACGGAATAGGGCGTGTATTGCAGCAGCACATCCTTGATGAACCCCTCTTCGATGGCCTGCAGCATGGAATAGATGTGGAAGGGGCGGTATTGGGTGTTATCGGATTGCAAATCCGAAGAATCGAAACCGCCGGATTGCAAATCCGTCGGAGCGGTAATGGGCACACCGAAGGTCTGGAGAGTCTTGGGTTTGGGGGTAGCAGTAAAAGCATAGAACGACAGGTTGGCGTGCTTGCCTTGCGCCAACAAATCCTCCATCATGCTGTCGCGCTCCTTCTCCAGTTCTTCCTCGGTCTTCTCTTCCAGTTCGGCCATCTCGCGCAGTGCTTCGTCGGTGTCGGCCAGGGCAGTCTTCACCTTCTCCGCGCTCTTGCCGCTCTGGCTGCTGTGTGCCTCATCGACAATGATGGCGTAGTGCTTGCCGCTGCGCGATGTCACCTCTTGATAGATGACGGGGAAGCGGTGGAGCGTGCAGATGACGATGCGGGCGGCACCCTCGTTGATGACATCACGCAGTTTGGTCGAGGGGTCCTTGTCGGTGATGGTCTCAATCTGTCCCTCGATATGGTCGAAGCCGAGGATGGTGCTCTGCAACTGGGCGTTGAGTACGCGGCGGTCGGTGATGACGAACACGGCATCGAAGAGAGGATAAGCGGATTGCAAATCCTTATACTCGGTGCGGCCGGATTGCAAATCCGTCCGAGCATGGGCATCGTGGAGGGAGGCGAGGCGGTAGGTGAGCCAGGCGATGGAGTTCGACTTGCCGCTGCCTGCGGAGTGCTGGATGAGGTAGTTCTGTCCGCTGCCTTTCGCCTCGGTGTCGGCGATGAGTTTCTCCACCACGTCCAACTGATGGTAGCGAGGGAAGATAATCTTTGTCGAGGTGTCCTTCTTCTCCTTGATTTTGCCGTGCTTGTCACGAATCAGGCGTATCTTCTCTTCCTCCTGACGTGAGATGTAACGTTGCAGGATGCTCAGCAGCATGTCACGGCGCAGCACTCGTTTCCAGAGATACGACGTGGCGTAGTCGCCGTCCTCGCTTTCGGGGTTTCCCGCTCCGCCCACGTTGCCGGCTCCACCGCTGCCTTGGTTGAACGGCATGAAGAATGTCTTCTCCTTTTTCAGTTCGGTGGCCATGATGGCTTCGTAGAGGTCCACACCGAAATAAGCCAGAATGCGTGTGTTGGGATGGAACAGCAGTTCGGCGGGGTCGCGGTCGTTCTTCCATTGGTGGCGCGAGTTCTCCACGTTCTGGCCGGTGAACTGGTTCTTCAGTTCCAGTGCCACCACGGGGATGCCGTTGAGCGAGAGCACCATGTCGATGGTGTTGCGGTTCTGCGTGCTGTAGGCAAACTGCCGTGTCACCTGAAGGATGTTCTGCTGGTATTTCAGCATCAGTTCGTCGTTCAGTTCCGATGCTGGGCGGAAATAGCACATGCGGAGTTTGATGCCTAAGTCGTCGATGCCGTTGCGCAGCACCCAGATGAGGCCATAGCGCACCACGTTCTCTTGGAACACCTGGTACAAGCGATTTTCAGCCTTGTCGCCATATTTGCGCATATAACGCTCCCATTGTTTCGGCTGGGTCAAAGCGAGAAACTGCGTGAGCGTGGCCATGTCGATGGCCCGCTCCTTGTCGTAGGTGCGCTGGTCGCCCTTGGTATAGCCGCCTTCGTTCAAGAGCCATTGCTCGATGTCGGCTTCAAAGTTTTTCTCCTTCAGGTCTTCCATATCTAAATCTTTGTCAGTTCGTTAAACAATAGTGTGCCTTTCACCGTCAATAGGTATTTCTGCCGTGGGTGGCGAGGCTTGTCGGGATGGAGCAAACAGACGAATCCCTCCTTGATGGCTGGATTGACATAAAGGTTCACAAAACTCTCCCTGTCTTTCAGATTCGCTCTATGCAACAATTCCTTGATGGATAGTTTCTCCTTTCCAAGAAGGCCGACTATTCTCAAAACATATTCATTGTCCGTGCCGAACTTGTCGGGTAACTTGTCGGGCAACTTGTCGGGTAACTTGTCGGGTGCTTGTTCGGTACTTGTAGGGGTGTCTTTCCATTCTTCAGGAGAACTGATTAGCATATATCTGTTGCGTAATTCGTTGTTCTCACCCATCAGCAAGTTGCGGAAGAATTTCTCCAAGAAACTGGTGTCGCGGACTATCTTCTGTTGGTAGTTGCTGTAATTGGCCCTGACCAAGGCGTTGCGGAAATACCAGGAATGTCTTGCAAAAAGGTCGTTGTCGACACTGAAACCCAACGAGCGAAGATACTGTATCGTGAACACCGCCGTAGCACGTGTGTTGCCCTCCCTGAAAGCATGGATTTGCCATAGGTTGGAAACGAATTGGCAGATATGGCGAACGAAATCCTCTATGGACAGTTGGGTGTGGTCGAACGCCATTTCCTGACTGATGTCATACTCCAAAGCACGGCGCAAGTCCTCCCAGTTCAGATAATTGACGGTGTTGCCTCTCAGCACCCATTCCTTCTTGGTGATGTCATACGTGCGCAGTTGTCCGGCATGTTTGAACACTCCTTCGAATATTCGGCGGTGCACCGAAATGTATCCGTTGGCGTTGAAAGCAAAAGTGGGTTGCGACAGCACCTTGACGATGTTGGCGGAAACGCGGTCTGCTTCCTCCATCTCGTCATCTTCCGCCTCCCTCTTGCTCTTCGACAGGTAATAACTCTTGATAAGTTCCCTTGCCTCGTCGATGGTGATTTCACCCTCGATGTTCTTTCGGGCGGTCTCCTGCAGATATTCCGAGGTCTTCAACCCATCGACAGCCTGCAGGCCTATGCCCACACGCCATGCTTCGGCACGCTCCCGTTGGGTGGGCTCGCCATAACGGATATACTCGTCAAAGTTGATATACACATTACCGTCGTTATCTTCCATTTTTTCCTGGGTTTTAGTCAATCATGGTTTTACCAGTCACTGCTTCGTAAATGACGCTCTTCTTGTAGTCCTTCAACGTCTCGATTTTCTGTTGCTTCAGGGATATCAAGGAGTCTATTTCGGAACATTTGGTGTCGAGGAAAGCGGCGATGAATTGTTGTTCTTCCATTGGGGGGAGCAATACTGGAAGTGATTTTAATAACTCTTGGCTTAAAGAAGCACGTGTAACAAGGTTCATTTCTTTTACGAAATAAGCTCTATGAATATTGCTTCTGAAATAATACTTTGAGAAGTTCTTGTCAATCTTTCCTTTATATGGCCTAAACCTTATAAGGAAGCCTGCAAAAACTGCGTTTTCTACCGTTTGCAGACATACGCTACTAAATCCTATCTCGTCTATCGTTTCTGATGTGCGTGTAAAAAACACATCTCCTTCTTTGACTGAAAATAACTTTTGATCCTGTTTGGAAGATTTAGCCAATCCCTTGAATACTGTAGGTAAACTATAGTTTTTGTAAACGTCAGTATAGCTGACAAAAGGAAATCCTTCGCCAAAATAATCCCCGCTCTGACTGATTCCATTTTGAGTCCTACCTAAATATCGTAATGGAACTATCTTCCACCCTTCTGGCACGTCCCCTATCCAGTCGATACCAGATGGAACAAGTTGTGCATTGGGATTGAGTCCTTTGGTGACAGCCTCGGTGATGACCGACTGTTTGTAGTCTGTCAACTGTGCTATCATCTGCTCCTGCAATGCTATCAGTTCGTCTATCTCGCTACACTTCTTGTCCAAATAATCCGCTATTCGCTGTTGCTCGGGAAGAGGGGGATGAACTACATTCATATCACCCAATATGGTTTGTGTCATACTGGGCAATGCTGTTGATGTTTGATATTTGTTAAATGGTAAAAGAGTTCCAAGATAGTATAGGAATTTTCCACAGCCATCTGAATTTGGTATTGCATAGTACATCGTGTCAACTGTCCAAAACTTCTCATTTACATAAAGAGGTTTGTCTATTGTTCCTTTTCTACCAAACAAGACGGCCTCTCCATCATACAAATATTGTTTTGCATGCATAAAAATACCACCAGATCCATAGACTGGATAACCCGTGTCACTTTCCACGTGTTTGTAGTCTTGCCCATTTTTAAATGAAAGCAATCGTTTTAATTTACAAGTCTTCCACTCCCTCGGAATCTTGCCAATCCACTCGATGCCACTATCCTTGAATTCTCTTTCCATACTGTTTCAGTTTAGTGCAGTAGACTCTCCATCAACTCACTTTCCTTTTGCTCCAGTTCCTTCAGCGTCTGAAATATCTCGCTGCTGGGCTTCAAGGGTGTGTAGCGGTAGAACTCACGGGTGAAGGGTATCTCATAGCCGATGCGGGTCTTGCTCTCGTCAACATGGTAGTCGGGAGCGTAGGGAGCGACATTGTTGGCAAGGTAGATGCCTTGGTCTTCTTTCCAGGGGATAATTTCGGTATCGGCAAGGTCGGTGTCCCAGACATAGGTGCGCTCACGCAGGTTGAACGGGTCTTCATACACTGGCTCCACGGTCTCGTCTTTCGTGCCTAAATACTGGCGGATTTTCTTCACTTGTGCCTTGGTTACTTTCAATCCTGCCTTAAGCTTGATTTTTTGGAAGAAGTCGCGGTCGAGCATCCGCTGACCGTTATAATACACACGGTAGCCATCGATGAATAGTTGCATGGCCTGTCTATCCGATTCTGACAATTTGACCTTCGGTCGAGCTTGCTCACGCTCGGCCGTCGAAACAAGCTCCGACGGCTCTCGCTCAATCGCAACCTTTACGCTCTCGTCAGGCATCTGCGGATTCTCAAACACCAATCGCAAGGGGCGGTCGATGAAGATTTTTCGGTATTTGAAATCGTCGTTGTCCTTCACGCGGCTCTCCACCTGCACCTCCACGCCATCGGGAGTGGTGGCCTTGTAAACGAAGTTGTTGAAGCCGTGGTAGGCCTGAATGATGAGGTCGCGGCAGAAGTCGGAAATCTCCACACGTTTGTTGCCCAATGGCTTGCGGCGCTTTTCAAAGCACTGGCTGGCATCGATGAGTTGCACCTTGCCCTGTCGCTCCGCACTTTTGTTCTTGGTGACCAGCCAGACGTAGGTAGCGATGCCCGTGTTGTAGAACAGGTCGGTGGGGAGTTGCACGATGGCCTCCAACCAGTCATGGTCGAGCAGGTAGCCGCGGATGTTGCTCTCGCCACTGCCGGCATCGCCCTTGAAGAGTGAGGAACCGTTCTGGATGATGGCCATACGTCCCTCATCCTTCAGTTTGGCGACGCCATTCAACAAGAACAGCATCTGTCCGTCACCGATGGAGGGCAGGCCTGGTTCGAAGCGACCGGCACCGCCCAACTTATACTCTTCCTCCACCTTTTGGCGAGAGGGCTTCCATTCGATGCCGAACGGGGGATTGGAGATGATGTAGTCGAACTTATACCCAGCAAACTTGTCGTCGCCCAAGGTGTCACCCTGCCGCATGTTGTCGGCGTTGCCACCACGGATGAGCGTGTCGGCCTTGGCAATGGCAAATGTCTGGTTGTTGAGTTCCTGGCCATAACTGGTGATTTCCGCATCGGGGTCGATTTGCTTGAAACGGTCGTGGAGACAGGAGAGCATCTGACTCGTGCCCATCGTCATGTCATAGTCCGTGGCGATGATGCCCTCCTCTTCCAACCGCTCCTCGTCCTCGCCAATCAGCAACTCCGCCATCAGGTTGATGATGTCGCGGGCGGTGAAGTGCGCTCCGGCCTGCTCGTCGTAACTCTCAGAGAATTTCCTCACTAGTTCCTCGAAGATGTAACCCATATCGACGCTGGAAATCTTGTCGGCACCGAGATAAGCTTTCGTGGTGCAGAACTCCTTGATGACGAGGTAGAGCAGTCCGTTGTCGTTCATCTTGTCTATCTCCTTCTGGAACTCCATGCGGTGGATGATGTCGATGACATTCTCCGAGAAATGGTTGAGATACGACTCGAAATTGTCCTTGATGTTGTCGGCGTCGGCCAGCAGCGTCTCGAAGTTGAAGCGGCTCAGGTTGTAGAACTTCTGTCCGGCAGCCCTTTCGAGGAAGCCACGCTTCATCTCGATTTTCTTCTCCTCCAACTCCTTGTTGGTCTCCAGTACCTTTTCGCGTGTGGGAGCCAGCGTGTCCTCAAACCGCTTGATGACACACATCGGCAGGATGACATTGCCGTACTCATGGGGTTTATAGACTCCCACCAACTTGTCGGCTATCGCCCATATCAGATTGGCTTTCTCCTGCACGTTGATGGCAGTCTGCTGTTGTCTCTCGTCTATGCTCATAACAGTAGTAGATTATAGATTGCTTCTGCAAAATTAATCATAAAAAGTGAGAATCAAGCCTCATAATAGGAATAAATGCCGCTATTTTTGGAATAATATTGGTGTTTTAGGCAATATTCAATTATTTCTCAGGTTATTCGTCTGCTTTTTCACAAAATTGCCCCATTTTAGTCATTTATATGCTAACTTTGTACCATCTTTACCAAACATAAAATGTCTTATCTTGAACACTATGACAGAGAAAATTAAAATAGGACAAAAACATACGAGCGAGTTGACGGTCACAGATTCCGTCTCTGCAATTGCAATGGGTTCTGGCGACATACCTGTCCTTGCGACACCTGCCATGATGGCGTTGATGGAGAATGCAGCCATGCTTGCCATTGCTGAAGCATTGCCTAAGGGTTGCACTTCGGTAGGTGGCCATATAGAATCGTCGCACCTCAGACCCTCAAAGATTGGTGACAAAATTTCAGCCTTTGCCGAGGTGACGAAGATTGATGGAAAGAAAGTTGAGTTTAAGGTTGCTGCCTATTCTGGCGATACTTTGCTAGGCGAAGGCACGCACCTTAGATTCATTGTGGATAAAGAGCGTTTCATATCAAAACTTGGATAAATAGATTGCATTATGGAGAACTTCAAAGACAAAGTGGCAGTCGTTACAGGTGGTGCTCAGGGCATAGGCCGTTGTATTGCTGAAGAGTTCAGAAAAGCAGGCGCTCATGTTTGTGTGATTGACAAGCAAGATGGGCCTCACTACGTTGGTGATATTTCCAACAAACAGGTGCTTGAGGAGTTTGCCAAGGAGGTCTTCGCAAAATATGGTCATGTGGATTTTCTCATCAACAATGCATTGCCATTGATGAAGGGTATTGATGAATGTACCTACGAAGAGTTCCAATACGCATTGAACGTTGGTGTCACCGCACCCTTTTATCTTTCCAAACTCTTCGCTACGCACTTTGCCGCAGGTGCTGCCATCATCAACATATCCTCTTCGAGAGACCGGATGAGCCAACCGCAGACGGAGAGCTATACGGCGGCAAAAGGCGGAATTGCTGCACTGACCCATGCGATGGCTGTCAGTCTTGCAGGACGTGTGCGTGTCAACTCCATTTCACCAGGATGGATTGACACCAACTATACCGTCTATGGAGGACCTGATGCCATTCAGCAACCGGCAGGACGTGTCGGCAATCCAATGGACATCGCCAATATGGTACTATTCCTTTGTTCCGACAAGGCTGGTTTCATCACTGGCGAGAATATCTGCATAGACGGTGGTATGACTCACCAAATGATTTACCATGCTGACCATGGATGGAAACTGGACATTTAATCAACAAAACAAACACAAATCAGTTATGGCTGAGAATTGTAAGAACTGCAAGCTTAGGGCAAAGTATGACAGAAAACCAGATTCCCTCTTAGGGAGATTCTGGCGTTGGCACATCAACTTCTGTCCAGGATGGAAAGCCTATTTCACCAACCTGAGTGACGAAGAGAAGAAAAAGTTGAGAGAGAAGTATCATTTCACAAAGTACTGATGGAGGGATTCAATACTCGTTAAATGAAGACCTACCTTGAAATAAAAGTACCCATCAAGTATGATGACCCTTGGTTTGAAGAGCTGAGGAGTCATTTTGCTGGCATACCTGTCAGGTGGCAGAAGGACTTTTATCATATCACGATGGTGTTCATCAATGACGCACCAAAAGGTATCGACATGCGTTCGCTATTGGAGAGGCACCTTGCCACAGCACAAGCCCCAGTAATCACTTTTGATCAATTGGATGCTTTTTCCACGAGGCCAGGAATGCATATCATCCATCTGTCAGCAAGTGAGGTGCCGAAGACTTTTCATACTTTGACGGAGGCTATCCGTACAGATATGAAAGCCGTCGGTTGTGTCATTCATTCCGACTTCATGCTGCACGTCACGCTGGGCAGGGTAAAGTCATTTGACGTTAAACTATCAGACTTGAAAAAAGTGATGGAAACGGTTTCGCCACCATCCTTCACCTTGACATTAACGGATGGGGACTACAGGGAGTTCAGAGGCAGGACACTTTATGAAACCAGCCTAAAAAGACCATAGAAAACAAACAATGAGAATACAATACATGAGTGACCTGCACTTGGAGTTTGCAGAGAACAGTCGATTCTTCAAGCACAATTTGATTCCCATCACGGGAGAGGTGCTTGTGCTGGCAGGAGACACGTTCTATCTGAAGAACAAGGTTCCACCACTGGGAGAATTCTGGAATTGGGCATCGGAAAGCTACAGACAGGTGCTGATTGTTCCGGGCAACCATGATTACTACGGACATTACGACGTGATGGAGCGTGGGATACAATGGACCTGGATGATCAAGGAGAATGTGGGCTATTACCAGAACCAGGTCGTGAGAATCGATGATGTGGATTTCATTCTCAGCACGCTATGGTCACATATCCCACCGCAGGATGCCTATGCCGTCTCGCACGGGCTGAATGATTTTTATCAGACGTTGTATGATGGACATCCGTTGACGGTGGAGGACTATAATAATATGCACCGCTTCTGTCTGGACTTCATCAAGAAAAGCGTCTCGGAAAGCACGGCGAAGAAGATAGTCGTTGTGACCCATCATCTGCCGACTCGGCAGGTGGTGGCACCGCAGCACAAAGGTTCGCCTATCAACAGCGCCTTTGCGACAGAGTTGGGCGACTTCATTGCTGACAGCCGCATCGACTGCTGGATATACGGACACTCACACACGAATATCGACACTCAAATAGGCAGCACGAAAATCGTGTGCAACCAACTGGGCTATGTCTTCCAACAGGAACATTTGCACAATGGGTTCAGCCATGTCAAGATGATTGAAGTCTGAGGACAAGTGAGCCATGTTGACAGCAGTTTGAGTAAAAATCCATTGGATAAATACTGTTTTTCCTTGATTCTCTTGGTTGATTCAGGGAAAAACAGTGCTCTCCTTTGCTGCAGAATGCGGAATCCGCATGCCGGACAACATCATCCGAAAAGTCGCTTCAGCCGTGCAAAAATTCCGAGAATTAGCCAAGAAGAACGGAGTGAGAGCCGAATGGATTGGCCGGGTTGAAACGACGATTATCGACCATCTGAAATCATGGGGTCTATGGGAAGGAGAAAGCCAAGCGGCGAGCATGACAGTTGAAGGTCATCATGTGACCGATTTCCATCTGGAACAACAGTTCAAGGGCAACTATCTCCTGCTGGCGTCCATAGACGGAAAAGGCTTGAAGTACATCATCCGCAAGAGAACGCCTGAGCATGATTTGCTGACGAAGACAGGATTGGCGAATATCTCAGACGAGATGAAGACAGAACTGGTTGTCCGCTTCCTACTGTCTAAAATGAGAAACAATTTGTAGCAAGGTTCAAACTTCACATATTTCTCCATATCTGTGGTTTTTTATTTCCACTGAAAGCCGTTACCGAAATAGCTGTAATGGTCGTTATCCGGATTGACAACAATTTGCTCAACGACAATCTCAGGGTCTATCATAATGATTTTGAGTGTGTGCTTGCCTGGAGTGATACCCTCGAAGGTGGTATCGAGCCAACGGAGGTTGTCGAACACCTCATCGCGGCGAGGCAACTGTCGTCCTTGCCAGAAGCCACTCAAGGCCAAGCGGCTGCGCTGTGGCAACGGCTTCAGGACTTTGGAACGGGCGAGGTTCTGCGGGTTGTACTCCGAGAAGGTATCTACGATGCCACGGCGGGCATCGATGGTCTGCATCGGCAGGTCGTCTATCTGGACACCGATGCGTAGTCCACGGGCAGGATAGATGTCCTGAGTGGGCAGGATGCCAATGGCAATGGTTAATTGAGAATTGACAATTGATAATTGAGATTCATCGAGGTCATATTCGAGCACGGCACCGCTGTTTGCGGCCGTCACATTGCTGCTACCCATACAGCCCTCGCCACGGCCGAGGTCGGGCAGGAACGTCCACGATGCTCCGTTGCCGTCGCTCTTGCGCACAAAGGCATTGGCCGCCATGCTGTACTCGCGGGTGGGCGCGGCATCGTCATTGGCCATGACATGACTTACTTTGAAACCAAGCTTCATGGGGTTGATGTTCTCTTTGGGCATCGACCATTGGGTGTAGCCGATGTGCTTGTCCTGCATCATCTTGCTCCACTTGCCGCCCGCAATCATGTGATAGGTGTTGCTGAGTTGCTGGTCGCGTGCCATCAGCTGGTCGATGAGGTTGGAGTTGCCACGGGTAGCGGCATTGTAGATCATGTGGACACCTGCGCTGGCAACCACGGGATAATAAACCAACTGATAGTAGGCATCCTGCGCTGCGGCCGGTATCTTGGTGCGCAATGCCTCGGCACGGGCTGAGAGCGAGAGCCACAGACTGTCCGTATAGGCCATCTCCTCCTGGTTGAAGATGCCTGGCACTTGAGCTTCTGCTTTGCGCCAGAGGTTATATTTCGAGTATTTGGCAATGAGGTCGGCTGTCTCTTGTGCATATTCATTACCAAAGACAGATGCCGTATAGCCTTCCAGCCACTTCTGTTCGTCGCCCGCTTTTACACTTTCTGGGTTCCAGGCATAGTGCATGATGAAGTCGATAGGGACCTCTTTCGGTTTCAGGTCGCCAACGTTGATAATCCAGATGCGGTCGATGCCCGTCTGGTAGGCAAGGTTCAATTGTTCGCGCAGCTTGGGGAGGGTCGTCGTGTTCACCCAACGGTCGTTCCATGGGCCACCGTTCATATCGATGTGGTAGTAGAGTCCGAGACCGCCTTTGCGTTTCCGTTCGAAGTCGCGGCCGATGCGGCGGATGTAGCCCCAGTTGTTGTCGCATAGCAGCAGCGTCACGTCATCGGGCACGGTGAAGCCGGCATCGTAGTAGCGCTGTACCTCTGTAAAGATGGCCCATAGTTGCGGCACAGCATCTTCGCGACCATATACTTTCTTAATGATGGAACGTTGGCCTTTGATGACCTCGCGCAACGTCTTCATGTTGTCTTCGTCATCCCCTTTGCCCATCGCCACGTCGCCGTCGCCACGCATACCGATGGTCACGAGGTTGTCGTATGCCTTGTTGCGTTGCATGCCTTCGAGGAAGAACTGGTCAAGACGCTTCTTGTTCACGCTGTAGTCCCAAGGTCCCACCTGTTCCTTGCGGTGCAGGTATTCCTGGTGTGCCCGCATCATCGGTTCGTGGTGCGAGGTGCCCATCACGATGCCATATTCGTCGGCCACTTGTGGCGTAAGCTGGTCGTCCTCGTTGAAGGCTGTTGCCCACATGGCTGGCCATAGATAATTGGCCTTCAGTCGCAACAGCAGTTCGAACATGTGGGCATACATCTTCGAGTTGACACCACCGAAGTGCTCTGTGGCCCATCCGCCGAACGAAGGCCACTCGTCGTTGATGAAGATGCCGCGATATTTCACTTTGGGCGATGGCTGCACGAAGTGTCCGTCTGCCCAATATAATTCGTCCTGATGCTTCACAGGCACATCGGCCCACCAGTACCACGGGGAGACACTGATGCGCTGCGAAATCTCGTAGATGCCATAAATGGTGCCACGCTTGTCGCTGCCTGCCACAACGAGATTGCCGTCCACCACATCGATGACGTACGACTCCCACTGTCCTTTCACTTGACGCACGTCGAGTTTCTTCTGCTTCACCAGTTGGTCAATGCGGGCACTCTTGCCTATCGTTCCCACAACAATACTACCTTGAGGGAAGTCCGGAGTCTGTATCACGTTGCTCGCTACGCCCGTCACCTTCCGCACATCATCGCCGAGGTCGTTAGCCGCGCGTATCACGCCCTTCCAATCCTGTTCGTCCACCACGATGGCAGCTGCCTTGCCGTTGTCGGCGATGCAGAACCGTTGTTCCTTACTTTGCGCTATGGCACATACGGCCGACAGCAGTAACATCCATATACTCAGTAACTTTTTCATAGGGGGTATTTTGGTTATGTTGTTGTTCGAAGAGATTTAGGTATCGAATTTAACTATTTGTACTTCTTTATTTTTCATCAATTGGCCAAGTAACAATACTTGCTAAACTTGAGTCGATTGATTTCGCACGGCAAAGGTACAACAAAAATCGTGCAACATCCAAAGAAAAATGTTGCACGACTACTGAAAAACGTTTCACGTATAGTTTTAGCTCTTCTTTTGAGACTCCATGTATTCGGATGGAGACATGCCGAAGTGCGTTTTGAAGGCGGAGAAGAAATGGGCTTGGTCGATGTAGCCCACTTTGTCCGCTACTTGCGAGATGTTGACTTTGCCCTCTCGGAGCAGGCGGGCGGCCTGTTCCATGCGGAGGTTGCGTAGGAAACGGCCCGTGGCAAGTCCGGTCATCTCCTTCATCTTGCGGTGCAGTTGAGCACGACTGAGGCCCACATCGGACGCCAGTATA
>JAFZRU010000021.1 GCA_017619755.1 Prevotella sp.
CGCCGAGGCTGACGTGGTGGAGACCGCCACACTCTATGTGGACGGAGAGGCTGTGGTCACCGTGAGCAACACCGACCTGCCCGGCAACGACAAGACCGCCGCCGAGGGCACCGGCCGCAACCATTACAGCAACATGGAAGCCCCCCTCGTCATCACTCTCAGCTATAAGCCCCACACCTTCGGAACATTGCAAGCATTCATCGAGTTGAAGAGCGGCGACGATGTGGTGACTACCGAGGTAGTTGACGTGACCATAGCCGAGGAGAAAACTGAAAGCTTGATCGCCATAGGCGAAGAGAAGACCACCTCCACCAACGTGCCGTTCTACGCCTTATGGGGCGACGACAGCAAGGGGCTTGCTGAGTGCGACGTGCTTTACACAGCGGAAATACTCACCAAATTCGGCCTGAAGAAAGACGACAAGATTTCCGCCATCAACTTCCCAGGCACCCCCACCGGAACCAAGACTTTCAACAACCTGACCGTGGAGGCATGGGTGGGTCTTCTTGGCGCAAACGAATCATTCGTTGCGGGAGAAGCCGACAAGGGCAACATGCAGTACGTCAAACTCTACGATGCAGAGAGCGTGACCTTCACAACCGACGAGACAGTTGATTTCACCATCACCCTCCCCGAACCCATCGTTTGGGACGGTGTCTCCGACCTCCGCGTCACCACCAACTTGAACGGCAACGGCACCTATCTGAATATCAAGTTCAATGTTGATAACACGTACACCAACAATGGCAACTACTCGCATGGTGGTGGCACATGGAATTCCACCTATCTCCCCGTGGCTTACATCACGCTCGACGTTCAAGCGAATACCCTCAGTGGCATAGTGACCGAGGAAGACGAAACGACACCTGTGGCTGGAGCCACTGTCACCATCCGCAATGCTGAGAACGACATCGAGTATTTTGCCACAACCAATGAGGCAGGCGCATACACCATCAATGTCGTGCAGAATTCCTTGACCTATACCGCCACTGTGACGGCTGAAGGTTATGAGACACTGGTGGACGATGAGGAACTCAACTTCACCGAGAACAGCCTGACAAAGTCTTATCAACTCATCAAAACTACGGTGCCTGTCGTAGTCACCATCGGCCAATACGGCTATGCCACCTTCTACTATTCCAACAGTGCATACGTCATTCCTGATGACGTGGAAGCCAAGGCCGTGGAGAGCATCAACGGGAAGACCCTCTCGCTCATACCTGTCTCTGGCATCATTCCTGCCGGATGTGCTGTTATCCTTGAAGGTGAACAAGGTGATTACACCTTCGAACCGACCTCGGAAGAGGGCATAGCTGTGGAGACCATACTTCGTGGCACCGACAATAAAGAGATGATAGAGGCTGAAGAACAAGAATGCAAGTATTACAAGTTAACTACCAAGGACGGCAAGGTGGGCTTCTACTATGGTGCAGAAAATGGCGCCATCTTTGAGAACGAGGCTCACAAGGCTTATCTTCCCGTGCCTGTGTCACAGTCTAACGGGGTCAACTTCTTCACCTTCGACGACGCCACCGGCATCAAGCAGCTGCAGACCAACGACCAGGAGACAGAACGCTTTTACAATCTCTCCGGCCAGCGCGTCAATGACTCCTACAAGGGCGTCGTCATCGTCAATGGCAAGAAAGCACTGAAAAAATAATCAACTTTGATGAAACCCGAGGATGAGCCACCATCCTCGCAAGACGAAAAGGGGGCAAGCTCGGTGGCTTGCTCCCTTTTGTCGTATCATTCCACATACTTCTCCACATGCTCCTTTTTTAACGAAAATAAAATGAATGGTTCGTTGTTTTTTTGTACTTTTGCATGCGAGAATGATATTTTGACAACACATGGGGAATGAAACAATGCTGGAGAAACTGCTCAGATTAGCCGGCGTGGAGAAGTCGGAAAAGAAGGACGTTGCATTGGTCCTGTCGAGCGGTGGAGCCCGTGGCCTGGCACACATTGGCGCCATAGAGGTGCTGGAGGAGCAGGGCTACCATGTCACGTCGTTGGCAGGTTGCTCCATGGGAGCCCTCATCGGTGGCGTCTATGCCGCTGGAAAACTGGAGGAGTATCGCGAGTGGATGAAAGGCATCGACCGGAAGAAGATGTTGGAGTTGACCGACTTCTCCTTGTCGTTGAACCATTTGGTGAAAGGCGACCGCATCATCGAGGCCATCATGGAAATTGTTCCCGACGTGGCCATTGAGGACTTGCCCATCCCCTATTGCGCCGTGGCCACGGACTGGGTGACGGGGCGCGAAGTGATATTCCGCTCCGGCAGCCTCTTTGAGGCCATCCGCGCCAGCATCTCGCTTCCCACGTTTTACAAGCCGGTGCAACGCGGCGAGATGATTCTCATCGACGGCGGGGTGGTCAACCCCATCCCGCTGAATCGCGTGGTGCGCCACAAAGGCGACCTCTTGGTGGGAGTGGATGTCAGCGGGCATGATTACAAGGCCCAGGAGGACATGAAGCACGAACTGTCCAAGCGTCGCAAGAACAGCAAGTCGTTGGCCACGCAGATACTCAACAAACTGCTTCCCGACAACATCGACTTCAACTACTATACGATGCTCTCACGCACCAGTTCGATGATGATTCGACAGAACTCCAAGCTGATGGCGCAGTTGACGAACCCCGACATCCTTGTTGACATTCAGATGAGCCGCTATGGCAGCTTCGACTACGACAAGTCAGAAAAGCTGATCGCCATTGGCCGACAGAAGACGCTGAAGGCCATCTACAAATACAACCAGCAGAATGGACGTCGAACCAAAAACAAATAGTTTTCCTGAGCAACTGAAATGAATACTTTTCACATCAGACACCATATCATTGTTTTCCTATTGTTGGCACCAGTCCTGACGGTTGTGGCCGACGATGGCAAGTTGACCGGCACGGTGATTGGCACGACCGAGACAGTAGATTATGCCACCTCCCGCAAGACGACGACCGTCAACACCCGTGAGATGGCCTTCGACGGCGATTTGAACACCTTCTTCGCCTCGTGGGAGCGCAGTTACACCTGGACGGGTCTGGACTTGGGCAGCAAGCATGTCATCACGAAAGTGGGATGGTCCCCCCGCAATGACGGACAAGGCGAAGGCCGCGTGGTTCTGGGGGTTTTCGAAGGAGCCAACCGCGAGGACTTCATGGATGCGCTGCCCCTCTACATCATCAAGGAGAAAGGCACCATCGGCGTAATCTCCCATGCCGAGGTCAACTGCTCCGCCGGTTTCCGCTACGTGCGCTATGTCGGGCCTTCCGATGCCCGCTGCAACATTGCCGAACTGGAGTTCTATGGCCATCCCGGCGAGGGTGACAACAGTCGGCTCAGCCGCCTCACCAACCTTCCCTTGGTGAGCATCCACACGCTCGACGGCAGGATTCCTTTCGACAAGAAGACCGAGATTTCATCCCTGATTTCCATCATCAGCGACGATGGAGTAGATGTGCTCTCCATGCCGGGTGGAGTTCGTGAACGCGGCAACTACTCACGTACTTTCCCCAAGAAGCCCTACCGCATCAAGTTCGACAAAAAACAGCATGTGCTCGACGCCCCCGCCAAGGCGAAGAAATGGACACTCATCAACAACTACGGCGACAAGACCTTGATGCGTAACCTCCTGGCTTTCGAACTGAGCCGTCGGATGGGAATGCCATACACTCCCTATGGCCGTGCCGTGGACGTGTTGCTGAACGGGGAATACAAAGGCTGTTACCAATTGTGCGACCAGGTCTGCGTGGGAAAGAACCGGGTGGAAATCACCGAGATGACCCCTCGTGACGTATCGGGCATCGCCCTCACGGGAGGCTATTTTTTCGAGATCGACGCCTATGCCGACCAAGAGATGAAGTGGTTCCAGTCCTCGCAAGGCAACCCCGTGACCATCAAGTCGCCCGACGAGGACTCCATCACCACCGTGCAGTTCAACTACATCAAGAACTACTTCAACAAGATGGAGAGCCAGTGGAAGAACTATCTTGACTTGAACACCTTCCTCCGCCATTTCCTCGTGGGCGAACTCTCGGGCAACACCGACACCTACTGGAGCGTGTTCATGTACAAGGAGCGTGACGACGACGTCACCTACACCGGACCGGTGTGGGACTTCGACCTGGCCTTCGATAACGACAACCGTACCTTCCCTGTCAACTCCAAGAGCGACTACATCTACCGCAGCGGCGGCAGTTGTACTGGCAGGATGCGCAACTTCGTGGACCGCATCGTCATCTCCGACGCCTCCGCCCGCGCCCGGTTGGTGGAGATCTGGGACGAGGCACGACAAGCCGGCCTCAACAAGGAGAGTCTCATCGCCTATATCGACTCCATGGAAGTGGAGCTGGCACAATCGCAAGAGTTGAACTTCCTCCGCTGGCCCATCATGCAGACCAGGGTGCATCAGAATCCAAGGACATGGGGAACATACGCCAAGGAAGTGCAGAACGTGCGCCGTTTCATGGGTGAGCGCATGGACTGGATGGACAAGCGCCTCGGATACACCTTCATCCCCAACGCCATCGCCGAGGTGTCCATCGACGACCACTCCTCATCTGACGTCTCCTTGGATTTCAGCAAGCCTTACGAGGTCTTTACGCTCTCGGGCATAGCGTGCGGCCATAGCCTTGAAGGGCTGAGACACGGCACCTATATCGTGCGACAAGGAGGAAAAGGAGTGTTAATAAGAAAATAATTTGACAAAAAGATGAAGATATTGATGATTGGTGGCACTGGCACCATCAGCAGCGCCATCACCCGACAACTGTCAGCAGCCGGTCACGACCTTTGGCTGCTCAACCGAGGCACACGCCGTGACGAAGTGCCTTCCAACGTGAAGCAAGTGATAGCCGACATCAACCAAGAGGAGGCAGTGGCCCAACTGTTGGATGGAGAGCAGTTCGACGCCGTATGCGAGTTCATCGGCTTCCTGCCCTCGCAGGTGGAGCGCGACATCCGCCTCTTCCAAGGTCGCACGCGGCAATATGTCTATATCAGTTCGGCTTCCGCCTACAACAAGCCGGCACGCAGCCATGTCATCACCGAGGGGACGACCCTGGCCAACCCCTATTGGCAGTACTCCCGCGACAAGATCACCTGCGAGGAGCTCCTCATGAAAGCCTATCGTGAGAACGGCTTCCCAGCCACCATCGTGAGGCCCAGCCACACCTACTGCGAGCGCGGCGTCCCGGTGAGCGTACACGGCTTGAAGGGCAGTTGGCAAGTGCTCAAACGCATGCTGGAAGGCAAGCCGGTGCTGGTGCAGGGCGACGGCAGTTCCCTCTGGACGTTGACATGGAACGAGGATTTCGCCAGCGGCTTCATCGGGCTTTTGGGCAACCCCAAGGCCATCGGCGAGGCTTTCCAAATCATGTCGGACGAGTCGCTCACCTGGGACCAGGTCTATCAATGTGTCGCCCAGGCCTTGGGCGTGGAATACCATCCTTATTACGTGTCGTCGTCGTTCTTGGCAGCCACCGCCCCCGCAGCCTACGACTTCACCGGCAACCTCCTTGGCGACAAGGCCGTGACGGTGGTGTTCGACTGCACAAAGCTGAAACGCGCCGTACCGGGTTTCTGCGCCACCACGCGCTTCGACCAGGGTGTGCGCCGCTGCGTGGAATACATCCTCAGCCATCCGGAACTGCAAGAGGAAGACCCAGAGTTTGACGCCTGGTGCGACCGCGTCATCCAAGCGCAGGAAGCCGCCCGTCGGGCTGTGTTGGGAGAAGAGGCATGACGAGGATTTGACAACAGTTGTCACAGGCATGCCTCCCCGGCTGTGGAGTGTATGAAAAAGGCTCTTTTTTTCAAAAAGGAGCCTTTTTTGATGTTCCAGCAAAAAAACTCCACAAAAAAATCGCAAATAACAGAAAAAACCGTATCTTTGCATTTCATAAAACAAGAAAGCAAAATATGAAAAACAAGAATTATTTCATCATCGCATGTGCCATGGTGGCACTGCTTGCCTTTGGGGCATGTAAGAAAAAAGAAGTAGATGTGAACAAACTCTACAAAAGTTTCACCGAGTCGGTGGTGGCAGAGCAAAGTGAGCTCGGCAACACCTTGTCCGTCGATACCATCTTCCTCAACCAAACTACGGGTGACAACTTCAAGGGTGAACTCCGTGGTCATATCAACGACTCGACGGAAGTGGTGTACGACCTCGACGTGACGGACGAGGGCGACGACTTCGAATTGGAGTGGAACCTGCGCAATTAGTTTCATGTTTTACAACGGGAGCACAAAAAAGTCAAAAAAGTTTTGCACTTTACAAGAAAATGGCTATCTTTGCATATTCTTTACCAATTAAGCCAACGAATTATGAAAACTAAATCAATTCTCACCGCATTGGTTTTGCTGTTCATGGTGACTTGCAATGCCATGGCATCGAACCTTAGCGAGCCGAAGGGAGAAGAGAGTCTTGAACTCAACGGCCCTTACACCATCATCATCACTGGCAACGGAGTCATAGGCCGCGACGGCCCTGCCGGCTATGACACTGGCGTCCGCTTCAACAAGGGTCAAGTCCTCACCTGCTACGGCATGGACGGCTCTTGGTACAAAGTGAAATACGGCAACGGTGTTCGCTGGGTGTCATCCAGCTACGCCAAGCCTTACACCGGCAAAACCGCTACCGCACAACCCGTAGTGACCAACTACGTAGTCATCACCGGTGACCGTGTGATAGGCCGCAAGTCACCTGCCGGAGCCGACAGCGGCACCCGCTTCTACAAAGGAGCCCGCCTCCCCTACCTTGGCATGCAAGGCTCTTGGTACAAGGTGAAATACAAAGGAAAGATTTTGTGGGTATCCGACCAATACGGATACGTTGAATAGTAATTTTTTCAATTGTAAGTTTGGTTATGGCCTCTCCGTGACGGAGAGGCTTTTTTGTTGCGGTGACTCCCATTCGCCTTCATTCAAAGCTTCATCTGAATGCGCCTATTTTTCATCCCTCTTTACCCTCCAAGTATTCTTGGAAGATGTGTGCCGCACTTTCCACTTTGGCTGCGCATGGCCTCTTCTTGTAATATTCCTTGGTTCGCTCCGAAGCGACATACTGCCCAAGGGGCACGGGACCCTTGATGCCCAGCAGTTCGGCGCATATAAGAGAACCGTTGGCTTGTCGGAACTGCTCCATGAGTTCCTGCACAACCTTGTAGCAAGCCGACTTCCCTTCGCGGTCGCCACCCTCTGTCTGTCCCTTGTCGAGACCGGCGAGGATGACGAGAGCCGAGGCCGCCCCGCACATCATGCGCATGCGACCCACCCCGCCTCCGAAGCCGGCCGCCACGCGCTTGGCCATCGTCTCGTCGAGACCATAGAGGTCGGCAAAGGCTGCCACCACACTCTGGCAGCAGCCATAGCCTTGCATGAAATTGTCAACAGCTTTGGCCGTCCTGTCTTCCATCGCATCAAACGGGTTGGAATGGCTTGGTAGGCTCGCCGTCGTATCCTTTAGGGCAATAGACGCACTGTCCGAGTCCTTGCGATTCCCAAATCCATGCGTCACGGCCGAGAAGCTTCTTGATGCTCCCCACTTTCTTTTGTGCATTCTCCCTGCTTTTGTAGCAGGCGATGGCTATGCGATAGACCGGCTTTCCGTTGGCGCTCGTCTTGTAGATGCGTCCTATTTCGAGTGCCTCAGGGGCGTATTGGTAGTAACTTTTGGCTTTCTCCAAGCTGGACCAACTGCCCATCACCACGTAATAAACTTTTTGCTTGGTGTTGGCACTGGCATCCTTGACATTCTTCTTGGGTATCGGGGTGTAGGGGCCGTCCTCGTCGCCGATGGCGACAATCTTGCTGCTCACATATCCCACAACACCATTGAGGTCCACCTTATACCATCCGTTGCTGGTTTTTTCGAGCAACTTGGCTCCGGGGCCGTTGTTGACCAGACCGCCCACGACTTTGGCATTGACCGATGGCTCCTTGCGTATGTTGGTGTATCCGTCATTTGCAGCCGAATAAACATACATCATCTTACCTTTCGGTATGGAAACCGCTTCCTCCTCTTCAGACTCCTCGTCCCCCGATTCCACGGCCTCTCCCTCCTCTTCATCTTCCACCACGGGCTGGTCTATCTCCTGGCCTTCGGAAGTTTCTTCCTCTTTCACCACATTTCCATCGGAGTCGGTGCCCTCGGTTATCGTACTCTCCGCCACTTTTGTGACTTCCTCGGAAGGTTGTTCCTTTGGTTCTTCCTTCTTTTCGTTTCCGCATGAGGCAAAGCTGATGGCTGCCGCTATCAGCAAGGCAATTTGAATAGTCTTTTTCATTTTCAGTCTTTCTATCGTTCATTTTGGATGCCGCAAAATTACCACTTTTTTTTCATTGATGACACAAAAAGGAGAAAAAAATGGCTTCACCTTGCTTTTTCTATGGCAGCTATAGTCTCTATAGCTGCCATAGTTGCTATAGCTGCTATAGTTTCCATAGTCGCTATAGCTCCTGAAAATCCACCCTTTGCAATAATTGACAAAGAAATGGCAACACAGCGCAAAGAGATTTTGCGCAAGTGTTGCTATTTTTGCAGCATCAACTATCACTTTAACCATTATGAGAAAATATCTTCTGCAATTCTTGCTTTTCTTCGCCGTTTCGGCAAGTGCCCAAAACCCCTACCTCCCCTTGTGGGAACACCTTCCCGACGGCGAGCCCCGCGTGTTTGAAGACCCCGACCATCCCGGCAAATACCGTGCCTACATCGTGGGGTCTCACGACGTGAACTACACCTCGTATTGCAGCAACGACATCCGCCTGTGGTCGGCCCCGGTGGAGGACTTGTCGCAGTGGCGCGACGAAGGCCCCATCTTCACCCATTATGTTGACGGGCAGTGGGACACCATGTTCGCCCCCGACCTGGTGGAGGTGTTCGACAAGAGGACGGGGAAGAAGACCTACTACCTCTATCCCCACTCCCGTGGTTGGAGGCGTGTGGCCATGGTATGCAAGGGCGACCGCCCCGACGGCCCCTTCACTCCTGTCAACCTCACGGAGGACGGACGGCAATGCCTCCCCGGCTCGCTGATCGACTTCGACCCCTCGGTGTTCATTGAGCCGGTCACCGACAAGAAGGACCCGGACTTCGCCCGAGGCTATCGTGCCTACGTCTTCTACGGCTTCCAGCACTCCACGGCCTGTGAGCTCGACCCCGACAACATGTATGCCATGCGCCCAGGCACGCAGTTGCACGACTATTTCATCCCGGCGAGTGCGCGCTACGGCGTGGTGCGCGACCCGGAAGGAACGAAATACCCTGCCCTCTACAAGGACCAAGACCCCGGCGACTTCAATTTCTTCGAGGCCTCGTCCATCCGTCAGGTGGGCAACAAGTACGTGATGGTGTTCTCCGGATATTCCGGCCCCGACTACGGCCTTGGTTCCACCAACTCCGCCCTGAGATATGCTTTCGGCGACACACCGCTCGGTCCCTGGCGCTCCGGCGGCGTGCTGGTGGACTCCCGTGGCGTGGTGCCAAGCGAGGATGGCACTCATCTCATCACCACCAACGCGGCGCACAACACCCACGGTTCTCTTCAGGAAATCAACGGTCAGTGGTATGTCTTCTATCACCGTCCGCCACGTGGCTTCGGCTACGCCCGCCAGGCGATGGTGGCGCCGGTGAAAATCGTGTGGGACAAGAAGAAAGTTGCCGACGGCGGGATGGTGAAGATCACCGCCTACGACCCCTTTGTGAAGAACAACGAATGGACGGCCTCCGCCTCCGACGGCACGTGCTACACCGGCGCGGAGGTTACCTCTGAGGGTTTCCAGATTTTCGGTCTTCCTCCATACGCGTATTACTCCGCCGGCCTGGCCTGCTTCATGACGGGCAACGACTGGATGCAGGACAACCACGACAACTGGAACAACAGCATGGACTTGGCGGGCATCACCAACAAGGGCGTGGTGGGCTTCAAGTATTTCGGTTTCGGAGGCTTGGAGAAGGACACCAAGGGCGTCAAAGCGTTCCAAGGAGCGGCAAAGGGCGACGGCACCACGCTCAACCTCTGCCTCACCCCCGGAGGCCACGGTGCTTTCAAGGTGCATGTGATGCTCGACGGGCCTTGGGCCAACGACACATGGAAAGGTCGCGAGATTGCTGTGCTTGACATCGCTGTCGACGCTCCCCGAGAGGCAAAGATGTACCAAGTGGCTGTACCCGAGGTGGAGGGTCTGAAAGGCAAGCACGCCATCTACCTCGTGGCGGAGGGACCGGAAGTGGAGCAGCCTTCCAACGAGGGTCGTCCGTTCGGCCGCCCCATGGCGCCTCGTCGCCCGGAGGGTCTCTTCGACCTCCACGGCATCGGCTTCTCCAAGGCCGGAGCAGCCCTCACCGCCCCCGTCGTGCCAACAGTGACCATCACGGTCGATGGCAAGGAAGTAAAACTGCCCACCACCCCGCTGCGCAGCACCAATGCCAACGGATACTGCGACGTGACCCACTACCAGGCATGGGCCCCGCTCACCAACAAGTCAGTCATCAAGGCGACGGCCTCCAACCCTGACGTGAAAATCATCATCGGCCCCGTGACGGACGGGCGGGCGACAGTGAAATGCACCTACAAAGGTCAAGACAAAGTGTATCTCATCAACTAACGCCACTCACCCGTTCTGTTTGTTGCAATACCATTGCAACCATAATGGAAACATTATGACAACACAAGAACGACGGCCATTCTTTGGTTCATGCCCCTGATGGGGACAGGGGGTGAGCATGCAGCGGAGGGACCTCATAAGCAACCAATATGGCGTATTTGTTATATGCAAGAAATGCGACCGCTGAAAGTAAAACAAGAGCAATGAAGCGACAAACAACTGCAATAACCATCATGCTCTGTATGATACTGCTGCCAGGAACCTTGGCAGCCAAGCCTGTCGCAACCCCTATGCAAACCGTCGATTCCCTGTTGGCTGCCTATTCCTCCGCCTCGAAAAGCCACAAGGCCGCCATCGGCGACCGGCTCATCAAACTCTGCATGGCCGACGACAACCTCTTGTCCATTCAGCGCAATACCACTTCGCTCAACAGCGACACACTCGACTTCTTTGTATGGTTCGCTGCCGAGCGTTTTTACTACAACAACAGCTATTTCAAGGAAAGCCTCGAACTTATCGACAAAGCACTGCCCTTGGCTTCTGGCAACGCTCCAGAATACCATGCCACGCTGCTCTGCGACCGTGGCTACTGCCTTTTCAAGACCAGTCGCAACACCGAGGCCACCGAGGCCGAGCTGGAGGCGGAGCACTTCAGCAAAAAGCATGGGCTGCTGCTTCCCTTGGCACGCTCTTACAATTACTTGGCCATCATCAACCTCTCGCTTGGCTACCTCGACGAGGCCAAGCACTTTGTCCAAAAAGCACTTGACACCGACCGTCTGACGGGGTCAGACCAGAACACCCACAACTACCTCGGCATCGCATGCGAGGTCTATAACGTGGCAAATGAGCCAGACACCGCCATTCGCTATGGCCAGCAGGCTGTGGAAGCCGCCCGTGCCATCGGCTACGATGCCGGAGTGGTCAATCACCTCTCCCAGCTAAGCTATGCCTACAACCGTAAAGGAGATTATCATCAGGCTTTAGCCATGTCCCAGGAAGCGGTGAGAACTGTCGAGCAGATGGTGGTGGTCGATCGCAACCTGCTGGCCATCAGTTTGGAGTATGTGGCTTTCAACCTCCTCGACTTGAAGCGGAACAGCGAGGCGGTGCCTGTCATCCGCAGGGCCATCAGCTTGCAAGAGGAACTGGGCAACTACCGTTCGGTGTGCTACGACCACCTGTCATTAGCAGAGGCATTGGAGGAGAACCAACCCCGTGAGTCCAACAAGGCTTTGCATCGCTATGCCAAGATGCTTGACTCGCTCCACCACGCCGAGATGCACGAAGCCCTTAGCAATGCCAATGCCTCCCTGCACAACGAAGAACTGCAGGAAGCAAATGAGGAGAGTCGCCGCCATACACGCCTGATAGCCATCACCGCCGTGGTGGGCCTCCTGCTCCTCTCGGCCATCATCGCCGTGCTGGCCTACATCAACCACCTGCGCCGTCGCACCCAAAAGGCTACAGAGCGACTACAAGCCGCACGCGAGACCTTTTTCACCAATGTCACCCATGAGTTCCGCACGCCGCTCACTGTCATCCTCGGCCTCACGCGGCAGTTGCGTGGCAAGGAGACCAACCCGGACAAGAAGGAGTCGCTCGCCATGATTGAGCGCAACGGCCAATCGCTGCTCACCCTCGTCAACGAGTTGCTCGACATCTCCAAGATGAACTCCGGCACCATCCAATTCTCATGGCAGGAGGGCGATGTGGCGGCCTTCGTGGAGATGATGGTGGAGCGTTTCCGACCGATGGCCGACTTGAGTGGCGTCAACCTGCGTTTCCAAGGGCCTTCTCAAGCCATACATGCCTTTTTCGTCGCCGACGCCATGCAGAAGATGGTGGACAATCTGATTTCCAATGCCATCAAGTTCACTCCCCGGAGAGGCGAAGTGACAGTAAGTGTCGGAACCAGCGGAAACAAGTACCATGTCGGCGTTGCCGACAACGGCATTGGTGTGAAGCCTGAAGACCTCGGACGCTTGTTTGAACCGTTCTACCAAGGCACCAACCACAAGCGCACAGGAACAGGCGTGGGGCTTGCTCTCGTCAGCCAGTTAGCCAAAGCCTTGGACGGACAGGTCGAAGTGAGCAGCACACCAGGTGTGAAAACTCAGTTCTGCATCACGCTTCCACTAAAGGAGAAGTTGTCCGAGGGCGACCGCCTCATCACCGCCACGGACATTCCTGACATCCAGGTGCCCGACACCCGTGGGGCCTTGGCGCAGGTCGGCAGAAGACAAGAAATGGTTTCCGAGACCTCTGAGGATGATACTGGTGAAGATGGGAGGACACGAATTCTCGTGGTGGAGGACAATGCCGACGTGGCGGCCTTCATCGGCGGTGTGCTCGGAGAAAAGTATGCCGTGGCCTACGCCTCCGATGGCGCGGAAGGAGAGCGGAAGGCCGCTGAATGGATGCCCGACCTTGTCGTCACCGACGTCATGATGCCCGAGGTGGACGGTCTGGAAATGTGTCGCCGCATCCGTTCCTCTGAACAGACCAACCACATCCCCATCATCATCATCACAGCACGCACCACCGACAGCGACCGCCTCAGTGGCATCGAAGCCGGTGCAGAGGCTTATCTGTGCAAGCCCTTCATGGCAGAGGAACTGCTGTTGCGGGTGGAGAAAATCTTGGAACAACGCCACATCCTCCAGCAAAAATACCAAAAGACCATGGCCGCCACAGCGGCATCCGTCAACGGCACACCTCCCGCTTCTGCCTTTGCGATGGAGCCAGCAAAAGAGGCCACCATCTACGAGCGCAACCTCTCGGAGGCCAACAGAGCCTTCCTTCACAAAGTTGATGAGGCCATCCATCTTCTCATGCCAGAGGGCAGGCTCGACGTGCAGGAAGTGGCTGCCGCTGTTTGCCTGAGCCGCTCGCAATTTGGCCGGAAGCTACGTGCCGTGGTGGACATGTCGCCTTCCGACTACATCAACGACGTGCGTCTGAATGAGGTGAGGCGCTTGCTTCATTCCCAGCCCCAGTTGACCCTGTTAGATATCGCATTGCGCACGGGCTTTTCCGACCACGCCCACCTTTCCCATGCCTTCAGCCGAAAGTTTGGCGTTTCACCCTCCCAATACATCCGCCAAAACGACTCTTTTCCGCCACCTGAAGGGGAGGAATAAGTGAGAGAATGCCATTTTGCGCCATGGTGACAAATGAATGCACCAAATAGACAAACACGGAACCAACAGGTTTCGTAATTTTGCTGCAGAATTATCATCACACACCCATGAGCACAAAAAACTACAGCGACAAGAAACTGCTTAAAAATCTTTCCCAGTTGCTCCACAAGGAAATGGCGGAGGGGAAAGTGAATGTCAAGACACTGGCCAAACAAATGGCCATCAGCACCTGCCAACTCAACCGCCGTGTCAAGGAAGCCACCGGCCAGACCACCTCCGACTATGTCTTGGACATCCGTCTCAAAGAGGCCAAGCGGCTGTTGGGGATGTTCCCCGATGTCACCATTTCAGATACCGCCCGGCGGTGTGGCTTTGCCGACACCGCGCATTTCAGCCATGTCTTCCGTCGCAAGGAAGGCGTGTCACCCTCACAGTATATTCAACGCCAAAAGAACCCGATCCCCCCAAAAAACGTGATTTCTTCCGATTCCATACAAGATATGCATCCATTAGACAACCATATTTCGTGAAAATTTGCTAATTTTGCAAATGAAATATCAACGTCAACCTATATCAATAAAAACTATACAACTATGAAACAAAAACTATTCATTCTCTGGCTCATGCTCCTGACGGGGGCAGCGGGCGTTCGAGCCGCGGAGGCTTACACCTACTTCGACCCCTCCGACGGCAGCCTCAACTTCTGCTACGACAACAACAGGTCGTCCATAAAGAAAGAAGGCTACACCACCTACAACCTCAACACCGGTTCCAACTTACCTGCATGGAAGGAAATCAACAGCAAGGTGAAAGAGCTTTATTTCTTTTCCAGCTTCGCCAACTATAGACCTACTTCTTGCTATGGATGGGGATATTACATGGAGAACCTCACCAAGGTCACCAACATCGGCTACCTCAACACGTCGAGCGTGACCAACATGGGGTTGATGTTTTGTCATTGCAAGAACCTCACCAGCCTCAATGTGAGCGGCTTCAACACCTCCAACGTCACCTCCATGACCTCCATGTTCGAGGGATGCGCCAAGCTGACCTCCCTTTCCGTGGGCAGCTGGTCCACCTCAAAAGTCACCGACTTCAGCGGGATGTTCTACGGATGTTCCGGCCTCACAAGCCTAAGCGTGAGCAACTGGAACACCTCGAGTGCAACCACCTTCCGCTACATGTTCGCGGATTGTAAAGCACTCACCAGCCTTGACGTGAGCAAGTTCACCACCTCCAAGGTCACCTCCATGTATTGCATGTTTTATAACTGCAACAAACTGGCTACCATCAACGTGAGCGGGTTCAACACCGCCAACGTCACCACCATGTTTGGCATGTTCTATTCCTGTTGGGCTGTCACCAGCCTCGACGTGAGTGGGTTCAACACTTCCAAGGTGACCACCATGGCCAAGATGTTCACCAACTGCTCCTCCATCACCAGCCTCGATGTGACCAATTTCAACACCACCAAAGTCACCGATATGAACAATATGTTCTTCGGCTGCAGCAAGTTACTCGCACTCGACTTGAACAGTTTCAACACCTCTGAGGTGACCGACATGAGCTATATGTTCTACAACTGTAGCAGCATGGTTTATTTAATCAACACCTATAATTTCTGGTTCTCCTCCTCCACCACAACAAAAAGCATGTTTGGAGGCAATGGAAAATTGAAAGCCCTATGCGTTTCCGCCAGCATGTGCAGCTACCTCGCAAGCGACGCTTTGTCCGGCATTGGCACGTCCTCCTCGCCCTGCACACTTTATTACTCTAAAAGCGTCCACCCCTCCTTCTCCTCCATCACCCCGGACTACCAGATATTGAAAGGTGGCTATTTCAAAAGCGAAAACATCAGGCCCTACGCGGTGTATAACAACAACGCCCTCACTTTTTACTACGATGACAACGAAACCCAACGCTCCGGCTCTGTCTTTGACATCAACACGGGCACCAACAGGCCGGCTTGGTATTCCTATAATCCTTATGTGAAGAGCATCACCGTCAACAGCAACTTCGCCAATGCCAGGCCTACAAGTTGCTACGAGTGGTTCTCCGGATGCTCCAACCTGACCTCGGTGTCAGGCTTCACCTATTTCAACACGTCGAAGGTGACCACCATGGCATACATGTTCAAGGGGTGCTCCAGTCTGTCAAGCCTGGATCTTTATTGGAGCAACTACATCACCTCCAACGTCACCAGTATGGGGTATATGTTCTATGGATGCTCCAACCTGACAAGTTTGCTCATCTCAGGTTTCAACACCTCGAATGTCACCGATTTCGGATTTATGTTCTACGGATGCTCCAAACTCTCCAGCATCAACGTGTCCAACTTCAACACCGCCAAGGCGACATACATGGTATCCATGTTCCAAGGCTGCTCTAATCTCACCAGCATCAGTGTTTCCAACTTCAACACGGCAAATGCCAAGTCATGGATGGATCAGATGTTCTATGGATGCTCCAAACTCACCAGCCTCGATATCAGTAGTTTCACCCTCAGCTCTTCAAGCGCCATGATGAAGAACTGCACCTCGCTGACCTACCTCAAGGTGCCTTCCACCGGCAGCAACCTCAACACCAACGCCTGTGAAGGCGTGGGAACAACCAGTAAGCCATGTACGCTTGATCCCACCGGCTTCACGCCCTCGAAGGAGGCGACGGGCGACGGATGGTTCAAGTGGAAGACCGGCTACTTCCTTGACAACAAGGCATACGCCAACCTTAGTTCCGACAAGACGACACTCACTTTCTTCTACGACAAGAGTTGGCAGACGCGCACAGGCAACAACTATTCCCTCAATACGGGTTCCAATGCACCAGCATGGCACAGTTATGCCAGCGGCGTGACAAGCGTGGTGTTCAACACCACGTTCGCCAGCGCGCGGCCCACATCGTGCTACGAGTGGTTCGACGGTATGACCAACCTGATTTCCATCACAAACATGTCATCATATCTGAACACCTCGCAGGTGACCAACATGGCTTACATGTTCTACAACTGCAAAA
>JAFZRU010000022.1 GCA_017619755.1 Prevotella sp.
GTGCCTATGGCTCTCCTTACGTTCGGCTACGCCTCACTCCAGGAGAGCCATAGGCACAGACCGAAACATGCTAAACAAACAATGGTTAGTGGTACACTTTTCGATTATTAGGGGTGGTACACTTTTCAGTTACAATCTACATTTTTTACAAATGGTTATATTATCTTGTGACATCGAGCAGCGTTATCGCATAGCTTTTATGTCTCAATTTGAAAATATGGCTCACCACCTTCTGAATATTTCACCCTGCGTTATGTCAATACCTGACCTTGCTGAATTATTCAATTTCAAGTCACCGCATACGGTTCGTAACTACGTTGACTATCTCAAACAGGCTTTCCTGCTTGTTGGGTTGAAGAAATTTTCTCAGAAGAGCAAACAGCGTATGGTTGGCGAAAAGGTGTATGCTGTTGACGTAGCCCTGATGAACCAAAGGGAGAATGCGTTTGCGGGAGAAAACCTTGGGTGGCCGCTGGAGACCATGGTCTTGATTCATCTTATTCGCAAGTGCAAGTTTGAGGGATGGGATGTTTATTATCTCAAAGAGCGATCCGGTGAGTGCGACTTTGTGGTGTGCGATGGCAACAAAGTGCTACAGTGCGTCCAAGTGTCATACGACAGCTCATTGGCCAAAACGCGTAAACGGGAAATCAACGGACTTCTTTTGGCTCATAGGCTGACCAAGTGCGAAACCCTGCTCTTACTGACAGACCATGAGTATGAAGAAGTGGATATGGATGGCCTCCATATCCAAATTAAACCCGTGTATGAATGGTGTACTGAAATAACGTGAATTTTCCTTAGATCACACTAAGAAAAATTCACGTTTAAGTTCGTAAGCTTGAACCTACGATATTGGTTTCTCACTTAACAATCTCTACTTGGTAAACAAAACCCTCGTCATCGAGACGCATGGTTTCATATCCTTTGCCGCCGTATGTGATTTTGATGCCTAATCGGTGTTTTCCGGGTGTTTGGTTTTCCAAAAGAAAATTAAGTCCAAAGGGTGATTTCTTCACTTTTTCTATGAGTTTCCCATCCCAATAATAATCAACCCGTTTGATTTCTAACCCAAGGCTGCTTTTTGCCGTATTAACACCTACGGTAACATCTTCATATTGGCCATTTTCAATAGGGCTTTTATAATTGATGGTGAAATCAGCTTTGGGAATGATTTTGTACAAAGTGAATGAGGTGCATAAAACAATAAGGGTGAAAGCCAATGCACCAAAAGTCAGTTTTTTTGTTTTCATTTCTCTATGTCTTTTTTGTTTATTTGCTTGATGTCAAACCAATAGGATGTTTGATGAATACCGCTGCTTGCATTGATACCGTTAGCTCTTGAAACACAGTCATCGAGCAAATCCGACCATAGGCAATTTCTTCTATAGCATAAATTCATAAAAGTGTTACTTAAGTAATAACTCAAGGTGTAAGGAAGTGAATGATTATTGTTTTGACCAGGTTGACATGCCATCAGAATATAATTTCCTTTTTGTGAGAAAAGATTTTGCCATGCATTCTTTGACGTTTTCCCCCGAAAGGAGTAATTAGTTAAATCGGAATAACGATTGTCGCTTATTCTATCAAGAATGACAAAACCCAGGGAGTCGGCAGCTACATCCTCTCTTCCACTTTCGCAGATTACGACTAATAGCCTATGTGGCTTAGCCAGAAGGACAGAAAGGATGTCGGAGAGGAACATCACCTTTCCCTCTTTCACTGCCACCGAGTCGGAACCAAGGAAAAGCAAAGGAAGACTGTCATTGGGAACTGTGGCTCCCTTTCCACAGAAATAGAACATTATCACATCGTTGGCAGCGGTCTTCATATTCGCAATCCTTGCAGATATGAAATCTCTATCTGCCTTTTCTTTTGTAAATTCGTTGGCCACGGCTGTGAAGGTCGTATTTAGATTGATGCTGTCTGCCAATGTCTGGGTGAAGAAAGAATGATTATCTATGACTATTTGTTCCTCCCCTTTTTTATCTATATCGGCACACGAGATGATATGGATGATATCACCTGAACTTTGGTTTTTGGTTTTTGATGGTTGTTGTGGCTGCGCAAAGATGGCGCAAACTGTCATAACAGTATGGATGGTGAATAAATATCTAAGGATTCTCATAGTCATACTCCTCCGTTGGTTAGATAATAATGAAAATTCTTGGCATTGTCTTTTGTCTTCCAATCAGCATACTTTTCAGCATTTTCGAGGTAAAAGAGGATTTTTTTCTTGCGTTCACTACTCCTATATTTATCTTTACATCCCTGCTTGAAATAGGTCATTAAAGCCAGACGGTAGTTCGTGTCGCCGTCTTTGGGATTCAAATCGAATGCTTTCAGATATTCATTGTAAGCCTCGTAATATCGCTTTTGGGAGTACATTTTGGCTGCTCTTGAGCGAATGGCAAAGATGCTTTCTCCTTGACCTCCACCCAACTCATTCTCGATTGATACAATCTTTGATGTTAAAGAATGAATCCTAACAATGTCATGATATTGCTTAGCAAGGGAACCAAACTTTACTTTTTTTGTCACATAAACTTCATAAAAGTTTTTACTATCTTCCTTCTTGAAAGCCTTGGCTTCTTCCAATGCTTCCACTTTGTCGATAGTTACATCAAAAGCCACTTTCTGCTTAATAGCACAATTAGTCATTTGGGTAATATATGGTAGAAGTGGAACAAATGATTGGTTGGTAAAATCTTGATTGAACAATCCTATTTCATTAGGCATGCATATATCATTATCACTACATAGATTTGTTATACTGTTTTGAAGGCTGATGGTCTCGTCTGTTTGGCATCTTTCAAGATTTATTATGTCCATCATTTTGTTAAGATTACTATAAAATGATTTCGCAATGTTTTTAGCGTCATTCTCGCTAAAGGCCATTGTTTGGATTGCCAGCATCGTTAGAATCAACGTGCAAATTGTATGTAAGTAGATACGTTTCATAGATATGCAAGTTTCAATCAATAATAGACATTTTGACGATTTTCCCGTTGACCTGGTGTCACAGCCCAAATTAGTCCAGCGGACCAATTGTTAAGCTTGCCATTCTCTGATTTCAACAAATCAAAATGATTGATGTCGAAATATACTCCGAAGTCTTGCAAGCCTTTTGCTGTGGAAACCTTGATGGCCCAGTGACTGGATATTCCGTTATCTATGTCCTCTTTTCCTATCGCTAAAGGGCCTTTGTAACCCAAGCACATACTGTAACGTATTCCGCCCTCAAACATCAATCTGAAAGGTTTTTCCATATTGCCAATGACGGCAAAAAGAGACCCTCCAAAGAGAGCCCTGTTCAAGGTGTTTTTATGATGGATATCTGACCCCTCAAATCTACTTTTAAAATGATTGTGTTGGTATTCTGCAGTTGCGTAGGCACCATAGTTGAAATCGCTTAATGAACTTGACTGGTATCCTATTTTCAGAGAAGGGTGCAAATTTTGGAATAGTTCATTGGCGGTAAAGCCAGTGATATTGTAGTTGCGCATATTGATTTTGTCATTTCCCAAATCTCCATTGAAGACAGAATATTCCAAAGCACTTTCAAAGATATTGGAGTGGGTTAGTTCGTTAAGACCGTATGTCAAGAAACTTGGATAACTGGCAGTATAGACATTGCCTGCTGCAAAATCTATATGAAAAAACAAGTGTTTGTTGCGAATTTGAGCATTGGCATTAATGGAGTATGCGGCAACCATTAAAATGATGGCAATTATATTATTTGTTTTCATAATTCTTAATTTGTTTTACATTCCTAAAATATTCTTTTTGTAAGAGGGTTTCATCTCGTCAGGCAGTTCGCTAAAGACTGTAATCAGCCATCCTGAGTTGAACCCTTTCCTCCCAACCTCCTCTATGGTGAAAACATAGTCGGGGATTTGCATGAAGATGAACTTCACACTGGTAACATAGTCGAATTTCAAGAGACCTGCTTGTGCTAAAGTGACAAAAGCGGTGAGTTGGTCAAATTCATGGCTTTCTGACATATAACCGGGCAAGTTCTTCAAGTCATGGTGGAAAGTACTTGAGAGTTGTATGAAATTCAAGTCATGTTCCAATGGACTAATGATACCATCTTCACTGGTGGTTATCAAGTTTCCATAGACACCTTTAGCACCGCACAACGCCCATCTGCGTCTCTTTCCATTGTGGCATTCCGGCCTTATGGTAAGCGTCAGAGGAACATTTTTCCCTTTGGAGATGACATTGCATCCAACTTGTGCATACCAGGTAGTATCGCAAAATTCAAGACGCGTGTTGTCTTTTATCACTTTGTTTACAAAAGCATTTGCTTTCTTTTTCAGTGATTCATCCATTTCCACGTCGAAAAGAGAAAATAGGTTTTTCTTGCGATAATCAGGAGAGTTTTTTTCTAAGCCTGGATATGACGCTTCTCCATTGAATCGAAGCATGAACTCCTCTACACTCTTCACGTTAGCGGCAAATTGCTCGTTGAGCGTTGGGTCAGATATGTGTTGCCCCCATGAAACAGTCCATACCCCTATTATGAAGAATGCACATATAAGTCTATGATTGTTCATAACCTTTCATTATTGGATACTAACTACAGAAATATCGCCAAGCAATATTTTCCAGATTTTTTGGCTTCCGCCAGGTGCTGGTACTTCCTTTAGGTCGAAGATGATTTTTACTTTTTTCTTAGTCGTATCAGAATAAACTAGTCTGTTTTCCACATATCCATAATATTTTTGGTAAAAATATGCCACTCCCTCATATTGCCCATTCGGCAGTTGTCGGATATTGCTGTCAACATATACGGCATCAGAAGACTCCACGACCAGACGTGTGTATTTCGTTTTATTTCTCAGTTCCTCAAGATATTCCACCATTGGTTGTGGTCTATGCAATCCCGATCTTTTCCCCGCCGTCTGCATAGTTACCGCATTATGATGGACTTTTGTTTCTTTTCCGGTTTTCTCGTCAATTTCTGTTAGGTAATAGTCCTTTCCTTTTCCAATGAACAATTCCAGCGCATTTGCGGTTGCTGCGTCTTTGTTTTGAGAACTGACTTTTCTGCTCGCAATCTGGCTGATATATTGTTGAAAATCTTCTATCTTGTTCTTTACACGTATTTGAAGTTCTTTCTTTTCCTTTTCTGTGAGTTGCTGTGCATATGTCAGGCATGGGAAAAAAGAAAGGATGATGAAAAATGATATGATTTTGATGGTTTTCATTGTGATAAAAGTTTTTGATGATAGTTTTTGTTGTTTTTCTCTTGTTCCGTTCTTATTTTGGTGATGGTGATGTATGGCAGCCCATCCTAAACGGTTAGGTGATTTGATTGATAACCACATCACCAAGCCATACCTTCCATATTTTTTTGCTTCCATTAGATGTTGGCACTTCCTTGAGGTCGAAAATGATTTTCACTTTCTTCCATGAAGGATGAATATAAGCCAGCCTGTTTTCCAAATAGTTATAGTATTTCTGGTAGCAATATGCCACTCCCTCGTATTGGCCATTGGGAAGTTGTTGGATTATGCTGTCCACATAAAAGGCATCAGCGGACTCTACGACCAGACTTGTGTATCTTGTTTTGTTTCTCAATTCTTTAAGATATTCCACCATAGGTCGTGGTCTATGCAGGCCCGATTTTTTCTCGACCGTTTGTATGGTGACCGCATTATGGTGGACTTTTGTCTCTTTCCCAGTATTCTCGTCAATTTCTGTTAGATAATAGTCCTTTCCTTTCCCGATGAACAATTCCAATGCTTTTTCAATTGCTAAGTCCTTGTTTTGAGAACTGACTTTTCTGCTTGCAATCAGACTGATATATTGTTGAAAATCTTCTATCTTGTTCATTACACGTATTTGAAGTTCTTTCTTTTCCTTCTCCGTGAGTTGCTGTGCAAATGTCAAGCTTGGGAAGAAAGAAAGGATGATGAAAGTTGAAATGAATTTGATGGCTTTCATTGTGATGATAGTTTTTGATGAATGTTTCTGTTGCCTTTCCTTATTCCGTTCTCATTTCTGTGATTGTGATGTATGGTAACCCATCAGAAGCGGTTTCCTCTTTGATCACATTGATGCGAACTATCTTTTTGGAGGATGCGATGCGCCTGAAGAATGTTGCGGCCTCTTCATAATCAACTACGGTCTCAAGGTCACGTCCTAATGTGACTATATGTCCTCCTGTCGGGAAATGGCTGTTGAGGATTTGTGGTATCATGTTTAAGCGTTGTGAGACATCTTGTTGAGACAGAATGGTAGCCAACACATTTGTCAATGGTGTATTGGTGGTAATTTGATTATTGTTATTAGAAGGCGTGGGAGGTGTAGGGATGGGTACTGGTGTGGTTTCGCCACCATTCGTGCTATGGATGTCAATTACAAAATATGGCTCTTGTTCTTCTGGCCTAGGCAAGCGGCTAGCCTGGGCCATTGTTTCCTTTGTTGTTTCACGCAAAATATTTTGCCAGGAGGGATTGTTGCCTTGTGAGCATTCCGCATAAAGTTTGTCCCAAAAACAGATGGAAAAGAGGCCTCCTTTTGTGAGGGCTATTGAGGTTTGTCCCAATTTACATCCCGTGGCCATTATCTTTCCTTTGCTTTCCACGAACAGACGCTTGTAGTTGGCCGCCTCGCTCGACTTGGCTATGGTAGTGGATTGAAGTTGGGAAAGCGCTGACTTTGGCCTGACACCATTGACTATGTTGTTGCAACAATCGGTGAGAATGAGCAGCAAACCGTGAGGTTTTTTGTCCAATTGCTCTGCCACTAACCTCACAGGAACGAAATCACCCTCATAGCGAGAATTAAGGAGCATTTGTGGAAACTTGTCATTGTCTTGTCCGGGTGCATGTGTGCCATGGCCTGAATAATAAAATACGATGATATCGTTGGATTGGGTTTGGATTGTATTTACAACTTTCATCAAATTGCTTTTAGTGCAATTGGAACCATTATAAACATAACGTGCAACTTTGTAACCGATATAGCCGGCAATATCATCTATTTCATCTAATTCACGATCGTTATCTTCACAAACGCTCTCACCAATATTTGGATCGTTTGTATCGCAAAACATGATGTTGTGAAGGGTTTGTGAGAATGAAAGGGTGGATGTCAAAACGCATCCCCATATAAGCAGTGTCTTTTTAATATTCATAGTTTCAGTGTTTTTTGTTTGAAAAGGTTTGTGACAAGCCTGTCATCTCTTTTCTTTTTGGGCTTGTTGTTGGATAAAATAATTGCAGAAGCGCTCTATTACATCACGCTCTACGTAGTCGTAAGTAAACTGTGTCTTGCCATCATAGTAAATGCTCCATGACATATTGGCAAGTGAAACGAGAAGCCAGGCTTTTTTCTTCCCCTTGGCAAACTCAAATGCTAGCCTTGGCATATAGGGGCTTTTCACCTTGGCAGGATTGACATGATAGTTTGCTTCGTTAGATGGAATGAGAAATTCAAGGATGGCTACTTCTTGGCGACTCAATTTGGTAATCAATTCACCCAATACGAAATTTTCAGTGAAAGCAAAATCGGTTTCTGATGGCTGACGAACATTTCGTACAGCATAGCATTTCACTGTCGATGGAGAAGACAACAATTGTGCAAGACTCGTGCCCAACTGTTTGCATACAATGGAGTCTGGTGTGAGCATTTTGTTTGGTTTAGTTGGCTGGCACCCCCACAGGTTGAAATTTACGAGGATAGCGATGAATAAGATAATTATTTTTCTCATAACAATTTGGTTTTAAAAGTCTTTTGCTAATACAATACTAAAATTCCAACGACGGGAGTGGATTTTCTCGTAGGGTCGAACGTTCCCAAGTTCGTATTCTTTGTTAAAGAATTCGTAATGGTCATGCTCGATATCAAGAATGAGTGAGGCACTCTCCCATTTCCAACCGAGACCCACATGTGTGGATAAGCCATTGTTCAACTCCTTTTTGTCTCCATCAAATCCGCCTTTGAGTCCAAAGTGGTAGTTATAGGTACTACCTATTTCTATAATAGGTGCTCCGAAATCTTCTTCCATCAAAAATTCCAAAGGTGAGATTCTAATGCCTAATCCAGGACGGAATGTGTCAATACGGTATTTCGTCCACTCACCATCTTCCTCTTCGCTAAACATTAGCCTAAAGTTCTCATGCGCGTATCCTAATCGTGCATAAAAGCCAACAGGGATGAGTTCTGGTTGATATCCAAATTTCAAACTTATGTCAATGTCACGGAATATGTCTTCAGCACGCCAACCAACGTTGCGGACTAAATTGTATTTGTAATCATCCCAGCTTTTAAAAGACCTATTGTAACCCCAACTTTTCATCTTCACGCCGTCGTTAAAATACCGTGCATAGCGAGAGTTTAACCCAGGGTTAACACAAAAAGGAATATCCTCATCCATTGTAAGACCCTGAGCTATAAAAAATGGGAAAAGAGGATATATGTGTCCTGATTCCGCATCAAGGGTGATAAAAAAACGACTTTGAGCAGACCCGCTCATTGGGCTTAGCAATAACACTGCCAAGGCCATCAAGTTTAATTTCCATTTGTTTTTCATATTTTCTCAATTTGATGATTTTTTATGACATAAATAATCCGCACTAAATGTCAACAACCATCAATTGTATTATTGACAGCTGCGATACAATTTGCCTAAAAGGCAAAATCTTATCTAAAAAACCTTTCATAATTGGCCGTTATTTAGGGGTTTTTTGATAGGGGTCATAATAGTATGGAAAAGAAAGCGGACGTCTTCTGCACATTCGTTATCGCCCCAGGGGAACGGCCAAGTACCCCGCAAAAAGATAAATAAAAGGAGAAAACGCCCACTATAGGGGCGTATCTACTCCCTTCTATTCTCTTTTTGCTCTCACTCATTATTGGCCGTTTTCTGAGGCGAGAATGAAGTTCATAAACACGTTTTATCCGACTCTCTTGTCCGAGATCATTTTTCAATGACCGATGCAAAAATAGTCGATTTTTTTTTAATATGCAAGTTTTTCTTCTATTTTTTGCAAAACCAGTCGTTATTACACCTACGATTTTCAGTTTTTGTCGAACTATGTCAATTTCAAAATTCTCATTTTCTTTGCTCATCCGGCTTGTATGTGGAAAAATTTTCATAAATTTGCATCCAAGATGAAAAAGACGGAAAGATACAAGACTATGTTGAAACGACTGGCGAAGCGTGTCGGTCTGTCCGTTTGTTGGAATTGATGAAATAACAATGTTAAAAACCATGAGGAGAGCACTATTTTTTGTCTTGATATTGTGCGGCCTTGCTGTGACAGTCTTCGCACAGCCCCGCTACGACTTGGAAAACATGAGTCGCGAGCACCTCAACCGGGGCGTGGTGGCAGTGCGCAGCGGCGACCGGGTGGTGGTAAGTTGGCGCACGCTCAGCAGCGATGCCACAGGCCAGCCCTTCGACGTCTATAGAAACGGGGAGAAACTTAATGCCAGTCCCCTGATTACGGGAGGTACGATGCTCATCGACGAACACCCGCTCTCCGGTGCTGCCACCTACGAGGTGCGTGGCGGTGGGCGCGACGGCAGTTACACCCTCGCCGCCGACGCTCCCGACGGCTACATCGCCATCCCTTTGCAAAAACCAGAGGGGGGCACGACACCCGACGGACGCTCCTTCACTTATTCCGCCAACGATGCCAGCGTGGGCGACATGGATGGCGACGGGCAATACGAACTCGTGCTGAAATGGGACCCTTCCAACGCCCGTGACAACGCCCACGACGGTTTTACTGGTTCCACACTCTTCGACTGCTACCGCCTTGACGGCACGCTCCTCTGGCGCATCGATATGGGCATCAACATCCGCAGTGGGTCACACTACGTGCCGTTCATCGTCGGCGACTTCGATGGCGACGGCCGCGCCGAGATGATGGTGCGCACCGCCGATGGCACACGCGACGCACGAGGCAAGGTGATAGGCGACTCCATCGCCGACTACCGCCACCGTCCCGCCAGCGACGGAAAGCCCCCCGTGCCGGAGGGAGAGTGGGGCAGATACAACCGGAGGGAGCGGCCCATGACCGGGCGCATCCTCACTGGCCCGGAATACATCACCGTCTTCAACGGCATGACCGGGGAAGCTATGGATAGCAAGCCATACATCCCTCAGCGCGGCGACCCTATGGACTGGGGCGATAGTTATGCCAACCGCGCTGACCGCATGCTCGCCGCCGCCGGATACCTTGACGGACGGCGTCTCAGCGGCATCTTCTGCCGGGGGTATTACACGCGTACTGTCATCGCCGCATGGGACTGGGATGGAAAGGAACTGAAAAACCGCTGGACCTTCGACACCAACGAGCCGCAATGGGCCTCATACGCCGGACAGGGCAACCACAACCTGCGCGTGGCCGACGTGGACGGTGACGGATGCGACGAAATCACCTACGGTGCCATGGCCATCGATAACGACGGACAAGGACTATACAACACTGGCATGGGGCACGGCGATGCCATTCACCTCATGGCTTTCGACCCAAAGAGCACACGCCTGCAGGTGTGGGACTGCCACGAGAACCGCCGCGACGGTTCCGAATTGCGCGACGCTGCGACCGGCGAAATCATCTTCCAGATACCCTCGAAGAGCGACGTCGGACGGTGCATGGCCGCCGACATCGACCCCACCAACCCCGGCGTGGAGATGTGGAGCAGCGACAGCCACGGCATACGCAACATACGCGGAGAGGTCATCGGCAGTGCCAAAGACCCCGACGACCCGCAGCACCAACAGCACCTCGCCCTTGGCGGGAGACACCTCTCCATCAATTTTGGCATTTGGTGGGACGGTGACCTCCTGCGTGAGCTCCTCGACCGAGCAACAGTGACCAAATACGACTGGACAGACAACACCATTCGCGAGGTGGAACGCTTCGAGGGCGTCGTCTTCAACAACGGCACGAAATCCAACCCCGCCCTCGCCGCCGACATCCTCGGAGACTGGAGAGAAGAGGTGGTGGCCCGCACACCCGACAGCATCGAACTGCGCATCTTCGTCTCCACCATCCCCACCGATCACCGCATCAACTGCCTGATGGAGGACATCCCCTACCGTCTCTCCACCGCCGCTCAAAACGTGGGATACAACCAACCTTCGGAGCCGGGCTTCTACCTCGGACCCGATGAAACCGTCAACCCCTTCCTCAAATGACCATGACAACGAAAAGAACCCTCCCGACATTCGCCGTCGCCTTTGCCACGGCTTCCTTGGCGATTGCCCAGCAAGTGAACGACAACAACACGCCGCTCCACCTCATGCAACCCAAATATGAAACGGGATATGGCATTCCCACCGTGGAAAGCGTGAAGCAGACCATGGACCGGGTGTTGAGATACATCGACATGGAGACGCCCGCAGCATTGGAAGACCCGGCCACGGGAAAGGAGGTGAGGGTGGGGGACGCCGGTCCCAGCACCTGTCTGAAACAAGGCGGTTTCCGCCTGACGAGCTATGAATGGGGAGTGACTTACTCCGGGGCATTGGCCGCCTACGAGGCAACGGGCGACGCAGCCTACCGCGACTATGTCTTCACCCGTCACCGCTTCTTGGCGCAGGTGGCTCCCGTCTTCAGGAAAATGTATGAGAAGGACGGCAAGGTGGACACTAACATACGTCGCGTCATCGACCCCCATGCGCTCGACGACGCCGGGGCTGTCTGTTGCTCCATGACCAAGGCTCTGATGGCCGACGGAAAACTGCCCCTGAGGCCACTCATCGACAACTACATCGACTACATCATGCACCGCGAATACCGCTTGGCCGATGGCACGTTCGCACGCCTCCGGCCGCAGAAAAACACAGTGTGGCTCGACGATATGTTTATGGGCATCCCGGCTGTGGCATATATGGGCAAACTCACTGGCGAGAGCCGCTACTTCGACGAGGCGGCACGACAGGTGATACGCTTCGCCGACCGTATGTTCGTGGAAGAAGACAACCTCTTCCGCCACGGATGGGTGGAGGCCATGGAGCCGCACCCCACCTTCTATTGGGGAAGGGCCAACGGATGGGCCATCCTCACCCTCTGCGAGGTGCTCGACGTGCTGCCCGAAAACCACCCGCAACGACCGCAAATCCTCCGTCTCCTGCGCCGCCATGCCGCCGGACTGGCACGGAGGCAGCATCACACCGGCTTCTGGCACCAACTGCTCGACCGCAATGACACCTATCTCGAAACCTCCGCCACGGCCATCTACACCCTCTGTTTCGCACACGCCGTGAGCAAGGGGTGGGTGGATGCCAAGGCTTACGGTCCCGTCGCCCTTTTGGGGTGGCAGGCGGTGGCCACAGCTGTAAGTGAGAAAGGTCAGGTGATGAATGTGTGCGTAGGCACTGGCATGGCCTTCGACGCCGCCTTTTACGCCCATCGGCCCGTGCACCCTATGGCGGCCCATGGCTACGGCTCCGTGCTCTGGGCCGGCGCGGAAATCATCCGCCTGCTGCGCACCACCCACCCCAAGATGAACGACAGCGCCGTCCAGTTCTACGACAGCGAGGTGCCCACCAACCAGCCTATCTTTAACTATGACGGGAAAATAAGGTATTAAGAAGATGAAATCTCCTAAAAACTCCTATATTCTCCTATAAATTCCCATAATCTCCTATAATAAAAAGATGAGACACCACCAATTTCTCCTTTGCGCGCTGACCTCGCTGACCATGCTCGTCACCACGCAGTCCGCCCTGGCTCAGAACGAGGGCGACGACATCCCCCGACAAATCTTCATCTACTGCCCCAGCGAGCATGCCGGCCTCCACGCCGCCTATCTCGACTTCGACAACCAATGGCACGAGATAGGGCAGTTATGTGCCTCCGACTACGGTCAGTGGGGGGCAGAAAAGCGTATGTACAACCCCAACTTGGTACGCGCCGCCGATGGTACTTGGCGCGCCGTGTGGCAGCTGAACGACAACGCACCGTGCTTCGCAGCAGCCTACAGCCCCGACCTCATCACCTGGCGCCCACAGGACTACCCGCGTATGAGCACGCCTTCCTGTGAGCAGCCCATTGTCTTCGAGGGCGACGAGGGTATGTTCGACATCTACTACAAGTCAGGTGGACAGCGCCGATATGTGTGTGCCTCCAATGACTTCCGCACCTTCTCGCCCGATGTGGAGAGCAGCATCGGCGACGCTGCCTGGGGCACCTACAGCGTCGCCTTGGGAGACAAGCAGTATGAAGGGCAGATTTTCGACGTCACCCAGGGCGAACTCATTCGCCTCTTGGCGCATTTCGAAATCCTTCGCCGCGACGGTGAGGCAAGTGCCGAGCGGATGGGCGACGACGCCACGCGTTTCCAAGGATTGCAGGGCGCCACTGCCACCCTCAACGTCAACACCGGGGAGAAGAAAGTCATCAGTGACAAGCTCATCGGCATCTTCTTTGAGGACATCAGCTATGCCGCCGATGGAGGACTCTACGCCGAATTGGTGCAAAACCGCGACTTCGAGTACGGCCCCAAGGACAGGAGGGAGTGGAACGCCACCACCGCATGGACTTCCACGGAGCCCATCGTCGTGGAAACCGACAATCCTCTCAGCACCAACAACCCGCACTATGTTGTGATGGAGAGCGCACCGCTCACCAACGAGGGATGGGACGGCATCTTCGACCCCGCCCCCGGTCAGGCCTACGACTTTTCTATGCACGTGCGCAACATCGACTGCAAGAAGAAGCAGTGGTTGGTGCAACTCGTCACCAACGACGGTCAGGTCTTGGCGCAGGGCAAGCTTGTCACTCGAGGCACAGGATGGCAGCGCTACAACGCCGTACTCAACACCAACCAACCCAAGACAAGGCCGGAGGGCGACGCTCCCCTGCAATGCGTCCTCCGCATCATGCCGCTGAAAAAGGGGAAGGCCGCCATCGACATGGTGAGCCTCTTTCCGCAAGAGACTTTCCACCACCGCAAGAACGGCCTCCGCAAAGACTTGGCACAGGTCATCGCCGACCTCAAGCCCAAGTTCGTGCGCTTCCCCGGAGGGTGCATGAGCCACGGACAGGGAATAGAAAACATCTACCGCTGGCATCACACCGTCGGGCCGTTGGAGGAGCGCAAACCCGACTTCAACATCTGGAACTACCACCAGACACGCGGCCTCGGCTTCTACGAGTATTTCCAGTTTTGCGAGGACATCGGAGCCGAACCGCTTCCCGTGCTCGCCGCCGGCGTGCCTTGCCAGAACTCTGCTGCCAACAGCGAAGGTTATGGCGGACAGCAAGGTGGAATACCCATGGAGCAGATGGAGGCGTACTGCCAGGAGATTCTCGATATGATAGAATGGGCCAACGGAGACCCTGCCGTCAGTCGTTGGGCGCGCATGAGGGCCGACGCCGGGCATCCGGCACCCTTCCGCCTGAAATATGTGGGCATTGGCAACGAAGACCTTATATCCACCACCTTCGAGGAGCGTTACGGCATGCTGTGCAAGGCCATCAAGGAGAAATATCCCGATATCGTCGTCTGCGGCACAGTGGGGCCCTTCCACTCTCCCTCGTCGGACTACGTCGAGGGATGGGACTACGCCCGCAAGCACCGCGACATCATCGACATGGTGGACGAGCATTATTACGAGAGCACAGGATGGTTCATCAACCACCAGGACTACTATGATGAATACGACCGCAAGGACCCCAAGGTGTATCTCGGAGAATACGCCGCCAGCACACGGACGAAGCGAAGCAACGTGGAGACTGCCCTTGCTGAGGCCATCCACCTTTGCAATGTGGAGCGCAATGGCGACGTGGTGGCCATGACGTCATACGCTCCGCTGCTCGCCAAGGACAAGCACCACAATTGGAACCCCGACTTGATTTATTTCTCCAACACCGAGGTGCGCACCACGCCGAGTTATGAGACGCAACGCCTCTTCTCCATCTACTCCGGCGACAGATACCTCACCTCCAAGGTGAGCACCGATGAACAGTTTGCTAAGCGCGTGGTGGTCAGCGTGGTGGAGGATAGCAAGACGGGGAAGAGACACGTCAAGGTGGTCAACGCACTCCCTGTGCCGCTCACCCTCAACGTCAACGGCCTCGACATACCGCAAGGCACACCATACGAAGGCTTCACTGGAAAACCCGACGAACAGCAAGTGACGGTGGAGAAGGGCGCCGCTACAGCAGGTCCCATCGTCATACCGCCTTACACGCTCCGCGTCTTCACGCCTCAATGATAGAAACTATCGCGCTTTTTTGGCAAGTTCGTATTTTTGCATTAATTTTGCAGCGTCACAACAAAAACACGATGAATATGAGCAAGAGAAATATCATCACCGCACTGCTCCTGGCAGGCTTTTCATTGGCCGCTGTCTCGCAGACGGCTGCCGACGTGGCCAAACTGCGCAAGGAGGCCAACGCCGGAAACGTGAAATCCCAGGTGGCCTTGGGCAACTGTCTCTTGGGCGGGAAGGGCGTGAAGTCCGATTTCGCCGAGGCCGCGCAATGGTTCACTCGTGCTGCCAACAAGGGCAACGTCGAAGCACAGTTCAACCTGGCTTTCTGCTACGAGAAGGGCTATGGCGTGCCAAAGAGTATGCAAAGTGCCGTGGAGTGGTACACCAAGGCTGCCAACAAGGGAAGCCTTTCTGCCATGAACAGTTTGGGGCATTGCTACGACGAGGGTGCCGAGGGCTTTGACAAGAATTACGCCAAGGCCGTGGAATGGTATCGCAAGGCAGCTGAAAAAGGATATGCCGGTGCACAGTTCAATTTGGGCTTGTGCTACGCGCAGATGAAAGGCGTGGACCTGGACTACAAGGAGGCGGTGAAATGGTGGGAGAGGGCAGCGGCTCAAGGGAACGCCGGGGCCTTGTACAGCCTTGCCGGCAGCTATCTCCTCGGCGAGGGTGTGGAGAAGGATACCGCCAAAGCCTTCGGATACTACTTGCGCTTGGCTGACAGCGGCGATGCCCGTGCTCAATACGAGGTGGCCAAACTCTACGCTCGTGGCGAAGGTGTACCACAGGACAATAAAAAGGCCGTGGAGTATTACACCAGGTCGGCAGAGAGAGGGTACGCCCCCGCCCAACTTGCCTTGGGGCGCTACTACGACAACGGCGTCTATGTGGCTCAGGACTACGAAGAGGCGTCCAAATGGTATCTCAAGGCCGCCGAGCAAGGTCTTCCCGAGGCTCAATACAACATCGGCAACATGTGCTTCAACGGCATGGGCATCGCACGGAATTACGAGGAGGCTTTCTTATGGATGGAGAAGGCTGCCATGCAGAGTTATCCTCCCGCACAGACCGGCGTGGGCATTTGCTACTACTACGGCTATGGCGTGAAGCGCAACAAGGACTTGGGTCGCCAGTGGATCAACAAGGCCGCCGCCATGGGCGACACCTACGCCAAAGAGACCCTGCAAAAACTGAAATAAAAAGAAATCATAGGAAGTCCTATCCTTTCCTATAAAATCCTGTAATCTCCTATAAAATGCCGGGCGTGGCTATTTCTTCACGCCCGGCATTTTCATATAGGTGTCGTGGAAGGATTCTCGCTGTGGCATGTGGCCATGCTCCACCGACAGCTCGAAACTGAACGACGGGGTGACGTTGTAGCGTATGGTGGCTCCGATGCGGTCGCCCAGATGGCCGAGGTCGTAGAGGGGGTAGGGTGTGAAGCGGTCTTGGATGAAGGACTTCTGCCCATAGAGGAAGGCCTCCCAGTGCTCATCGAACTGATATCCCATGACAGCGGAAAGGCCGGCGCTGCGATGTGCGTCGTGTGCCCAGTAGAGGTTGTTGAAATATCCACCGATGGCTACTGACAATTTATCAGTGAGCGGTATGGCATACATGGCGGAGAGGCTTTGTCCGAAGCCCGCTCCGTGTGGTGCGTGTTTGCCGAAGGAGGCGAACACCGAAGCTCCGAGGCTGACATTGAGTCCCTTGTGCAGGTTCCATGTACCCCATCCCGGTCGGAAGAGCGGGAAGCTTCCCGTCCAGGTACGACCCAGGTTGTCGAGCGTGGGAAGGTGGAGGGAATCGGTTTCCCAGTTGTCTCTTGTATCCGGGAAGGTGGGGGCCTGCAGTTTGCTGGCTGCATATTCCTCCGGCGTATATTCCCTCAGAACACGGGCGGCGGAATAGGTGTCGGTGGTGTTGCTTGGAGGCTGCACTTCCTGCAAGTCGGTAGTGGCATATCCTCCGCCCACCTCCTGGGCATGGCCGGAGGTGAAGGCCAACAGTGCTGCGATGAGGATGGCTTTTGTCATTTTGTAGGTGCTGCTTATTTTGAGAGTGAAACGATGCCCACCACTCCGAGGCCGGTAAGGCTGGCGGCAGTGCCATACATGAGGATGGTCTTGGCCAGGTTCCTGTCCTTGTGGGTTTTCCCGGTGAACTGGTAGGTGGTGGTGGAGCGGTAGGTCTCTCCGGGATTGAGGACGGTGGATGGGAACTCCGGGTGGTTGGGGCTGTCAGCCAGGTGCATGGTTTCCAAGCAGACGGCAGTGCGTTTTTGGTAGGCAGTGCCGTTTTTACCCCGTAGCAGGCCATTGAGGCCGTTAGCGGTATATACTTGCACGACGGGCTCCGTGGTATAGACCCTCAGTTCCCTTCCGCTTTGGTTGTCGAAGAGGATGGCGGCGGGCTTCTTCTCATTGCCCGGATGCCTCAGCACGAAGGAGTGGTCGTAGCCTTTGGTTACCTTCATCTGTTCATCGTAGATGTCGATGTCGGTGCCTATCGCTTTGGGGGTGAGGAAGTCGAAGGGGGTGTTTCTCACTTTCATAAAATTCCCGTCGAGGTTCTTGTCCTTGTCGTAAGTGGCGATGTATTTGGCATCGACATAGAGTTGTTGGTCTGTCACCGGCGTGTCGGGGTTGCCGGAGATGTTGAAGAAGGTGTGGTTGGTGAGGTTCACCACGGTGGGTTGGTCGGTGGTGGCCTCATAACTGACGGTGAGGGCGTGGTCGTGTGTGAGTTGGTAGGTCGCCGTCACGGTGAGGTTTCCGGGGAAACCGTTTTCCTCATCGGGCGAAAGTACCTTGAGTTTCAGTGTGCTGTCGTTGTGCTCCACCACGTCCCATACCTTGTCGGCCAGACCCGGGTATCCACCGTGTGAGATGTTGGCACCGGTTTTCTGCAAGTCATACTGCTTGCCGTTGAGTGTGAATTGAGCGTCCTTGATGCGCCCTGCGTAGCGTCCCACGGTGCTGCCGAAATTCTGCTTGTATTGGTGGTAGTCGTCGATGTTGTCGAAGCCTAAGACGACGTCCTGCAACTCTCCGTTCTTGTCGGGTGTCATCAGCGACACTATTCGTGCGCCATAGTTGGTGATGCATGCTTCCATGCCATTGCTCTGTAGCACGTATAGTCCGGTGGGCTTCCCTTCCACGGTGGATTGGAAGCGTTGCGGGTCGAGGCCGGAGAGGGTGGTGTTGTATGGCTTCAGGCTGTTGATCAGTGTCACCATGTTTTGGATGTAGGTGCGTGTGGAGATGCCCATCACCATTTGGTTCTCATAGGGTGACGTGTCGTATCGGTCGCCTACCATCGTCTGGCTGTATGCCTTGTCTTCGCTCTTTCCTTCCATTTCCTTGGGGATGGGGAGGTAGGGGTTGGAGACCTGTCGGATGGGTGAGAGCCAATATCCTTTCTCTCCCAAGGATTTGATGATGTCATCTACGCTCTGTGGTCTCTCGCGCCCCATGACCATGGTGTATGCCCTGCTATAGTATGCCTCCTTGGGTCCTGCTGTAGTAGCCTTGGTGAGAGGAGAGTTGCGCTCCAAGTCTTTCTTCACTTTCATGCGTGTGAGTTGGAGGGCCTCCTTCAAGTGCGGGATGTTGGCGGTGGCGAAGGAACTGTAATGGGCGATGGTGCCGTCCGGGTTGTTGTCGGTGTAGTATTCCCCGTTGGCCACGTTGGTGCCTTTTCGGTGCACATAGAGGGGTTGGCCGTTGTCGGGATTGACAAATCTTGGCATGAGAATCTCGCCCTCTTGGAGGGGCATGCGTTTCACGCCTTGTGCGATGGAGGTCGGCAGTTGTTGGCTTTCGAGGAAGGTGATGGCCTCTGGTATGCGCTCTATGAAACTCTTGTCGCCGGTGAGGGTGTAATAGTCCATCATCTTGTAAGCCATGGCGATGGTGGTGGCGGTGTTGACGGCTCTCGGTTCGTAGGAGCGTGCGTGCGCCGGGAGCAGGTCGTCGGGCGTGTATTGGTCAGCCCACCCTGCGAGTGGTGGCTTCTGCTGCAAGTCGCGCAAAAGGTGCATGGCCTTGAGGATGGGTGCTTGCAGTTCCTCCATGCCTAAGGAGTTGTAGCATTGTATGAGGAAGTCGATGTTCTCCACCATCACGTTGTCGTTGAGAGTGACGAAGGGGGTGTAGTCGGCTTGTCCTCGGAAGGGATGGTCGGTCATGATGGGGTATCGCTGTGGCCATCCTCCGTTGGGATATTGGCTGTCGAGGAAGAAGCGGATGGCCTTGTCGAGCGGCGGGCGGAAAGTGTTGTCGCGCTTCTCCAAAAAGATGCGCAGCAGGAATTCAGCGCAGTGCTTGGTGGCCTCGTCGTCGAAGGTGGCGTTGCCGTAGTAGTGCTGGAATTCCTCCAACCTCCATGCCTGCCGGCCCACGGTGGCATACCATGCCTTGAGGGAGTCCTCCGGTTCCAAGTCAAACATGTAGTTCCATCCTCCACAGGGCAGTTGTCCCTGCATGATGCACAATGCCACGCACTTGGCGCTCTCATAGTAGTATTCGTCTCCAGTGGCGTGATAGGCGTCGAGCAGCACCTGCCCCATGTCGGGCGTTGATGGCGACTGCAGCCACACCATGGTGCGTCGTGCCTCCAACTCTCCCCATTGGCGGGAGTAATCGGGCAGGTAGGTCCATACGAAGCCTCCGTTCCAGGAGGCCACGTCCATCATGTATTGTGTTGCGCGGAGCATGGCTTGTTTCACCTCGCCGTCGCCGGCATGAACTGCCATGGTGGCCGTCATGAGGGCAAGGGAAATGGCGAGGCGTCTCATGGTTGTCTGTATGGTTGTTTTCATAAAGAGTTGGTAGCTTGATGTCATTAGACGTGGTAAAAATATAAAAAAATATGCTTGCAGCGTGATGTTTTACATTTTTTAACACCCTTTTCGCCTTTCACGCCGCCGTCAACGCTTATATTTGCAGTCATAAATCCTTCAAGCAGTCTTTTTCAACCATCTCGAACGATGAGCAAGAGTTATTCAGACGCAGCGGTGGAGTTGCTTCGCCGTCTCATTGCAACGCCGAGCGTGAGCCGTGAGGAAAAGGGTGCCGCCGACGTGGTGGAGGCCTTTTTGGCCGATGCCGGGTTGTCGCCCCGCCGTGACAAGAACAATGTGTGGTCGGTGGCTCCGGGCTACGATGCATCCCGCCCCACCTTGCTGCTCAACGCCCATGTGGATACGGTGAGGCCGGTGGCCTCTTGGAGCCGCGACCCGTTCTCCCCCGATATCGAGGATGGGCGTCTTTACGGCCTTGGCAGCAACGACTGTGGCGGTGGTTTGGTGGCCTTGTTGCAGGTGTTCCGCCATTTGGCTGGCACGCGTCAAAGTTACAACTTGGTTTATCTGGCCTCTGCGGAGGAGGAGGTGTCCGGGGCTGATGGTGTGAGCCACGTGCTACCCTTGCTGCCACCCATCGACTTGGCGTTGGTGGGCGAACCGACGGGGATGCAGCCGGCGGTGGCCGAGAAGGGGCTGATGGTGGTGGACATGGAGGCGCATGGGAAGTCGGGACATGCCGCCCGAGGCGAGGGCGTGAATGCCATCTACATGATGCTCGACGACTTGGTGTGGCTTCGCGACCACCGTTTCGAACGTGTGAGCGACCTCCTTGGGCCTACGCTGATGAGCGTGACGGTGCTCAACGCCGGCACTCAGCACAACGTGGTCCCTGATGTTTGTCGGGCGGTCATCGACGTGCGCACCAACGAGCTGTACACCAACGAGGAGGTGTTCTCCATCATCCGTTCGCACGTTCGTAGTGATGTGCGTGCGCGTTCTTTCAGGCTGTCATCGTCGCGTCTCGACCCGGAGCATCCCTTGGTGCGTCGTTGCGTGGCGATGGGCAAGAAGCCGTTTGGCTCGCCCACGTTGAGCGACCAGGCCTTGATGCACTTCCCGTCGATGAAGATGGGTCCCGGTGACTCGGCGCGTTCCCACTCCGCCGATGAGTACATCCTCTTGGAGGAGATAGAAAACTCCATCGAGGAGTACATGGACATCCTCGATGGAGTGGATTTGTAGATGGTTTTGCCTTTTATCTTCCCAACCAGGTTTCGGGGTTGAGTTTGTTGGTTTCTCGGCGGAGTTGGAACTGTAGGATGTTGTCTTGACCGACGGTGCCGAGCACCTGTCTTGTGCTTACCTTTTGACCTCTTCTCACGACCACGTTTTTGAGGTTGCAATAGACGGAGATGAAGTCTCCGTGTCGCACCATCACTACTAACTGTCCTGCCACGCTGACCACGGCGCTCACCTCTCCGTCGAAGATGGCCCTTGCGCTGGCTCCCGGTTGGCATTGTATGTTGATGCCCTTGTTGTCGAGTTTGACATTTTTCAGTCCCTCGACAGCGTTTACTCCGTAATGGCTGACGATTTTGTAGGTGCCGGTGACGGGCATGGGCAGACGTCCTCTGTTGCTCTCGAAACTGCCGCTGATTTGCCTATCGACAGCGGACATGGTTTCGGATCTCTCCTCCTCTCGTGCGGCGGCCTCCTCTTCGCGCTCCCTGCGCTGTGCCTCTGCGAGGGCTTTTCGCTCGGCGGCCACTCGTGCGGCCTCTGCCTCTCGTGCAGCTTGCTCCGCCTTTTGCTGTTCGGCGGCGGCCCTTCGTGCGGCCTCCTCGGCTGCTCGTGCCTCTTCAGCTGCTGCTTTCGCCTGTCGCTCCGCCTCTTTCTTCGCCTTGGCCTCTGCGTCGCGGCGTGCCTTGGCTTCGGCATCGCGTTTGGCGCGGTCGGCAGCCTCCTTGCGTGCCGTTGCCTCCGCTTCTGCTCTTGCTCGTGCCTCAGCGGCGGCTTTCTCAGCAGCGGCTCGTCGTTCGGCGGCGGCCTTCTCGACAGCGGCTCGTCGCTCCGCCTCTCGACGTGCTTGCTCAGCGGCGGCTTTTGCACGTGCTTCCTCGGCCTTGGCGGCGGCGATGCGTCGCTCCTCCTCCCGTCGTGCCTTTTCGGCAGCGGCTTTCTTTCGTGCAGCCTCCTCGGCACGTTTCTTGGCTGCCTCCGCCTCTGCCTTGCGGGCGGCCTCTGCGGCGGCGCGAGCACGGGCCTTCTCCACCTCGACGGCCACGAGGCGGTCGATTTCGGCGTTGATCTGCGCGTTCTTCTTCTCTTGGTCGGCGATGATTACTTGGATGGTTCGCTGTTCGTTCTTCAGGTTGTCCACCATTTTCTGCTGCTCGGAGTGCTTCACTTGCAGGTCGGCCTTGGCGCTCTTGCCCTTGCTGAGAAGTTGGTTTTTCTGAATGCGGGCGACCTTGAGCTGTTGGTCTTTGACATTGATTTCCTGCTGCTTGAGCCTCACCTGTTCTCCCTGGGCTCTTTGAAAGGCGGCGTATTCCTGCACGAAGCGTAGCCTGCGGTAGGCTTGTGTGAGGTTGCTCGCGCTGAAGATGAACATGAGTTTGTCTTGAATGGAGCGATGCTTGGCCATGTACCTCACCGACTTGATGTATTTCTCCTGGCGTTCTTTGAGTTGCTCTTGGAGGGTGCTCATCTGCGACTTGAGGATGCCAATGTTCCCGTCAAGGTTTTGTATCTCCTTTTCATATCCGTCGATGTCCTTCTGTTTGGCCTCGATTTCCCCATTGAGCACAAGGAGGTTGTTGAGGCGTTGTTCCACGTCCTCCTTGTTGGCTCGCAGTCGGTTTTGCTGGTCGCGGATGTCCTGCTCTATCTGTTGGCGCTGACTCTGCAACCCGCGTATCTCGTTGGTGGTGTAGTTGGGCTTGGCGGTGGTTTTGGTGGTTTTTGTGCTTCTCCTCGCCTTGGTGCCTTGCCTGACCTGTGTGCCTTGCCTGGTCTGCGTGGTGGCTTGTTGGGTCTGCGTAGTGGCCTGTGGCGTGTAGGTTTGCCGCTTCCTTGTGTTCTGTCGCTGCCACGTGTTGGTTTGCCGCGTAGTACCGTGCCTCTGCTGCCTTGTTTGTGCATATTGTGGTAGGGCCATGAGGAGAATGGCCGCTAATATCAGTAGTTTTCTCATTGGATGTTGAGGATTTTGTTGATCACTTCGTCGAGCTGTACGGGTTTGTATTTACCCGATACCTTGGTGCTGGTGTCCCAGTCGTCGTCGGCTTTCATGCTCTTGAGTGTGATGTTGACGTTGAGTGTTTTTTTTGTGGTGGAGATGGTGATGGCGTGTTGTGCGGGGAAGGGCTTTCCTCCGAAGGTTTTGAAGTCGGAGTAGTCCCATCCAAGTTGCGACTTGCCATGCTGGGTGCTGGAGTACGTGGCGAGTGCGGAGAGTATTCGCTCCACGCTGTTGTCGGTCTGCCACCGGTAGTTCATCTTGCCTTGTTGCAAGGTGATGTTGCTGCCGTCCACCTCATATTTTGCGAGGAGGTTTTTGTTGATGGTGCGCTCTCCCGGGATGAAGAGTTGGTTCCAGAAGAGTGCTTGTAAGGCGTAGAAGTCGATGCCGTTGTTTTTCAGGAAACTGACTTGGTCGTAGCTGCTCTTGAGGAATTGCTTGTGTACTCGGTCTATGATGAGCACGGAGTCCTTGGTGAACTCCAGTCTTCCCACTTCCATGAGTCCCATGGGAGTGAGTTGTATTCTCACAACCTGGTCTTTTTTCATACTGAGTTTTCCTCCCACGGTGATGTCCTTCTTCCCCGACTTGAGGTTGAAGTCGATGTTGGCCACCATGGCCTTTTCCGTGGGTTGGTTGGCTGTCACTTTGGCCAGGTAGGTGATGTTGTCTGCTTTTTTGACAGCCGGAGCAGTGCCGGTGTTCCCGGTGTTGGTGGCTCCGGTGGTGATGTCCACGCCCTTGTTGTTGTCGTCGATGACTGTTTTCTTGCTGCCGCACGATGCGGTCAATATGGGCGTTGCGATGAGCGCCGCCATGGCGATGCGGCGCATGGTGCTGAGGATGGTTGTCATGGGTTGGATGGGTTGTCGATGTATTTTTTCATTTTGATTTTCTCTTCGAGCACGGCGTTCTGCTCTTCTCCCTTTTGCAGGGCTTGTTTCCAGAAGTCGAGTGCTTTTTCCGTTTCTCCGGCCATCATGTAGATGTCGCCAGCGTGTTCGATGATGACCGCGCTGACGGTGGAGTCGTTGGCCAAGGCTTGGTCGATGTACACCTTGGCCTCCTGGTATCGTTGCTGTCGGAAGAGGATCCATGCGTAGGTGTCGAGGAAGGTGGAGTTTTTTGGCTCTGCCTTGACGGTTCTGTAGCTCATCTGCTCCGCCTTGGAGAGGTCGCGGTCGATAACGCTGAGGTAGTAGGCGTAGTTGTTGAGGCATCCGATGTTGTCCGCCTTCCACTGCAGGCAGCTGTCGTATGCGGCGAAAGCCTCTTCCACGAGTCCTTTCTCGTGCAGGATGTCTCCCATGATGCTGTAGAAGTCGGAGACGATGTTTTTGTTGCTGTTCTCGCCTGTCTGCCCCACGCCTTTTCTGAATGTTTCGAGGGCGCTGTCGTGGTCGTCCTTTTGGTAATAGGCCACCCCGAGGAAATAGTAGAAGCCGATGTTGTCGGGGTTGTATTCCGTACCTGGCTTGGCGAGCATCACTACTCTGTCGAGGTCTTTCTTCCGGTATGCGGCGTCGAGGAGGTCGTATCTGGCGTTGACGTTGGACGGTTCGATTTCGAGAACATGCTCTAATGCTTTGTCGATGCTGTCTTGTGGCATTTTCTTCATGGCCATGTAGGCTGCATTGATTTCCGCCATTCGTGCATCGGGTTGGGGTAGTGCGAGCATTTTGCGGAAGATGTCGAGCACCTGTGTGCTGTCGATGGAGGGGTCGGCCTCGCTGTCGGCGACGAACTGCTTGACGAGAAGCATTTTGCTGTCTTGCTCTATGGCGGGACTGAGGAGGAGTTGGATGGTCTGCTCTTTGGCGAGCGTGTCGAGGTGCTCTGCCTTGTAGTAGTCGAGGATGGACATTCTCGCCATGATGTTGGAAGGCTCTTTTTTGAGCACGGCGTTGTATTCCGCTAATGCATCTTTCTTCTTGCCGTTTTTCAGGAGCCAGTTGCCGAGCATGACGCGGTAGTTGTAGTCGTAGGGATGCTGTCGCATGAGGCTGCGCAGTTCGTTGTACTCTTTCTTCTTGTCTCCCAACTGGGCGTAGAGTTGCATCTTGTAGAAGGTGAGGTCTTCACTGCTTCCCTCGATGGCCTCCATGCGGTTGAGGGCTTCAATGGCCTTTTGGTAGTCTGGCCGCCAGTTGTAGAGTTGGACGAGGGTGTTGAGCACGTCGGTGCGTGCCGGATTGTGCAGCTGGAGTTCCTCATACACCTCGATGGCGCTGTCGTAGTCGTGTGTGCGCAGGTACGCCTCTCCGAGTTTCTCCAAATAGGTGTCGTTGTCGGGGCATAGTTCGGCAGCCCGTCGCATGCAGTCGAGCATCCCCTGCTTGTCGTCGAGGGCGGAGTGAAAGTCGGAGAGGGCGGAATAGACCTCCGGGGAGGAGGGGTTGATGTCGAGGCAGTGCCGGTAGAGGTCGTAGGCGGCGGCGTAGTTGGACTGCTGCTGCTGTCTGACGGCTTCGAGGAAGAAATAGTTGAAGCGCTTGGCGTTGTTCTCGCTGAGGATGACGGGTTGCACGGGTTGTGCTTGCTGCATGGTACGCTGCTTCTTTTTTGCCGACAAGGGTGTCAGCGTGAGGAAGCACAGCAGCAGGAGGGCAAGTCGTGCGGCCGTCGTGGCGTGGTTGTTTCTGCTTGTGTGGGTCATCATTTCACTCCTGTATGGCCATATCCTCCCGCTCCCCGTTCTGTCTCGTCGAGGGTTTCCACTTCCACCCATTCTCCGCGCTCATGGCGGGCCACCACCATTTGTGCGATGCGCTCGCCGTCCTCCACGATGAAGTCGTCGCTGGAGAAGTTCACGAGCAGCACCATCACCTCTCCTCGGTAGTCGGCGTCGATGGTGCCGGGTGTGTTGAGGACGGTGACGCCGTGCTTTAAGGCGAGTCCGCTGCGTGGTCTCACCTGTGCTTCGTATCCTGGGGGCAGTGCGATGAAGATGCCGGTGGGTATGAGTCTCCGCTCCATCGGGTGGAGTGTAAGCGGTTCGCCGATATTGGCTCTCAAGTCCATGCCGGCGCTAAGCGGTGTGGCGTAGCGTGGCAGTGGATGTCGGCTCTTGTTCACTACTTTTATCTCTGTCATGGGTGTTCTCGTTTTGAATGGAGTGCAAAAATAACCATTTCCTCCGACATACCGCCATTTTTTTAGTGAAAAAAGGGGAAATTTTACATTTTTTGAATTTGTAGCCATACTGTTTCCATAAAATGGAAGAAAAACTAACGAAATGATGGAAAAAAGTGTCATTTTCTTGCAAAAGTCATTTTATTTTACTTATTTTGCAAACGCCAAAACAAAACCTATGAGAAGTTGATGATGCGTCATTCCCTATACTTCGCCTTGTTTGCCGCCCTGCTGGTTTCCTGCGGCAAGACATTCACAGCTCCCACGAAAGAGGGTGTGGAGTTGACTTACCATATCACTGATAACACGGAGAAAATATGCGAGGTGAGCACGGGCGACCCGAAGCGGGCAGCCGTGTCGGCTGAAGACTACCATGGCCCGCTCACCATCCCCTCCTCTGCTGACGACTACTACGTTGATGCCATCGGCGAGGGGGCTTTCCGCGGCTTCTCCGGCATGACTTCGGTGACCATTCCTGCGAGTGTCACCACCCTCGGCGCACACGCCTTTGAGGGATGCAAGGGGCTCAAGGAAGTGGTGGTGCATAGTCGTGTGCAGACGTTCGGGGAGGGTGTCTTTGCTTCTTGCACACAGTTGCAGAAGGCGAAATTCCGCTGTCCGCTCCCCCGAATACCCGATCGCCTCTTTGATGGCTGCAAGCAATTGGAGGCTTTCGATATCCCTGATGAGGCGACGGCCATCGGCGACTACGCTTTCAAGGACTGCGCCGCCTTGCAGGGAGTGGTGCTGCCTTCAGGTATGCGTACGATTGGCATCGAGGCGTTCATGGGGTGCAGCAGTCTTCGGGAGGTGGTGCTTCCGGAGGGCTTGACATCCATTGGTGACGGTGCATTCCAAGGATGTGACAATTTGGAGGCCATCCACATCCCAGCCAGTGTGACGAGCATCGGAGCGAGGGCTTTCCACCACTGTTCCCATCTCACGTCCATCACCGTGGACCCGAAAAATCCGGTGTACGACTCACGCGACGGCTGCAACGCCCTTATGGAAAAGGAAAGCAACATGCTTCTCCAGGCTTGTTCCAAGACGCAAATACCTTCCACCGCGAAGACTATCGGCGACGAGGCGTTTGCCTACTGCAGTGGCATCGAGCGTGTCAGTCTGCCCTCGGGGGTGATAAGCCTCGGTAATCTTGCATTCTCCTTCTGCCCCAACTTGCGCGCTGTGTACTTCCCGTCCAGCCTCACTACTATCGGTGAATGTCCTTTTGCTGGGTGCAACCAACTGTCATCCATCGACATTCATAGCGAGAACCCTGCCTTCGACTCCCACAGCCAATGCAACGCCGTCATCGAGACACACACCAACACCCTCCTCTATGGCTGTCGCACCACCACCATCCCCTCCGTGGTGAAAAAAATCGGTTCCAAAGCCTTTGCTGCATGTCCGGGCCTCACAGCCATTCATCTGCACGAGGGGGTGAAGAGCATCGGCGAGGAGGCCTTTGCCGGGTGTACCAACCTCAAGGAAGTGAGGCTGCCCTCCACCTTGGCAAGCATTGGCTTGATGGCTTTTTTGAACTGCAAGGCATTGACAACGGTGGAGGTGAGGACACGAACGCCTCTCAACATCGGCGAGGGTGTCTTCCAAGGCTGTCCCAAGGACTGCCTCTTCGTGCCTAAAGGCAAGCGCGACGTATATCTCGCCACCCCTGGTTGGATGGAGTTTCAGAGAATAGAGGAGCGATAAAATCCTTAGGGTCCTTAAAGTCCTTAAAGACCTTAAAGTCCTTTTAGTCCTTCTTCCCCCTCATACCTCTTCCAGTTTCTGTAGAAGGATGAGGGGGTGTTGTATCCACACATGGAGGCCACTTGGCTTTTGGAGAGTGCAGGGTTTTCTGCCATCAACTGCTTGGCGTAGGCGATGCGCAGACGGTTGATGTATTCCTTGAACGATATTCCCTTCCCTTCGTTCAGGGCATAGATGAGATAGGTGCGGTTGGTGCCAAGCATGTCGGCCACCTCGTCCAAGCGCAAGTCGTAATGCAGGAAGAGCTTCTCTCCTTCTATCAATTTCGCGGCCTTGACGAAGAGTGGGAGTTTCTCCTCCTCCTCTTTGGGGCGGTCGGAGGCTCCAGGTTTCATGGCGTCTATAGTGTCTATAGCATCTATAGCTTCTATAGTGTCTATAGCTTCTATAGGATTTATAGTGCTTATGGCTTGTATGGGGTCTTCTATTTCCCTTATGTCGATTCTTTGCAGAATTTCCTTTGCTGCCAGACGCTTGTGCAAGCCGATCCATCCTATGGTAAACAACACGCTGGTGAAAGCAAGCGATGGCAGTGCGAGCCATAAGGAACCCTCAAACCACTGACGCCCCACTCGGTTGGCTACGAGCGAGAAAAGCGAGGTGATGATGAGCAAAGCCAGGATGATGTTCACCCAGTTGAGCGAGCGCCGCTCGGTGTCGGCATAGAGTAGGTCAAGTTTTTTGTTGTAGTTGCGAACTTTTTTTACGCAAAATACCAATACGCCGACCACCTCCAATGAAAACAACACTCGTGTGACATCGTGAATGACTGCCTGGGTCTTTGCAACTCCATAAAGGTTGCCATGGCCTTCTTCATACAAATAGGTGCTGATGAAATTGGCGGTCTCCCCGGGCGACATCATTATGTAGGCGATGCCGCTTGCCAACCCTCCCGCCACCGCCGGGCAGAGGAGCAAGGCCACGGCCCATGGCTTGGACGACAGTGGCTGCGTGTCGGCCAATTCGCTGATGTAAACAAGGTAGAGTGGATATACCGCCAAGTTGCAAGCCACATATACAGTGTTGCTCCATGGCAGCAACCAATGCACATGGTGGAAAAAGATATAATGACAGGTATAAAGCACGGTGGCCGTCGCCGCCCATATCAACAGGCAGCGGCGGGGACGGTCGCTGTCGCGCAGCAACTCCAACGCCAACTCCACGGTGATGACTGCGCATAACACCATGGGCAAAGCTGCAAACAGGGATAGCAACATGGGTGCAAAGATAAGCCTTTATCGCCAAATAAAGAACAATCATTCCTTTTTTTGCCATTTTTTGAACATTTTGCAAAAGATTTTCTATTTTGCAACCATTTTTTTAACGCTTATTGATATTTTTGCCAATCAATTTAACTAATAACATCAACTATTATGAGAACAAAATTACTCGTATTGGCCCTGTGGCTGACAACACTTCCGTTGCTCACCCACGCGGCGGGTTCCACTTGGCAGAACGCCACCTTGATAGAGAATGGCAAGACACTTTCTGGCAGCCTCTCGAACACTAACACCGAAGGGTGGTTTAAAATCAACGTGACTGAGGACGGACTTGCCGACCTCACCTGCACGCCGGGCAGCGGTCTGAGCATCCGCTACATCACGCTCTTCAGCTTGGTAGGCAATGAGTTGAAGGAGCGTGGATCCCAATGGGTGGACAAAAACAGCGTCACCCTCAACGTAAACGGTTTGGCTGCCGGCACCTACTACGTGAGGGTGAACTACGGCGGCGGGCAGGGAAGCTACACCGTGGCCTACAACTTTTCGCCCCTCTCCAACACCTACGCCGACGACGGGGAGCCCAACAACAACTTCTCACAAGCCAAGACCTTGGCCACCAACGGCAGCAAGACGGGTCACATGGGCTACTTCTATTGGGATGACCAGGACACCGAGGATTGGTTCCGCATCAACGTGCCGGAGGATGGGCAGGCCGACCTCGCCTGCACGCCTGGCGACGGCCTGAGCATCCGCTACATCACGCTCTACAGCTTGGCTGGCGAAGAGATGAAGGAGCGGGGAGCCCAATGGGTGGACAAAAACAGCGTCACCCTCACCGTGAGCAGTCTGGCTGCTGGCACCTACTACGTAAGGGTGAACTACAACGGCGGGCAGGGAGGCTACAAGGTGACCTACAAATTCACACCCACCTCCAACACCTACGCCGATGACGGGGAGCCCAACAACGACTTCTCACAAGCCAAGACCTTGGCCACCAACGGCAGCAAGACGGGTCACATGGGCTACTTCTATTGGGATGACCAGGACACCGAGGACTGGTTCCGCATCAACGTGCCGGAGGATGGACAGGCCGACCTCACCTGCACGCCAGGCAGCGGCCTGAGCATCCGCTACATCACGCTTTACAGCTTGGCTGATGGAGAGATGAAGCAGCGGGGAGCCCAATGGGTGGACAGGAACAGCGCCACCCTCACCATCAAGGACCTCAAGGCCGGCACTTATTACGTGAAGGTGGACTATGGCGGCGGGCAGGGAGGCTACACGGTGGCCTACAATTTTACACCTATCTCCAACACCCATGCTGACGACAAGGAGCCAAACGAAACATACACCGACGCCAAACTGCTGCGACGGGGACATTCCATCACTGGTCATATGGGATACCAATATTGGGAAGACAGGGACATGATAGATTGGTTCAAGATAGTGGTACCTTGCGACGGAACAGCCAACCTCACCTGCACGCCTGGTGAAGGACTTTCCATGAGATACATCACGCTTTACAGTCTGTCCGGTGGAGAGACGAAAGAACGTGGAAGCAATTGGATAGACAAGAACAGCGTCACCCTCACCGTCAAGGACCTCAAACCCGGCACTTACTACGTGAGTGTGAACTACGGTAGCGGGCAGGGTGGCTACACCATCGCTTACGACTTTGAACAAACTCCCTATGCCACCGACCAGGAACCCAACGACGAACGGCAACAGGCCATTTCTTTGGGAAAGGGAAAGACGGTGAGCGGACACTTGGGATACCAATATTGGGATGACAGGGACACGGAGGACTGGTATGAGGTGAAGGTGTCGAGCAAGAGCACCGTCAATTTCACCGTCCAACCCTTTGGCGACCTTTCCATGCGCTACATCACCTTATATCAAGGAGATGCTGAGAAAGGCTCCCAATGGATTGACAGAAATCTCGTCACCCTCAAACTCGAAAATGTGGAGGCTGGCACCTACTACGTGAGGGTGAATCACGGCGGTGGGCAGGGTTATTATTTCCTCGCCTTTGACAGCAAATTGGGTAGTGTGACGCCACTCGACCCACTGCCCGCCGACGAGGACAACGGCGTGCCAACAGACCCCAACCCAGGCAACACCTGGCAGGAGAGCGACCAAATCGTGGGAGGACAGAACGCGGATGGCGGCATGAACGAGCAAAAGAAGGATGCATGGTACAAGGTGGTGGTGGCCAAGGACGGTACTGCTCATTTCACCATCAGCCTCGACAGCAAGCTCGACATCGGCTTCATGGAATTATGCTACCTCGACAAAGAGCAGAAGCCACAGCGCAGGTACAACAACTATCTCGACGCCGGACCCGGGGAGAAGAAAACGCTGTCCGTGAACGACTTGGCTCCCGGCACCTACTTCCTCCATATCAGTCGTTGGAGCGGCGACGGGAAATACAACCTTGCCTATCGCTTCGAGCCTAATGCTTATGACAACGACAACGAGCCCAACGAAACCTGGAGGAAAGCGACACTCTTGCCACGCAACCAAAGTGTCACCGGGCATTTGGGATATCAATACTATGACGACCCCGACGAGACCGACTGGTACAAAATCAACGTGCCGCGTGACGGAAAGGTGACACTCACGCTCACCCAGCACGACAACCTCGACATCTATTTCATGAGCATCAACATCACCGCCTCCGAAAACCTCGTTTTCGAGCGCAACAAGGTGGACAACGGCTCCAATGTGGAGAACAAGATTGAAGCTCCCGACGTGGCCGCCGGAACATATTATGTAAAGGTGCAGCGATACAGCGGACCGGGGGCTTACACGCTCAGTTACAAGTTCGAGCAGAACGAATATGCCAACGACCAGGAGACCAACGACATCTGGCAGAGTGCACAGATGCTTGTTGACGGGGAGCCCACTTCCGGGCATCTTGGCTACTACGATATCTCAAATGATACGGACAAGGATGACTGGTATGCCATTGACGTGCCGTCGAAAAGTACCGTGGAACTCACCATCCGCTTGTGCAGCACCTTGGACATCGGCTATATGAAGATGTACAGCCTCAGCGGCAACTCTACCAAGGAGTACAGTGGAGGCAGCATCGACGCCGGCTATGGAGAGGAGAAGAAGCTCACCCTCAAAAACGTGGAGCCGGGCAGGTATTACGTTTGCGTTCACCGTTACGACGGCTACGGCCACTACCTCATCGGCTACAACTGCAAGGTGGACGGCGTACAACCACAGGACGAGCCACCCGTGGAGCCGGACGTGGAGCCTGGAAGCGGAGGCGGCGGCTCCAACAACTCGGCGGCCGGGTATTTCTTCGCTTGGCTCAACAACGGCATGTACACCGCATATCCGCTGGCCCACCGTCCCAAGCTCACTATGAGCGGCACCACCTTCACCCTCAAGACGACACAGACCAGCGTCACCTACGAGGCGATGGACGTGCTGAAATTCACCATGAGTGACCTCAACGGCACGCCGCTCGACATACAGGAGGTCTTCAGCGGCAGGGTGGCTCCCACCATGAGCCGTGAGAGTGATGCCCTCCATGTGAAGGGGTGCATCCCCGGAGCCGCTATCACCGTGTTCTCCACTGACGGCAAGGCCGTGGGTACACACTGTGCCGACGCCAATGGCGACGCCATCCTCACCCTCTCCGACCTGCCGCAAGGTGTATATATCGTCAAATCAGGAAGTGCAACCATCAAAATTACGAGAAAATGAAACGCAACATCTTTCCATACATCATCACCCTGTTGCTCGCCATGGTCGGCATGCAGGGACGTGCGCAGGGCATCGTCGTCTATGAGCACAACGGCACACAGACCAACATTCCCGCTGCGGAGTTTGACTGCATCGTTCCCGACGCCGCTGTAGGCCTGAAGGGCGTGGTGGTGAAACGCAACGATGGCTCCAGCATCACCGTGTCGGCGTCACAGCTCGACAGCATCATCACCTACGCCCAGGCATATGACGAGCGCCTCACTTACTCCATCCCCGAGGAGTACCTCAACAAGATGGGGAAGCACATGCCTATTTACTCCGGCAACACGCCTCCCACCGTCGAGGGAGTTTATTCCTTTAGCCCCACCATTGCTGTCTTCTTCGAGGACTATGCCCAAGCTCCCGGCAAGGAATATGCCGCCCTAACGATACGCCTTGAGAATCAAGACAAGCAGAAGAACACGCTCGACTTCAGTGGCAAGGGTAGTGTCTCCTCCTCTGCCAAGGGTGCAGCCATCATCGGCTCCGGCGACGATTTCACCTGCTTCTTCATATCCATTGGAGAATCGAACGGCATACCCACCAAGGCGGCGACGCTCATTTCTGGTACGAAGACTTCCAACGGCATCAAGAACATGTACTATGGTTTCGTCTTGCTTGAAAAGGGTGACGACCCCAACAACACATTGATGAAAACGGGTGTCTATCGCGTGTTCAAGGATGGCGATGGTAACAGTACCGTCACGTCATGGGCCAATGCTGCTATCTTTGACCCGGAGGAGGAACCGCTTGAGTTGCCTTTGATTGAAAGCAGATAAGCCTCCTGTATGGACTTCGTTCCGTAGGTTGCGTTAGTAACGCAACAGACAGAACAACAGACAGAACAAGAAAAGCCGCCTCTTCCTGCGTGAAGGGGCGGCTTTTCGGGTGAAAGACAAGTAGAGGGCTTTTTCTGTCCTCCCGCTCATTTCAGCTTGGGTTTCAGCTCGTCGGGGGAATCCTTGGTGAACATGTCCACCCGTGGGGCCTCCTTCTCATACAGGTGGGTGATAACCTCCGGGGCGATGGTGATGGCGGGCTGGAACTTGTCTGATTGCATATACTGGAGGATGGAGTGGCGCAGCTGCCTTGCTACGGGGCGGTGGTCCAAGTCGTGCTGCAGGTCGATGGTGGTCATCATCAGTTTTCCGCCCAAGACGTTGGCTTCCACCAGCATGCCTAATTTGCGCGAGATGTGCCAGGTGTCGATGGGTTGCACGATGGGTTGGTAGCTGACGGGGAACTCTGCCAAGTTCATCACTTGGGTTCGGTTCACCAACTCCCACCAGTTGAGGTTCTGCCAGTCGTCGGTGGGGAAGTGCTCGAACACTGGGTGGCTGTTGTCGATGTAGGCGCCGGTGGTGTGGGGTGGACGCATCTTGAACCAGCTGGTGTTCCAGAAGACGGGGAGGTAGTGGTGGCTCACGTCGTTGCCGTGGCGCACCTTGCCGGCGGCGCAGAGGAGCACTTTTCCGCCTTTCCGCAAGGCGTCGGTGGCGCGGTCGTCGAGGGTGTCGGTGACGAGGATGCCCGATGTGGAGGGCTCTTCCAAGCGGTCGGGATAGACCCAGAACTCATAGTGGTTGGTGTGGCCCATGGCGGTGAGGGTGAGGGTGAGCTTTTCCGGTGCTGCCACGTCGGAGGGGAGGTAGTTGATGGTTTCTCCCGTGGCTACGTCGCCCTGTGCCAATGTCCGCCCTCCGCCGGTGATGAGGTAGTTGATGCGCCCGCCTTTCCTCAGGGTGGTGTTGTAGAGGGCGGTGCCGATACGCAGGGTGTCGGCAGTGGTGAAGACGAAGCGTGGGAAGAGGGCCATCGGCACGATGTCGGAGCAGAACTCCCGCCACTGGCCGGAGGTGCAGTAGCCTTTCTCGCCCCAGTGGACGTTGAGCACGCCGACAAGGGCGGTGCCTTGACCACTGTAGTCGTTGAGGCTGAGGATTTGGAAACCGGCGTAGTCGTGGCTGCGCAGGTTGCGCTCTATCTCATATTTGTAGGCGAGGGTCTGCAGTTTTCCGCTGGACATGAGGAATTTCTCTGCTTGGGAGGCCATCCCCCCGTCGCGCAGCAGGTCGCGGAAGATTTCCAGGTTGCCGGCCTTGTAGGCTCCGGTGTATTGGGGGATTTCCTTGAAATCGGGGAAGACGCACCACTGCCCTTGCTCGTGGCTAATGTATGGCTCGGTGTTCTCAGGCCGCTCTTCCGTGGGTTTGAAATTGCGGGGGAGCCTCACCTGTTCGTCGAAGTTGTCGGTGCTTTGCGGGGCGTGACGGTCCCATTCGAGTCCTCTTGCACCGCCCTTCACGTGGTATTCGGAGCCGGCATCCCATGCCCATCCGCCGCCAACACTCGCCGTGCAATAGACACGGGAGGGGTCGTAAGCCTTCATCTCCTTGCAGAAGTCGGCACCCCAGGGAACCCAGTCGCCGGCTGGTTCGTTGCCTGCGGCGAGCATCACCAGTGAGGGGTGGCTGCCGTAGGTGTCGATGATGCGCTTGCATTCGTCCACCAAGTACTGGTCGATGGGCATACCACGGCGTAGGCGCACGCCGTGATTGGGCCATGACGGCCCCTCAGGCTGAAGGTAAAGCCCTAATTGGTCGGCGGCGATGAAGGCGGCCTCCGGCGGGCAGTAGCTGTGGAAACGCACGTGGTTGAGGCCGTACTCCTTGCATTTGCCGAAGACTTTCAGCCACGACTCTACGTCGGTGGGGGGATAGCCGGTCTCTGGGAAGCAGCAGTTCTCCACCGTCCCTCGAAACCAGATGGGTTGGTCGTTGAGGAGGAACTGTCTCCCCTTGATGGCGACTTCTCGCATGCCGAAGGTGACGGGGATGGAGTCGCCCTGGTAGCACACCTTGACGGTGTAGAGCTGTGGGTTGTCGGCGCTCCACAGGCGCAGGGGTTGGGGCAGGTGGATGGTGTAGGTGGTGTCGTTGATGAGGATCCGTGCCGTGGCGGTGTGGATGTCCGTTTCCACGCGCTTGCGGTGGATGAGTGGTGCGGCGTCGAGGGTGATGCGTCCCGCGATGCCGTTCCAGTCGCCCTGTGTCTGGTCGGTCACGCTGTGTGAGTCCTGGCCTACGCAGACGTTCTCTATGCCGTTATAGACCTTGATGGCGATGACATCCTTCTTCCCCGGTCGCAAATAGTCGGTGAGGTCGTATTGGTGGGGGGCACTGAGGGATAATTGGTGACCTGCCTCGCGGCCGTTGACATAGACGGTGGTCTCGATGTGGGGCCTCTCAAGGTGGAGGGTGATGAGTTTGCCTTTCCAACTCTTGGGGGTCGTCACCTCCCGTGTGTACCAAGCGGCACCCACGTAGTGCTTGTCGGGGGTGAGGAAGAAGGGGAATTTCATCCTACCGGGATGGCGGTATGGCTCCATGTGGGGGTTGAAATAGTAGGAGGAGTCGTAGAGCGACCCCACCCATTTCGTCTCAGGGGTGACGGGGTCTCCCTTGCCGTTGGTGAGCATGGAGCCGGGCAGGTTGATGGTTTCTTCGCAGCGTGTCGGCGGTGTGCTGCTGTTCTCGCGGTCAATGGCGAAGTTCCATTTCCCGGCGAGGTTGATGCTGTTTTGTGCGTTGGCGCTGAGCAGGGCGCATGCGCAGAGTGCGCAGAGGATGGTTTTTCTAATCATGGCGGTTGTCATTATCTTCGCGACAGCAAAGATAGTGCAAGCCGAAGACAATACAAAGCAAAAACCAAAGTTTTTTATTTTGCATTTCTTTTTTACTTGGCTCCATTTGGTCGGAGCATCGTCGGAATAAGATGAAATGGGGTGGGGGATGATGTCAGTGGGGGGCGCGTATCACTACGGGCGAAAAGGTTCCCTCTGACAATCAACACTATACACAAACATTATGAATCATTTACTTTTTTCTGCATGCAAAGGTAGGGCTTTTGGGGCATGCATGCAATACCTAAAAGTAGGGTTTTTGGGGTGATATTTGTGGAAGAAAGGAGAGGAGTGAACAAAAAATCACTATATTTCATATTTTTTCTGGAAAAAGGTTGGATTTTTCACACATTTTGAGTATTTTTGTCAGCAGAATCAGATTTAACTTTAAATTTTTACTAATCCAATGAAAAAAATACTATCTTTTTTCGCATTGTTGTCCTTGACATTCACGACCAATGCACAAACAACCTTAAGAGGTGATATGGATAATGACAGCAAGTTATCCGTTTCTGATGTGACGATGTTGGTGGATGCAATCCTAAATGGTCCAAAATATGACCTTTCTTGCCCCGATGCCAACCATCCACACGCCATCGACCTCGGACTACCCTCCGGCACCCTTTGGTCATGCTGCAACTTGGGTGCTTCCACACCCGAGGAGTATGGCGGCTACTATGCCTGGGGAGAAACCGAACAGAAGGAAGTGTACGATTGGAGCACCTATATGTATTACAATAACTCAGATGGTTCTTGTAGGAATCTTGGTTCCGACATTGTTGGTACACCATACGATGTTGCCCACGTGAAGTGGGGCGGCACTTGGGTGATGCCGTCTAAAGACCAAATCCAAGAGCTGCTTGATAACTGCACAAGTGAATGGATTATGTTCAACGGAGTCAAAGGGCTTCAGTTGATGAGCAAGAACAACGATGGCACGATATTCTTGCCTGTGGCTGGCCATCGCTGGGTTGACAACCTCAACAGTGCCGGCAACTACGGCTACTACTGGTCGTCCACGCAGTTTCCCTCCTACTCATTCTACGCCTACCTCCTGTACTTCAATTCGGACGGTGCGCACTCGTTCTACAGCATTTGTCGCGACTACGGTCAGAGCGTTCGCCCCGTCTCCAAATAGGCACTTAATAACATTTTATCATCGCAATAGTTAAAAATGCTGCCTTTTTTGCGTCTTTTAGGTTGAAAAGTAGTACTTTTGCAACCCGAAACATTATTATATAACGCAAATAAAGATGAAAGTAGCGATTGTAGGCGCCAGCGGCGCCGTTGGTCAGGAATTCCTCCGCGTGTTGGAGGAGCGCAATTTTCCCATTGACGAGTTGGTGCTTTTCGGCTCCACCCGGAGCGCCGGGAGAAAGTATGTTTTCAAGGGCGTGGAGCATGAGGTGAAGTTGTTGCAGCACAATGACGACTTCAAGGGTGTTGACATCGCCTTCACTTCAGCCGGTGCCGGTACGTCGAAGGAGTTTGCCGAGACCATCACCCGCCATGGAGCAGTGATGATCGATAATTCCAGTGCCTTCCGTATGGACGACGACGTGCCTCTCGTCGTTCCTGAGTGCAATGCCGCCGACGCCCTCAACCGTCCCCGTGGCATCATCGCCAACCCCAACTGCACGACCATCATGATGGTTGTGGTGTTGCAGCCTTTAGAGCAGCTCTCCCACATCAAGCGCATCCATGTGTCGAGCTACCAGAGTGCGAGTGGCGCCGGTGCCGCCGCCATGGCAGAGTTGGAACAGCAATACCGCGAGATTGTGGAGCAGCGCCCGGTGACGGTGAAGAAATTCCCTTATCAGCTGGCCTACAACGTCATCCCACAGATAGACGTGTTCCAACCCAACGGCTACACGAAAGAGGAGATGAAGATGTTCAACGAGACGCGCAAGATCATGCACTCCGATGTGCGTTGCTCCGCCACCTGCGTGCGTGTGTCGTCTCTCCGCTCCCACTCCGAGAGCGTGTGGATAGAGACGGAACGCCCCCTCGGCGTGGAAGAGGCCCAGACCGCCATCGCCGCAGCCCCCGGCTGTACCCTGTGCGACGATCCGACGCAGCTCGTCTACCCCATGCCTCTCGACACCGCCGGTCACGACGACATCTACGTAGGGCGTGTACGAAAGGACTTGGCCGACGACTGTGGCCTCACCTTCTGGCTCAGTGGCGACCAAATCCGGAAGGGAGCCGCCCTCAACGCCGTTCAGATTGCCGAATACCTCATCCAGGTGGGCGACGTGAAATGACGCACCCTTTCAGGCATCAAGACAGACTACAACACTTCTTGACGCCGGGGCCACAACTGACCCCGGCGTCATTTTGCTGAAAAATAACACTTGTTGGTTGATAATCATTTCAAGAAAATACTTTTCACGTTATTTTTGCGTTAAATCTTCGGGAAGACTCCCAACTACCCGGAAACGAAGCATCAATCTTTAACGCCATGGACGAAATTCTCTCAAAATTCGACAAAATCTCGCTTGACGAGATGAGCGGCATACGCCTGATGAACCGCATTGACACGAAGTTTGTCACCACGATGCCGGTGCTGAGGACATTGCTCGAAATGGCCATGGACGACTATATGGCACAGGAGATTGGCGGGGAGCGCAACATGAGGTACAACACCACCTATTTTGACACCCGCAACTACGATATGTACTACCAGCACCAACACGGGCATGCCGGCAGGCAAAAGCTCCGTTTCCGCACCTACGTCAGTTCCAATCTGCAGTTCATGGAGGTGAAGACGAAGAACAATCGTGGAAGGACGAAGAAAAAGCGGATGGAGGTGACCGACATGGGCCTCGACGACCCGGAGAAACTACAGTTCCTCGCCACTCATTTGCGATACGAGCCTAAAGAGCTCATACCGGCCATACAAAACGCCTTCGACCGCATCACACTCGTCAATAAGGCGCGCACCGAACGGCTCACCATCGACACCAATCTGCAATTTCATAACCTCGTCACCGGCGAAAAGCGACACATGCACCCCCTGGTCATCGTGGAGCTCAAGCGCGACGGGCTGTGCTACTCGCCTGTCTTGGAGATGCTCCGCCAGCTACGCGTCTTCCCCCACGGCTTCAGCAAGTATTGCATGGGCTCCGCCCTCACCAACCATCACTTGCAGGTCAACCGCTTCAAGCCCAAGCTTATCGACATCAAAAAAATCGCCGCCTCTGCCACATAGATAGCATCCATCTATAGCATCTATAGCCCCCATAAAAAAGAAAAAATCAAAAAATCATACAATAATGGAATTCATCCTCAAATTCGTCTCTGCGGACTACCTGCAAATGCTGGTACGCTTCGCCATCTGTATGTTGGTCAACTGGATCATCGTCAAATACCTCTACTATCCCAAGAGCAAGCGGCGTGACTTCTTCTTCACTTTCATGCTCATTGGTGTGGCCATCTTCTTCATCGTCTTCTTTATGATATTCGTCCTCGAAGATATGAAGGGAAAGACCGGAATAGGCGTGGGTATCGGCATGTTTGGCATCTTCAGCATCATGCGCTACCGCACCGACGCCATGCCGGTGAGGGAGATGACCTATCTCTTCATCGTGCTGTGCCTCTCCGTTGTCAACGCCTTGGCATCCACCATGCCCGTCGTGGAACTGCTGCTCACTGACATCCTCATCGTGCTGTGTGTGTGGTTTTGCGAGCGTGTCCTCAAGGTGGTGCCTTGCAAACTCATTCAGTACGACCGCATCGAACTCATCCGCCCGGATTGTCGAGAGGAACTCATCGACGACCTCAAGAAGCGCACCGGCTTGGCTATCACCAGGGTGGAGGTGGGAGGCCTTGACTTGCTTCGTGACATGGCCGTGCTCAAGGTGTATTATAAGAACAGCGACAAGACTGGCTCTAACTCCGTTGACGCCAAGGTGAAACTAAAGCAGACAGAACTGCGCGAGGTATAAAGACTTTAAAGACCTTAACGACATTAAAGTCCTTAATCCCTTAAACCCCTTAAACTCTTGAACCCTTAAACCCTTCAACCCCATAAAGATGAAAAAGACAATGCTTTTGCTGGCTCTCGCCGTGACTCCCTTGGCCGGTTTCGCCCAAGCCGACAGCGGCGATGACTTCGGCACGGAGATTTCCATAGAGGCCGTAAAGAAGATAGACAAGAAATTTACCGTGGGTGTGGAGGCGGAGATGCGCACCCGCGACGATGTGAAGACCGTGGACCGTTGGTCTGGCGGCGTGGCCGTTGGCTACAAGGTACTACCCTGGCTGAAGGCCTCGGCTGGCTACACCTTCCTCTATGACAACAACGAGCGCATCTCGTATTACGAAGAGGGTGACGGCAAGGTGCAAAAAGGTCTTCGCAAGGTTGGCGACCCGAAGAAACGCGCACAATACTGGGGGGTGAGGCATCGCTTCAACGTCTCGCTCACTGGCAGTTGGAAAATCAGTCGTATGGAGTTGTCGCTGCGTGAGCGTTGGCAATACACCTACCGCCCGGAATACACCGTGGACCAACGGTGGAGCTACTACGATGAGGACTGGGACGGTGAGGAGCACACCTACCGTGGCAAGGGGAAGAGCGTGTTGCGCAGCCGTTTGATGGGAGAGTACAAGCTCTCCGGCATCCCCGCCACCCCCTATCTCAGCGTGGAGGCCTTCAACGCCTGGAACTTGGAAAAAATCCGCTTCACCGCAGGAGCAGACTGGAAACTCAACAAGAAAAACACCTTGGGTCTATACTACCGCTATCAGCGTGTGGACGACGACTCTGACAACGAACCCAACCGCCACGTCGTGGGTCTGAGCTACAAGCTAAGGCTATAGTGCCTATAGCTTCTATAGCCTCTATAGCCTCTATAGCCTCTATAGCCTCTATGGCCCCTATCCCCCTATAAAAAAGTCCTCCCTTGAAAAATCCCTGTAAAAAATGAGAAAAATCTTTTTGGGCATCATTGTCTTTTTCGCGGTCCTAACAGCAGCCCCGGCTTTCTCCCAGCCGGCCACCGTTCGCCTTGACGCCCGGGTGCGTCACCAGTACGTCACAGGCTTTGGTGGTTTTGTCTGCTCTCCGCAGTTCACCTACAATCACATGAGCACCTCCGACATCAAGAAAGTGTGGGGGGCTGGCAGCACGGTGGGTTGCAACATCATGCGCCTCTACATTCCTGTAGGGAAGAACGCCTGGAGCCAGTCGCTACAGACAGCGAAGAACGCCAAGCAAATGGGGCTGATTGTCTTTGCTTCCCCTTGGGGACAGCCGGCGGAATGGAAGACCAACGGCACCTCCAACGCCAAGAACAGTGACGGCACGCTGGGATACCTGAAGAAGGAAAACTGGCCTGACTACGCCCAATACTTGGAGGACTATGTGCAGTATCTGCGCAACAACGGCGTGGAGCTTGACGCCATCAGCATCCAAAACGAGCCTGATTGGGCTGCCACCTACGCTGGATGCCTATGGTCTGCCTCCGATATCGCGGAGTTTGTGAAGACCTACGGTGCCACCATCAGCTGCAAGGTGATTGCCCCGGAGACACTCGCCGTGAGCGACAACTACGCCAACGCCTTGAACAAGAGCGACGTGCTGCCGGGCTTCGACATCTATGGCGGACACCAATATGGTGGCATACAGTCGGCCTACAAGAACCTTGCCGCCAAGGGGAAGGAACTATGGATGACGGAATACCTCATCAACTGGAACGAGAACCAGGCCTCAAACCGAAATTTCGATTTCTCGAAGGATTTCTTCGACTTCTTCCGCGCCATCAACACCTGCATGTTGGGCGACTTCAACGTCTGGGTGCACTATGCTGCCAAGCGCTATTACGGTATGCTTGGCGACGGACAAATGGGCACCTCTGCCGGCGTGGTGACAAAACGCGGGTGGGTGATGGCCCATTTCGCACGCTTCGTCACCGGCATGACCCGCATTGACTCCGATTTCGGGTCCGCTGGTCTGGAAGGGTCGGCATACCTCTCCACCACTGGCGACACGGTGGTGGCCGTGGTGGCCAACGAGGCAGAGGGGGAGGTCTCCGTGAGGTTCGACCTGCCTTTCTATACCCAGGAGGGGAAGATGGTCAGCACAACGAGGAGCAAGAGCTTCCAAGCCACCACACTTGCTTTGGAGGGCGAGACGTGCCGACCGGTGGTGAGCATCGAGCCACGAAGCGTGGCCACCGTCCTGTTCATTCGCAGCAGCGACCGCCAGCCGTCGGATATGAAGGGCGGCATCGCCCATTTCAATCGTCTCGACGACATGGTGGCCACCAAGAGCATGTTCGGCACCACCTACAAGTTGAGCGGGAAGACAAAGACCTTCGACCACAATACGCCTCTTATCTCCTCGCGCACCAATGCCAACTATGGCTTTGTGGCTCTCGACAACCGCTACACGCGATTAGTGATGCAGGTGAAGAAGATGACGTCCACGCTCAACTACAGTTCGGCTCTCACCACGCTGACTTATGTCAATGCCAACGGGGAGGTTTCGACACACAACTATGGCGACTTGGAGTTCACGCAACGTGAGAATTTCAACATCGTACTCGACCTCTCGCCGCAGACTCTGCCCGACGGTTGCCAGGGACTGATCTCGCTGACCAACAACAATTGGTCATCGACGCTCTCCATCACCTTCGGGGATGTCTATCTTGCCGGGCCAACAGCACCTTACGCCGCCACGCTCACCGGTGCCTACGTGGCCGACGACACCTATGTGCTCGACTACACCAACGACGCCAACTGCACCAGTCTCGACTTGACAGGCGTGACGCTGCTGCCAACAGAACTGCCCTGGATGGGTGGCAACCGCGTGGCCTACCTGCCCGTGGGCAGCAGCATCGAGGCCGCCAACGTGGTGGTTGACGGACAGTGCGCTTTACTCACGCTCACCCCCGACGGCGGCGACTTCCTCCCGGCAACCCCCTTCACTGCACAGCAGGCCACGCTGACGCTACAGGTGGATGGCCTTCGGATGGTTATGTTGCCCTTCGCCGCCACAGTTCCGGAAGGGGCGAGGGTGTATGCCGTGGATGAACAACTCTCACTGACACCGTTAGAAACTGTTCCGGCGCTTACCCCCGTCGTCGTGGAGGCACGGGGCGAAGTGGTTTTCACAGGCAATGGCGAGGTGGCCTCTCAGGCATCGCCGCTCACTGACATGCTGCGGGGTGCCTTTACGCGCATACATCTTTATATAGGTGATTATGTTCTCTCCTGCCGCGACGGCCAATGGGGCTTCACCCGATTGGAGGAGGACGCCGTGCTGGAGCCTTTCGCCGTCTATGCCTGTCTAGACACCTCGGAGCCTTTCATCGCTCTGAAGGGTGGGGAACTCGGGGTGAACCTGCCGGTAGTGGCTCCACAGGGTTATGCCGTCGTCCATGACCTCAGTGGGCGGCGTGTCACCACAAGTCATTCCGCCCCCGGCATCTACATCGTCAATGGGAAAAAGATGGTCGTTAAAGAATAAAACGCCTGTTAAAGATTGTTTAAACCGTTAAAAAAGTGTAAATCATAGGTGGGGGGCTTGAAGAGTGTCACCAAAATGAAATAGAATGTGTACCTTTGCAGTCCGATTATTTCCAGGGGGTAGCTTAGAGCCCCCGGGTTTGGCGTGTTAATAGTGGTGCCTTTGGCCGGGCGCGACGGTTAGTGAATCGCCATTCCACCTTAATTAAATTTGTTTTTTAGTAGTAAATTCAAAATTTTAAATGGACACTTTAAGTTACAAGACCGTTTCCATGAGCAAGCAAACCGTTCAGAAGGAGTGGTTGGTCATCGATGCCACCGACCAGGTGGTGGGCCGTCTCTGCTCGAAGGTTGCCAAGTTGCTCCGTGGAAAGTACAAACCCTGCTTCACACCCCATGCGGACTGTGGAGACAACGTGATTATCATCAATGCCGACAAGGTGGTGTTCACTGGGAAGAAAGAGACCGACAAGCTCTACACCCACTACACCGGCTATCCTGGCGGCCAGCGCTTCAATACTCCTGCCAAGCTTCGTCAGAAGAAAAACGGCGTGGAGCGCATCATCCGTCATGCCGTGAAGGGCATGCTCCCCAAGGGTCCCCTTGGCCGCAGCCTTCAGTACAACCTCTACATTTACGAGGGCACCGAGCACCAGCAAGAGGCTCAGAAACCCCGTGCCATTGATATTAACCAGTATAAATAATCACAGCAAATGGAATACATTAATGCCATAGGTCGCCGCAAGAGCGCCGTCGCACGTGTTTATATGTGCGAAGGCACCGGCAAGATCACCATCAACAAGAAGGACCTCACCGAATATTTCCCCTCTCCCCTGCTGCAGTATGTGGTCAAGCAGCCACTCAACCTGCTCGGCGTGGCAGAGAAGTATGACTTGAAGGTGAATTTGGACGGTGGAGGCTTCACCGGGCAGAGCCAAGCCCTTCGTCTGGCCATCGCCCGTGCTTTGGTGAAGGAGAACGCCGAGGACAAGAAGGCGTTGAAGGACCAGGGCTTCCTCACCCGCGACTCACGCGAGGTGGAGCGCAAGAAGCCGGGTCGCCCCAAGGCACGTGCACGCTTCCAGTTCAGCAAGCGTTAATACGACAATCGTGTTTAGCATCCAAACCGGCGAGACCCGTCGCCTGGCTTCTTGAGAGGCCGGGAGGCGACTACTTGGCGGTTGGTTGATAGAGAAGACTAAAAGGAAAGTAAACAAAAAACAAAAACAAAATGCCAAGAACAAATTTTGACATGCTGCTGGAGGCCGGTTGCCATTTCGGACACCTCCGCCGCAAATGGAACCCCGCCATGGCTCCCTACATCTTCATGGAGCGCAATGGCATCCACATCATCGACCTGCACAAGACGGTCGTGAAAATCGACGAGGCCGCCGAGGCTCTCAAGCAAATCGCCAAGTCGGGAAAGAAAATCCTCTTCGTCGCTACTAAAAAACAAGCCAAGAGCATCGTGGAAGAGAAAGCCACGAGCATCAACATGCCATACGTCATCGAGCGTTGGCCGGGCGGCATGCTCACCAACTTCCCCACCATCCGCAAGGCTGTGAAGAAGATGGCCACCATCGACAAACTCATCGCAGACGGCACCTATGCCAACCTCTCCAAGCGCGAGCTGCTCCAGGTGACACGCCAGCGTGCCAAGTTGGAGAAGAACCTGGGTTCCATCTCCGACCTCACCCGCCTGCCCTCAGCCCTCTTCGTCGTCGATGTGATGAAAGAGAACATCGCCGTGAAGGAGGCCCGCCGCTTGGGTATCCCCGTCTTCGGTATCGTGGATACCAACTCCAACCCCGATGACATCGACTTCGTCATCCCCGCCAACGACGATGCCAAGGACAGCATCGACGTCATCCTCACCGCTTGCTGCGCCGCCATTGCTGAAGGCTTGGAGGAGCGCAAGGCTGAGAAGGCTGACGAGAAAGCCGCTGCAGAGCAAAACGAAGAGGCTGCAGAGCCCAGGCCCATGCGTCAGCGCAGAGCTCGCAAGGAGGCCGCTCCCGTCGTAGAGGAGCCAGCCGCTGAGGAGCCGGTAGCAGAAGCTCCCGCCGCTCCCGCCGAGGAAGATGCCCCGGCAGCAGAATAATCAACACCAACAACCCAAAAAACAAAGAAAGAAAATGGCTTACAAACCCAATATGGAAGACATCAAGAAGCTCCGCACCATGACAGGTGCCGGCCTGGCTGACGTCAAGAAGGCGCTCACCGAGGCTGAGGGAGACTTCGACAAGGCTAAGGACCTCCTCCGCGAGCGTGGCCTCGCCATCGCCGCCAAGCGCAGCGACCGCGAAACCTCCAACGGATGCGTGCTGGTGAAGGTGGAGAATGGCTTCGCCGCCATCATCGCCCTGAAGTGCGAGACCGACTTCGTTGCCAACGGAGCCGACTTCATCGCCCTTACCCAGGCCGTCCTCGACGCCGCCGTGGCCAACCGTTGCCAGACCCTCGAAGAGGTGTCCAACCTCACCCTCGCCGACGGTCAGAAGGTGGCCGACGCCATCACCCAGCGTTCTGGCATCACCGGTGAGAAGATGGAGCTCGACGGATACAACTTCCTCCAGGGAGAGAACATCTACAGCTACAATCACCAAAACAAGAACATCCTCTGCACCCTCGTGCAGCTCAACAAGGACTTCAGCGAGCAGGGCAAGAAACTCGCCCTCCAGGTGGCTTCGATGAACCCCGTCGCCCTCGACGAGGAGAGCGTGCCGCAGGCTGTGAAGGACAACGAGCTCCAAGTGGCCATCCAGAAGACCAAGGAAGAGCAGATTGAGAAGGCCGTGGAGGCCGCTCTGAAGAAGGCCGGCATCAACCCCAACCTGGTTGACAGCGACGACCACATCAGCTCCAACATCGCCAAGGGATGGCTCACCGAGGAAGAGGCTGAGAAGGCCCGCGTCATCAAGAAGGAGGCCGCTGAGGCCAAGGCTGCCAACCTGCCCGAGCAGATGATTCAGAACATCGCCAAGGGTCGTATGGCAAAATTCTTCAAGGAGAATTGCCTCGTCAACCAAGAGGTGATCATGCACGAGCCGAAGGAGAACGTGGCCACCTATCTCAAGGCTGCCGACAAGGAGCTCAAGGTGCTTGACTTCAAGCGCTTCACCCTCCGTGCCGACTAACGCGCATCCTTTTGCAAGCAACATCCACAGCCAGGCAGTGGGGGAAGCACCCCCTGCCTGGCTTTTTCACACCAACAAGGAGAGCCTCCAAACCCCATGAAAATCTTCAACGTCGCTTTCAATTACACCACATACAATAAAGTGGCCGGAGTGCCGTTATATAATATTGAAGAGAACCCCGTCGTCTTCAACCGGCCCGACTCCACCCTCATCAAGGGAGGGAAGCCGTGCTTCATCCCCGACGACTTGGGGACGGTGAAGGCCGCAGCACATATCGTGGTGCGGGTCTGCCGGCTTGGGAAGGGCATCCCCGAGCGTTTCGCACACAGATACTACGATGCGCTCACCTGCGGTATGACATTCACGGCCACCGACCTTCTCGAACAACTGAGGCGGGAGGGCCTGCCATGGCATCCCGCCATTGGCTTCGACGGAGCCGCGGCGATAGGGGAGTGGCTCGACGTGGGGGAGCTTCGGCGACACTCCTTCCGCATCGACATCAACGGAGCGACTGCCCAGGAGGGGGACTCTTGCCATATGCTGCACACCATCGACAGCATCATCTCACACATCAGCCGCCATACCACGCTGCGGATGGGCGACCTCGTTTTCACCGGGGCGCCGGCGCCGCTGTTCCCCGTGTGTGAGAACCAACATGTCATAGGATTCCTGGATGACAGGAAACTACTCGAGTTCAATGTCAAGTGAGCAAACGATTGTTTTGAAACATCACCACATCCACATGCAAGCCACATCGACGAAGTGTTTGGAGGCCATGGCCGGAAAGGCCAAGCGCATGCTCGCCGCCATCCTGCTGCTGTTCACAGCACAGATGGCGGGCGCCCAGCAATTCTACAATCTCACCGCAGGGGAGCTGGCTGTGGATTCCGTGCTGCCACGCTTCGCTTGCTCCCTGCCGTTGCCCGACAACTATGCCGACTCCACCTACACCGTCAGCATCCTCTACCCGGAATTTATAGATACCGCCCCTTACAGCGTCAAGCGGCTCAAGGCGCTCGTCGCCGATCCGCTGCCCGAGTTGCCGGAGCCGGAGTGCAACGTCGTGGTGGAGCGCAAGAAGGCCCGGTTGGAGGTCTCCTTCCATCCCTTCGTCTTTCGTGACAGCCGCTACAAGACCATCGTGAGTTTCATGCTCAAGGTGGAGGCACGGCCTGTGCCTTCCATGCGCCGCGCCCCGAAGGCACAAGAGGCGGGTGCTGGCCGCTATGCCGACAACTCCGTCCTGGCCAACGGTCGATGGGTGAAAATCCGCGTGCCGTCCTCCGGCATCTACCAGCTCAACGACGCCTTGGTGAAGCAGGCCGGCTTCAGCGACCTCTCCAAGGTGCGCCTCTACGGCTACGGCGGCGCCCTTCAGAACGAACTGCTCAATCCTGACGAGCTGGTGGCCACCGATGACTTGAAGGAGGTGCCTACCTGCAACGTCGGCGGGAGGAGGCTGTTCTACGCCCAAGGCCCCGTGTCGTGGTCCACGCCGTCCACCATGCAGCGCACGCGCAACCCTTATTCCGACCATGGCTATTATTTCCTCACCCAAGGTGATGGCGAACCATTGTCCATCGACAGCGCCGCCTTCGTCAGCGAGCATTATCCCCGCCCTGAGCATTACCACACCCTGCATGAGACGGACAACTACTCCTGGTTCAAGGGAGGGCGCAACCTCTTCGAGAGCACGCCCATCAACGTCGGCTACCCACAGACATACGTCTTGGCAAGCCCCGGTGGGGAAGGGCCGGGAAAGGTGGCCGTGGCGGTCACTGCCGGCGTCTCCACCGTCGTCGAAGTGAGCATCAACAACTCCGTCGTGGGCGAACTCTCCATGAACCCGGGCAGCTATGAGCGCGGCAAGGAGACAAAGCAGGTTTATGACGTGCCAAATCTCAGGGCCACCGACACCATCATCATCTCCACCGTCTCCGGAGGCCCTGCCAGGCTCGACTACATCGACATCTACACCGAGAAGCCGCGCCACATGACAGCCCTCACCTACAGCGGCATCCCCACGCCCGAGGTGGTGCACGCCATCACCAACCAGAACCACCACGCCGACGGGCCGGCCGACATGGTCATCATCATCCCCACCTCGCAGAAACTCCTGCCTCAGGCCAAGCGCCTGGCCGAATACCACGAGGCGCACGACTCCCTCCGCGTGCGCATCATTCCCGCCGACGAGCTATACAACGAGTTTGCCAGCGGCACGCCCGACATCAACGCCTACCGCCGCTATCTCAAGATGCTCTACGACCGGGCCGAGACAGAGAGCGACATGCCCAAGTACGTCCTTCTCTTCGGAGACGGCGTGTGGGACAACCGTATGCTCACCTCCGACACGCGCAACTTCTCGCCTGACGACTTCCTCCTGTGCTACGAGAGCGAGGAGTCTTTCAGCGAAATCTATTGCCTCGTTGATGACGGCTTCATCGCACTCCTCGACGACGGAGAGGGCCTCAACCCGCAAAGCACGGACAAACTCGACCTCGCCGTGGGACGCTTCCCCGTACACACTGCCGCCGATGCAAAAACTGTCACTGACAAGAGCATCAACTACATGGAGAACGGCGACGCCGGGGCTTGGGAGAACCTCGTCGTTGTCTTGGGCGACGACGGCAACAACAACTCGCACTTGGTGGATGCCAACAACGCCGCCAACCTCGTCAACTCCCTCTATCCCGGCTTCCAGGTGAAGAAGGTGATGTGGGACGCATACACCAGGGTCACCACCTCCACCGGCAACACCTACCCCGACTGCGCGAAGGACATCAAGCAGACTCAGGCCTCTGGCGCCCTCGTCATCGACTATTCCGGCCACGGTGCTGCCAACAGCATCTCCCATGAGAAGGTGCTGATGCTGCAGGACTTCAAGGACTTCACCAACACCCACATGCCCTTGTGGATCACCGCCTCCTGTGACATCGCCCCCTTCGATATGGCGGAGGATTGCATCGGCGTGGAGTGCCTGCTCAACAAGAAGGGCGGTTGCATGGCCTTCTTCGGCACCACGAGAACCGTCTATCAGAGTTACAACGCCTACCTCAACCGCACCTACCTCAAGCACGTGCTGAGTGTCGTGGATGGGAAACGCGTGTCGATAGGGGAGGCACAGCGCTTGGCGAAAAACGAGATGATCACTTCCGGGCAGGACAAGACCTCCAACAAATTGCGCTACTCCCTCTTGGGAGACCCGGCGCTCTGCCTCAACGTACCCACGCTCAAGACCGTCGTGGACAGCATCAACGGCATTCCAGTGGGAAGCGGGAAGGATATCGCCATCGCCGCCGGTTCCATTGCCACCGTCGCCGGGCACATCGAGCGCAACGGAGTCTGTGACGAGAGCTTCAACGGACAGCTCACTGCCGTGGTGAGGGACTCCGAGGAACTGGTCACCTGCCGTGGGCAGGCGGAGGACAGCGACGAGCCTTTCACCTACTACGACCGTCCCAACGTGCTGTTCAACGGCTTCGACTACGTGGAGAACGGCAAGTTCCATTTCTCTTTTGCTGTGCCGATGGACATCAACTACTCCGACGGGCTTGGACTGATGAACCTGTACGCCGTCAACGACCAACACACCTTGGAGGCCCATGGTGCCTGCGACGCCTTCCGCGTTGGAGGGTCCCAGACGGCGGAAAACGACTCCATCGGGCCGTCCATCTTCTGCTACCTCAACAAATCGTCGTTCACCAATGGAGACGATGTCAACAGCACCCCCTATTTCGTGGCGAGAGTGACAGACAAGGATGGCATCAACGCCGCCGGTACGGGCATAGGACACGACCTGCAGCTCACCATCGACGGAGACATGGGGAAGACCTATGTGCTCAATGATAACTTCACTTTCGACTTTGGAAGCTACACCAGTGGGACCACTTATTACAACATACCGGCACTCGAACCCGGCAGGCACACCCTCAGGTTCAGGGCTTGGGACATCCTCAACAACTCCTCCACCGCCGAGTTGACTTTCAACGTCGTCATGGGCATGCAACCCAACCTGCTTAGTCTCAGCTGCACCAACAATCCCGCCACCACCGGCACCACGTTCATCATCACCCATGACAGGGCGGGCAGCGAAATCGATGTCGTGCTTGACATCTTCGACGTCAGCGGGAGGCTGCTGTGGAGCCATTCCCAGACAAGCGCCAACACCTCCACCACCATCACCATCGACTGGGACCTCACCGTGGACGGAGGGCAGAAATTGCAGACCGGTGTCTATCTCTACCGGGTGCGCATCGCCTCCGACGGTAGTTCCATGGCCTCCAAAGCCAAGAAACTCATCATCATAGACAATAATTAAGCCATACATGCGTTTTTTATATGCAAGTCCGGCCACATCACGGCTTTCATCAGCAGAAAAAAGAAGAAAAATGAATATCAGAGGAATCACCGTCTTCGCACTCTCCATCCTGTCCCTCGCGGCAATGGCCCAGAAGGAAGATATGTTCAACCCCGTCAACACCTCCGTCACCTCTCAGACGATAGCACCCGACGCACGTGCAGCCGGCATGGGTGACGTGGGAGCTGCCACCGACCCCGATGTCGTGTCGCAGTACTGGAACCCGGCCAAGTACCCCTTCACCATTTCCAGGGCCGGCGTGGCGCTCAACTACACCCCGTGGCTCCGTCAGCTTGTCAGCGATATGGACTTGGCATGGCTCGTGGGGTACTATCGCATCGGTGACTACAGCGCCGTCTCCGGCTCCTTGAGATATTTCTCCTTGGGAGAGGTGATGACCAGCAGTTCACTCGACGACACCAACGACATGACCATCAACCCCTACGAGATGTCGCTTGACGTGGCGTACTCCCTCATGCTCAGCGAGAATTTCTCCCTCGGTGCGGCTGTGAGGTGGATTTACTCCGACCTCACCTACGATTTTACGGAGGACACCAGCCCCGGTTCGGCCTTCGCAGCCGACATCTCGTGCTATTACCAGAACTACCTCAACCTTGGTGCGCGTGAGTGCCAGCTCGGCTTGGGCCTCAACGTGAGCAACATAGGTAGCAAGATTTCCTTCGGAGGCGACGACCACAGCGAGTTCATACCCACCAACCTTCGTTTAGGCGCCTCGCTGATGATTCCCGTGGACGAGTACAACCGCTTCACCATCGCCGCCGACGCCAACAAGCTTCTCGTACCCACCTATCCCAAGCAGCGGGAGGAAGAGACTTCCCAGGAATACCAGGACCGTTTGGAGAAGGAGTATTTCGACGTGTCGAGCATCAGTGGCATGTTCAAGAGCTTCAACGATGCTCCCAACGGCTTTAAGGAGGAGTTGCAGGAGATACAGTGGAGCGTCGGTGCTGAATATACCTACCATGACCAGTTCGCCATACGTGCTGGATACCATTTCGAGCACGAGAACAAGGGAAACAGAAAATATTTCACCGTGGGCGCTGGCTTCAAGATGAGCGTCTTCTCCCTCGATGCCGGCTATGTCATCGCCACGGCGAAGAGCAATCCCCTCGACCAGACGCTGCGTTTCACGTTGTCGTTCGACATGGACGGCATCAAGGACCTCTTCAACAGGAGATAATGGCCATGATAATCAGGGTGGGATTCGGATACGACGTGCACCAGTTGGTGTCGGGGCGTGCACTGTGGCTTGGCGGTGTGAGGATTGATCATCACCTCGGCCTCTTGGGGCATAGCGACGCCGACGTGTTGGTGCATGCCATTTGTGACGCATTGCTTGGAGCTGCCGCCATGCGCGACATCGGATATCATTTCCCCGACACCTCCGACGACACGCTCGATATGGACAGCAAGGTGATTTTGAAAGAGGTGGTGGACCTCATCGCCTCCAAAGGCTACCGCGTGGGAAATGTGGATGCCACTGTCTGCGCAGAGAAACCCAAGCTCAACCCTCACATTCCCGCCATGCAGCAATGCTTGGCACAGATCATGGGCGTGACACCCGACGATGTCTCCATCAAGGCCACCACCACGGAGAAGCTCGGCTTCACCGGGCGTCAGGAGGGCATCAGTGCCTACGCCGTGGTGCTTGTTGAAAAGGGGTAACAACTTAGTTCACCATTCAAATGAGTACAACGCCCGGGCGCTCGCTCGGGCGGATTTGTAATCAAAAAAAGTGTGCCGCGACTCATCTCTGAGCCACGGCACACGAGCCTATGTTTAACTAAAAATCCTTTCAAAACCAAAGGGAACCTCACGGTCGCCTTTGTTGTCCAATTAAACAATCTACTTAATACCTTAAACCTAATAACTAAAAACCTAAATCTATTACTACTAACCTAAACAATCTATTAACCTTTATGATTGATGACTCAATCATTGACGATGCAAAGGTACAACCAAAAGTGGGCGTGTGCAATTTTTTTTGGCTTATTCTACATAAAAATGCCTTTTTCTTGATATAAATCAACTGCCGTGTGCGATAACAACAACATTTTTTCTTTGTTTATGCGAAAAATAGAGATTTTATTTTTACTTTTGCCTTTACTATGCGAGTACTCATTATCAACACGAGCGAGCGAACGGGCGGTGCCGCCCTGGCCGCCAACCGCCTCAAGGACGCCCTTAACAATACAGGGGTAAAGGCCAAGATGCTGGTAAGGGACAAGGAGACCGATGACATCACCGTCGTGGGGATGGGCGACAGCCTCTTGGCGCAGCGACATTTCCTGTGGGAGAGAATGTCCATCCTCCCGAGTCTGCATTTCTCCCGCAAACACCTCTTCGACATCGACATCGCCAACGCCGGCTTCGACATCACCCGCACAAGGGAGTTCCGCGAGGCCGATATCATCCACCTGCACTGGGTCAACCAGGGCATGCTCTCCCTTTCCGGACTGAAAAAGGTGTTGGCGAGTGGGAAGCCTGTGGTGTGGACCATGCACGACGCCTGGCCCTTTACCGCCATCTGTCACCTCACCATGGGCTGCAAGGGATACAAGTCGCAGTGCAGGCAGTGCAAGTACCTGCCCGGGGGCGGTGACGTCAACGACCTGGCTGCCAAGGTGTGGTGGCGGAAGAAGGCCGTTTTGGAGCACCAAAATATCTTCTTCGTGGCCTGCAGCAGGTGGTTGGAGAGCGAGGCACGGCAGAGTGCGCTTCTCGTCGGGCACAATGTGACCAGCATTCCCAACCCCATCGACACCAGGGTATTCCATAGCAAGGACAAGGTGGCGGCAAGGCAGGCCTTGGGGCTTCCTCAAGACAAGAAACTCATCCTCTTCGTCTCGCAGCGCGTCACCAACACCTATAAGGGCATGGACTACCTCGTGGAAGCCTGCCGCCTCCTCGTGGAGGGGCACCCGGAAATGGGCGAGCAATGTGCCGTGGTGGTGCTGGGAGGCCATGCCGAGGAGGTGGAGGGGATGTTGCCCTTGAAGGCATATCCCTTGGGGTATGTGAGCGACGAGCAGCGGGTGGTCGATGTGTACAACGCCGCCGACGTTTTCGTGCTGCCATCACTCTCCGAAAACCTTCCCAACACCATCATGGAGGCCATGGCGTGCGGCGTGCCGTGCGTGGGGTTCAAGGTGGGCGGCATCCCGGAGGAAATCGACCATCTCAAGACGGGATACGTGGCGGAATACCGCAGTGGCAGAAGTCTCATGGAGGGCATCCACTGGGTGTTGTGCCAGGCCGATAGACAGGCCTTGGCGCAAGCCTCCGTGCGCAAGGTGGCGGCAAATTTCTCGCAAGACAGCGTCGCCCTTCGATACATTGAGGTCTATAACCATGCCCTGGCATTCAAGCATTACGGAATATGACACGCATCACTATCGTCACCATCACCTACCAGGCGGTTGAAGTGCTGCAACCCACGCTCGACAGCGTGGCGGCACAGCAGCACCCATGGGTGGAGCACGTCATCGTGGACGGAGCCTCCACCGACGGCACCGTGGAGATGGTGAAGGCCTACTGCCAAAGGGCTTTGGAGGAGGGTAGGCACGAGGTGCGAATGATTTCCGAGAAAGACAACGGCTTGTACGATGCGATGAACAAGGGGCTGCGGATGGCCACAGGGGACTATGTGTGCTTCCTCAACGCAGGGGATCGCCTCGCCGCAGAAGACACTCTCGCCGTGGTGGCAGAGGTGGTGGAGACCCGTGCCGATGGTGTCAGGCCCGCCGTGGTGTATGGCGACACCGACATCATCGACGGCGAAGGACGTTTCCTGCGCCATCGGAGGCTCAGACCGCCGCAGAAGCTGACTTGGCGCTCCTTCCGTTATGGCATGTTGGTGTGCCACCAGGCCTTCTATGCACGGTTGGACATCGCCAAGGAGACACCCTACGACACGCACTACCGCCTTTCTGCCGACGTGGACTGGTGCATCCGCGTGATGAAGAGGGCAGAGGAGTTGAACGCACCGCTTTGTAACGCCGGGCAGGTGCTGGCACTCTATCTCGCCGAGGGACAAACCACACAGCACCACCAAGCTTCACTCCAGGAGCGCTTCCATGTGATGCGCTGCCACTACGGACTGCCCCTTACTCTCGCCATGCACGCCTGGTTTGCCCTCAGGGCAACAAAAAGGAAATGGTTAGATGGAAGAAAAAATGTTAAATAATGAAAAATGTGTATGAAATAATTGGTTATATCGAAAAAAACGCCTACTTTTGCACGTCCTATTGAGAGATACCGATATCTGTGTTCCTTTACATTATTATAGTCCAAGATAGATAGATGCATACACTATCCACATGCATGCCAATGGCAAAATGCCATGAATGTCATCAATGCCACCACTCACCGCCTTGCATTTTGGGGTGAGCCTCACACCTTTGTGACTCTCTCAAATGAAAGACCCTAAAGTCCCTAAAGATCTTTATTTACCTGAATTGTTCAACCCCAATAATCCCAGAATATCATTTCATAATTCCTGAATATAATAATCACCTTAAAAATCAACCTTATATGAAACATTCATTACATTGTTTTGGGGCACTCTTGGTAGCCCTATTGCTATATGCCACCGACTTGCCGGTGATGGCCGGAACAAATCGAGATTGTGGCCCGTATTCCTACTATGGTGATGGTTGGAGCGCTTCATTCGAAGTCAAGTTCGACGAGAATGAAAACCTCTCCTACTCCTACTCATGGTGGACGGGTGAAGGCGCGAAAGACATGACCTTACGCCTTAAACATGTGGATATCTCACGAAATGCCACCTGCACCAGTGAATATCCGGGTTTCGACGTGGAACTCGGCGTGAGTGCTGTGCAGAAAAAGGGTATGGAATACAGAAACACTGACTTTGATTACTACTTGGTCAATGACAACGGAACCGAGCTCTTGGTGGGGCACGGCTATTTTGACAAAGATGACAGTGAAAATTTCCAGTTGGATAATAAATCTGGTTCTGGATTGATTGAACTGTCCCATCCCGCTCTCTATCGCAAGGGGTCGAAAGACACGGAATACGAGCACAAAATCAACACACGTGTCTCCTTGTCGCAAGATGCTTACAATCAAGGCTACAAACACCTGAGGGTGAAAGGCCGCAGCAAATACTACAAGGACCCGTCGTGGCATACTGATGTCATCATCTATGTGTGGTTCAACTATTACATCGAACTGAAGGAACCCGCTTATGAGACGCTTCCTGAGCCAGAATATGCTTGGAAAAGTCCTACAGAGCTAATGCTTACCTTTCGTGGTGACAAACTGCCGAAAGTCAACAGTTCTCAGATGGAGGACACCAATGGTAGCACCCGTTTGGGCATGCGTAACAATGGTGTGACGCAGTCCTCTGTCAAGTCAAATTTTACCCTTGAGTTGTGGGATGAGACTGAAACTAACCTTATAAATAAGAATAATTTTGAAATTGATGGATACGAATCAAAATCTTTTACCATCAATGTGCCGAAAAACCAATCTTTTAAGGTGAAGGTTACCAGCAAATCCACTTACAAGGTGACCGTGAAGAATGCCTATTACCGAAATAAAGCATGGTCTGATGGCAAACGAACGCTAACCAATTCGTCCAAAGAGAAAAGTTATACCAAGTCGTTCAACAACCAGGGCATCGATTTGCAGTTCACTTTCAACCAGGTGAAGGGCAATACGACCCTTTCTTGGCCGAGGGATTTGAAAATGCCCAAGGATCCTTCGGTGTACATCTATCGAACAACCCTCAACGAAGACGGCTCATACGCTAGCAACCGCGAGGAATTGGGTTATACGACGAAAAACACGTTCCAGGACAATGCCGACCGCGGCATGGAATGGGGCAAGAAATACCGTTATGAGGCTGTCGTTCTGGCGAAGGAATGGATAGACAATGGTTTCAAAGTGCCTACAGATCCGGAAGTCCTTCCCGATTGCAATTCCACTGAGTGTTTCGTGAACACCAGTCCCATCCTGCCAATCCATCTCACTCAAGATATGAGTGAAGTGGAGAAAATCAAGATTGGATGGGATTTCCAGGGCATCCCTGAGAAAGAAACCGACCTCAATTTCCGCATACATCGCCTCAACTCCGATGGAACAGAAGAAATGGATTACGGCTCCGTGACCGTTCGTCGCAAGGATGGACATGCCAATTTCATTGATGACAAGCCTGCGAGCAACTGCGAAGTCTATAAATATTTCGTGCAGTTAGACCTCATCGACAACAATTTGCATTATTACAGCGACACCCTCACCGCACGCATCACCGCAAGCACCTCCATTACCAATGTAGAGGTATCCAAGGGTACAGCCTCCGATGGCATACACCTCACATGGAAGGCCAACCAAGTGGGTGCCAACCCCACCACTTATTTGGTGAAGCGTCGCATCGTCGGCTCCAAGGAATGGAGTACCATTTACACCGTGGCAGGCACGACGGATGAATACACCTTCCTCGACGTTGAATCCGAGCCTGGAAGATACTACGAGTATTGCGTGGAGGCCTACGGTGCCAACTGCGAAGACAGCGATGACTTGTTGCTCACCGACAGCCGCATAGAGCCTGGCTTCGGCCAAGCATCAGGCACCATCACCGGCCGTGTCTCCTTCGACACCGGCACCGCTGTGGACAACGTGAAGGTGAACCTGCTGAGAAGTGACGACGAGGCCAATGGCAACGTCCAATTCTACTCCAGGCAAATCCTCCAAGATGGCGGTGGTGTCGCTTGGAAAACCACAGCCGACAAAGTGAAGGAGGTTATTGGAGCGCAAAACGACTGGTCGTTGCAGATGTGGGTCAAGCCCGACGACATCCAAAGCACCGACATGATACTCCTCGTTGACGTGGCGGACATCCTGAAACTAGGTCTTCAAAAAGACAATGACACTGATGCAGACTACAGGTTAGTGTGGCTTGACAGTAGCCAAGGAGCCGCCCCCGTGGCCATTTGCGACAGCATACCCACCGACGAGTACAGTCAGGTCACTTTCATTCACAACAGTGACACGCTCATCGCATACGTCAACGGAAAACTGAAGGGCACCACCATCCTGCAAGCTAAGGAAAACGTTTATGAGAGCCTGTCAGGCGACGTGAGCGTGAATTTCTGCGGTGACAACTTCACCGGCTATGTGGACGAGGTCCGCCTCTGGAACAAGGCACTCTCCGAGAAGGAGGTGGTCAACACCTGGGGCCGCATCATCAGTGGTCGTGAGGACGGCCTGAAACTCTACTGGCCGTTCGACGAGGGCTTGGCCGAGTACGCCTTTGACTTCTCTCGCACCGGCGGCGTGGCTAACAGCAACCATCCCAGCGTGGGCTTTTCGCAACTCAGCAATGTAACCCCCACCTCCACGCAGTTAGGGCTTTACGGCGTGACCAACGAGAACGGTGAGTATGTCATCCGCGGCATCCCCTTCACCGGCAGCGGCACGGGCTACACCGTGCTGCCCGAACTGGGTGTCCATGAGTTCTCGCCTCAGACGCGCAACGGCTTCATCAGCGCCAGTTCCATGTCGCTCAACAACTACGACTTCACCGACGTCTCCAGTTTCAAGGTGAGCGGCGTCGTCTATTATGCCGGCACCGACGTGCCGGTGGACAGCGTAATGTTCGCCGTGGACGGCACAACATGCATGGCAGATGGGAAAATTATCTATACCAACGCCAATGGCGAATACACCATCAGCGTTCCCATCGGCTTCCACCGCATCAACGCCTCCCGTGCCGGTCACACTTTTGTGAATGAAGGACGCTATCCGTCAGGGCCGGGCACCACTTACGAGTTCCGCAAGGAAGAGACGATCAATTTCACCGACAACACCCTGGCGCATTTTGGCGGGCGTGTCACCGGCAGCTCCATCGAGGGCATCAAGCCCCTGGGCTACGGCGTGAGCAAGAACACCATCGGACAGGCCACCCTGCAGCTCGAGGCCATCGATTACCCGCAGTGCCGCCTCAATGTGGTTGAGAATGTCAACGGGCTGGTGACGGAGATTGTCAACAATCCGGAGAACGCCCCCGTGGAGAGCTTCACTGAATTTGTGGAAAGCGAGTCGTGGCGCGCCGGTGGCGACGCCAACGCGATGCGATACATCTATGTCAAGACCGACCCGAAGACGGGCGAGTTCAGCGCCATGCTGCCTCCCCTTCGCTACCGTGTGAGCAGCGTGACCTTCGAGCA
>JAFZRU010000023.1 GCA_017619755.1 Prevotella sp.
GCAGCCGGCTTTGGCGACGACGTGTTGTGGGTGGGCAACACCTTCGGCGTAGGCACCCTGCGAGGATGGGACGGCCAGGAACCGGTGATGGTGAGCGACGTGGAGCACAGGGGACAACGCTTGGTGGCAAGAGGCCCGCTGCGCACCATCGTGGAAGTGAAGGACGAGGCATGGCGGATAACGCCCACCAACACACCCACCGACATGACAACACTATACACCCTTTATGCCGGACACCGAGACTGCCGCGTGGATGTGCATTTCAGCCGTGATGTAAGCGACTTGAGATTTGCCACGGGCGTCATCAACGTGAAGAACTCCACAGAATACAGCAACAAAAAAGGACTGAGAGGATGCTGGGGCACCGACTGGCCCGTGTCTGAAAAAGACTCCGCCGGACACAAGCGCGAGACCGTGGGATTAGGCATCTGCCTGCCACCGGAGGCCGTGGAGAAAGAACTGCCGGCCAACAAGGACAACTATCCCTACGTGGTGAAAGTGAACGGCAACCATTTAACGTATCATATCTCGTTTTGCAGCGACAACGAATCTTTCGGAATGCACAGCGAAAAGGAATGGTTTGCCTGTTTGGAGGAGTGGAAAAAGGCTCTTGACGTGAAAGTAACGGTGAAAACTCGTTAAATTCACAAATCTTTTCCTTATATACGGAAATTATTCGTATCTTTGCATTCAAATATCCGAAGAATTAGTTATCAATCATCAAAAAGACATGCAATTTACGGCAAAACAAATAGCAGAAATGGTGGGAGGCAAGGTGGAGGGTAATCCCGACGCCATCGTCAACTCGTTCTGCAAAATCGAAGAAGGTAAGGAAGGAGCCATCTCTTTCCTGTCCAACCCCAAGTACACCCATTTCCTCTATGAAACCAAATCGAGCGTGGTGCTCGTCAACGAAGACCTGACATTGGACCATCCCGTGGAGACCACGCTCATCCGTGTGGCCAACGCCTACGAAACCGTGGCCAAACTGCTCCAGGTTTACGAGTCAATGAAACCCCGGAAAAAAGGTATCGACCCATTGGCGTTCATCTCCTCCAAGGCGAAAATCGGCAACGACTGCTATGTAGGTGCTTTCGCCTACATCGGCGACGATGTGGAATTGGGAGACGGCTGCCAGGTGTTTCCCCACGCCTATATCGGCGAAGGAGTGAAAGTGGGAAAGGGATGCACATTCTATCCTGGCGTCACCATCTACCATGGGTGCAAGATTGGCAACAACGTCATCCTGCACGCAGGAAGCGTGGTGGGTGCCGACGGCTTCGGCTTCGCACCAGGCCCCGACGGATATGACAAGATTCCACAAATAGGCATCGTCACCATCGAGGACAACGTGGAGATAGGCGCCAACACATGCATCGACCGCTCGACGATGGGAAGCACCTATGTGCGCAAAGGTGTCAAACTCGACAACTTGGTGCAGATAGCCCACAACACCGACATTGGAGCCAACACGGTCATGTCGGCACAAGTGGGCGTCGCTGGAAGCACCAAGGTGGGACAGTGGTGCATGCTGGGAGGACAGGCCGGACTGGCCGGGCACATCACCGTGGGCAACAAGGTGAACATCGGCGCACAGGCTGGCGTCATCGGCAACCTCAAAGACGGTCTGACCCTCATCGGCTCGCCCACCCAGGAGCCAAAGGCTTTCTTCAGGGAGGTGGCACTCACCCGACGCTTGCCCGACATGCAACAACAACTGAGGGAGTTGCAGAAGGAAATCAAAGAACTAAAGAAAAAATTGGAACATGACGAATAAGCAACAGACACTCAAGGGCAGTTTCTCCCTCTTTGGGAAAGGACTGCACACCGGTCTCAACCTGACGGTGACCTTCAATCCAGCACCAGAAAACACCGGGTTGCGCATCCAACGCATTGACTTGGAAGGCCACCCCATCGTGGAGGCGAAAGCCGAATTGGTGACCGACACCCAGCGTGGCACGGTGCTTTGCCAAGACGACGTGCGCGTCTCCACCGTGGAGCATGGGTTGGCGGCACTCTACGCCTTGGGCATCGACAACTGCCTCATCCAAGTCAACGGCCCCGAATTCCCCATCCTCGACGGCAGTGCCGCCACATACGTGGATTGCATCAGAAAGGTGGGCATTGAGGAGCAGAACGCCCCCAAGGACTACTACATCATCAGGCACAAGATAGAAGTAAGGGACGAAAAGACGGGCTCATGCATCACCATCCTGCCCGATGAAGACTTCAGCATCACCGTGATGTGCTCTTTTGAGTCGAAATTCATCAACAGCCAGTTTGCCACACTCGACAACATCGGCCTCTTCGAGGAAGAGGTGGCTCCGGCAAGAACTTTCGTCTTCGTTAGGGACATCGAGCCATTGCTCAACGCCAACCTCATCAAGGGAGGCGACATGGACAACGCCATCGTCATCTATGAGCGGCAGATACCACAGGAACGCCTTGACCAACTCGCCGACTTGCTCAAAGTGCCTCACATGGATGCCACGAAGATGGGGTATATCCAACCCCGGCCGCTGCAATGGGAAAACGAATGTACACGACACAAGTTGCTTGACATCGTGGGCGACATGGCACTCATCGGAAAACCCCTCAAGGGGCGCATCATCGCCACACGACCCGGCCACACCATCAACAACAAGTTCGCACGACTCTTATGCCGCGAGATACGCAAGCACAGCGTGCAAGCCCCCATCTACAATCCCAACGACCCACCCGTGATGGACAACAACCGAATACGGGAACTTCTTCCGCACAGATACCCTATGCAGTTGGTGGATAAGGTGATAGAGTTGGGAAGCAACTACATCGTCGGTGTGAAGAACGTCAGTTCCAACGAGCCGTTCTTCCAAGGACACTTCCCACAAGAACCCGTCATGCCGGGCGTGCTGATGGTGGAAGCCATGGCACAGTGCGGAGGGCTGCTGGTACTCAACACCGTGGAAAGCCCGGAACTGTACTCCACCTATTTTATGAAAATCGACGACGTGAAATTCCGGCAGAAAATCGTACCGGGCGACACGCTGCTCTTCAAGGTGGAGCTCCTTCACCCACTCCGCCACGGCATCAGCTCCATGAAGGGGTACATGTTCGTGGGCGACATCGTGGTGGCCGAAGCCACTTTCACCGCGCAGATAGTGAAAAACAAATAAGAAGAACCTGTCGGCACGAGTATTACCATTCACCAACCAAGACAAACCATCCATTATGAACCAAATCAGCCCCCTGGCATACATCCACCCCGAGGCACAATTAGGTGACAACAACGTCATCGGCCCATTCTGCTACATCGACCGCAACACGGTGATTGGCGACAACAACGTGCTGCAAAACAGCGTCACCATCAACTATGGCGCTCGCATAGGAAACGGCAACGAGTTCTTCGCAGGAGGCAGCATTTCCGCCAAGCCCCAGGACTTGAAATTCAAAGGCGAAGACTCCGTCTGCGAAATCGGCGACAACAACAGTTTCCGAGAGAATGTGAACATCTCCCGTGGCACGGCATCCAAAGGCACCACCCAAATCGGCAACAACTGCCTATTGATGGAAAACGTACACGTGGCACACGACTGCTTCTTGGGCAACAACCTCATCATCGGCAACTCCACCAAGTTGGCCGGCGAAGTGATTGTGGACGACAACGCCATCATCAGCGCCGCCGTGCTCTGCCACCAGTTCTGCAGAATAGCAGGATATGTCATGATTCAAGGCGGCTCACGCTTCAGCCTCGACATCCCTCCATACATCATTGCGGGAAGGGAACCTACACGCTACTGTGGCATCAACATCATCGGACTGCGCCGTAGAGGCTACACCGCAGAAACCATCGACTTGATACACAATGCCTACCGCCTGCTCTATTCAAAGACGGTGAGGCAGGAAGGCATAGACGCCATCAAGCAAGAACTGCCCATCACCAAGGAGGTGGAGTACATCATACAGTTCGTGCAGTCGTCACAACGCGGCATCATCAGGTAGGTTTTCGCAACCAACATGCAGACGCTGTTTGTGGTGACCGGCCCCACGGCCGTGGGAAAGACAGATGTCACGCTGCGCATGGCAGAGATGCTGGGTGTGCCGGTCATCAACGCCGACTCCAGGCAGATGTTTGCCGAAATACCCATAGGCACGGCGGCACCCACCGCAAACCAACAGGCACGCGTCAGGCATCTTTTCGTGGGAACGCTCCATTTGACAGACTATTACAGCGCATCGAAATACGAGAGCGACGTATTGAGCCTGCTCCTGCCACCGGGCGAACTGTCTCACGCCCCCCACGCACTCATGTCGGGAGGGAGTATGATGTACATTGACGCCGTGTGCGACGGCATCGACGACATTCCCACCATCGACGACGAGACAAGAAGACTGCTGAAGCAAAGGTTGGAAACTGAAGGTTTGGAAAGACTGCTCGAAGAGTTGAGAGTACTTGACCCGGCATACTACCAAATCGTGGACCGCAGGAACACACGGCGCGTGGTGCATGCTTTGGAGATATGCTACATGACAGGGCGCACCTACACATCCTTTCGCACCAACACACCAAGGGAGAGACCGTTCAAGGTGGTGAAAATCGGCCTCAACAGAGACAGGGCGGAACTCTACGAACGCATCAATCAAAGGGTGGTGGACATGGTGGAGGAAGGACTGGTGGAAGAAGCAAGAAGCGTGCATCACCTGAAAGGGGTCAACGCACTCAACACGGTGGGTTACCGCGAAATGTTCGACTACTTGGAAGGGAAATGCACACTCAACGAGGCCGTGGAACGCATACAAGGCAACACGCGGCGCTATTGCCGCAAGCAAATCACCTGGTTGAAAAGAGACCAACGCATCAAATGGTTCCATCCCGACGACATGGAGCAAATACTGGAACATACTGCCCGAATGGCGGGGATGTAAAACCATGAACAACGCTCACCAAGAGCACAACAAGAATAAACGACATGAGAATACTCTCATGGCCTTTCCGAATGGTGAAGGCGGTGTGCAGATGGTATGCACACCTGTTCATCGGACGCCGATGGTATGTCAAAATACTGTCGGGCGTCTTGTCGTTCATCATCTTCTCATTGGTGTATTTCGGGATGGTGGACATCAATTTCCTCGGCCTTTTCGGACAGTCGCCGGGTTTTTATGAGATTTCCAACCCACCGTCCAACTCCGCCTCCGAGGTGTTCAGCAAAGACGGGAAAACCATCGGGAAATTCTACAACGAGAACCGCAGCCCCGTGAAATACGAGGATGTGGCCCCCGTTTTCTGGGACGCACTCGTAGATACGGAGGATGAGCGGTTTTTCCACCATCGAGGCATAGATTTCCAAGGAGTGCTGGGCGCCATCAAGGACGCGATTGTGAGAAGAGACCCACGCGGCGCCTCCACCATCACCCAGCAACTGGCGAAAAACATGTTCCGCATGCGGACACAAACCACCGACGGCTTGCTCAGCGACATTCCCGGACTGAGGATGCTCATCGTCAAGAGCAAAGAATGGATCATAGCCACGAAGATTGAGATGGTGTATGACAAGCAGGAAATCCTCACCATGTATGCCAACACCGTGGACTTTGGCAGCAACTGCTACGGTATCAAGACAGCATGCAAGACCTACTTCAACATCACACCTGCCGAGCTTACCACCGACCAGTCGGCGGTTCTTGTCGGCATCCTCAAGGCCACATCGAGATACAACCCCATCATCAACCCGGAGAACAGCCACCAGCGTCGAAATGTTGTCATGTCGCTCATGGTGAAAAACAAGCACCTCTCCGAAAGCGAATACCAAAAACTGGCAGGAACCCCCACCCCGCTCAATTTCCACTCCGACACAGGCACCAATGGACAAAGCGCCTATTTCAAGGACGCCGTGGAGGCAAGTCTCGAAAAATGGTGTCACGAGACCGGCTATGACCTCTACACCTCCGGACTGAAAATATACACCACGCTCGACACCGACCTGCAGGCATACGCGGAGAATGCATTGATAGGACAAATGGAGAAACTGCAGGCCAGTTTCAACGTGGACTGGGGCAAGGACGAGCCTTGGCGCGATGAAAAAGGGAAAGTCATACCACATTTCATTGAGAAAATGGCAAAGAAACTGCCCGAATATGAAATGCTGAAGAAGAAGTATGACGGGAACACCGACTCCATAGACTATTATCTGAACAAACCCCACCCCGTGACCTTGTTTGATTACAAGCGAGGCACCTACGAGGCCGAAATGAGCACGCTCGACTCCTTGCGCACCATGCTACGGTTTCTCCATGCCGGCATGGTGGTGATGGAACCACAGACGGGTGCCGTGTTGGCATGGGTGGGCGACATCAACTACATGACCTGGAAGTATGACAAGGTGACGGCCATGCGCCAACCTGGCTCCACCTTCAAACTCTTCGTCTATACCGAAGCCATGAACCAGGGGCTTGCCCCATGCGACAAGAGGCGCGACGAGGCCGTGAATGTGCCCATCTACGACGGGAAGACACATTCTGAAAGCTTGTGGTCGCCCACCAATGCCAGCAAGAGCTTCTCGGGAGACTCCATGCTGCTCAAACGCGCTTTCGCCACCAGCGTCAACTCCATCGCTGTCAGGCTTGGTGTGGAAATGGGAGTGAAAAACGTCATCAACACCGCACACGCCATGGGAGTGAAAAGCGAGCTCGACACACATCCATCCACACTTCTTGGAGCCTCCGACGTCAACCTGTTGGAAATGGTCAACGCCTATTGCACCATTGCCAACGACGGACTAAGACACGAGCCGGTGCTTGTCACACGAATCCTCGACAGTGAGGACAACCTCATCTACCAAGGGCCTGAGGACAGCCCGAGGGCCATCCCCTACAAAAGCGCGTTCATGATGCAACAGATGTTGATGAACGCTGTGGACGAAGGTACATCACGAAGACTGAAACCCTACGTGGAAAGATATACAGACACCGACATAGGAGGAAAAACCGGCACGTCGAACAACGTCGCCGACGGATGGTACATCACTGTCACACCGGGTCTTGTATGCGGTGCATGGGTGGGTGGCGAATACCGGCAGATACACTTCAGAAGCGGAAAACTGGGACAAGGGGCGGCCACGGCCCTGCCCATCTGTGGCAACTTCCTCAAATGGGTGCTGCGGGATCCCGATTACAAAAAATACCACAAATGTTTTGAAGTGCCTCCCGGCGAAGATGTCAATTACGACTTGTTCATCTGTACCCCCAAGCCCTCCCAGGCACCACCACCGGCAGCCATCGCACCAACGGAAGAGAATGACATGCTGGATGAGGAAAACAACGACAACCCCACCGACGAGAATGCCAACGGAAGCACAAGGGAAACGGAAATCTACGTCCCTGAAAGAGATGACGACATCTTCTTCTAAAACCAACAAGACAACAATTGGACACGCGCAGCACCATCGACACCAGCAACCCGGAGTTTGACAAAGCCCTCCAGATTGTGAAGTACACCAACCACAGCCTCTTCCTCACCGGCAAGGCCGGTACGGGGAAGTCCACCTTCCTGCGCCATATCTGTGCCACGACGAAAAAGAAGCATATTGTATTGGCACCCACCGGCATTGCCGCCATCAACGTGGGGGGCAGCACGCTCCACAGCTTCTTCAAAATACCCTTTCACCCCTTGCTGCCCAATGACAGCCGTTTTTCAGAACGCAACATACGAGACACCCTGAAATACACGGGCTTGAAGCGCAAAATCATACGCGACGTGGAACTCATCATCATCGATGAGATCAGCATGGTGAGAGCCGACATCATCGACTTCGTGGACAAGGTGCTACGCATCTACACACGCAACCGACACACCCCGTTTGGTGGAAAGCAAATGATGTTCGTGGGCGACATCTTCCAACTCGAACCGGTGGTGCGCGAGGAAGACCGACTGCTGCTAAGACCGTTCTATCCCTCCTTGTTCTTTTTCGACGCCAGGGTGTTTCGGGAAATCCAACTCGTTAGCATCGAACTGACCAAGGTCTATCGACAAAACGACCATACTTTCATCTCCTTGCTCGACCACATAAGGACCAACAACATCACCCCGGGCGAGTTGGCAATGCTCAACCAACGCGTGGGCCATCAAGTGGACCAAGAGGGTGAGTTGTCCATCACCCTCTCCACCCGGCGCGACACGGTAGATTACATCAACGAGCAGCAACTCGAAAAACTGCCAGGCGACGTGGTGAAATTACAAGGGGAGATCATAGGGGAATTCCCGGCAGGAAACCTTCCCACGCTCATGGAGTTATACGTCAAACCAGGGGCGCAGGTCATCTTCCTGAAAAACGATTTCGACCACCGATGGGTTAACGGCACATTGGGCACCATCACGGCCATCGACTTGGACGACGAGGGAGAGGAAATACTCACCGTACTCACCGAGGGCGGCAACGAATATGACGTGACGCGGGACTACTGGAGCAACATGCGATACACCTACAACGAGAAAGAAGAGAAAATAGAAGAGGAGGAAATAGGCAGGTTCATCCAGTTTCCACTAAGACTGGCATGGGCCATCACCGTTCACAAGAGCCAAGGCCTCACCTTCAAGCACGTGAACATCGACCTCGCCGGAGGAGCGTTCGCCGGTGGGCAGACATACGTTGCTTTGTCACGGTGCGAGTCGTTGGAGGGTATCGGCTTGAGGGAACCTGTGAAGATGAACGACATTTTCGTTCGCTCGGAGGTGATGCGCTTCTCACGCAACTACAATGACGAGCGCATCATCAAAAGCGCTCTCGAAGCCTCGCAGGCAGACAAGGAATACCATGACGCCGTCGTCGCACTCGAAGAGGGAGATGCCGACAAGTTCCTCGACAATTTCTTCAAGGCCATCCACCATCGCTACGACATTGAGAAGCCCCGCGAAAAACGTTTCATACGACGAAAGCTCAATCAACTGCTTGCCTTGCGCAAAGAGAACGAGCGGCTGAGGCAGGAGCAAGTTCGGCAACAAAAGTTTCTCAGAAAACTGGCCGCCGAATACACACTCATGGGAAAAGACTGCGAGCGCGAGGGAATGCCCGACGCCGCCATCTCCAACTACCGCAAGGCGTTGGAACTGCATCCCGACGCGCAAGAGCCTCGAAGACGCATCAAGAAATTGGAAAAGAAAAAATAAGCCCCCATCAGAAATAATCACAACAATGGAAATCAAGAAATCAGCATTCACCCTTAGCAGTCCCACCGTGGAGAAGTGCCCGGACGACACCAAACCGGAATATGCTTTCATAGGACGCTCCAACGTGGGAAAGTCGAGCCTCATCAACATGCTTTGCAACCACAAAGGGTTGGCAAAGACGTCATCCACCCCCGGCAAGACCCTGCTCATCAATCATTTCATCATCAACAACGAGTGGTATCTTGTTGACCTGCCCGGTTATGGCTTTGCCAAACGCTCGAAAAGCATGCAGCAAAAGCTGCAAAACATGATCTCGTCATACATCCTCATGCGAGAGCAACTGGTCAACGTCTTCGTACTCATCGACATACGTTTGGAGCCACAGAAGATTGACCGTGAGTTCATCGACTGGCTTGGCACAAGCGGCATACCCTTCTCCATCGTATTCACCAAAGCCGACAAACTCTCCTACCAGAAATCCAACGAGAACGTTCGCAAATACCTTGATGCCATGCGTGACACTTGGGAGGAGTTCCCACCCTATTTCATCACCAGCAGCGAGACAAAGCGCGGGCGGGAAGAGATACTCGACTACATTGAATCCATCAACAAAAACCTGGCATCGACAGCACAACCATGAACGCATGCCTTGACGTACAAAACCTCACCAAAACCTTTGGTGCGCTGACCCTATTCGAGAACATCTCATTCTCCATCGCAGAGGGTCAGCGAGTGGGTTTGGTGGCAAAAAACGGCATGGGCAAGTCAACGCTGCTGTCCATTCTCACAGGCAAGGAAGGGTGCGACGAAGGCGAGATTGTCTATCGTCGAGACTTGAAAGTGGGTTTCTTGGAACAGTCGCCCGTCTTTGACCCCGAAGAGTCAGTACTCGACGCTTGTTTCAACCACCATGGGGATGACGAAAAGGTGTTGAGGGCCAAGCAGGTGCTTACCCAACTGAAAATCAGCGACCTCACCCAACCGATGGGTCAGTTGAGCGGAGGACAGCAGAAACGGGTGGCACTGGCCAACGTGCTGCTCACAGAACCCGACCTGTTGATTCTCGACGAACCTACCAACCACCTCGACCTCGACATGATAGAATGGTTGGAGGGATATTTGTCTCGGGGCAACCGCACATTGCTGATGGTGACACACGACCGCTTCTTCCTCGACCGCGTCTGTGACTTGATACTTGAACTTGACGACCACACGATATACACCTATCGAGGCAACTACGCCTATTATTTGGAAAAGAGGCAGCACCGCATCGACGTGACAAGAGCTGAAATCACCCGTGCCAACAACCTCTACCGCCGCGAGTTGGAATGGATGCGCCGAATGCCGCAAGCTCGCGGACACAAGGCGAAATACCGCGAAGACGCCTTCTACGAGTTGGAGCGCAAGGCCAAGCAACGTATCGAAGAACGGCAGATGAGACTGAAATCCACCAACGTCTATATCGGCAGCAAAATCTTCGAATGCCAGTATGTCTCAAAGGCATGGGGCGAGAAAGTCATGCTCAAGGACTTTTACTACAATTTCGCACGTTTCGAGAAGATGGGCATCGTGGGCAACAACGGAACGGGAAAGTCAACTTTCCTGAAATTGCTCTTGGGGTTGGAACCGGTGGATGCCGGACGCTTCGACATCGGCGACACCGTGCGCTTTGGTTATTTCTCTCAAGAGGGGTTGCAGTTTGATGAAAGTCAGAAAGTACTCGACGTCGTGCGCGACATCGCCGACTACATCGACCTTGGCGGAGGAAGGCATTTCACTGCCTCACAGTTTCTTCAGCACTTTCAGTTCACTCCCGAGCAACAATACAATTACGTTTACAAACTCAGCGGTGGCGAGCGTCGGAAACTTTATCTGTGCACCGTGCTCATGCGCAACCCCAATTTCCTCGTGCTTGACGAGCCCACCAACGACCTCGACATACAGACATTGCAAATATTGGAAGAATACCTATCCGATTTCCCCGGTTGTGTCATCGTGGTGAGTCACGACCGTTATTTCATGGACAAGGTGGTGGACCACCTCTTGGTGTTCAAGGGCGATGGTGTCATCAAAGACTTCCCCGGCAATTATTCACAATATCGTGAATGGAGCAGTCTGAAAGCCAAAGAAGAGGTGAAGGAAGAGAAGGGCGACAAACGGGCGAAGCGTGAATATCGCAACGCCGACAAGCGCAAGATGACCTACAAGGAGAAAACGGAATTTGCCCGGTTGGAAAAAGAAATCGCCTTGTTGGAAGAAGAGAAGCAGCAAATAGAGGCTGCGCTGTGCGGCGGCACCGACGACGTGGAGGCCATCACAGCCATGAGCAAGCGCCTGCCTCTTCTCAATGAAGAATTGGATGAGAAGAGCATGCGCTGGCTCGAACTGAGTGAGATAGAATGACTACTTCATCGCCTGAAGCACCTGGTTGGCGATGGCTTCCATCCCTTTTTTTGAAGGATGGCCATTGGTCTTGTGGATGTCGTGCAAGGCGATGCAAGGCACATTGTAGTGTTGGCAAATGGTCTTGCATGATTCGGTGATGTCGTCACGTAATTCGCTGTTGAGGATGAAATACACCTCCACGTTGGGATAACGATGGATGACGTGGTGCAGCATATAGGCCATGGCCGGACGAAAGGTGTAGAAATCGCTCTTGCGCCATCCCTCATATTTGTACTCCCCCACAGGCTCGCCCGCCCAGCTGTCGTTGGTGGCGCCGAAGATGAGGATGATGTCGGGATTGCCGAGATTGTCCATACGTGTGAGGAACGAGCGATCGGAATAGTCGTTGCCATCATAGCCCAAATAACCAATGGTGCTGCCGCTGTAGGAATTGTTGACACAAAGGCGATATCCGCCTTGCTTGGCCACCTGCCACCACCATGTCTGCGCCACGTCGTCCACGTCGGTGCGGTTGCCGCTTTCCTCGTAATACCACATCTCATTGGTGGAAGGGGTGACATATCCCTCGAAGGTGGAATAAGAGTCGCCCAAGACGGAAATGGAGGGCTTTTGTGCACACGCACCCGTGGTGAGCAAAGTGAGCAGTGCGAATAAGATTGTTTTTCTCATGGGTTGAAAATATAAGAAGATGGTAGATAGTATTTCAAAATGGCGTTTCCTGGGGTGGCAATGATGGCCCAAGTGGGTCGTCGTCAGGCATGTTGTTCAATTTCGAGCCTCTGATTTCACCGCCGCCGGTGGGTGGCACATAGCTATCCTCGGGATTGTCAAAACGAGTGTACTGTCCACGGAAGTTCAACAGCACGTCGCCCACGGCTCCTTTACGATGCTTGGCGATGATGATTTGGGCCATGCCACGAAGGTCGTTGCCGTTCTCGTCGTGGTAGATGTGATAGTATTCAGGACGATGCACGAACAGCACCATGTCGGCATCCTGCTCGATGGCTCCCGATTCACGGAGGTCGCTGAGTTGTGGTCGTTTGCCCCCGTCGTTGTCACGTTGCTCCACGGATCGGTTGAGCTGTGAGAGCGCGATGATGGGGATGTCGAGTTCCTGGGCCATGGACTTGAGGGAGCGGCTGATGGTGGAGACCTCCTCCTGGCGGTTGCCGAAGCGCATACCGTTGGCGTTCATCAGCTGCAGGTAGTCAATCATGATGATTTCCACCTTCTTCTCCCTCACCAAGCGGCGGGCCTTCGTGCGAAGTTCGAAGATGGAGAGGCCGGGGGTGTCGTCAAGATAGAGGGGAGCACCGTCGAGCTTGCGGATGTTCGTGTCGAGCCGACGCCACTCCGCATCGTCCAACTGACCGTTCATCACCTTCTTACTGTCTATCTCACACGTGTTGGATATGAGGCGGTTGACCAATTGTAGGTTGCTCATCTCAAGCGAGAAGAAAGCGGTGGGTACGCGGTTGTCCACGGCAATGTTCTTGGCGATGGAAAGGGCGAAAGAGGTCTTGCCCATGGCCGGACGCCCTGCAAGGATGACCAAGTCGCTCTTTTGCCATCCGGAGGTCATATCGTCAAGCTTGGTGTAGCCGCTGGCCACACCAGTCAGGCCACCCGCATTGGAGGCGGCACGCTGCATGATGTCGAGGGCGTTCTTCACCACTGGGTCTATCTGCGTGTAGTCTTGCCGCATGTTCTTCTGGGAGAGTTCAAAGAGCTTGCCCTCCGCCTCTTGCATCACCAACTCGATGTCGTTGCCCTCATCGAATGCCAGCGTCTCTATCTGGCTGGCGAAAGTGATGAGTTGACGGGCAAGATATTTCTGGGCGAGGATGCGGGAGTGGTATTCCACATGGGCCGAAGAAGCCACGTGTGCTGTCAGGTCATACACATACATCTGGCCTCCCACCTCCTCCAAGGTGCCGTCACGTTTGAGTTGCTCAGTGACGGTGATGATATCGACGGGGTGCTCGTTGATGCTGAGGGTCTGGATGGCAGCAAACACTTTTTGGTTTCGCGGCTCGTAAAAAGTCTCAGGGCGGAGGATTTCGCTCACCACGGTGAACGCGTCCTTGTCCACCATGAGTGCTCCCAATACAAGTCGTTCAGTCTCTAAAGACTGAGGAGGAAGATGCCCCAGGCCGGGGTCGAAAGCCGGCGTCTTGGCGGATGGCTGGCGACGCTGGCTGTTATTTTTGTTGTCGTTTGGCATGATAAGTTAATAGTGAATCTCGCGGCAAAATTACGAAAAAACGAGTAAAATGGAAAGAAAAGCTTGCTTTTCTTTCCATTTTCGAGTGCAAGTAACTTCGGCGAAGCCAAAATTACGAAAAATATTGTTCATTGGCACTGAAAACTATCTGTTCATCCAATATCTCCTCTCATCGTCAGACATTTTCTCAATGGCGTAGCGTAATGTTGTTCGTGGCATTTCACTCGCATGCAAGTCGAGAAAACCGCGCAGCAAATCTATGCTCACCTGTTTGCCCATCTCCCGCAGCATCCATCCAACGGCCTTGTGCATCAAGTCATGAGGATGATGCAGATGCATCTCCGCATAGCGCAGACACCAAGAAGGGTCGCCATCTCGGGAGGTCGTCCATGTGCACACCATACTCATACGCTGCCGCCAGAGGTTTTCACTTTGGGCAAGTCCATCCATAATGGCAGTCTTATTAATAAGATGTGTAGGCAACATCAACCACCTACCAAGAATCTTTGGAGCAGACAAGTCAACCAAATCCCAGTTGTTGGCATATTCCGCGTATTTTAGGTACATCCTGAGGATTTCGTCACGTTGCTTGACAGCTTCCTTGTTGTCTTGCAAACGCTTTGTTGTCCATCTCTCAAACTTCCCTACCAGTATGAGCAATCCACAGAGTCGGATTTCGTGAAATCGGTTGGTCAACAATTCTGGTATGTCCTTGAGCGGCAAGTCGATTGCCATTTTTGCCACTTCCCTTGTTTGGGGCACCTTCATTCCAAGGAACTCATCTCCTTCACCATATTGCCCTTTTCCTGTCTTGAAAAAGCGAATAAGATGTTGACGCTGCTCTTCGTCACGTAGCGACTCCATGTGCGTGACAACGTCATCGGTTGACACAAACTTGGAAAAGTCATTTTTGTTTTTCATGTAAAGCCTTGTTAAAATGAGTTAGTGTGTACCTACACATCAAATGATAGTACAAAAATACGGAAAACATTTTTCATACACCATAAAGTCTTGTTAAGATTTGCTAATTTGATGTTTAATCCCCGTACCCAGCATAGTGATATGGATGGAGCGGTGTGACTTAGTCAGGGAATTATGAAACCACGAATGAGGTTACATAAAGATAATTATTCGATACAAGAAAGATAACAGATATGGCCGATTTGTCGTATTTTTGCACACAAACAAACACCAAACAAACATGACCAACATCCATCAACATCACCCGCGCCATCTGTTTATGAAGACAGCTGCCATGATGGCACTGTCTCTCACCTTGTGCGCCCACACCTTCGGCCAAAAGAAACCAACCAATTCCACCATCTGCCATCCGGACGGCACAGTAACCTTCCTTTACAAAAACGACAACGCCAAAAAGGTGGAAGTCGATGTGCAGTTCGCAGGCAAGCACCCCATGGAACGGGACGCTCAAACCGGTCTGTGGACAGTTACTTTGGGTCCTGCCGCCCCAGACATGTATCCCTACCATTTCGAGGTGGATGGATTGAGCGTGATGGACCCCCTTTGTGAGCAGTATTTTCCCAATGAGGGATTCAAAAACAGCCTCTTGGAGATTTCCAACTCCAAGTCCACCCTTCCCCACGACATCTGCAACGTACCCCATGGTCGCGTGGAATACATTCATTATTTTTCCAAGAGCCTTGGCGCCACCAACAACGCCATTGTCTATCTTCCTCCCTCATACGCCACCGACATCCAAAAGAAATACCCCGTTTTCTATCTCATCAGCGGCACGACCGACACCGAGGAGGTATATTACAAAGTGGGCAGGATGAACTACATCATCGACAACCTGCTGGCCAAGGGAGCCGCCAAGGACATGATCATCGTCCTGCCATACGGAAATCCATATAAGTTGCTCCCACCTTCGAAAAACGGACAGATGCCCCAGATGGGCTTCGGCAACGATGTGTTCAGCAACGACCTCGTCAATGACCTGATGCCCTACATCGAGCGCAACTATCGCACCATCAACGACCGTGACCACCGAGCCATCGGGGGATTCTCCCGAGGGGGCAACCAGGGATTGTCCAACGGACTGCGCCATCTCGACAAGTTCTCCTATTTGTGTTCCTACAGTTCGTTCACCTCCACGGACATCCCCGAGGTGTATGACAATGCGTCGGACACCAACGCCAAACTCCATCTCTTCTGGTTGGGAATAGGCACAGACGACTTCCTGTATGGCACGGGAAGAGACTACATGGAGTTTCTGGATAAAAAAGGCATACGAACAGTCAAGGAGTTCACTACGGACAAGTTCGGACACACGTGGATGAACGCCAAGTACTTCCTTTACAAGACAATGCCCCTTCTCTTCAACCCCGAGGCTTCTGAGAAAGCCATGAGCCAAGGAAAACCTGCACCCGCCGCCACGGGAAAAGAAGAGCCTTTCACCCCCGGCGTGATGGCGCGCCTTTTCCCACGACCCATCATCTCACCCGAATTTGCCCCCGGCACCGTCACCTTCCGCCTCAAGGCACCCGATGCCAAAAAAGTGTTGTTGCAGTGCGAGGGCTATGCCGACCGGATTGAAATGGTGAAAGACGACGAAGGCGTGTGGAGCATGACCTTGGAAGAGGGAATATCCGAAGTGTTTAAATATTGCTTCATTGTTGACGGCACTCCCGTGGCCGACCCCAACAACATGTATCTCTCGCCCGACAAAGGATTCAAGTTCAGTGTCTGCAATAATCCTTACAATACCTACAGCTTTGCCACGATGGGCGACATCGCCCATGGTCGAGTAAGCTATGACCTCAACAGCCAACAAGCTTGCTATTTCCCGCCCACCATGAAAGGCGTGAAACATCTCATACATTTGATACCGGGAACAGACGACACCATCGAAAGTTGGTTTAAAGTGGGCGGGGCTGACGCCATCGCCGACAAACTTACCGCTGAAGGACAAGCAGCTCCATGCCTTATCGTCGCCAGTTTCGACAAACCGACGATTGTCTCTGAAACCCAACCACAGACAATACATACGCTACGCGCTTCCGATTACTTCACCTGGCAAGAGCGACGTGAGGCTTTGGAAAACTTATTGAAAACAATCAAATAACACATAAAAATGAAAAAGTTATTGACGATGGCCTGCTGCCTGTTCATGGCCGCTTCCATCCATGCACAGCAAAACCGTTTGGCAAAATTCGACAGCTATGAATGGGATTTCGGCCATGTGGAGGCTTCACTTGGCGCCGTGTGCCACACCTTCCACTTGCGCAACATTTCCAGCAGCCCCCTCCTCTTCGGTAAATACGTTGCCTCCTGCGAGTGTGTCAAGGCTGTCTTTCCACAACAGCCCGTCCCTCCCGGAGAAGAAGCCGACGTGATGGTGGTTTTCACACCTGCCAATCAGAAGGGGAAGACCTCACGAAGCGTGGAACTGACAGACAACTATGGCCAAACCCTCGGCTCACTCACAGTCAAGGCTGACGTCGGCCAAAATGCGCAACCCATCCAAACACCACAAGGCGTCGTCAACCTGGGATTCACAGAAGGCGGCTATCCCTATTTGGACACAAGGCTGCCCTATCGGGAGCGAGTGGAAAACCTTCTCTCCCTCCTCACCCCGGAAGAGAAAGTGGGATTGATGATGAACAAGTCCGTCTCCATCGACCGGCTTGGCATCCCATCCTACAACTGGTGGAGCGAGGCCTGCCACGGCGTTAGACAGGGTGGCTACACCGTTTACCCACAACCCATCGGGATGGCGGCCTCCTTCGATTCCAAACTTTTCCACGACGTATTCTCCACGGTCTCCGACGAGGCACGTGCCAACTGGAACCGCTCCGACCATAATGTTTTCAACATACCGATGGGGGTCACATACTATCCTGGC
>JAFZRU010000024.1 GCA_017619755.1 Prevotella sp.
CTTGGTCGCTAATAAAAAATTATAAAATATATAAAAATTTTTCATCAACAAACCTGAAACGCTGGACGCTTAGGAAAACGCCTGAAGGCGGGAACAAAAAGGGGAAAAAACATTCTAACAACACGCGAGCCAAGAGGCCATCATTGCTGTAGGGGTGGACTTTATGTCCATCCGCTCGCTCGGCAGGGCGAATGTTTGACTATATTTTCAACACTGAAAGATTTGGATAGATTTTGAATAGATTTGTGAGATTTGAATAGATTTGTAAGATTTGACTTTCGTCTATTAGTGGTTGCGTCTGCTTTGCATCCGCGACCGTTGGTTCTCGCCGGAGGCGACCACTTTTGCTATTCGCTGAGCCGAACATCGGCCTCTCGCTTTTCATTAAAACACCTCAACACCTCAAATAACGACCATTTCCAAATTAGGAAAGAACGATTCCACATAGGCCAAAATGTATTCATCAAAAACAAACCTATTGTTTACAATAATTTACGAAAAATAACATTTCGCACCCAATGTTACAAAAAATAAAAAAAAAGAGATGAAATGTATCACGTAATCCATATATTTTATGTACCTTTGCAGCCGCAACGCGAAAATATTCTCAGGATTTCACTGAAACGTCTGTGTAATCTACTTGATGAATCAAATTTTATGAACTTTGTGGTACTAAAAATCCACCCTCTCAACAAATGTCTTCAACTGCGACATTCATAACGAGAATCAAAATCACTTAATCATAATTATTAACTAAAACTTAACAACATGAGAAAAAAATTATCTTTGTTTTTAACTCTGTTCCTATTGTTGATGGGATCAGGGACCGCATGGGCTACATTCAGTTGGGATGGCACTCATGGCATTTGGAAATTTACTGAAAATGTAAACATCTCTAATTTCACTGGAGATGGATGGAGTGCAAATAATAATGGAGATGAAGCTTGGAAAACCTTTTCTAACGCTTCAACCGCATGCTCAAGTAACAACACATTAGTTCAAAATTGGGGTTTCGACCACATCGGGTTCAATGGAACACCCCATATTTATAGCTATAATTCTGATTATGCCAGAGGGTTGAAGCTTCCCGCAGGTCAAACCATTGGTATCAATGTCTTTAAAGGATATGTGGTGACCATCACCGCAAGCACTAAAACAACGAAATGGAACGCTAATACCCAACAAAATGACCCTAGAGGATCCAGTGTTAATTGCTCTTTCACAAATGTGAGAAGCACCCCTGAAACTACATCCAGTTCTCACTTTGGATATGAAGAAAAAACCATTACTGTCGTTGCTAAAGAGGATGGTTGGGTCACGATGACAAATACAGGTGCTGTTAACAGCTATAGAGACCTCTACATCACCCAAATAACGATGGAGTCGAAACCTACTATGTCTTGGACAAAGAATGAGCAACAACTCTCCTTTGACAAGGGAGACCTCGTAGCTTTCGATTATGTAGAGCCTACTCTCGAAGTAGCCTGCCTTCCCCAAGGAACGAATGTATATGTTACAGTGGATAATGTGATTGACAATTGTGTTAAAGTCAAATCGCAATCTTGGGACTATAATGGCAACCTTAGTTGGGAACTCTATTTGCTTGACAAGGGTAATGCCACGGTGACGGCACACGCTGTGACCGACTATGGTAATGGCCAGGAAATATTGACCGCATCTTACTTTATTGTTGTTGACGTCGATGAATATACCTGGGAGATGGATGAGAATGACCCATACAAATATATACTCACGGGAGCGGGTGCCATTCTCGACCCATACATGAAAGCCGTTCCTTATATTACTATGACTTACGGCGACCCGGATGAAGTGGGTGTCGTTGTTGAGAGGAATGATCATTTCGTAGCAAACATTATAGATCCTGATGGCAACCGTGCAGTCATACTTGACAACAACAAATTGCCTATCCATGGTACATTCTACAAATTCGAGCCGCAAATCGATGGCAAATTTAATCTTTGGCTGAACATGTACAATGATGGCTGTGCTGTTCTCATCGATGCCACAGACCCGACACATCCTGTAGATAATATGCCCTCTGGATTCTTTGAAGAAGGATATAATGATATAGCTGTTCAAGGCGGCCATACCTATTATCTCTTTGGAATCACTCCTGATATCGCATCTAATTATCCAGCGGCGTATTACGGAGACTGGCAATACTACAACCCTAATGGTTACAATAAATGGACCATTGCCGAACTGTCAGCATTCAGATTCGAACCTAAAGGTGAATTGATTTACCATCACAAAGGCGTGGTGTATAAGGATGGAAAGTTCTACGACATCGATGGAACTACTGTGCTGTATGATACTCCCAAGCAGCCCCTTGGTGGTCATGTGGAATATGTTCTCGAATACTATCCTGATGACAGCAACAAAGGAACAACTAAAATTAAGCCAGACGGCACATTGGAAGTCGACGAGAATTTCCATGGTGCCATTGCTGTGAAAGCCACCATTAAATCAGCTCCTGGTCCTAACGGCACTGTGCTCAACCGCGACTACTACATTGTCACCGTACCTTACAAGACCCACGACTGGTGGTTCACAGAGTCTGTCAACCCGAAAGAGTTGGTGGAAGACCGTCCCGCTGCACAAAAGCAAGACTTCACCACATGGGGTGTCACCTACAAGGTGCTTCGTCCAGAGTACAAGACAGTGACCATCAACGGACAAAGCCAGACATTGCGTCTCCGCAAGGAAGTGAAAGACCCCGTACTCTGCAGTTCCAAGTTCATCCATGGCAACAATGCAGGATATGTCATCCAGACCGCCGGTCTTCTCTTCGATGCCCAAGCCAAGCGTTTCGGTGTGAACACCGACATGAGTTATGTAGGACTGAAGCAAACGGATGAAAACGGTAATGTCATCACCGTCAATGATGCGAATGGCATCCCCATCGACCAATATCTCACCGACTGGAACATCGATGAAGAAGCTTTGGAAAGAGACGAGCAAATCTCCGATTACGCTTATTTCAAGACCACAGCCGACACTTACGGATATCCCACCAACCTCGTGACCATGGCCACAGAGTCCTCGTTGATCATCCCCGACCTGGAGGAAGGCCAGCACATCCGCATCTACTGGAAGCGTCACAACAAGTTCAAGGGTGACAAATATACCGCTACAGGTGTCACCGACCTCGAAGGCACTGACATCACTGGTAATTTCTGGATTGGCAACGGTAACGACTATACTGAGTTCATCGCCAAGGGCGGCAATGCCACCTTCACACTCAACGACAACGACGCCAACACCAGCTGGACCGACATCTACCGCATCACCGTGGGTGAAGTGGGCGAGTTCCTCGACACCCGTCTCAACGTTCGTGGTGCCAGCATCATTTACAACCCCAGAAATGCCATTCCTCTGGTTGTCACCAATCCACAAGGAGAGACTGAATACATCGACTACCATGGCCAAAATCTGGCAGAGGACTATCCTGGCTACACAGATAAAGGCCACTGGGGACCGATTGCCCAATACAACGAGCCTTACATGATTGTGACCAACGACAACAACAACGAGACAGAAATCACATTTAATACTATGGGCGGCGTTGGCGGCAACAACATGTCAACAACATTCAATATTGCTGGCAATGTAGGAACCCCACTTACCATGAATGGCAACAAGATCAAGTTCAAGGGCAACGGTTACGTAGCTGTCGTGGGCAACCAAAAGAGTGGGGACTACGTCATCAACACCGACACCGTGACCATCGCTTACGGCACCGTGGATTTCCAAACCTATCCTCATACTTGGGACTTCAGCAAAATCGGTGTCAACACCACTACGCCAGCCGTGCTGAATTCAGCATACACCAACGGCACCGGCATCAACTGGTACAAGAAGAACCAATGGGGCGACCCCAACACTAAGGACGAGAAGAACTTCAAGTTGTGGCAACCCGCCACCGACGTGGAAGGCGAATGGATCCTCAACGGCTACCAGAAGAGCATCAAGGCCTCCATGTTCGCACAAGGCTCACAGCTCTCCGACGGCTTCAATGCCCTCGAAGAAACCAAGGGCTTGGGCATCTTCCTGAGAAAGGGTAAGTCAGGCAGCTATTTCGGCTATACCATGACAAAAGATACTGAAGACTATGGACCTTACGATGAATCCATCGGTCTCGATATGCTCCGCTACGGTACCATCAATGGCCAAGGCTACTTGAAGTTCCCGAAAGCAAGAGCAGGCCATAGCTATATCATCCGCGTGCCAGCCGTGTCGAAGTCCAATGGTGAGCGAGTCTATATCTGCGCCGACGGCACACCTACCGCATATCAAGAGCAATATGCCAATGGCGGCAACGGCTCTGCAGCCGACATCACCGAACTGGCAGCCAACGAAGATGGCAACAACAGGTACTTCGTGCCAGCAGAGGATGGTGACGTCTATATCGACGTAACCGACATGAAGGTCTTCAAGATCGGTGTCACCAGCACCTTCAAAAACCTGAAATCCTACGGATCGAAGAGCTACGCTACCGAGAGCCGCCACCACAACGAGCGCTACGACCTCAGCGGCTACTTCACTGGCGACGAGGTGTTAGCTTACAAGGCTACTGCTTTCGCCGAGGCGGAAGGTCGTGAAATGATTGTAGACGACGACAACACCGACGGTGTGCGAACACTTAGTGCTGGCAAGCTGACACTCGAGCCTGTCGATGTAGCTGACGCCAACACAGGTGTGATCCTCATCGGCCAAGCAAAGGCTGAAAACGGACACTTCAACGAACTCCCACTCTTCGTAAAGGACGTGAACACTGACCTCACCAGCAACAGTGGCAACTTGCTCAAACCGGTCTTCGTGAACGGCAACGGCGACTCCAACTGGGGAACAGGCACGAATTACATCCTCACCAGGTCATACACCACTCCTCAAGGCAAATCTGTCACCGGCCCACTCGCATTCTACAAGGCTTCCAACATTACTCCGTCTATGGACAAATACCAGAACCTGGCCTACCTCGACCTGACTGGCCTCATCTCTGAGAATGGTGGAAACCAGACCGTAACAAAAACGTACGCACTCGCTGCTGGTGATGCTTTCTCATCGGGAGAGACTGTGACTGTTTGTGACGGTACAGCTACCATCACTTACGGTAAGACAGGTGGAAACCAATTCACCGCTGCAGTAGCAGATGATCATTTATCCGACTTTCCTGCTTATACAGAAGGCAATGGTACGAATGGTAACAAAGAGTATGGCACATTCTACACGATTGTTCCCCAAAACGATGGCACCATTGAAGTGGCTGTGGTCTTGAATGCTGATAAGAATTTCTATGTGTCAGAAGATGGCGAAACCTTGGTCGATTACTGCGGCATCACCAAGCCAGAAAAGTATTACGGCACCTTCACCTTTGACGTGAAGGCCGGCAAGAGCTATATGATTTGGTGCAATGGTTCCAAGCTCGGTTTCTACGGCTTCAACTACAGCTACCAGCAGGCTGCCGGTTCGACCTCTGGTGCCAACTATGACATGTTCTGGTTCATCGACGAGGAAGAAGAGCTCGACGGCATCGAGAACATCTCTTTGGAGGAAATCCTTGCTGGCGGTCTCATCGAGACAGAGAATGCTGTCTATTACAACCTCAACGGCCAGAAGCTCAATGGCAAGCCGAGCCAGAAGGGTATCTACATCTGCAACGGCAAGAAAATCTATGTTAAATAATTAGCAACGAGAAGATATCATGTACAAGAAATATGTAGCACCTGAGACAGAAGTTGTCACTCTCAACCTATTTAACTCCGTGTTGGCCCCCGGCGATGTCGGCGGCTCAGGAGAAGCCAACGATGACCCTTGGGCAAACACCATGGATTTGGACTTGGAAGAGGACGACGATGCCCAGGTTACGAGCAAATCTCTTTGGGAATAATCCCCTCTCTGACCGAAAGGCATGAATGATGCCATCTTCGGAACATGCAATCCCCCCTCGCCTTTTGACGAGGGGGGATTTATAAAATTTAGATTAAAATCACTCTCTCCATGATGAAGAAAAGAAGCATTGCCGTCGTCACCACACTCTTTGCAACTCTTGCACTGACGGCCTCGCCCATAGACTGTGACATGGCTAAGAAGAAAGCCAAGACCTTCCTCCAAGAAAAGGGAAGGGGGGCGCTGCAACTCACACCTGTCACGATCCGGCAGTCAACAGCCGAACCCTACCATGTGTTCAACACCGGCATGGGCGAAGGCTTCGTCATCATCGCCGGCGACAACCATTGTGGCGACATCCTGGCCTATACGACCAAGGGGAGTTTTGACAATTCAGACCTCCCCGAAGGATTGGCGGCATTGCTCGACAGCTATGTTTCTGAGGTGGCAGCCGCTCCAGCACGGGAGCAAGCGACACCGACGGCATCCACCACACGGCAGGTCATCACCCCCATGGTGGAGACCGCATGGGGGCAGGGTGCACCCTACAACGCGATGTGCCGCACGGCAGCAGACAAGCAGGCCGTCGCAGGATACGGTGCTGTGGCTATGGCGCAGGTGCTTCATTACCACCACGCATGGCTTGGTGCCACCACCACCATCCCCGGCTACACCACTTCCAACGGCGACACCTATGAGTCCCTCTCCGCCACCACCTTCGACTGGGAACATATCACCACCCACTATGCCGACCACTCCACAGAAACGGAAAAGACCGCCGTGGCACAACTCATGCTCTACGCTGGAAGGGCAATGAAGACGGCCTACGGCACCACCTCCTCCCTCTCCGACATCGCGGCTTGTGCCAACGCCCTCAACAACTACTTCGGCTTCGAGAACGAAGCACGGCTGCTCTCCGCCGACCAGTGCGGTGTGGGGGAATGGGAGAACATCATCTACCACGAACTGCTCCATGGCCGCCCCGTCGTCTATGCCGCTAATAACGCGCTGAACAGCACACACCCCTTCATCGTGGATGGCTGTGACAGCCAAGGCTTCTATCACATCAACTGGGGACAGGAAGGGAAATACGACGGTTACTACCGCCTGCAAGCCGTCAACCTCGCCTCGCTCTCCAACGAAAAGAACGCCCCAAACTATGGCTACTCTCTCAACCACCGAGCCGTCGTGGGTATCTCACCCTTCGCCGTGGAAGATGACTACGGCACACCCATAGGTGACGCCCCCACCGCCACCGCCGACGACCTCGTGGTGACCAGTGTGGAACAAGTGGAAGGAAACACGCTGTGGAAAGTGGTGAGACTCACCGTGGAGAACCATGGCACCCGTGACTACCTTGGGACAATAAGCCTACAACTCGACGGTCTCTACCTCAGTTCGGAAAATCTTAACGCTCCTGCGGGAGAAGAAGGATACGTGGATTTCTACTGCACGAAAGAGGCAGGCACCTACGTCCTCAAACTCGTGGAAAAGAGTTCCGAACGCATCATCTACCAAAACGAAGCCTTCACGCTACAAGACACGTCGGGAAACAGCACCGCACCATCTCTCTTGTCCTATCAGACATTGGAAATCGACGAACAAACCAAGACGATGGCTGGCACCACACTAAACACAACGGTGACATTGAACAACAGCAGCGGGAATGCCTACTACGGCTCCGTCTCACTCACACTCAGCATCATCGAGGAGGGAGAGGAAGTGGCCTTCATCTTATCGAGAGAAAAAACAGTCACCATACCAGTCGCCATACCGGCAAGGACAGTAAAGACCTTCACCATCACCTCCCACGACCTCGCCATCGGCGACAAATTCTATTACACCCTTACCACGCCGAAGAAAACGGTAAGGAAAGGCGACGGCTTCAACCCCTACACCACCGTGGAGGGATACCGCTACTGGACTGCCAGCGGGCGACAAAGGGCCAAGGCATGGGGAGAGGAGGTCGTCATCCCCGAAGCCGCTGCTGCCGTGAATTTTGAGGGATTAGACATCTCCAGCGTGACCATCATACCCAATAACAATCCTAACACACTCTACTATCTCAACGAGAACCAACCTATACCCTCCATCCTCGCCCAAGCCAACGTGGTGAAAGGAGGAAAGGCCACCAACATCACCTTCCACGACGGACACGACTTCTACGTGCCTGTAGCGTTCCGCGTAGCGGGGGAAGTGTCCTACTCACACACCACAATGTCTGCATGCGACGGAAAGAAAGGATGGGAGACCATCGTGCTTCCTTTTGGCGTGCAAAACGTCACGGCGGAAGGGAGGCAACTGGACTGGTTCCATCCTGGTAACCATAAAAATTGCGACTTCCTCTTGGGAGAACTCGCCTCGATGAGCAAAAGCACCGTCATCTTCAACCCTGCCGAAGAATGGAGGCCCTGCACACCTTATATCATAGGGGTTCCCGGCAACCAATGGGGAAGCCAATATGACCTCACCAACAAGGAAATGACTTTCAGCGCACAGAACACCATGGTGATGAAAACAGACGAGTGCGCCATAGTGAGCGGAAAGGTGCGATTCCATGGGGTCACATACGCCGACACCTTCTCTGACCTCACCATCAACGATGAAGGCTCTGCATTCATTGTCGATGACGAGCAGGAGGTCTTGCCTTTCCACGCCTTGCTCCATACCGGTGACGATGATATGGAGGAGGCACCCTTGAATTTCGCATCAATCAAGGGTGATGTGAACAACGACGGGTATGTCAACGTCGTGGATGTCACCATGCTGGTGAACCTGGTGCTGGGCCAGGACACGTTCGTGTTCATCCACCACCAAGCCGACATGGATGGCGATGGTCTTTTCTCCATCGTCGATATTACCCTCATCGTCAACAAAATCCTCAATCCTTGAAAATAGGGTGCCCAATATATGAATCAATTTATCAAGAATTAGAGAATTAAAGAATTATAGCATTACAATAGCTGTATTGTTGAAAAAATTGACTTCCACTTCGTACGTCTATTTGTGGTTGCGTCTGCTTTGCATCCGCGACCGTTGGTTCTGAAATTCTGATATTCGTGATAGAAAACAACATATTGGACACCCTAATTTGGAAATGCAAAAGAAAAGTGAACTTTTCTTTTGCATTTCACTCGTTATTTCGTAACTTTGCCGCTACTCAACCATAAAACGCAAGAAAATGGACAAATACGTAAGGTTTGACTGGGCAGCCAAACGCATGCTGCGTGACAAGGCCAATTTCGGCGTACTGGAGGGTCTGATGACCGTCCTGTTGGAGGAGGAGGTGAAAATCGTGGAAATCCTGGAAAGCGAGAGCAACCAGGATACAGAGGACGACAAGTTCAACCGCATAGACATCAAGGCGAAAAATTCCAAGGGCGAAATCATCCTCGTGGAAATCAAGCAGATTCGCGAGTTCTACTTTCTGCATCACATCTTATCCGGCGTGGCCAAGACCATTACCGAGCACATCAATCTGGGCGAGAGATACAAAGAGGTGAAGAAGGTGTATTCCATCAGCATCATCTATTTCGACCTTGGCAAGGGTGCCGACTACCTCTACCATGGACAGAACCAGTTCGTAGGCGTACACACCCACGACCTACTGCAAATCAACACCCGCGACAAGAACACCATCAAGATGGCGACACCAGATGACATCTTTCTAGAGTACTACATCATCCGTGTGAACGAATTTAACAAGGTGGCCCGCACACCGATTGAGGAATGGCTCGACTACCTGAAGGACGGACACATCAAGGACGACACCACCACTCCCGGCCTGGCGGAGGCCAAGGAAAAGCTGCAATATCTGCACATGAGCGAGAAGGACCGCAGAGCCTACGACCGTCACCTCGACAACATTATGATCCAAAATGATGTCTTGGAAACAAAGATGCTGGAAGGGCTTGAGCAAGGTTTCGAGAAAGGATTCGAGAAAGGTATTGAGCAAGGTATCAAAAAAAAGAATTGAGCAAGGTATCGAGAAAGGAATTAAGCAAGGTATCGAGAAAGGACTTGAGCAAGGTATCGAGAAAGGACTTGAGCAAGGACTAGTACAAGGACGGGCTGAAGGACTTGAGAAAGGTCTAGAGAAAGGACGGGCTGAAGGACAGGCAAAAGTGGCCAAGACCCTTCTCTCCATGGGTATGGACATCACCCTTGTAAGCCAAGCGACGGGATTGAGCGAGGATGAAATCAGGAATCTTTGATTCCCACACCTTGTTTTACATCACAGCTATCAGCGGAGTCCATAAAGGATGGGGCTCCGCTGATTTCTTATGAACTGGCACTAAGTTAAATTTACAAATGAAGCCTGAAACTTAATATCAAGTTATCAATTATCAAGAATAAGAGAATTAGAGAATTAACGGACAAGGATAGAATTATCCGTCACAAGCGACGGGAATCCTTTTATATTTTCGAATTGCATTGCAAATATTTATATTCTACACCTAACGTCAAGAGATTGGTGCGACGCCCTACTTGTCAGGGGTTGTTTCTTCCGGTGGTGGGAGAGCCCTGTCATCCTCATTGGTGACATACCGCTTGTAGTAGGCGATGACGAGGGTGGTGAGCGGAAGGGCGATGATCAACCCGATGAAGCCGAGGAGCGCACCCCAGACGGAGAGGGAGAGCAGCAGAACGGCAGGGTTGAGACCCATGGCCGACCCCATGATTTTCGGCGTGGTGAACATGTCGGTGATGACCTGCACGACGACGAAGCCCAGCATGGCCAGTCCGAAGATCACCCAGAAATTCTGACCCGTGTCCGCCGCCTTGAGCAATGCGAGGAAGGCCGTCGGGATAATGGCAAAGGTGTGCAGATAAGGCACCATGTCCATGATGCCGATGAGTATTCCCATACCTATGGGCATAGGCAGTCCGATGGCCCAGAACCAGCAAGCGAACATGACCCCCATCCAGAAAGCCACTTGTCCCTGACCACGGATGTAGTTGTTGAGCGCTCGCTCCACGTCGCGGCTGAGATCCTGCCAGAACGGCCTCGACTTCATCGGAAATATCCTCAGCCAGTTGTCGGTGAGGTATTCGTAGTCGAGGAGGATGAAGAAGGTGTATAGGAGGGTGATGAACGATGCGAAGACGCTTACGGCGATGCTTGCCGTCTGCCCTAAGACGGAGAACACCTTCGGCACGGCTGTCTTCAGCGCCTCGATGAAGTCGCGACTGCCAAGGAACTCCAACACCTTCTCGCGGTGGTTGTTGAGCCACTCCTGCACCATGGCGGAGAAATCCCCAGAAGCCGACTGCTGGTTGAGGTATTTCACCACGAGGGGGCCCAGCCGCTCAAACTGCTCGATCATGGGCGGTATGATGAAATAAAATACGCCGGCCACGATGATGGCGACGAAGAGGAAAGTGATGAAGATGGAGAGGATGCGGGAACGCACATGCATGCGGAACTGCACGAACTTCACCATCGGGTAGATGAGATAGGCGATGAACCACCCCACGAAGAACGGCAGCAACACACCACTGAGGCGGTTGATGAGCAGGATGGCCCCCACCACGGCGGCAGCCACGAGAATCCACCGCGCCAAACGGTCGAATGTAATTTTTCCCTCTATCATATTGTCATTATTCCTTCTATCCTAAGGTTGTGTCATTGGCTTCCAATGCCTTGCGGTAACATTCCCGGCAAAGCGGCTCATACTGCGCCTTCTCGCCTAAAAGCACACGCTTGTCGTCGCTCACCAATCGATGGCTGACGTAGGCCAAAGCCCCGCAGCGCATACAGATGGCATGCACCTTCGTCACCTCGTCGGCGATGGCGCACAAGGCCGGCATGGGTCCGAAAGGCACACCCTTGAAATCCATGTCCAGTCCGGCGACAATGACGCGCACACCCCTGTTGGCCAACTCGTTGCACACCGCAGGAAGGCCGTCGTCGAGGAACTGAGCCTCGTCGATGCCCACCACGTCGCTGTCGGAAGCCAACAAGAGGATGGAAGCCGAGGTATCAACGATGGTGCTGCGGATGGAGTTGCGGTCGTGACTCACCACCTCCACCTCGGAATACCTCGTGTCGATGGAGGGCTTGAAGATTTCCACCTTCTGCCTTGCATAGACCGCACGCTTCACACGGCGAATCAACTCCTCCGTCTTGCCGGAGAACATCGACCCGCACACCACTTCTATTCTGCCGGGGCGGTGCAACTCCCCCATGATGTTTTCGCTCATGATGAATGCAAAAGTACAAAGTTTTGGCGAAACCGCCAAAACTTGGAGAAAAAAATTACCATGGCAAGGATGGGAGAAAAAAAGAAAAGGGTGGCGGGATAATGAGGGCGGCGGAATAGCGTTATAACGGGATAACGTCATAACGAGGGGGCTTTATGAGGGAAAAGCAAGAAAACCCAAGAAAACAAAAAAAAGGGAAATAATTTTGCCGATTGTGGGATTTGGTGTAATTTTGCACCGAATATGGGCATGCTATACGTCGTGCCGACTCCTGTCGGCAATATGGAAGACATCACCCTGAGGGCCTTGCGCGTGCTCAGGGAGGCAGATGTCATCCTTGCAGAGGACACGCGCACCACGGGCGTGCTGCTGAAACACTACGACATTCACGGACGCCTGCTGTCGCACCACAAGTACAACGAACACGGCACGAGCGGAGCCGTGGTGGAGCGGCTGAAGGCCGGTCAGACCGTCGCCTTGGTGAGCGACGCCGGCACACCGGGCATCAGCGACCCCGGCTTCTTCCTCGTTCGCGAAGCCATCGCCGCCGGCCAAGAGGTGCAATGCCTCCCCGGAGCCACCGCCTTCGTTCCGGCGCTCGTCTCCTCCGGCCTCCCCGACGACCGCTTCTGCTTCGAGGGCTTCCTCCCCCAGAAGAAAGGCCGGCAGACACGCCTCACCGCCCTCGCCCATGAGGAGCGCACCATCGTGTGCTATGAGTCCCCCCACCGCTTGGTGAAGACGTTGCAGCAGATGGTGGAGGTGATGGGCCCCACGCGTCGAGCCTGTGTGGCACGAGAGATTTCAAAAGTCCACGAGGAGTGCGTGAGAGGTACTTTGGAGGAACTGTCGGCCCATTTCACCGCCACCCCGCCTCGTGGCGAAATCGTGCTCATCGTGGAGGGGATGAACGCCAAGGCCGCCAAGGAAAAGGAAAAGGAAATCAACATCAATCAAAAAGATATTACGACATGAAAAAAGTATTGTTTTACACCATCTGCCTGCTGGCCATTGCCGGCTGCAAGGAGGAACCAAAGGCCCCCGTGGTGCAGACGGTGGTGGTAGAGGGCAACGACTCTCTGCAAAGCATCATCGACCAAAGAGACAAGGAGCTCAACGACATGCTGTCGGTGTTCAACGAGATACAGGAGGGCTTCCGTGAAATCAACGAGGCCGAGAAGCGCGTCACCTTGGCCAAGGGCGGTGAGGGTACCGACCGCGCCTCCCGCATCAAATCCGACATGCTCTTCATCAAAGATACGATGAAGAAGAACAAGGAACTCATCAAAAAGTTGCAGGACCAACTCAGCGAGAGCGATTCTCGCGGCGAGGAACTCAAGCGCACCATGCAGTCCACCATCGACGCCCTTGTCAGCCAGATGGAGGCGAAAGACCTACAGCTGAACGAACTGCGTGGCGTCATCAACGAGAAAGAGGTGATAATCACACAGAAGGAAGAGGCCATCACCACCCTCAACAACGACGTGGCCGACCTGAAGAACGAGACGACACAGAAGCAGCAAACCATCAACGAGCAGGACAAGCAGCTGCACATGGCCTACTATGTCTATGGCACCAAGAGCGAGCTCAAGGGACAGAACATCCTCGACAAAAAGGGTAATGTGCTGAAGAACAACTTCAACAAAAACTACTTCATCAAAATCGACTACAGGCATCAGAAGGACATCCAACTGCACTCGAAGGGCGTGAAAATCCTCACCCCGCACCCCATGTCGGCTTACCGCATCGACGAAACACCCGACAAGATGAAAACCCTGCACATCATCGACCCCGACCTCTTCTGGAGCACCAGCAAATACCTCGTCATTCAAGTGAAATAAAAAGTCACCTGGCTCTTTTTTCATAGCGCCTATAGTGCCTATAGTTTTCTATAGCACTATAGGCGCTATAGTTACTATAGCATCTATAGCTACTACAGTTTCTATAGCTTATTTCCTGCCTCAAAAGCCTTTAACACTTCTATTTTCACACCTTTTTTTTCATTATTTTTGCAATTTGCAAAAAAATGCTTAATTTTGCAAGCTGTACCAATGTCAATAGCAAGAAAAAGGAATAAAAAGAGCATATTTATGAGAAAAAGACTAAGCTTGATTTTGGGTCTGCTCACCCTCTTTGTAGGATTTGCTGCGGCTCAAAACACGGTATCGGGCGTTGTCGTCTCCGGGGATGACGGCGAGCCGATCATCGGGGCCACGGTGACGGAGAAAGGCACCAAGAAAGCCACCGTCACCGACATCGACGGCAAGTTCTCGCTCAGTACGAGCAGTGCCTCCCCCACCCTTGAGATCACCTACATCGGTATGAAGAAAGTGACGGTGAAAGGCAGCCGAAACATGAAAGTGACAATGCAGAGCGACGCCGACGTCCTCGACGAGGTCGTCGTCACCGGCATGCAGCAGATGGACAAGCGCCTCTTCACCGGCGCCACGGCGAAGGTGGATGCCGAAAAGGCACGCTTGGACGGCGTGGCCGACGTCACACGCGCCTTGGAGGGCCGCGTGGCTGGCGTCTCGGTGGAGAACGTCTCCGGCACCTTCGGAACAGCCCCGAAAATCCGCGTGCGCGGAGCCACCTCCATCTACGGAAACTCCTCACCCCTCTGGGTGGTGGACGGCGTCATCATGGAAGACGCTGTGAACGTCTCCGCCGACGACCTTTCCTCCGGCGACGCCGAAACCCTCATTTCCAACGCCATCGCCGGCCTCAACGCCGACGACATCGAGAGCTTCCAAGTGCTCAAGGATGGTAGCGCCACCTCTATATATGGCGCGCGCGCGATGGCCGGCGTGGTGGTCATCACCACGAAGAAAGGCAGGGTGGGACACAGCAGCATCAACTACACCGGAGAGTTCACCTACCGCCTGAAACCCACCTACAACGAGTACAACATCAGCAACTCCCAAGAGCAGATGGGCATCTACCGCGAGATGGAGAAGAAGGGATGGCTCGAGTTCTCAGCCCTGGCCAACGGCTCCTCCTCCGGCCTCTACGGAAGGATGTACAGCCTCATGGACAAGTATGAGGACGGACAATTCGGTCTGCCCTTCACACAGGCGGCGATGAACAAATACCTCTCACAGGCGGAGTTCAGAAACACCGACTGGTTTGACCTGCTCTTCGACGACAACATCATGCACAACCACTCGGTGAGCATCTCATCCGGCACGGAACGCGCCAACCTCTACGCATCCCTCTCCGCCCTGCAAGACCCGGGATGGTACAAGGATAGCAAGGTGGAGCGCTACACGGCCAATGTCAACGCCTCCTACAACCTTTCGAAGAACGTCACCCTCACCATGCGCACCACCGGCTCCGTTCGCGACCAGAAGGCCCCCGGAACGCTCAGCCAGAACGTTGACGTGGTGAGCGGAGCAGTCAACCGCAACTTCGACATCAACCCCTTCAGCTTCTGTATGAACACGTCGAGAACCCTCGACCCATACGACACCTACACCAGAAACTACGCCCCCTTCAACATCTTCGACGAGTTGGACAACAACTACATCGACCTCAGCGTGATGGACATCAAGTTCCAAGGCGAACTTTCATGGAAACCCATCTTGGGATTGGAACTCAAAGCTTTGGGAAGCTACCGCGTCAACAAGTCCACACAGGAGCACTATGTGCTCAACCACTCCAACCAGGCAGAGGCTTACCGCGCCGGCGTGGACAACCCCAACGTGATGTACAGCAACACCTACCTCTACCAAGACCCCGACAACCCCAACTCCCTCCCCGTGTCGGTGATGCCACAGGGCGGTATCTTCACCCTCAACCGCAACTCGGTGAAACAGCTCGACGTCCGCTTCACCGCCAACTACAACAAGGTGTGGAACGACACCCACATCTTCAACATACTTGCCGGCATGGAGGCCAACAAAGCCGACCGTGAAGCGTCCGAGAACACCACCATGGGAGTAGATTACGAACTGAGCCGCATTGTCATCAAAAACGCCCAGCGCGAAAAGCAAATGCTCGAGGAAGGCACCACCACCGACTACTTCAGCAAATACTGGAACCGCCGTCTGGCCTATTTCCTCAACGCCAACTACTCCTACGCCGGACGCTACGTACTCAACCTCACCGGGCGTTACGACGGCTCCAACCAGTTGGGAAAGGCACGCAGTTCACGTTGGCTCCCCACATGGAACGTCTCCACCTCCTGGAACGCCCATGAGGAAACCTTCTTCAAGAAATGGATGGAGAAGACACGCTTCGCCGTCTCACACGCCACCCTGCGCCTCTCCTACTCCCTGAATGCCGAATTCCCCGAAAACCTGGCTGCATACGCCGCCGCCACTCCCATTTACCAAGCCACCAACATTTGGCGGCCCTGGGGCGACCAACAAGAAACAGGCCTCAGCCAAAGACTGTTGGGCAACAAGGACCTCACCTACGAGAAGAAACATGAGTTCAACGTCGGTTTTGACCTGGGCTTCCTCAGCAACCGCATCAACCTCACCGCCGACCTCTACTGGCGCGACAACTTCGACCTCATGGGCTACCTCTACACCGAGGGCGCCGGAGGCGAAATCAGGAAATTCGCCAACGTGGCCAAGATGAAGTCCAACGGCGTGGAAGCCACTCTCTCCACCCTGAACATCAAAAGCACCGACTTCTCCTGGAACAGCGACCTCACCTTCTCCTACACCAACACCGAGATCACCGACCTCCTTTCTGACACGCGCGTCATCGACTTGGTGAGGAGCGGAGGCTACACCCGCGTGGGCTACCCCCACCGCGCTCTCTTCTCCATCCCCTTCGTCGGCCTCAACGACGAGGGCATCCCCACCATCATCAACGAGGAGGGCAATGTCACCACCTCAGACATCAACTTCCAGGAGAACGAGAAGCTCGACTTCCTCAAGTATGAAGGCTCCGCAGAGCCCACCGTCACCGGCGGTCTCAACAATCAGTTCCGCTACAAGAACTGGCGCCTGAACGTCTTCATCACCTACTCCTTCGGCAACAAAATCCGCATGGAGAACGTCTTCTCCTACGCCTACTCCGACCAGGACGCCATGCCCAAGGAATTCAAGAACAGATGGGTCATCCCCGGCGACGAGAAAATCACCAACATACCGGCCATCGCCAGCGTGAGGCAGTACTACAACGACCGATACATCAGCTACGCCTACAACGCCTACAACTACTCCACAGCCCGCACGGCGGACGGAGGCTTCATCCGCATGAAGGACATCTCGCTCACCTACGACTTCAACAACACCCTCGTGAGCAAAATCGGCCTTGGCTCCGCATCCCTCAAGCTCGACGCCACCAACCTCTTCCTTATCTACTCCGACAAGAAGCTCAACGGCCAAGACCCGGAGTTCGTCAACGCCGGAGGTGTGGCATCTCCTCTCTCCAAGCAGTTCACACTCACCGTCAGGCTGGGCATCTAACACATCGTCACCAAATACGAACAAGACATGAAACCATATAGACACTTCCTTTTCTACGCCGCCTTGGGAGCCTTGGCCCTTACCTCATGCAGCGAGAGCTTCCTTGACAAGATTCCCGACGAGCGAACCGACATCGACACAGAGGACAAGGTCATCAACCTCCTCAAGAGCGCCTACCCTTCCGCCAACTACTTCTGGGAGGCGGAACTCATTAGCGACAACTTCATCGACAACTGGGCACCCCACATGCCCACCAAACCATGGGACCCGCAGGTGCTCTCCCATTACAACTACCCCTCCTACTCCCGTTTCGACGACCAACTCTACGCCTTCGAACCGGCTTCCTACGCCACCTACAGCGACTGGGACTCCCCTGGTATGATGTGGGAAGGCTACTACGGCTCCATCTCCACCTGCAACGCTGCACTACAAGCCATTGAGGAAATCAGTGAGGGAAAGGCCCTCACCCCAAAACTGAAAGCCGCCAAGGCGGAGGCACTCCTCATCCGGGCCTACAGCCATTTCTGCCTCGTCAACATGTTCAGCGAGGCTTGGAAAAACCCCGAGAAGAGCAAGAACGACATCGGCATTCCCTACGTCAAGGAAGTAGAGGACAGGGTGACCAAGCACTACGACCGTGGCAACGTGGCAGAGGTATATGACAACATCCAGGCTGACTTGGAGGAAGGACTGGCCAACCTCAGCGAGGAGTACTACACCGTGCCAAAATGGCATTTCAACGCCAACGCAGCACACGCCTTCGCCGCACGCTTCTACCTCTACAAGCGTGATTGGGCAAAAGTAGTGGAGCATGCCAACGCCGTCCTCGGCACCGACAACAGCACCCTGATGAACATGATGATGGACTACTCCGTCTTCGAGAACTGCTCCACCGGCGACGACTACAGCAACGCCTGGCAGCACCCCAACCTCAACAACAACCTCATGCTCATCTCCACCTACTCCGTCTTCCAACGCCGCTGCTTCGGAAACAGATACTCCATCGCCGGCCCCAAGGCAAGAGAGGTGTTCCTCATCAACACACGCCACCAACTGTGGTCGAGCTACTACGTCTGCCCCATCGCCAACGTGGGAGGCATGTGCTTCGGAAACAGCAGCCACGACTACGGCTTCATCAACAGCAAAATCTTCGAACAGTTTGAGTACAGCGACAAAATCGCACAAATCGGATACCCGCACATCATCGTGAGAGCCTTCACCGCCAACGAACTGCTCCTCAATAGGGCAGAAGCCAAAATCATGCTCGGACAAATCGACGCCGGCGTGGAAGACCTCTGCGCCTATTGGAACAACAGCATCGAACGCTTCTCGGAGGCCGACTACAAGGCATATTTCGAGGCTGGCTACATCAAGAAATGCACCAAGCAAATCATTGAGAAATACTATTCCAACGGCGACAACAACAACTGTTACCACAACTGGGACTTCACCCAGAACGTGAGCAGCGACTACGTGGTGCCGGCCAACTGCACCGCTTACATGAACTGCCTCAACGAGTTCCGCCGCTTCGAGACCATGTTCGAGGGCCTGCGCTTCTTCGACCTCAAGAGGTGGGGCGTCAACTGGACGCACGAAATCGGCGTGGAGGCCACACCCTACCAACTCACCACCGACGACCCGAGGAAGGCCATCGAGGTACCTTGGGAGGTCATCTCCGCCGGCATGGCATCGTCGAGACCCGCCATGCAGGGCATCGGCTCCAGCAACCTGGTGAAACTCGACCCGGAGGAAAGCAGAATCAAATAAACTAAGGAGGAAACGATATGAAAGAAACAATGAAAACCCTGCTCCTTGGCGCCATCGCCCTCACCACGCTCTGCTTCATCAGCTGCGACGACGACGACCTTGGCCCCACCATCTTCGACACCAACGAATATCCTCTCGACAGGAGCGCATACACCTTCCCATTGGACACCTTCCTCAAAGTCAACTACTTGGAGCCATACAACATGCGGTTCATCTACCGCATGGAGGACATCGGCTCCGACATGACCAAGAACCTTACGCCCGCGAGCTACGAGAAGAGCGTGGAGCTCGCCGTGCTGCTCAAATACCTCTGGATCGGCGTGTATGAGAAATACTCCGCACCGGAGTTCCTCAAGGTCAACGCCCCACGTATCATTCACGTCATCGGCTCAAAGAACCTCAACCCCAGCCAAGGCACCGAAGTCCTCGGAGAGGCGGGAGGTGGCCTGAAAATCTCGCTCTTCAACACCAACAACCTCAACGTGGCAGACGTGGGGATGCTCAACGAGTACTTCATCAAAACCATCCACCACGAGTTCGGGCACATCCTCGACCAGACGCACATTCGCCCCACGTCGTTCAACCTCATCTCAAGAAGCCAGTACGACGCCTCCACATGGACGCAGACACCCGACTCCATGGCAGCCGGCCGTGGTTTCGTCTCGCCATACGCCTCCAGCGCACCCGGCGAGGACTGGGTGGAGGTGCTCGCCATGTATATCACACAAGACTCCGTCAGTTGGAACCAACTCTTAGGGTCGGCTTCCTACGAATGGGAAGAGGTGGACATGGAAAGGTCTGACTACGAGAAACGCATGCGCAACGCCAACCTCGACACCGTGGGCTACTACCGCGAGAGCGACGGAGCCGGCAAGGTCTATCGCCGCGCCTGCAAGCGCAACGCCGACGACTACGTGGCACTCGACGAAAACGGCGAGGTGCAGTGGCTGCACACCACCGGCATCGAGGGTGACAAAATCATCATGCAGAAAGTGGGCCTGGTGCGTGACTGGCTGAAAGACAACTGGAACATTGACTTGGACAACCTTCGCAAAGAGGTGCAGCAACGCATGTACCTGACCAACGACGACGGCACATTCCAATTGGACCGCTACGGCAGGGTCATCAACCGTCTCACTTCCCCGTCACCGGAAGACCCCTCCATCAGGTTCATCGACCAACTCATGAACGAGGTATATGCCTACAAGTTACTACAACAATAATCCACAAGCATACAACATCATGAACAAGATACTCACCATCGCACTGCTCGCAGCAACAGCATTGGCATACACCTCATGCAGCCCGAGCGAGGAAGACGACATCTTCGACAAAAGCGCGGCAGAACGCCTCAACGAGATCAGCGACCTCTACTCATCACGACTGCTGGCAGCTCCCAACGGATGGGCCATGCAACTCTACCCCACCAACGACGACCAGTGGCCCTACGGCACTGGATACCTCTTGTTGTGCAAGTTCAACAAAGACCATTCCGTAAGCGTCTCGATGAACAACATGTTCAGCAGCAACAAATTCAAGGAGGACACCTCCCTGTGGGAGGTCATCACCGACAACGGGCCGGTGCTCTCGTTCAACTCCCACAACAGCTGCCTACATACCTTCAGCGACCCCTACGACATCGACTTCACCGGATCGTCAAACATCCCCAACGACGAGACCGGAGAAGGTGTGGGAGGTGACTACGAGTTCATCATCGTCGATGCCCCGGAGGACGGCTCCTACATGATGCTCAAGGGAAAGAAGCGCGGCACCTACAACCTGCTCACGCCCATCAAGGAAGGAACGGAATACGAGACCTACCTGGCATTGACCACGGTCTTCCGTCTGCTGCATTTCCCCAATAACGCACCCACCTTCAACGTGCTGAACATCAGAGGAGAACGCTACAAGATGAAGATGAAATACCCCAGCACCGACGAATACAACACCTCTTACATCAGCAAGTCGTCATTCATGGGAATCCCCAACATCTACCCATACGAAGGGGATGAAATCATCGACGAGAACTTCAACCCCTTCATCATCACCGATCGTAACGACAAATTTTACCTTCGCTTCCGCGACAAAATTACCATCAACGACGAGTTGACCGCACAGGATTTCGTTTACGACAGCGAACGACAAGTCTTCCAATCGGTAGATGACGAGGAAACCTTCATTGAAGGCGACAACCCGGGTAGATTCTTCAAGGAAACCATCATCGAAGACTCCTTGGAACACTACAACTGGCGTATTTCCACCACATACGGCTCCGAGCCAATCAGAAATATCATGACAAGCGCCGCCAACGAGTTCAGTGCAAAGAAGATGACCCTCGGCAACTTCACCTTCCTCCGACGTGACAACCGCGTCACACTCAACGTGAGCTACCGCACGAGCCGCAATGCACAGGCCAACCTCTATTTCTACTACAAGGTGGAGCCAACGGAAAACGGCGTGAAATTCATCTACGACGGTTATGCCTCGACGGAGGGCAACGTGCTTGCTCAGATGCCCACCCTGAAGCAAATCATCGAAGGTGTTATACCCCAGTCGTTCTACGTGAGATCAAGACTCTCACCGTTCGACTTGAACGAGATACGCCTCACATCCGAGTCAGCAGACCCCGAACAAACATTGATATTGGAATTATCCAAAAACACCAAATAATTTTTAGCTTATGAAGAGAACTATTTTACTCACTGCGGCCTGCACCATGCTGGCCACCGCCGGGTTTGCCCAGGCACCCAAGGAGCGGGTTCAAATGGCCCCCTCCACCAAAAACACCACGACGCAAGTCTTCAAGAAAGGCGAGGCACAGCCCAAGGCTCGCCGCACAATGAACAACGGCGTCTATTACACCCGCGAGCGCGGCGTCATGTTCATGGGATATGACAAGGAAGGAAGTGGCTACAGAGGCACCTTCCTCAACTACCCGCCCTTCCACGAGCCTATCTTCAAGAACCAAACCGGCTCCACTGACATACAGTGGTTCGTCAATGACCAAGACTACACTGAATATCTGATGGACCCGGAAACGGGAGACTGCTACTATTTCGACATGCCCAAGACCATGGCCACCAGTGAAGGACTGAGTGCATACCCCGCACCCGTGCTCACCAAGGGTAACATTTCCTATTTCATCAGCGAATATGACAAGGGTTCCGACGGTGCCAACGAAGACGGCAGCAAAATCACCGTGACCAATTACCCGGGATGGGACTTGGCATACAACTTCAGCGACATGAACACCAACATCCTCTATGGCGGTGGCTCCATCGACCCGGGTACTGGCGGAAGAGTTCACAACACCTACATTTACGGTACCGGCAACATCACCTTCAAGGACGGCTCCACCTACCAGTCGATAGGCATCGCACAGGTGTTCCCGGCTCCCGTCAAACCCTTCATCTGCGAGGAGATTGCCCTTCGTACCATGTCCAACACCACTCCCATCGCAGAGGGGAAAACCCTCACCATGGAACTGCGCAACGTGGTGACTGACGAAGATGGCGACAAGTCCTTTGGTGATGAGATTTATGAGACCCTTGTCTCTTCTTCCGACGACGTGAGCCTTGCATGGACCTACAGCGACGGCGACAAGGTCTATAACGTGTGCTTCCACAAGAAAGAAATCGATGATTTCGGCATCGAGGCCAACGTACCCGTCATCCTTGACAAGGATTTCTGCATCCTCGTCTATGGCGTGAGCAACGAAGGCATCGACTGCGGCTTCATGGGTCTCACCATGGCCGACGAAGACGTGGAGGACATTCCCGTGGGCGAACCGCTGATCACCGACGGCGAGGGCATCGGCTCTTTCACTTATGGAGTTGACATCTCCCTCCAGGCCGACTTCTACGGCTATTTCGACGCTGTGGAAATCCCCGGTGCTCTCTACAGCACGGACGAGGAAGGCAACACCACCACCTATGACGACTGCAACGTGCTGCGCGTGAGTGCTGACGGCCAAACCGTGGTCAACGAGAAATTCCCAGAGGAATTCGGAGAGTTTGTCTATTTCTCCATCGCTCGCGACTGGGAGGATGAAGACGGCAATGAGAACTACTATTTCGACGCACCCGAATGGATCACCGAAATCACTCCCTACTCCACCAGCTCCTCTGAGGAGTCAGGCATGTATCTGCTCTCTCTCAAGGCCGCACCACTCGCAGAGGGTGAAACGGGCCGCATCGGCTACATCAACCTCGTAGCCAACGGTGGCCTCACCTCCGAGAAGGCCGTCGTGGTGCTCCAGGGCGACGCCTCCTTCGACGAGGCCATGGGCATCACCACCGCCACCACCGGCACGAAGAAGCTTTCCGGCAAGCGCTACAACCTCGCCGGCCAGCAGGTGAACGCCAACTTCAAGGGCGTCGTCATCGAGAATGGCGTGAAAGTGGTCAAGAAATAAGCATCTCACATTTACCTATATGCAAATCGGGCCGTGCTGTTGCACGACCCGATTGCTTTTTCACATCCCCCAAACCATGGAGGTCACTTCACCAGAATCTTGTATGCCTCTCCATCTTTTGGCTTGACGATGTACAGGCCCTTGGGCAGCTGCTCTTGTTGTGGGTTGTCGGTGGTTTTCACAAGGATGCCGTTGGCGGTGTAGATGCCAGCCGGTGTTTGGCGGTTCCCCCTGAAAATGTTGTCGATGCCATCCACACCATACTCCGTGGTGCCATCGTTGAAGGTGAAGGAGACGGACTTGGAACTATTCGTGTACTTGATGTTGGACAATTTGATGTGCAACAGTTTGGTGCCATCGGTGTTTTTGTTGTAGAGGATGTCCGCTGGTTCCGTATCGTCGGAAAGCATGTTGTAGGTTCTGATGGGCAAGGAAGAGGTGTATGGGTACAAATCGTTATCCTCGTCGTATATAGACAAAGTATTGTCTGCCGGCACAACCACCATGCACTGGTTGTCATATCCCGTGGCGTTGACGGTGTTGTTGGTCCACCGTGACTTGAGATAGTTGACATGGTAGATGAGCAGCCCTCTTGACTGGAGCCCCCGGTCCCATCTCACGTTTTTGTTTCTTTGCTCAAGGATGTAGTATTCATCGGAGAAGCCCGGGTTGTAGATGATATAAGCGTCTCCCCCGCTTTCAAGGGGCAGCATCTTGCTCACCTTGCACGGGTCGGTCAGCACCTTGTAGTCGAGCCATCCGCAGAAATTGCGCTCGTAGGCGGTGTATGCCGCCGGCAGCCAGCCATTGTTGTTGTAGCATCCGTTGCACATCACGTCAAACGACCCCATGCCATGCAGCTCGCTAGTGGCAGTGTCATAGAAGTCAGGCAGCCCCAAGCAATGTGAGAACTCGTGGCAGAAAGTGCCTAACCCCGAAAGTTTTCCGCTGTAGTCAAGTTCCTCACCGCAAGCGTAGGTGTTGAGAATGATTCCGTCGAGCCGATAGGAGAAGGGATAGGTTCCTATCTGCGACTCATGGGGCCAGATGGTCCAGGCTTCACCTCCGCCGGCTTCACCCTGTCCGGCATAGAGCATGTACACTTGGTCCACCTTCCCGTCTCCGTCCCAGTCGTAGTCACGATAGTCCACCTCCTCGTCGGCGGCTTCCAAGGCAAACTTGAGCAACTCCACCACCCGGGAGTGTTGGTCGTGCCCTTTACTGTCGTTCTCCCCATAATAGGTGCAGGACTTGGGGGCTTTATAGGGTCCCACGACGTCGAAGGTGAGGTCGAAGACCCCGTTGCTCATGTGGCTGAAATAGTCGTGCACGCTGCCCCGGGCGCCGAGGCTGTTGGTGTAGCCCTCCGTGTTGAGCATGTCGGTGATGGTGGCTTTCGGCTCGTCGATGGTGAAGTCGAGGTCGTCGAAGCAGACGAGCAGCACCAACCCTCTCTTGCTGCCGGTGTAGGTTTGGGGCGTTCCAAACCTTCTCTGCCCGCCCTGTGCCTGGCTGTTGGCCGCGATTCGACGGATGCTCGGCTGGTCGTCGCTTCCAAGCATCGACAATGCAGCTTTCTCCTCTGCCGTGCGCAGTTGCGGCTCATGGGCGAGGATGCCGGAACTTCTCATTTCCTGACCTTTGGTGGAGGCATAACAGTAGCCTGCCTCATCCCTCACCACGGCGTGTCCATCCGTGGTGATGAAATAGTGGAAATTCTCGTCACCGCAGAGCATGAGCGTCAGTTGCGTTCCGTCACTCTGTGTGTGTGTGCGCCATGCCTTGAGCGCGGGTGTGGCCCATGCGGCGGCTGCAAGGACGGCAAAGAAGGCTATAAGAAAAGTTTTTCTCATCATAAAAAAAGTTAAGTTGTATGATCCTCCCTCTCATGGTGCAAAATTACAAAAACTTATCACATTATCAAAAAAAAACACCTCTATGTCACAACTTTTGATAAAAAAACACAGTTAGTTTCAAAAAAAAGTGTAACTTTGCCACTTGAATCGAAGATAAAGGAAAACAAGTACAAATTGAGAACAAAATAACAATTTCAAAACTATGAGCCAAAATCAAGAAGGTAGCAAGTCCTACCTGTTTTCCATTGTGTTAGTTGCCGTCCTTGGCGGTTTGTTGTTTGGTTACGACACTGCCGTCATCTCTGGTGCAGAAAAGGGTCTTCAAGCATTCTTCAGCAATGCGTCAGACTTCAGCTATACTGACAGTTGGCACGGCTTCACGTCGGCCTCCGCACTGATAGGCTGCATCATCGGCTCCGCCCTCTCCGGCTTTCTTGCCACCCGCCTGGGTCGCAAGCGCTCTCTCATCATCGCAGGCTTGCTCTTCTTTATCTCCGCATTAGGAAGCATGGAACCCGAATTCCTCTTCTTCAAGCATGGAGAGCCCAAATTCTCCCTCCTCATCATGTTCAACATCTACCGCGTGATAGGCGGCATGGGCGTGGGTCTGGCCTCCGCCATCTGCCCGATGTACATTGGCGAGGTGGCTCCCTCCAACATCCGAGGCATGCTGGTCTCTTGGAACCAGTTTGCCATCATCTTCGGCCAGTTGGTGGTGTATTTCGTCAATTTCTTCATCCTTGGCGAACATATCCAGCCGCTCGTGGAAGAGATGGGCAAGGGTCTGGCTGCCATCACCCCCGCTGCGCAGTGGACGGTGACCACAGGATGGCGTTATATGTTTGGTAGCGAGGCGGTGCCTGCAGGTCTCTTCGCCCTGCTCATCTGTTTCGTGCCGGAAACTCCTCGTTATTTGGTGAGCATCGGCCAGGACGAGCGTGCTTTGGGTGTGTTGTCCAAGATCAACGGCAGCAGCAAAGCCAAGCAAATCCTCCAGAACATCAAGGAAACGATGACGGAGAAGACCGAGCGTCTGATGACCTACGGTGCACTGTGCATCTTCGTCGGCATCATGCTCTCCGTGTTCCAGCAGGCTGTTGGCATCAACGCCGTCCTCTACTACGCCCCGCGCATCTTCGGCGACATGGGCATGGAGAACCCGATGATGGTGACCGTCTTCATGGGTGTGATCAACATCCTCTTCACCTTGGTGGCCATCTTCACCGTGGAGAAATGGGGTCGCAAGCCGCTGCTCATCTGCGGTTCTTTAGGCATGGCTCTCGGAGCCTTCGGCGTTGCCATCACCTTCGGACACGCCGGCCTTGAAATGGTGACCGCCTTGAGCATCATGGTCTATTCCGCTTCCTTCATGTTCTCATGGGGTCCCATCACCTGGGTGCTCATTGCTGAAATCTTCCCCAACACCATCCGTGGAGCCGCCGTGGCCATCGCCGTGGCTTTCCAGTGGATCTTCAACTTCATCGTCAGCAGCACCTTCGTGCCGATGTTCAATATGCACCTCAGCGAGGGCGACGATTTCGGCCACTGGTTCACCTACGGCCTCTACGGCATCATCTGCATCATCGCCGCCATCTTCGTCTGGCGCCTCGTGCCTGAGACCAAGGGCAAGACATTGGAGGACATGAGCAAACTCTGGAAAAGCAAACTGAAATAAGTCAAGACTGACAGCAAAGAATAATCGCAAGTCCACCTTGGCACTTCAAATCGCCGCCCCCTCCACCCAAAAGGTGAAGGGGGCGGCGAACGCTTTGATGCTTCTAACGAAACCACGACTTGTTGTAATGATAGAAGTGCAAAAAAAATCATTGCTTATTTCAACACCGATACCCATTTGTACAGAACATTTCCCAGACCAAAACCGACGGATGATGAAATAAAGTGACGAAAGATGTGGCCAATCGGCATTTTTTTCGTACTTTTGCATCCAAATGCACTCAAGCGACATGAGTTTCACAGAAACATCCGTTGACAAGCAAGGCACTCGCCGCCTCTCCTTCGAGGTGCTGCCCCCGTTGAAGGGCAACGGCACGTCGGCCCTCTTCGAGACCATCGAACAACTGCGCGAGTTCCAGCCCCGCTACATCAACATCACCACCCACCACAGCGAGTTTGTTTATAAGGAACTCGCCAACGGCCTCTTGGAGCGACGCCGCATCAGGCGACGCCCCGGCACCATCGCCATCGCCGCCGCCATCCAACAGAAATTCGGCATCCCGGTGGTGCCGCACGTCATCTGCAGCGGAACGACCATCGAGAACATCGAATACGAACTGCTCGACCTGCAGTTCTTGGGCATCAGCAGTCTGCTGCTCCTCCGAGGCGACAAGGCCAAGGACGACAAGGTGTTCGCCCCCACCCCCGGCGGTCACGCCCACACCACCGACCTCATCCGCCAAGTGGTGCGCTTCAACGAGGGCTTTTTCGCCGACGGCACGCCCATGAAGCACCCCGGACAGCCGTTCCGCTTCGGCGTGGCCTGCTACCCGGAGAAGCATGAGGAGGCTCCCAATATGGAGCAGGATATGGCACACCTCCTGGAGAAGCAGCAACTCGGCGCCAGCTATGCCGTGACACAGATGTTCTTCGACAACCAACGATACTACGACTTCGTGGCCAAGGCCCGCGCCATAGGCGTCACCATCCCCATCATCCCCGGCATCAAACCATTGGCGAAGCGCTCGCAGCTCACTATGGTACCCAAGACATTCCATTGCGACCTGCCGCAGGCCCTGGCATCGGAGATGGTGAAATGCCGCGACGACGAGGATGTACGCCGCCTGGGTGTGGAGTGGGCTACGGAGCAGTGCCTCGACCTCTACCGCCACGGTGTGGAGAGCATCCATTTCTACACCGTCTCCGCCGTTCCCTCCGTCAGGGAGGTGGCCTCGCGACTGTTGTAAACCATAACCCGAAGCGACATGAAATTTGAAGAGGTGATAGGACAACACGACGCGAAAGAGCGTCTGCGCACGCTACTGGCAGAGAACCGCCTGCCCCATGCGCTGCTCTTCTGCGGCCCCGAGGGCAACGGCAAGATGGCCCTTGCCTTGGCCTTCGCCTCCTACCTGCTGTGTAGCAACCGTCACGACGGCGACAGCTGCGGGACGTGCCCGCAATGCACTATGCTGCGCAAATGGGCACACCCCGACCTCCACTTCACCTTCCCCGTCATCAAGCCCACTGGCTCGCCAGCCGACTACGTACCCATCAGCGACGACTTCATCCACGAATGGTACGACCTTCTCGCCGGCGGACCCTACTTCACCATCGAGCAGTGGCTCGACTCCATTGGCACCACCTCGCAGCAGGCCATCATGACGGTCAAGGAGGCCGACCTCGTGAGCCACAAACTCAGCCTGCGCTCCAGCCAAGGCGGCTACAAGGTGTCGCTCATCTGGCTGCCGGAGCGCATGAGGGAGGATGCCTCCAACAAGATGCTCAAGCTCATCGAGGAGCCCCCCTCGCAAACCGTCTTCCTCATAGTGAGCGAGAATCCATCGGCCCTCTTGGAGACCATCCGCAGCCGCACACAGCGGATGGACCTGCCACGCATCGAAAACGAGGAGATAGAGAAAGCCCTCGTGGCTAAAAGGGGCGTGGAGGCCACGGCAGCCCACAAAATTGCGCGCTACGCCCAAGGCAGCTGGCTCGCTGCCCTCGACGCCCTCGACAACGAGAGCGAGAGCCGTGCCTTCCTCATCGACTTCATCAACCTCACCCGCCGCTCCTTCATGCGCGACGTGGGCGGGATGGCGCAATGGAGCAAGAACGTATCCACCTACGGGCGGGAGAAGGAGAAGCGCATGCTCTCCTATTTCCTCCGCATGACACGAGAGAGCTTCATGTACAATTTCCATCACCCGGACCTGAGCTACATGACACAGGACGAGGAGAATTTCGTCAAACGCTTCGCTCCCTACGTCAACGAGAAAAACGTGCTGCAGATTTCCGAACTGTTGTCGAAAGCCATCACCGACATCGGCCGCAACGCCAACGCCAAGATGGTGCTCTTCGACATCACCCTACAGCTCACTGCACTACTGAGACAATAACCGGCTGTCTCCGAGCAGCCCCAAACCCCATCGCCATGGACTACAAAAACATGACCCTCATAACAAACGCCGGCTGCGACCGCGGCCTCTGCCGTCGCGGTGTTGGCAGGCAAGACAAACAGCTCAACACATACGACTGGCTGGCCGACATCCCAGGTAATGCCGACAGCACCGACCTCGTGGAGGTGCAGTTCAAAAACACCCGCAAGGGGTACTACCACAACGTCAACAACCTCGACCTGCGGAAGGGCGACATCGTCGCCGTGGAGGCCAACCCGGGCCACGACATCGGCGTGGTGACACTCACCGGACAGTTGGTGAAGCTCCAACTGAAGAAGGCGAACCTGAAATCTGCCGACGACATCAAGCGCATCTACCGCATGGCCAAGCCCGTGGACATGGAAAAATACAAGGAGGCCAAAAGCCGCGAGCACGACACGATGATACAAAGCCGACAGATAGCCAAGGACTTGGGCCTTGACATGAAAATTGGCGACGTGGAATACCAAGGCGACGGCAACAAGGCCATCTTCTACTACATCGCCGACGAGCGCGTGGACTTCAGACAACTCATCAAGGTGCTGGCCGAAACCTTCCACGTAAGAATAGAAATGAAGCAGATTGGCGCCCGCCAGGAGGCAGGGCGCATCGGCGGTACCGGCCCCTGCGGCCGCGAACTGTGCTGCGCCACCTGGATGAAAAACTTCATCAGCGTGAGCACCAACGCCGCACGTTTCCAAGACATCTCGCTCAACCCCCAGAAGCTCGCCGGCATGTGCGCCAAACTCAAGTGCTGTCTCAACTACGAGGTGGACAACTACATGGAGGCTTCCAAGCGGCTTCCTCCCAAAGAAGCGGTGCTTCAGACGACCGATGCCGACTACTTCCTCTTCAAGGCCGACATCCTCGCCGGACTGGTGTCATACTCCACCGACAAGCGCGCCGCTGTCAACGTGGAGACCATCACCATGGAACGCGCCAAGGAAATCATCGAGATGAACAAGCATGGTGAGAAGCCTGAATCACTACAGGAGGACGGCTACGCTGTCGATGAACACCCCATTGACTTGTTGGAGGGTGAGAGCATCACCCGCTTCGACAAGAGCAAGAAGAAGAAAAAGCGCAAGGTGAAAGCTGAAAGGCAAGAAGCCAAGGAGAACATCGTCAAGGAGCCCAAGCAACCAAAGGCTCCCGCCGTTCCCAAAGTGGAGAAGGGCAAGGTTGTCGGTGGCGACAAACCACAGCAGGAGAAGGCTCTGCAAGGCCAGCGCTACAAGCGCTACAACCAGCGCAAGGGTCATCAAGGCAAGGGACCGGAGGATGCCATGCCATGAACGGGAAAGCATTTGCCGCCGCCCTGACGGTCGTGATGGCCACCTTGTCGGCTTGCTACCAAAGCACGGCTTATTTCAGATATTTCTCCACCCCCATCGAGGGATGGGAGCGCGACAGCGTGCTCCACTACCACGTACCGGCGGTGAGAGCGGCGGGATTATACGTGGAGGAAATCGGCGTAAGACCCTCTGCCACCTATCCCTTCAAGCAACTGTCGTTGGTGGTGGACCAGAAAATCATCTCCACCAACGACAGCCACTCCAACATTTTCAAAAGCGACACCATCATCATCGACGTGTATGACGACGAGGGACACCTGCGAGGCAAGGGCATCGACTTGCGGCAGTTGGTCACGCCGGTGAAAGGGCTTCGCCTGCAGGCTGGCGACTCCATCGCCATGGCCATCCGTCACAACATGCGTCGTTATGCCATCGAGGGCATCAGCGACGTAGGCCTGAAAGTCACCAGGGCCTACGGCGACTGACATTAATTTCATTTGCGCATGATGACACTTCCGCTTGCCTGATGGGTGGCAAGCACAAGCACCTCGGCTATTTGCACATGCTCCGGAGCGTTGGCGGCGAAGACTGCCACGTCGGCGATGTCGTCGCCGGTGAGCGGCTTGATGCCCTGATAGACCTTGGCCGCCCGTTCATAGTCGCCAAGGAAGCGCACATTGCTGAAATTGGTCTCCACCAATCCCGGCTTCAGGTTGGTCACCCTCACAGCCGTGTTGGCCACGTCAATGCGCAGACCGTCGCTCAGAGCCTTGACAGCCGCCTTCGTGGCGCAATAGACGTTGCCTCCTGCGTAGGCGGCATCGCCGGCCACCGACCCGATGTTGATGACATGCCCTCGGTTGCGGGCCACCATTCCAGGCACCACCAAGCGGGTCATGGTGAGCAACCCCTTGATGTTGGTGTCGATCATCGTCTCCCAGTCCACAGGGTTTCCCTCATATTCCGGCTCCAAACCTAATGCCAGGCCGGCATTGTTGACCAGCACGTCGATGTCGCACCACTGCTCCGGCAGGCTCTCAACAGCTTCTGCGGCAGCAGCTCGGTCGCGCACGTCGAACACCAATGTAAACACCTGGCATCCCTTTTCTTCCAGTTCAGACTTTATTTTTTCCAACTTTTCGCCAATCCTCCCCGTAAGGATGAGGCGGTCGCCATTTTCGGCGAATTTCTTAGCGCACCCGAGGCCAATGCCGCTCGTCGCACCCGTAATCAATACCGTTTTGTTCATATATTCTCCTGTTTTTGGTAAAATGTGTGTTTTTCCTTCATCTTTCTTCCCATCACGTCCTCGCCATATTTCTCCCGGCGTCGATGCGCAGGAAGATGAAGAGGAGGATGGTGAAGCCCCACAGCGAACTGCCTCCATAACTGAAGAAGGGCAGCGGGATGCCAATCACCGGCGTCAGGCCAAGTACCATGCCCACGTTGATGAACACGTGGAAGAGGAAGATGCTCAACACGCAGTATCCATAGACCCTTCCAAACTTGAACGGCTGTCTCTCCGACAAGACGATGAGACGCAAGATAAGCGCCAAGAAAAGGAGCAACACGCCGGCAGAACCAAGGAAGCCCTCCTCCTCACCCACGGTGCAGAAGATGAAGTCGGTGTCCTGCTCTGGCACAAACTTCAACTTCGTCTGCGTGCCGTTGAGGAATCCCTTGCCCTTCAGCCCACCGGAGCCGATGGCAATCTGACTTTGGTGCACGTTGTAGCCCAAGTCGCTCGTATCCTCCGTCATACCCAACGTTACCTTGATGCGGTTCTGCTGGTATTCCTCCATCACGTCGTTGAGCACGATGCTGGCGGAATAGAAGAAGATGATGGAGCCGAGGGTGAACATGGCCACATAAAGAAAGTTTCCCACACGGGTGCTGAGTCCTTGATAGAGGTAGTACCCTATGAGCGTGGCACAAAGAATGAGCTGCACCCACACGATGTCGAAGGGTATGACATATTCAGAGAAGAGGAGGAACACCATGGTGACACTCAAAATGATGCCGGTGAGCCGAGTAGCCTTTGGCTTGTCGTCACAATAGACATACACCATCCCCGAGGAGAAGAGCTGAATGAGAAGGAGGACGACAAACTTTCCCACTGAGGTGGGCGTGTCCCAAAGCGTGGCTTGCTCATACCTGATGCCCACGACGAAATAAAGCACCATGGCCACTCCCGTGAAGAGGATGCTCCCCGTCATCCCCTCCCGGTAGAACATGAGGAAGAAAGCGAGATAGACAAGCGCCGAACCTGTCTCGTGCTGCAAGACGATACATGCCATGGGGACGAGAACGATGGCGCACGAGAGGGCGAAGTCTCTCAGGCGGTGGATGTTGTAGCCGTAAGAGCTCATGAACTTGCTGATGGCGAGTGCCGTAGCGAACTTGGCGAACTCCGCCGGCTGCACCCTCACCGGGCCTAAGACAAGCCAAGACCGTGAGCCTTTGATGGTGACGGGGTTGAAGATGGTGGCGAAGAGGAGAAGCACGAAAAAAGCATACAACACGTAGGCGAAGGTGTCGTAATACTTGTTGTCGAGCAAAAGCAGAACGAAACCGAGGCAGATGGAGGTGCCTATCCACACCAACTGCATGCCCGAGCGTGTGGAGACGCTCAGGATGTCTGGCTCGCTGAAGGAGTAGCTGGCTCCGCAGACGCTCATCCATCCGAAGACGAGGAGCGCCACGTAGATGGCGATGGTCCAATAGTCGAGCGACGCCAGCACGCCGGTCTGGTTATCTGTCTTTGCTTCCATATTTCAAATGTTGGCTTTGTATTCTTGCCGCCTGGCGCTTGGAACTCTCGGAAAGTTCTCCCTTGATGTACTGCTCCATCATGAGCGAGCCTATCGGCACGCCGTAAGTGGCCCCGAAGCCACCGTTCTCCACATAGACGCTGATGGCAATCTTGGGGTTTTGCATGGGGGCGAAGCCCATGAAGACGGAGTGGTCGCGACCCTTGTTCTGGGCCGTGCCCGTCTTTCCACACACCTCGTAGTCGCGACGGTTGGCATGTCGGCAGGTGCCGGCGGTGACGGCGCGGCGCATGCCGCGTGCCACCAAGTCGTAGTATTGTGAGCCGCCTCCCTTGGTGTATGCCATGGTGTATTTCTTCACGGTGTAGATGCTGTCGATGGCCTCCCCCTTGATGCTCTTCACCACATGAGGCGTGATGTACCATCCCCTGTTGGCGATGGTGGCGCAGAGGTTGGCTATTTGCAGCGGTGTGAGCGTCACCTCCCCTTGACCGATGGAGATGCTGATGACGCCCAAGGCGTTCCAATTGTGCTTGAAAGCCTTGTCATAGTAGGTGGCGTTGGGAATCATGCCTCTCTTCTCTCCGGGGAGGTCGATGCCGAGGGGGTATCCGAACCCCATGCTCACCATGTAGTCCCTCCATGTGTCCATAGCGTTCTGGAGCGTACCATATTTCTTGGTGTTGGTCAGCATGTAGTAGAGTCCCCAACAGAAATAGCCGTTGCAGGAGGTGCCGATGGCGGGTATGAGGTTGAGCGGGGAGGGATGTCCGTGGCAGCCTACTCGCATGCCCCTGGTGACAAATCCCCTGTGGCATGAATATTTCGTGGTGGAGTCAATGATGCCCTCGGAGAGGAAAGTGAGTGCCTGACTGGGTTTGAACGTGGAGCCGGGAGGGTATTGGCCCATGATGGAGCGGTTGAGCAGCGGTGTAGAGGGGTCTTTCGCCAACAACCGCTGGTTCTTGCCCCTTTGTCTGCCAATCATTATTCGAGGGTCGAAAGACGGCGACGACACCAGGCAAAGCACTTCGCCGGTGGAAGGCTCGATGGCCACGATGCTCCCTCGCTTTCCTTCGAGGAGGCGCTCGCCAAGCTGCTGCAGCTTGATGTCTATGCCTAAGACGAGGTCTTTGCCAGGGGTGGGCTGTGTGTCAAACTGACCATCCTTGTAGTTGCCCTGGATGCGTCCGCGGACGTCGCGCAGCAGGATTTGCACACCCTTCTTCCCCCGAAGCACCTTCTCGTAGGAACGCTCCACACCGATTTTCCCGATGTAGTCACCCGGCTGGTAGTAGTCGTCGTCCTTTACGTCTTCGGGAGAGACCTCCGCCACGTCGCCAAGCAAGAGTGCGGCATTGGGATATTGGTACTGCCTGATGCTTCTGCGCTGGATGTAGAAGCCGGGGAACTTGTAAGCCATCTCCTGGAAGACGCTGAATTCCTTGTCAGAGAGCTGTGACATGAAGACCTGCTGCGTATAGGATGAATATCCCCGGTTTTTGGTCTTGTCCTGTATGTCGCTCATGCGCTTGACGAAATACTCTCGTGTGATGTTGAGGGCCTTGCAGAGTTCCAAGGTGTCTATTCTCGACTGCATCTCGTTGACGATGACCATGATGTCGTATGATGGTTGGTTGAAGACGAGGAGGTCGTCGTTGCGGTCGAAGATGACCCCCCGGGAGGGGAACTCCACCTTTTTGAGGAAAGCGTTGCTGTCGGCGTTCTGCTTGTAGTCGTCGCTCATGATTTGCAAGGTGAAAAGACGCACGATGTACAGGGCCACGATGGCTGTTGCCACCCCGGCAATGACATATTTCCTCTTTTCCAGGTCGTAATCTTTCATCTATGTCCAATCAATCACGACGCCAGCCCCTTGGGGGCGTCATTCAGTCTTTCTTTCTTTTCAAACTATCGATAGCAACGACAAGAGCCACGGTGAGCAACGTACTTGCCACGACACATTCCAACCATCTCAGGTAGTTGAGGAAGCTGAACATCTCGAGGGTGAAATAGGCGATGCAGAAGCCGCCTGTCAGCACGGTGGCATAGTTGACAAAAGGCTTGGCACCGATGGTGGACACCGATGGTACCAAGTCGCCATCTCCCTCCCTCGTCATGAAGAGGTCGAGTACGTATGGTTGTGCCATGGCAGCCATGGTGAGCGATGCCGCCGTCACCCCCGGCGTGTTGGCAAACGTGTCAAGTACGATGCCCATGGCGAAAGCCCATGTGATCATGGCCCATTTGGCCATTCCCTTCTTCATGGTGATGACGAAGAAGATGTAGGGCATGGGGATGGCGATGCCGAAGAGCTGCACATGGTTGAGGATGAACACTTGTGCCAGTGTCAGCAGGATGAAGAGCAGCGAAAGCCTAAGGAAATCGTGGTTCATGGCGTGCTTAGTTACTCTGTGGTTTGAGAGAATCGACAGCCTGCCTGAGTAGTTCAAGCTGCTCCTTCACCGCCGCGTCATCGATGACACACACGTCGCGCAGGTTGCCGAAATTGGTTGTCAACTTCACCTTCAGCCTGAAGGACAGTCCGTCGCGGGAGTCCTCCTTGGAGAGGATGGTGCCCACCATGACTCCCGGTGGGAACATGGCGGAATATCCGCTGGTGGTGACGGTGTCTCCGTTCTCGAAGAGAGCGTGCCTTGGTATGTCGTCAACGTATGCGATGTCGGAAGGCCCGCCGCTCCAATGCAAGTATCCGAAATATCCCTTTCTCTGAATGGTGCAGCTGATGTTCGACTTGTAATTGAGCACGGGGATGACGACGGCATAGTGCCTCGACGCCATATAGACCACCCCCACCACGCCATTGCCGCACACCACGCCCATGTCGGCGTGCACGCCATCACGAAGCCCCTTGTCGATGGTCATCATGTTGTCGGCCTTGGAGATGGAGTTGCCGATGACCTTGGCGGGGATGAGCTTGTAGGACTCGAGCCCCTGCACCCGCACGAGCCCGCTGTCCACGTAGGTGCTGTCATACTTCACGCGCACCTCGGTGAGTTGCTCTCTGAGCAAGGTCACCTCCCTTTCGAGCAAGAGGTTTCTCTCGGTGAGCTGTCGGTTGGCATTGCCCCGTCCCACGAAAGAGTGAAGCCATGCATCTCCCTCAAGGGTGAGGCCGGTGAGATAGTTGGCCGAAGTGAACCATACGCTTCCCTGATAGTTGTTATACTGGAAAACCAGTATGAGACTGATTACCTCAAGCAACACGAAGAGGAACCAGTAGTTGTATTTCTTGAGAAACTCTATGAGATTGCGCATGGCATGGTTGTTATCTCATGAGGAAGGAGTACCTGTCAACGTTCTTGAGGGCTTTTCCGGCTCCCTTTGCCACGCTGTGGAGTGGGTCGTCGGCGATGTGGAATGGTATCTGTATCTTGTCGTGCAGGCGCTTGTCGAGACCTCTGAGCAAGGCTCCTCCTCCTGTGAGGTAGATGCCGTTGTGTACGATGTCGGCATACAACTCCGGCGGGGTCTTCTCCAATGCCGAAAGCACGGCGTTCTCTATCTTCGCCACCGTCTTGTCCAAGCAGTGCGCGATTTCCTGGTAGCACACGGGCACTTCCATGGGCAGGGCCGTGATACGGTTGGGGCCATGCACGATGTAGTCCTCCGGAGCCTCGTCGCCAAGGTCGGTGAGTGCGGAGCCCACGTGTATCTTGATGCGCTCTGCCATTCGCTCTCCCACCTTGAGGTTGTGCTGGCGGCTCATATAGTCCTGGATGTCGGCGGTGAGGTCGTCGCCGGCGATGCGGATGGAGTTGTTGGAGACGATGCCGCCGAGGGAGATGACGGCAATCTCGGTGCTTCCGCCGCCGATATCTACGATCATGTTGCCCTCCGGGGCCTCCACGTCGATGCCGATGCCGATGGCGGCGGCCATGGGCTCGAAGATGAGATAGACGTCGCGCCCGTCGGCATGCTCTGCTGAGTCTCTCACGGCCCTGAGTTCCACCTCCGTGGAGCCTGACGGCACGCCGATGACCATTCTCAGCGACGGTGTGAAGAAGCGGCTTCCCGTGTGCACCATCTTGATGAGGCCTCGCATCATCTGCTCGCAAGCGGAGAAATCGGCTATCACGCCGTCGCGCAGGGGACGCACGGTGCGTATGTTGTCGTGTGTCTTCTCATACATCAGTTTGGCCTTCGCTCCCACAGCCAGCATCTTGTCCGTGCGGCGGTCGAGGGCCACGACGGAAGGCTCGTCCACCACGATCTTACCATCGCTGATGATGATGGTGTTGGCCGTGCCAAGGTCCATGGCAATGTCGCGTATGAAAGAAAAAAATCCCATTTTCTAAGTTTTTGAACGAATTGTTAAAGTGTTGATTGTGTGGAGATGTCGGCGGTTTTGTCAAACCAGTCGTGAATGGCTGTGTCGTAATGGCTCGTCACTGCGAAAGCCTTGGTGGCGAGCATGCGCCGCTCCTCAAGGCTGGTTGTCGCCCCTTTCTCCTTGACGATGCTGGTGAGGATGGCATATTCGGCCTTGCTCGGCACGATGACCACGTCGTTGAAATTCTTTGCGGCGGCCCTGATGAGGGATATTCCGCCGATGTCGATCTTTTCTATGATGTCCTGCTCGCCGGCTCCAGCTGCCACGGTGTCCTCGAAGGGATAGAGGTCCACCACGACAAGGTCGATTTCAGGAATGTCGTACTCTTCCACCTGTTTGCGGTCTCCCTCGTTGTCGCGACGTGCGAGAATTCCTCCGAACACCTTCGGATGGAGGGTCTTCACCCTGCCGCCGAGGATGGAGGGATAGGTGGTGACACTCTCCACCTTTTGGCACTCATAGCCGAGTGTCTCAATGAACTGCTGCGTTCCCCCGGTCGAGAGGAATTTCACCCCGTTGGCATTCAAGGCCTCAAGCATCTCCTCCAATCCGTCTTTGTGGAAGACTGATATGAGAGCGGTTTTTATCTTCTTTTCGTTTGTCATTTCCAATGATTTTTTCAAATGAGGATGCAAAGTTACTAAAAAAACAATGTATGAATGGCATGTTTATCCCTATTTTTTAAAAATTTCCACTTTATTTTGATTTATGTTATTTTAAAATGTTAATTTTGCAGATTGGCAGCAAACGGTTGCCAAGGGCTTCCATGGCGGCCTTTTTTAATAAATAGGAGAACGACGGTCTTTCTATCACTCACAAGGCGATTTTTTATGGCAAATTTCCACCGTGAGGGTTCCGGGCCGTAACTTGTACTCATATACACATAACAACGAGATGACAAAAATCAACATGGCTGTCTTCGTGTCGGGCAGCGGCAGCAATTTCGAGAACTTAGTGCATCACTTCCAATCGTCACCCATCGCCGACATCGTGCTGATGGTGAGCAACAAGTCCGACGCATACGCCATGACGCGCGCACGGAGGCTGGGCATCCCTTCCGTGGTGATGGGCAAGGCGGCACTGAACGACCCGGGCCAGATGGTGCCGTTGCTGCGCCGCTACGGCGTTGGGATGATTGTCCTGGCGGGCTTCCTGCCCATGGTTCCCGATTACCTCATCAACATGTTCCCGCAGCGCATCATCAACATCCACCCCGCCCTGCTTCCCAAATTCGGAGGGAAGGGCATGTGGGGGCACCACGTGCACGAGGCCGTGAAGGCGGCTGGCGAGACACAGACGGGCATCACCGTGCATTATGTCACGCCGGTGTGCGACGGCGGAGAAATCATCGCGCAGTTTGCCGTGGAACTCTCGCCCGATGACACAGTAGATGACATCGCCGCCAAAGGGCATGCCTTGGAGATGGCTCACTTCCCCGAAGTGGTGGAGCAAGTGGCCCGCGGACTGTCCGAGCAGCCGGCTTGGGAGTGTGGGGTGCAGAAACAAATCCTCTTGATCAACGACATGGCGGGCTATGGCAAGGTGGCCACGGCGGCCATGCTGCCCATACTCTCATACATGGGACTGCCCGTGTATAATCTTCCCACCGCATTGGTTTCCAACACGTTGGACTATGGAAAATTCAACATCCTCGACACAACGGACTACATCACCGGGGTGTTCCCCGTGTGGAAAGAACTTGGCTTCCGCTTCGATGCCATCGCCACGGGCTTCATCGCCTCCGAACGCCAAGCCCGCATCGTGTCGAAATACTGCTTGGAGCAGGCTGCCAACGGCACGGTGATTTTCGTGGACCCCATCATGGGCGACGAGGGCAAGCTATACAACGGCGTCACGCCGGCAGCCATCCGCAGCATGCGCGAAATGCTCACCGTGGCGCACCTCTGCTACCCCAACTACACGGAGGCTTGCTATCTCACTGGCATGCCCTACCACGTGGAGGGCGTGACCGCTGCCGATGCCCGCCGCTTGGTGGATGCACTGCGCGAGGTGGGAGCCAAGTCGGTGTTGATAACGAGCATTCTGGTTGACGGTGTGCATTGCGTGACGGGCTACAACCATTTCACCGACGAGTATTTCAACTTGGAATACACCGAAATTCCCGTCCATTTCCCCGGCACGGGCGACATCTTCTCCGCCGTGCTGATAGGCCATCTGCTCAAGGAGGAGACACTCATTTCCAGCACCCGCAAGGCGATGGACGTGGTGGCGAAACTGATAGAACTCAACAAGGACAACGCCGACAAAAACCGCGGCATCCCCTTGGAAAATTTCCTCTACTTGGTGTAGGAAGACGGCGGCAATCCTCCCTGTTGTCGTAGGGAATTACTTCTATGCATTCCTAACTCCAAAAGACAAACGTCTAAGATTGAATGATTTATGTCAAATTAACTAAAAGAAAACAAACAAGTATGCAGAAAAAATTATGTTGGATATTCTTATCCATCTTTCTATGTGGCGCAACGTTGTCTTTCACCTCTTGCGGCGATGACGACGATGAAGATTCCCTTAATGCAAGCAATCTTGTAGGTACCTGGAAAATGGTGGAGTGGAACATCACACCTGAATTGGAAGATCCTGACTATGTGGAATTTCTGGGATTTATTACCGTAACGCTTAAATCCGACATGACTTACAGCTCGGATAACGGAGAAACTGGCACATGGCAGCTAAAAGGCAATACGTTTTATTCCAAATGGGAATATAGAGGTGAGACTGGTGAAGAATCTTGTCAATTCGAGTCATTCAACCACAACCAATTTGTGGTTTCCACAACATCGCGAATACCAGATGGTCCCAATGGAAAAATCTATAAGAAAACCATTAGGTACATTCGTGTGAAGTAAGAGACTTTGTGCAAAGACGGCCTGAAAGGCCAACGAGATACCAGCCCAGGGCAACGCCCTGGGTAAATAACGGAGAGTAGATTGCGCCCTGCAGGGGCAAAAGCATTAATGACATCTATAAGGCTTTTGCCCTTGCAGGGGCGATATTTGGCTCACTATATTCCCCAGGGCGTTGCCCTGGGCTGATTGCTTTTGGCCTTTCAGGCCGTTTTCAACCACACAGTCTGCTATTGCAACTGAAATTCCGAAAATTTACACTGAATCGGGCTGCTGCAAATTTCGGCCGAAAATGTGATTTTAACCCATTTTTTATGCCCGAAAATGTGATTTTATAATTAAATTTGCAGCTGAAAATGTGATTTTAACCCAATCTTTATGCCAGAAAATGTGATTCAACAATATGGAACTACTTAAAAGAAAGATAGATAAGTATCTTTTGGATTGGAAAAGCAATCCAAATAGAAAGCCTCTGATTGTGAAAGGTGCTCGTCAAGTAGGGAAGACCGTCTCCATTCGTACATTTGGCAAGGCCAACTATGAGTCGGTAATTGAAATCAACTTTGTGCTTCAGAAGAAATTCAGGGGCATTTTTGATAATGGCTATGAAGTAGAGTCGATTATCAAGAACATCTCCCTATTGGAGCCGTCCTGGAGATTCATCCCCCATAAGACGCTTTTCTTTTTTGACGAGTTGCAGAAATGTCCCGATTGTGCCACGTCACTCAAGTCGTTTTGCGAAGATGGCAGATACGATGTCATTTGTTCCGGTTCTTTGATGGGCATTTATTATGAGGAAATCGAAAGTAATTCCGTTGGTTTCAAGGAAGACTTCGAGATGCATTCCTTGGACTTTGAGGAGTTTCTTTGGGCAAAGGGCTATTCGCCAGAACAAGTTGAAGATTTGTATCGCCACATGGCCTCCCTGCTGCCATTCACACAGCTTGAAATGGATACGATGACCGACATATTCCGCGACTATATGAGTCTCGGAGGAATGCCAGAGGTTGTAAAGATATATATCGACAACGGCCATTTTGGAGAGACTTTGAAACTACAACGCCAGCTGCTGAAAGACTACGAGGAGGATATCACGAAATATGCGAAGGAGAGCGACAAGGCGAAGGTTCTTGCTGTTTACAGTCATATTTCCACCTTCTTGGCGAAGGAAAACAAGAAATACCGCATTACAAAAATAGCCAAAGGAGCCAGAAACAGGGAGTACGTGGGTGCTGTGGAGTGGTTGAAGGAGGCAGGGGTCATCAATGTATGTTATTGTCTGAACAACGTGGAACTGCCATTGAAGGGAAATTACGATGTTGACAATTACAAGATTTATTATCATGACACTGGCCTTCTCATTGCTTCCTTGGATGAAGAGGCGCAGGAGGATTTGCGTGCAAACAAGAATTTTGGTACCTACAAGGGTGCCATCTACGAAAATGTGGTAGGTGAGATGCTCCGGAAGTCGGGGTATGAACAACTCTACTTTTACAAGCACGACAATCCTGCTTTGGAGATGGACTTCTTCGTTCGAGATGCCAATTCGTTGATTCCTGTGGAAGTGAAGGCAAAGGACGGAGCTACCGTCTCGCTCAACAATCTCATCAAGGGGGATTCATTTCCTGATGTGAAATACGGCGTGAAATTTGGACACAAGAACATCGGTTGGAACGGGCTGTTCTATACCTTCCCGTATTTCCTTGCCTTCATGTTGAAGCGCTTTCTAAAGGAACGGTCTTAACCCCTATTCTCAAGACCCTGAACTTGAGGAGTTCACTCACATGTCTTTTTGAAATAAAGGCAGGGAAACAAGACATAACGTCTGCTTCCCTGCCTTTCTTACGGGGTAGTGCATACTACCGCTTATACAATCTTCATACCTCAGTTTTGTTGATGACGTCGAGGGCATCGGCACCCTTATCAATGGCTGAAAGGACATCGAACACGCGGTCGCTCCAACCGGCAATCAAATAGACGTCAGGCTCGACGAGACGCAAGGGCAGTTGACCATAGCCAGCGAGGTCGAACAAGTAGAGCTTTGCATGGGGTGCAAGCTGCTTGTAACACCTCCAAGACTTCTCGAAAGTGGAGCTGCTCCCTGTGCTGTTCCACATCTGCATGTCGGTGAACATCATCACCTTGTCCATCACCTGGTTCTGCTCGATGAGCCAGTCAACGACCTTGTAACCATTGGTGCTGTAGCCGACAGAACCCTCAAGCTTCTCCAACTGACGTGTAGCCATCAGGATGTTGTCGGAAGGCATGTTGACCACCTTCCACAAATCACCGAAGATACCGGCGATGACCTGCTTGCAGCGGCTCTTGAGCAACATCGACAGCAACAGGCCGATGTCGAAAAGACGCACGGTGCTCTTGGCACTGACTGTTGTATACATGGAACCACTGACATCCGAAGCGATGAGCACACGGGTGCTCTCATCAAAGCCCTCGATGTTGGCGGCGGAGTGACGGACGGCTGTCTCCAAAGCCGACATCAGTGCCGAAGTCCCAGTGTTGTTGACCTTCTCAATCTCACGGTAGGCCGAGAGATAACGGAAGGGCAACTGCTTCGACTTGGCCACCTGGGCGGCATCAGAGAGGCGGTCGGCGACAAGTTGCAAGTCGGCGAACGACACGTCAGCCTGAAGCAGGTTGCGCAGGTTGCGCATCAAAGCCATATAGCCGAGTTTGCCACTACGCACCAATTCCTCCCACTTCTGACGGAAGGCGGCAGCCTTCTCCTCGTTGGAGGCGAACTGCTGCTGGCCAAGGGCCGACAACTCCGTCTCCCAGGTATAGGGCGTCTCCAACTGGCGGTTGACAATCTTGTCGAACAATGCCTGCTGTTGCCCATCCTTTGCCTTGGGGTGGACGAGGAAGAGTGCGTCACAGAGCTTCACCTCGAGGTTGTCACGGTTATACTTGGCGAACTGGTACTCGTCGAAGCGGTTGAACGCACGCTGCAAACCATTCTGGATCTGGCGTGAGAGCTTGCCGAGTTTCTTGCGCGGGTCAGCAGAAGGATTGCGCCACTGATAGCACATCAGCAACTCCATGATCTCATCGGCTCGTAGCACGGTCTTCTCCACGGCACGGGCCACGAGGTCATCGCCATTATGCACCTTGGCCAACTCCACAAGCAACAGCATGGGAATGCTGCGGAGATGCATCTCCGTGCGGGCATAGACGGCGAGGCGGGCGACGAACTCCGGCGACACCTTGCGCACCAGGGCAGCGATGCGTTTGACACGCTCGTCCTCCTTCTCGTAGAACAAGTCGCTCAGCGACGCGGTCACAACGGCGGTGTAAAGTTCCAATTCGGGGGTCATGGCGTATGCCTTGGCTCCCTCATAGTTCATCACAGTCATTTGCTCTTTCAACTTCGAATTCCAGTTCATCTTCTTTACATCTTTAATTTTATAACATCTTTCAGCTATGAAAAGCAAGGCGACAGGCGAAAAGACTCTTTTACGTTGCTCTTACCAACTGAGCTACCGGACTATTAGTTAGTACAGTTAGTCCAGGCCGGACTTGAACCGGCGACCTCCGGCTTGCGATGCGAAGTATGTCTCATCTACGGCACTTGCTTATATGGTGTGAGGCGACAGGCGAAGAGGTTTTCTGAACTACACCAGCGAACTGGCGGCGGGAATCGGACCCGCGACTTCGAAACCTGAATTCGACGTTCTAACCACTGCGAAGCAATCCTCTCCTACGGCACTCACCACTCTATTTTCACACTCTCAAAGAACAATTATTTTCGTTTTGCGCTGCAAAGTTATGATACAGCTACGCAATGTTTCTGCGTAATAGAATTTTTTTTGAGATTTCGCGAAAAATTGTGTCCTGTACAGAAGGATTTTGTGCAAAGACAGCCTGAAAGGCCAACGAGATACCAGCTCAGGGCAACGCCCTGGGTTAATGGTAAATAACGGAGTAGATTGCGCCCTGCAAGGGCAAAAGCACTATGACAGCTATAAGGCTTTTGCCCTTGCAGGGCGATAATTGGCTCACCCTCTTCCCCGGGGCGTTGCCCTGGGCTGATTGCTTTTGGCCTTTCAGGCCGTTTTCAACCGCACAGGATGAAAAATTCTCTAATTCTTGATAAAAAACTTGAACAAATAAAAATGATTACCACTCAGGCGATTGCTGGAAAGTGAGGCGCTCCCCTGTTGAGGGATGTGTGAAGGAAATTTTGGCGGCATGCAGGAAGAGCCTTTTGTCGGCGGTGCCGTAAAGCGGGTCGCCCTTGATGGGAATGGACAGCCCTTCCTGATGTGCGCAATGCACACGAAGCTGGTGGGTGCGCCCTGTGTGGGGATGGAGCATCACGGTCTGCTCGTCAAGCATCTCATAATGCGTGACGGCAGCTTTACCATACATACGATCCACCACCTGACGAGGCCGGTCGAGCGGGTCGGGACGTAATGGCAGGTTGATGATGCCGTTACGCGGCTTGTCCTTGGGCAAAGGTCTCTCCAACACCGCCACGTAGGTCTTTTCCACGGAGCGGTTGTTGAACTGCGCCTGCAGTCTCTGATGCACCCATTTTGTCTTCGCCACGACCATCAACCCCGAGGTGTCCATATCGAGGCGGTGCACAATGAGCGGGCCGTCGGCTCCGGGGCAGTGCTCACTAACGAAGTCATACACGGAATGCGCCCCACCCTTCCCCGGTACGGCGAGCATACCGTGTGGCTTGCACACCACCATAAGCCATTGGTCCTCGAAGACGATGGACGGCTCCGCCTCCACCGGCACCCCCACGGAGGTTTCCTCCACGTCGAGCCCTTGCAGCATGTGCTGCAAGATGAGCAGGCACTTCCCCCGACACGCAGGATAGAAAGCCCCATGCCGCCTCACCTCGCCAGTTGGCGACGACCCCCACCAGAACTCCGCCATGCACTTGGGTTTGAGGTGATGCTTGTAGGCATATTGCAGCAGCTTGGGGGCGCAGCACTCACCGGCGCCGGCCGGTGGCACTTTCTCCGCCGTCTGTGCGAAGATGTCGGTGAGCGAGCGCTCCTCCCCTCTTTCATTCAGCATGCGGAACTGGTCGAAAAGCCACTGTTGGAGAGCCTCGGACCTCTCTTTTCTCATGGCCTTCAGCCGTGCGATGGCATCGTCCATCACCTTCAAGGTCTCCTCCTGTTGTGCGATGTCGCTGTCATGCCGCTTTCTCAACCGTTTCAACTCGGCCTTCATCCACTGGCTCTCCCGCAGCATTTCCTCTTTGGTCATGGTGGAGGCAACGACCCCATCCCTCATGGCATCGCGCCTTTGCTTGGCCACCTCCATCTGCACCTTCCAAGCCTCCATTTCAGTATCCTTGGTGGCCTTCATCTCCTTGATGCGGCACAACAATTCCTCCCTCTCCGGACTTTGCTCGATGAGGGTCACTTGATGGTTGAGTTGGGTGATTTCCGCCTCTTCGCGTTTGAAATAGCCGTCGGGTTGCTGGAAGTCAAAGACGGGCGGCACGAAATAGTTCCAGTCGTTGCGGTTGGCCAACAGCCCAGAGAAAGCGGCGAGGTATGCGGGAGCACCCCGGCCATCCTCCACGACAAGGACGCCGAACATCTTCCCATGGTCGGCGTCCTCCCTCCACTCCTTGCACTCCCCGATGTGCCTCATCACCTCCTCTGCGGCGGAGATGCACAACGGGTGCGGCTCATACCCCATAGGATTGTTCATCCTCGTGGGGAAGGGTGTTGGGCATGCAAGCGGATGGAGGCGGTCCATGGCAGCGTCAGTTGGTGAGCGTCACCGCCATCAACCCTATCACCACGTCGTTGGAGAGCGTTCGCAAAGTAAGTCTTTTGAGGCGCTTTCTCGGATTGAGCGGCATTTTGAGAATTTCAGCCGCCCCACAGTCGATGACCCTTGGCTCCGCACTGTCGGGGTTTCCCGGCACGGAGTTGTTGAAACTCCCCACCTTGACCACCTCGCTGATGTTTCTCGACACCTTTCCGCTTCCCAAATGCACGCGGTAAGGTCTCAGCGGTGCAGCAGAGAAAGCCAGTCCGTCGAGGTAGTAGTCCTGCTCGATGGGACACCAGTTGATGGGGTTGACCAAATGGAGGGTGTCGGCGGTGTGGTCGCTGTATTCCACGACGACGATGCCGTTGTCGATGCGGCTCTGCATATTGTTGGTGCTACCGGCGAGCAGGAGGCATGCATACGACGCCTTCCCCTTGAGTTTGATGGTGACGCTCTCCGGGTAGTTGTCCCACAGCGAGGTGTAGATGATGTTGGGGCCTTCAGCCGGTGAGCGGAACGAGACGCCCAGTCCGGTGTCAAACATCCCCTCAACGATTTTCTCCCTAAAGCCGTCGTCCTCGATGTGTGCGGTGCGGTCGGGCAGGCACCATTGCCCTATGCCCTGCTTGGGCAGTTGCAGCGTGGTGTATGGGGGTCTTGGCGAGAGGTATTCGTTGCGGAAGATGTCGTCCACGTTGGCGTTGAAGAGCTTGCTCAGGTCGATGGATGTCTGTAGGGTTCCTTCGATGAATTCTGCCAACCCCGCGAGGTCGATGTCCGTGTCGTCGTTGTTGACCCCGATGTACTCCACCGCCGACGGCTCCTCCTTCATCTCCCACTGGGCGAGGTCGGCGGTGATGGTCTGCTCGGTGGCGTTGGTGCCTTTGAAATCGACGAACTTCCCCTCTCCCAACCCCACTCTGACGATGATGTCGAGCGGTTGTGGGAAATGTTGGCTCACCTCGTATATGAGGCGGTTTCCCTCTTTGCGGAAATGGTATTTGAGATAGGGCGTCTCGATTTCGGCATCGCTCCACTCGTCGGGCAACGAGTACTGTATGTAGCACCTGTCATTGAGGGCGTCGGGCCTGATGCCGAAAAGTCCGTTGACGATGGCCCTGGCGGAGATGCCGATGTTGTCGCCAAAGTCGCGGTAAGCCTCGCTCCGTGCCTTGTCGTAATAACTGATTTGTCCGAAATTACCCGGACAAGCACCGAGAAACATGCCGTCGAGGATGTCGCTCTTGAGCAGTCGGAAGCCCTCGTTGCGCCTCCCGGCGATGAAATAGGCCAGGGCCATGTTCATCACCTCCTCATGTGCCACGTTGTTGGTGCTCCAATCGTAGGGAAGCCAGTCGGTGGTGCTGAGCGTATAAAGATGCGCCCCCTCCTCTGCCACGAGTTGTCCGTTTCCGTCCCATTCCACGGGGATGTGCGGGAAATGGCTGTCGGCGTATCTTGTGGCCTCCCAGGCCTGGCGGTGGGAGCATGCGCCGCAGTCGATGGGGGTGTAGATGGTCCACAGGGCCGCACTGGTGTGCAGCCTCTTCAGCCCCATGAGGTCCTGGTACTCCGCCCAGTGTCCTTCGTCACCCATCCACAGCCTTTGGTTCATCGCCGACAAGATGGCCTCCGCCTCCTTGCGGTAAGGCTCGGGGTTCTCTCCAATGAGTTCTGCTATCCTGGCAGCGAGGAGGTTGCCCCTGTAGTTGTAGGCCGACGAATGTGTCACCGCCCCGCCATTGTAATAGAGTGCGTCGCTGGCCCAGATGCAGCAATATGCGTCATAGAGGTGGTCGCCGTCGGGGTCGAAATTGCGCTTCTCCCATTCCAAGTGAAGTTTGATGACAGGCCACATCTTTCGCATATAGGCAGGGTCGGCGTCGTAACAGAAATGCCACAGCAGTTCGTCGATGTAGTTGAGGTTCATGTCATAGTGGCTCATCTTCTTGCTGTCGTTCGGCAACCTGCAGATGTATCCGTTGCTGTACATTTGCGTACCCCATTTCTCTTCCGCCCGCGCCAGGTTGCGGACGCTGTCCTGCGAGGGGTGCGGTATGACAGGCGGCACGTCGGTGACCATGCTCTTGGCGTAAGCGTCGAAATGCGAGCGTGCGCGGTCGCCCCATCCCAAGACATCAGCCACGTAGGCCGCCCGCCATCCGGCGAGTGGCGTTCGCCATCCACAACATCCGTGAAGCCAGGTCTGTCCGTCCCACAATCCGTCGGCGGCGGCAGCAAGACTGGCGCCGAGGGTGTTGATGTAGGGATCGGGGGTGCTGATTTTGAGGTGTGACACAAGTTCCTGCCTGTACGCCTCCTCCTGAGCGAAACGTTGCTCGCCGAGGGTATCCACGACGAGCTGCCTCTCTGGCGTGAGCAGGATGTAGGTGTCGCTGTCGTTGACCCACGTGAGGGTTTGCAGAGGCAGTCCGGCGGCCTCGAAGCTGCTTCGTGGCTCCAAGCCGTAGTCACCCTCGCGTGTCATCTTGGTCTTTTTCAACTTCTTCGCCACGACGTGCATGGCGGGCGGGTCGAGGAAGCCCTCGGTGTGCAATTTCCAAATCGCCCCCTCCTCCTTGAAAGTGGCCATGGCGGTGATGGTCACCTGACCTCCGAGCCACCCGTCGTCGCCCAAGGTGTAGGTGCGCTGCCCTCCCTCGTATCGTGCCTCGCAGAAGGTGGTGGAGTCGAGCGGCTGCAACTGCCCATTGCTTTCCATGAGGAAGCAGATGTTGAGGCTGTTGTCCCTGTCGTAGGAGGCGAAGACGGGTCGGTCGCTGGTCTCCAGCCTCTGCCGGGTGTAGGCCCCATAGAGCGCCCGTGTATATCTGTTGTTGCCGTTGACACATACGATTTGCCCTTGGTCGGGGTAGTAGTTCATTGTCCGGGAGGCTTTTTTCCCGTTGTCTCCGGCCATGCATGGCGTGGCGAGTGCCAAGGCCACGGTGATGAGAAGGAAGGTCATGTCGTTGGTGTGGAAAGTTGATATGTGGCGGTCACTCCACCACCTTGTCGGTGAGTTCCCAGCCCATGATGGCCGAGATTTGTGGTATGAGGGCCATGGCTATCTTGCGCTGCCCTTGGTAGTTGGGATGCCAGTCGGCGCCCATGTCACGCTCCACGGTGACCATGTCGTCGAGGGGGTTGGCCATATACACGCCGGGCATGCCAGCCACGCGCTCCCGCAGGAGTTGGAGGGCTGCCTTGAGATATCGACTGGTCGAGTGTGGTGTGATGCAAAGCACCTTTGCCGCTGGATAGTGGCTCTTGATGGTCTCAATCATCTTCACGTAGGCGCCCACGTATTGCTCGTCGGTGGGAATGGCCACGGGGGAGAAATCGTTGGTACCAAGGTTGATGAAGACGAGCTGCGGGGTGTAAAAGCTGAAATCGTAGGGTTGCGTGCCATGGTCGTCGAAAATCTGCGTGAAGCGTGAGGACATGTTGACATCGGAGAGTTGCTTGACGTCGCCCCAGTTGCGCACCATTCCCTGGCCGGAATGGGCGGTGAGGGCGTAGTCGGCGTCGAAATAACGTGCCAGGATGCAACCGTATGCCTTGTCGCAATTCTCTGTCTCCAACTTGAAGGGGTCGTTGGCCTTGTCGCTTTCCGTTCCGTATCCGCAGGTGTATGAGTCGCCATAGACCTCTATCATGCGTTGCTTGCGCTCCACGGCTTTCAAAGTGCCGTTGGTCGCCAGTTCCACGCGGTGGATGGTGGTGCACCCGTACTGTCCCTCGGTGCATTTTTGCAGCTTCAGCCGGTGTGTGCCTTTTGCAAGTTTCTCCGCCAGGATGATGCGTTGGGGGGTGCCGCCCTCGATGAGTAGTTTTCGCACCCATTTCCCGTCGATGAACAGGTTGTGCCATGATGCGCCGGCGTCGGAGGCGAAGATGGCGAAGGTTCCTCCGGTGAAGTCGGTCTGCAGATAGACGCCGGTCCAGTCGTAGCTCACCGAACCGTCGGCACCGGTGCTCACCCTTCCGGTGTACGTGATGCCGGGGTCGTTGGCGGGCAGTGTCTTCACATTGGCTGCTTGCACGGGGTGGGTGAACAGCAAGAGCAGCGCGAAGGTGATGGTGTGAATGGTTTTCATAACAATGTATTCTCGTAATCGCTTATTTCTTCATTGATTTCCTCGATGTCGGGCTCATCGAGCCTTCCCGCTTTGAGACAGCGCTCGTAGTCGCCCATCTCCAGCATGGTATAGACGGGGAAGGGGCCTTTCGCTTTCAGCAGTTTGACGTATGGTTCCTCGCCGTCTTCGTCGTACATGCCGGTTTCCTCCAATCTCACCTTGCATCTCCAAATGGTACTTCCCACCTGCATGCAGAAACCAACAGAGGGGGAACGCCGCGAGATGACTTCGGAGACGACATAATCTGCTGCGCGAAATACTTTGACACCATCGGGTTCCTGGTCTGATGGATCGTTTTCAATGTATTTTCTCCTCCCGCTTTCAAACCAGGACATGGTGCTTGAGATTTTTATCCAGTCAAATGTGATGAAGAGAAAATCTACAAGACTGTCCAGATACATGTTGGAAGGCACTTGCAACAAGCGTTCCACCTTGTTCTTGGTTCCTTCCAGGTTGACCTTGAGGATGTATTTCTTCTGCTCCATGTCTTCGTTGAAGAGGTAGCATTCATCATCCTCGTCTTCCCAATCCTCATCGTCCTCGTCATTCTCATCATCCCAATCGTCATCGTCCTCGTCAACCTCGTCGTCATCAAGTTCTTCCCAGTCCTCGTCGAGATCGTCATCATCATCCCAATCGTCATCATCCCAGTCATCCTCCTGGTCGTCCTTTTCGTCAAGTTCTTCTTTTTTGGCAAATTTCTCGAGATCGTTGATGAAGTCATCCATATTTTTCGGTAAGATTTCATTCAAGGTTTTCTTAGGGTCGCCCATGATTTTCTCCACCTCCTTGAGGTCTCTCACTTCGATGGCCGGTATGTCAACATTCTTGTAGATGCGCCTGAGCATGGGCAGTGTCTCCTTGGCATGCACACATGCAAGGGTGTGCGCATAATGGGAAATGTTGGCCACATGCCCTCCCTCAAGGCCGATGTCGAGGCATCTTTGCAAGTAGTTGTTGATATGGTGCAACGCCTTGAGGCGCAAATCGGGTTCAAACTTATAGATGTATGCCAGAGCATCGAAAACGATGGGCTTGGCCATGGGGATGTATCCCGAGGAGTTGAGAAATTCCACCAGTTTTTCCATCTGGTTTTTTCCTATCTCGTAGATAATGGCAGTTCCCACAAACTCGGTGCCTGTCAGATAAATGTAATTCAACACATCATATTTTTGCTTAAGCGTCTCCAACACGTCGTCGAGCATCTCGGTGAGATTGAAACGGGCGATGAGCCAGAATGCAGCAAAAAGGTGCTTGTTGTTTCTCTTCACACGGAAGACCTTGTTCTCGCCGAGCATGAAGGCCAAGTAGGTGTAGATGAAATTGTGGAGGTCGGCGACAAGCTGCCCACGCTCCAGTTTCTCCGCTTCACGGGCGGCCTGCTCGCACAGTTCCTTGATTTCAGAAAGGCGACTGAACGTGGCCAAGGGCTGCAGCCATTCGGCTATGGGATGGATCATGGAGGAGTAGTCTGGCAACTCGCAGGTGTGCCAATTTTCGTCAATGGCGCCTCCTATGTTCAAATCGCCTTTAGCAATTCTCTCGAACACTTCCCGTTCTTCCTCGCTCATATCTTCAAATGTATCCTTTAGGTGCTGGAGCAAATCAAAGAACTCGTCCTCGTCCTTTTTCTTTTTTGACATAATTAGGTGGTATTAATGAGTTTTTTCCTTGCAAAGATAATGTAAAAATTTGAGTTATCGAGACAAAAGGAAAGTTTTTCGTGATATACGTGTGAAAAAGTCAAATATGGTTGTCCACCTAAAGTTAAATCAGCAAAATCAGTTGTCCTTTTTCAGTCCAATCAGTTGTTAAAATAGGGTGTGAAAACGAAAAAAAACTTACTGATGTGTACTGCATATCATATTTTTTCCTAACTTTGTGCTTATGAATCCGTTGACCCTCTTCAAGCAACTGCTGTGTTGCGCCACCATGGCGGCTTCCCTGAGCTGCGAGGCACAGACCTACCGCTACAACACGAAGTTCCAGGTCCTTGCCAGCAACTTCGTGGAGACCATCCCCATTGAGATGCGTGACCACCAAATTTTCGTCACGGTCCAAGTGAATGGGCGGCCCTTCCGCATGCTCCTCGACACCGGTTCCGGACAAGGCATCACCTACACCAACAGCGCGTTCCCCTACAGGCGCGTGCTGGGCAAGATTGACTCCTACGACGCCAATGGGAACATGCGCAAGACCGATGTGGTGGAGCTCCCCGAATTCCGCCTCGGCGGTATCGCCATCCGCAACTACCCCGCCACACTCCTCGACTCCCATGTGTCCCACAAGGACTACGACGCCGTGCTGGGCTTCGACTTGTTCAACAAGGGTCTTTCGTGCAAGATTGACACCCAGGAGGGCGTGATGATTCTCACCGACAAACCCAACTATTTCGAGAACGAACTGGGCTTCCCTGTGAAATACCGGTTGGAACGTTGGTCGCCCCACATCAAGGTGACGCCATTCCCCGGCTGCACCGACGAGGCCCGCTTTGACACAGGCAGCCGACGCCTCTATGTGATGTCGATGAAGAGCGAGCGACAGTTTTCCATCCAACGAGCCGACTTCGCCTCCCAGGTGGAGGGACGATCCTTCGGCCAACGTGCCATCGGCAGCTTCGGGGTGGAACGTGCCAACGAGGTGGCCTTCCTGTGGTTGGATGCCCTCGAATGGGGCGGCTTCTCGTTCCAGGACTACCACACGATGACCACCCAGGGTATTTCGCGAGTGGGTGCCGAAGTCTTCGACTACGGTGCCGTCATCATCCGCCCCAAGCAGAAACTACTCGTATTCCAACCCTTCTCCTGTAGCATCTCGTCCATGGTGAGCAACGAGCAGATGAGCATCGCCTTCGTACCAAAGGATGGTCGCCCGTCAGTAGGTCTTATATGGGAGGGAGGTCGCCATTACCGTTGCGGCTTCCGGCAGGGCGACATCATCACCGGTGTTGACGAGCAGGTCATCTTCTCCTTCGCACAGTTCCTCTCCTACCCCTTCATCAAAGGCCAGGAATACCGCTTCCGTCTGAAGGGAGTCGATGGCATGGAAAGGATTGTAGTGAGCGAGCGGTGACTAATTGAATGTGACTTAGATGAGGTTGCAATGATATTGCAACAAACTGAACAGCCTCTTCTATCATTTTCCATTTTTCTTCTTTCTTCTTTTCCGCCCTTTCTTTATTCCTTGTTACTGTTTTTTAAAAAGAGAGGCGCTTTTTTCTATTTCTTTCTTTTTCACCATTTCGAATAACAGGATTGAAACCTGTTTATATCATTATGACACGTTTTTTGAGGGCGGAGAGATTAATTTTGCGTCCAATCACATCAAAAAACCATAACCATGCGAAAACAAGACACCAAGAGAAACCGAGGAACACTTCGTTTCAGCATCCACGACTGCACCTTCAAAATGATGAAACAAATGAGCCGTGAGGAAAAAGGACGCTTGCTCGAACATATCTGCCGCTATGTGGAAGAGGACGCTCAACGCGGCAAGTCGTGCCAATCCGCCCCGGAAGGCCTCACTTGCGAAGAGGAGGAAAACTTGGGCATCAGACTCGTCTTCAACGAGTGGAAAGGCAGTTACGACCACGACAAGGAAGAAAACGACCGCGTATGCCGAAACAGGAGCGTTGCCGGCCGCAAGGGGATGCAAAGGCGCTGGCATGCTACCCAACCCTCATCGCAAGAGGCCGAATGTCCGCCTGTCCCCACCATTTCGGCGGCAATAACAGAAGATAACAGCGTTATCACAAACACCCACGGAGACAACAGCGTTATCAAAAGGACGAAAAAGGATAACAACGATACAGAAAGTACCAAGGACGATAACAACGTTAACGCAGAAGATAACGGTGTTATGGAAAACATAACAGATGATAACACGGAAAAAATAGAAAAAATCAAAAAACAAATAGAAAATCTAAATAATAATATAAATAATATAAAAATAAAAAAAGAAAATTCTCCTAAGGGAGAATTAAAGAAAAAAAGTTCTTCCACCCCCTCCCCCACCCCCGAAGATAGGA
>JAFZRU010000025.1 GCA_017619755.1 Prevotella sp.
GATGACGGGGTCGAGCTTGCCCGCCCTGGCGGCCTCCACCAGGTTTTTGGCGTATTTGGCGAGACTCTGGTAGTTGTCATCGGCAGACTGTGAGTTGACGTTGCTGCCTTGTCTGAGTGCGCTGATGGCCGCCCTCAGGTCCTTCTCGTTGACACCAGCGTCCTTAAGTATTCTGCTGGCATTGGAAGGCACTTGGAGGATGGCGATGAGCATGGGTTCTATGGAGACGAATTCGTCACCCATTTTCTGCGAGATGTCCAAGGTTTGATTCAGCACGTTGTTGGTGGCGCTGCTGTAATAGGTGTCTCCCCCTTGCACTCGTGGCAGGTGCTCCACCTCGCTGTCCACGGCCTTCTCCACTTGGTTGGCGTTGACACCGAGTTTTTGGAAGATGAAGTTGCACACATCCTTGCCCTTGACCATGATGCCTTTGAGGAGATGTACGGGTTCCACGTATTGTTGTCCCCGTTGTTGCGCAGTTTGTATGGCCTCTTGCATGGCCTCCTGCGCCTTGATGGTGAATTTGTCGAATGTCATGGTTTTATCTCCTATTTTGTTGTGTTTTTTGCTATGTTTTCGCCCTTGTGGGGTCAAAATCCATGCCAGAGGAGGGTGGTGACATTTTGTCACTCTTTTATGTCAAAGTGTCTTGTTCTCTTGAAGAAAGTTTTTGAGTTGCGGCATCAAGCTCTTGGCCTTCTCCCTTCCTATGTCATACACCCTCTGCATCTCTTCGGGCTTGTGGGAGATGTGTCCGATGGGGAGCGGGGCGTCGGGTTGGATAACGAAAATACTGCCTGTTGCTGCCTGTTGTGCCACGTAGTCGAGTTGTTCGTTGTACATGAGGTGCCGTTGGTCGAGCGCCTTTACCATGAGGGGGTATTTCCTCAGACTGAGGCGCATGAGGGGCATGAAGGGGTTGTGTTTCTTGCGGTAGCCGGAAGGCTGTGTCAGCACGACGACGTTGCGGTGGTATCCCTCGCTCTCGATGAACCGCAGGGGGATGGAGTCTGCCACACCTCCGTCGAGCAGTTTTTTCCCATCAAGCGGTACCACCCGTGAGACGAGGGGCATGGAGGCCGAGGCCCTCACCCAGTCGAAGAACTCATGTCCTGCCTTGTCGCATTTTCGATAGACGGCCTCGCCTGTTTCCACGTCGGTGCATACCACGTAAAAGGCCATGGGGTTGTCGTCGTAGGCCTGGCAGTCGAAGATGTCGAGGCGGGTGGGTAGTTCGTGGTAGGCGAACTGAGCCCCGAAGAGGTCTCCTGTCTTGAGCCATGAGCGGAGGCTGCAGTATCTCCAGTCTTTGGCGAAGCGCTTGTTGTATCGGATGGCGCGTCCCGGCTGCCGCGAGACGTAATTGGAGCCGAAGGCGGCTCCGGCGGAGACACCCACGGCGGAGTCGAACAGGATGCCTTCTTCCATCATGGCATCCATCACGCCGGCGGAGAAGAGGCCGCGCAACGCGCCGCCTTCAAGCACAAGGGCGGTTTTCATTTTTCTTTTCTTTTTGATGTTTTGCGACGGCGGAGCCGTCGCCTGCGGAGAACTGAAAGGATGTCGGGGCAAAGGTAATGGAAAAAGGTGGGAGGGCAAAGGGAAAAGGAGATTTTTTTATGTTGGCGGTGCGGCGTAGGCGGGGCGACGGCGGAGCCGCCGCTTGCGGAGAAGCGGCGGGGCGGGCGGTCACCAGATGGGGTTTTGGTGGTTTTGAGGGTGGTTCTGAGGGTGGTCCTTGGGATGGGTGAAGCGGGGGAGGGGCATCTCGTGGAAGCAGATGTGGAGGCCGATGGCGCGTGTCATGAGGAGGTCGTCGTGCTTTCCGTCGGTGGCTCCGTAACTACCATTCTGCCTTCTGACGTAGGTGGCGTATTCGTCGAGGCATCTCTCGTCGCGCTCCACGTAGAGCCTTTCCCTCACCACCTCCACGAGGGTGGAGATGATTTCGGGCTTGGTCTTGACGTTGGTGTGGAAGCCGTATTTCACCGGTGCGCGTCTTTTGATGTCTTCCGGGCTTTGCCGTCGTGCATAGAGGTTGGGATAGACATCGCGGATGGCGTTGAGGATGTAGGCCGACTGGTCCCCTCCTTCGAGCCATCGCTCGTCGTCGTGCGTTTCGAGGGTGTTGGACTCCACCACGAGCAGGGCGTCGTCGTAGAGGTGCGCCACCTGCACGGCCTTCCATGCGAGGAGGTCCATGTCGATGTGTCCGTACCATTGTGCACAGACCTCCGGCCTTCCTCCCTCCATCATCCAATACCTGTCGAAGACGCAGATGACAGACCAGTCCGCCTTGGCGCTTCTTCCTCCGATGTCCACGACGACGAGGTACCTGTCGGTGACTTTTTCCTCGCCGAGGCTTTCCGGCGGCGCCCACACCCACAGCGGTCCCCCTTCGTCGTGGAGGTGCAGGTTGCGCAGGGCGGCCGGACCTTTGACGGCCTCTGCCGCGATGTCCCCTTTCATGCGGGGCGGGCGGCAGTCGTTTCGGAAGGCTTCTATGCTGTAGGGGTCGAAGACGTGTGCCCCGGAGTGTTGGAATGCCTCGATGTCGTCGGAGGGGAATTCCGCCGCCATGTCTCCGTGGTCGTTGTATTTCCTCCGCTCGCAGACATACCAGTAGATGGCCTCCAAGGTGGCACCCATTTCCCACAGTCGGAAGAGGTATTTCCCCGTTTCCACACGCTGGCTTTCCAAGGTGTTGTCCTCTCGGTGTCTCCACAGGTTTTCTGCGAATTTCTCCGGGTTGACGACGGGAAGGGCATATCGCTCTATCTTCCACCACGGCACGAAGACGGCCTTGAACTGTGAGAGTTGGCGTTTTGCCGCGTCGTATTCCCTTTGGAAGAAGTTGCCGGTGCCGTTGGCTGTGGACTCATAGACAATCATCGTCATGGGGCGGTAGGAGGCTCCCGCGCATGCCGACCGTATGAGTTCTTCGGGTGTTTTGTTGTCGGTGTGTTTCCAGAACGCCACCTCCGTGCAGTGAACGAGGGCGGAGTCGCCTCCCCTGGCGGAGTTGGGCGTCTCAGCCGAACCCACCTTGATTTTACAGTTGCGTATGGGTATGTGCCGGAGCAACCGTGTGTTTCGGTCTCCGATCATCTTGGCATTCTTGTCCTTGGGTTGTTGCGTGTTGTCGTCCTCCTCCCCTTCAAGCGGAAAGATGGCATGGTGTTGTTCTTCTTCGGTCGCTTGTTGTTGCTCGTCGTCGCAGGCAAAGGACGCTTTTTGCAGGAGCCTCACCGGGTATCGCTCCATCACCTTGTCGAACATGCTGCTCACCTCTGCGGAGGCTGTTTTCACATGGCCCACGATGAGCGAGTTGAGGCCCTTGGCGTGCATGAGTTGCAGCCAGGCCATGTAGATTTGCGTGACGGTGCTACCTCCCCATTGCCTGGCTTTCAGCACGATGACCCTGATGGGCTTTTGTGCGATGCGTTCTTCCTCGAAAGCCTCGACGAGCCTCCTTTGCGGCCTGTTGAGAGAAAAGGGGATGTCGTCCCCTCCGTCCTTGGGTTTGATGCGCACATATCTCCACGCCCAGTAGCAGAAGTCGTGCCGGCACCTGATGACTTCGAACCGTTCTGCTCCCTCTTGCGTGCTGATGCGCTCCTGTTTGGCGTATGCCGCGATGCTTCCCGTCATGACGATGCGGCTCACGTGAGGGTCGTCCATCATGGTGTCGGGTAGGAAGAGAGGATGTGGAAGATAGTCAGGGATGCAGACTTTTGTTCGTCGGAGAGGTGCTCCTTGTCCCGTGGCAGGTATGAATGGTGTGTTGATTCGCTCTTTCCGGAGTTGGTTCTCCTTGAGTATGTCCTTGATGACGTTGTTCATTTTGCGGTGCTATAGACTTTTTCCCGCAAAATTAGTGTAAGAAATAAGATTTAAGATGTCATTTTGCCGAAAACACAAAATCTCACCGATATGACGTTGGTCGTATCGGTGATGATGCTATTTGGTTGTTACCGTAATCTATTATTCCTCGTCCCAGACAGAATGTTGGTTGACCAGGATTTCCGTTCCACTGCTGATTTGGCTGCTTTCTACAGTGTAGGGGTTTTTCTCATCGAAAACAGGTAAGCTCATTTCCAAAATATTATCCTCGGCGTCCACAGATTGCACTCGGATTGTTGGAATAAGATAGATTCTTTTCATATCAGTAAGTATGTGAAGTTTTGATTTCTGCAAATTTTCGGCAAAAGTAGTCTTTTATTTTCACTTCGTCTTGATTAATTGAATTTTTCTTTCATTTGTTAACGTTTTTTAGGAGTAATCGCCTGATATAGTAACAACTCGATCATGCTAATGCTCATCGGGATTTGTAATCCCGATGTGTTGAATATCAGGATTTTTAATCCGAAAAACGCATTACAAATGCTTTATTCAATGGGGTCGGATTGCAAATCCGACCGAGCGTCGTTTTTTAGGAGTAATGGGAGGAAAGTGAGTGATAAGAGTGATGAGGTCTTTCCTAATAGATGATTCTTCTTTCGTTGCCTCTTTCCCAGATGTTTTTTCTGTCAGCGGCGGCGAGACCACCAATGATGTCGGACGGCGGAGCGGGTCTGAAGTCCCCGTGTGCTCCTGTGGGGCAGTGTATGTTGGCGGTTCGTCTTCTCTCTTCGAGGAAGTCCTCTATTTTGGCATTTCTTCCTTTGATCTCCCCTTCTCTGGCAGCTGTGGCGAGGTCTTCATCGTAGTGCAGGGCGTGGAGGAGTTTTTTGATGGTTCTCTTGCCCATCTTCCCCTTTTCGATGTCCTTGGCGAGTGAGAGCACCAGGTTGGTGAAGGCTTTTCTCTCTTTCTCGTCCATATCGTCGTCGGCGAGGGCTTGGCAGGCTGATTCCGCTTGCTCGATGAAGGAGAGGGGAGGGGTCTCCGAAGGGTTTAAGGGGTTCAAGGGGTTTAAAGAGTTCAAGGGGTTTAAGGGCTCTGAGGGCTCTGAGGACTTTAAGGTCTCTAAGGACTTTAAGGTCTCTAAGGTCTCTAAGGACTTTAAGGTCTCTTGGGGCTCTGTGGTCTCTTGAGGCACTTGTGTTTCTTGGTTCTCGGGTGCTTCTTGTTGTGCGGTGGTGTTGTCCGCTTCTTGGCATTGTTTTTCTTTTTCCATATCGATGATTTTTGATGTTCGTGGCAAAGGTAGTTCAAGAATGGATTTTGGACGTGTCATTTTGAGATGGATGCGCTTGTTTGTTCGTCAACTACGTATCTCACGTTGTTTTTCGTGGTTTTTGGGTTGTTGTGTTGAAATGGCCCGTGAACGGGAGGCGTTTTTATAAAGTTTTGATTATGAGCGTTTTCCATTATCCGTTTTCATTATAGTTCTCAAAAATGGCAGGTAGGGCTTTGAATCGCCTATGTTGGTGTTGTACCTTTGCAAGCGCAAAAAGTCAGTTGAGAAAATGAATAATCAAGCCATGGAAAAAACAAAGAGAAAAACACGTCGCACCTTGTTTGAGTATCGCGACGAACGAAGCCGGGAGTTGCTTCGCGTATTTTATGAAGAGTTGGGCGCATCGTCTTACGACAATGTGTATGATGTGCTTCGCAGGGTGGTGTCACGCCCATCCTCCCGTTTCTGGGTAAGTGAGGAGCGTGCCTTCCGCATCATCTCCTCCATGCATCGCCGTCCCCTTCCTGCCCGTTGCCACCCCTTGAAGCGTGAGATGTATGAAGAGATCTTCCGTCGTTGCAAAGCGTTGCAGTTGTTGCATCCCGAGTGGCCCCTGTCCCGCTGTGTATATCATGTGGTCAGTCATGAGGCACCCAAGTTCTACCTCTCCGTAGTGAGTGCCCATTCCCTTATTTGTGAAGAGCGTAATCGATGCCGTGCCGCCTATTTGCTAAAGCTTCGTCGCTTGTTGTCGGCTTAGTGTCGGTGTTGTTGTCGGTTGCCGGTACCCTCGACTTGTTGTCATTCGAGGGTGTCGGCATCCGTCCAGGCGGCCCTTTGTGGTGCCGCCTGGTTCACCCCTTTGTCCATGTCGGGGTGTTGCACGCCCTGCTCAACGTGTATGTGTTTTGGCAGTTGGTGTTTTTCTTCCCGTTTCGCCTCCGTCATCTGCTGTTGGCCTATGTCGTCTCATGCTCCTGCCCCTGTGTGGTGGCCTTATGGTCTCCGTCGCTGGCCCATGGCCTGTTGTTGCATGGATCCTGCGTCGCCGGTCTTTCGGGGGTGGTCTTTTTCCTCATGGGCGGTGTGGTGTGGCGTGTGGCACGCCCCATTCGCTTCTGCCTCATGCTGTTGGGTTGGCAGTTGTTCGGCATGGCCCTTGGCTCGATGGCGGTGGGGCTGCACCTCTACTGCTTTGCAGCGGGGGTGGTGATGGGCAAGAGGGTTAATTCTTCGCCAGTTGCTTGAGTCCTTCGGCGTAGTCTTGCTCGATGGTTTGCAGGGCTTCGTCAAAATCCATTCCGAAGACTTTTACTCCCTGTGGTTTGATGTTGGTGTACATGATGTCGAGAATTTCGGCGTGTGCCTTGTTGAGCTCCTCCACCGTCTCGGCCTCTGCCATCACTTCCACGAGTCTCTCCACCTCAGCGGTGTAGGCTTTGGTGGGTGCGTTGTCAGCCCTTTGGCTACCCTTGGTGGCTTTGGTGCCTTTGGTGGTGGTCTTTGCCTTTTTCTCCGTCTTGGTGGTTTTCTTGGAGGTTTTCCTTGCGGGTCGCTCTTCTTCCTCTTCTTCCTCCTCCTCGCTTGCCACCACGGTCTTTCCGGTGAAGTGCTTGGCGATGAAGAAGGCGGCGATGCCGGCCACGATGGCCACGGCGCACATCACCACGAAGAGTGTGAAGTTTTGCAGGGCGATGCCCAAGGCATATCCCAGGAGTCCCACGACGATGAGCGTTCCGATGCCCCAAAGGAGTGCAGCACCCACTTTGGTTTTGTTATAGATGCCCGTGCCAGGGATGCTGGTGTTGAAATAGGCCCCTTTTTTGCTGATGTTGAGTTTGGCTCCCCTTGGGCCGATGGAGACGCTCATCCCTGATTTGTTGAGGTTGAGTGTCACCCATGGGAGGATTTTGATGGTTTTTCTGAAATAGGTAGGCATATTTGAAAGAATAAGTTGGATGAATTAGTTTTTTCCTTGTTCTCCGAGGTAGGAGTCTTTGAACCCGAGGAAGTACAGTACACCGTCGAGGCCGATGGTGTTGATGGACTGCTTGGCGTTGGCCACGACTCTTGGTTTGGCGTGGAAGGCGATGCCTAATCCGGCCTCCGACAGCATGGGTAGGTCGTTGGCGCCGTCGCCCACGGCGATGGTTTGCGCCAGGTTGACTTTCTCCACCTGTGCGATGAGTTTGAGCAGTTCCGCCTTCCTGTGTCCATCTACCACTTCCCCGAGGTATCTTCCGGTGAGTTTTCCCTCCTCGTCGATTTCCAGTTCGTTGGCATACATGTAGTCGATGCCGTATCTTCTTTGCAGGTGTTCGCCGAAGAAGGTGAATCCACCGCTGAGGATGGCAATTTTGTAGCCATATCTTTTGAGCACCGCCATCAGCCTGTCCACTCCCTCCGTAATGGGCAGGTTGTCAGCAATTTCCTGCATGACCCCCACATCGAGACCTTTGAGCAGCGCCACCCTCTCCGTGAAGCTCTCCTTGAAGTCAATCTCCCCTCTCATGGCCCTCTCAGTGATGGCTTTCACCTTGTCGCCGACGCCGGCGCGGATGGCCAGTTCGTCGATGCACTCCGTTTGTATGAGCGTGGAGTCCATGTCGAAGCAGATGAGTCGTCTCATTCTTCGATACATGTCGTCGCGTTGCAGGGAGAAGTCGAAGGCCATCTTGGCCGACAGTTTCATGAGTTGCGCCTGCATCTCGTGGCGGTTGGGGGTTCCTCTCAGGGAGAACTGTATGCATGCCCTGCTGTTGTTTTGCGGGAGTTTGATGCTCTGTCTTCCTGTGAGGCGCATGATGGAGTCGATGTTGAGGTCTTGGGCCGCGATGACTTTCGCCGCCGCTTCTATCTGTGCTGCGGTGAGTTTTCGTCCGATGAGCGTGAGGATGTATCGGTTTTTTCCTTGTCTTCCCACCCATGCCTCGTACTCGTCGTCGGAGATGGGCGAGAAGCCGATGTTCACGCCCAGTTCGGTGGCCTTGAAGAGCAGTTCCTTGAGCACTTGTCCGGAGTGTTGCTCGTCGATGCGTATGAGGATGCCGAGCGAGAGCGTGCTGTGGATGTCGGCTTGTCCGATGTCGAGGATTTGTGCGTTGTATCGTGCGAGGATGCCCATGGCAGAAGCCGTGAGTCCTGGGCGGTCCTGGCCGGTGATGCTGATGAGTATTTGTTCTTCTTTTTGCATGATGTTTTTTTATAGTGGCTATAGTGACTATAGTTTCTATAGATATTTCAGTCTTAGTGAGTTGAGGACGACGCTGATGCTGGAGCATGCCATCATGGCACTGGCCCATGCGGGGGTGATTTGGAAGTCGATGCCGGCGAGGCGGGCGGCTCCTGCTGCGAGCGGGATGCTGACGACGTTGTAGATGAAAGCCCAGAAGAGGTTCTGCCTCACCATGCCCACCGTCTGTCGGCTGATGTTCAGGGCTTGCGGGATGTGTCTTAGGTCGTCGCCTATGAGAGTGGTCTGTGCCACATCGATGGCCACGTCGGTGCCTTTTCCCATGGCGATGCTGACGTCGGCACGCGCCAGGGCTTGTGTGTCGTTGATGCCGTCGCCCACCATGGCCACGCACCGCCCCTGCTTTTGCAAGTCGGCCACAAGGCCTTCCTTGTCTTTCGGTTGCACACGGCTTCTCACGTGTGCAATGCCGACTTGTCGTGCCCAGAAGTTGGTGGCCTCCTCATTGTCTCCGCTCATGAGATACACCTCCACTCCCATGTCGTGCAGTTGTGCGATGGCCTCTTGTGCGTGTGGTTTCAGCGTCTCCCGCTGCTCCGGTCTCAGGGTGTCGGCCTTGGTGAAGTCGATGTCGGGGTTGGGGTTGGTGAGCGTTCCTGTTTTGTCGATGACCATGGCATCCACTTTCCTGATTTGCTCCAACGCCGCTGCGTCCTTGATGAGAATGTTGTGCGTAGCCGCCTTTCCTATTCCCACCATGAGTGCTGTGGGCGTGGCCAACCCCAAGGCGCAGGGACATGCCACGACAAGCACGGCGACAGCCGACATGATGGCTTGCGGCAGTGCGGCGTTGCCTCCTGCCACCCACCATGCGATGAAGGTGGCGAGGGCGAAAGCGGCCACGGCGGGGACAAACCATCGTGCGATGCGGTCCACGGTGCGTTGCACTGGCGACTTGCTGCCTTGTGCCTCCTCCACCATCTTGATGATGTGTGCCAGCGTGGTGTCGTCACCCGTCTTGCGAGCCTTGAGGCGCAGGCGTCCTTGGCTCAGCACCGTTCCGGCGAGTACCTCGCTGCCGGCTTGCTTGAGTGCCGGGGCTGGTTCGCCTGACACCATCGCCTCATCGACGTAGGCGCCGTCGGTCGTCATGAAGCTGGTGGCCCATGTGACGACACCGTCCACCGGTATTCTGTCGCCGGCCCTCACCTCCACCACGTCGCCTTTCTCGATGGTCGCGATGGGCACCTCCTCCAAGATGGGTTGTCGGCTGCCGTCGGCTGCCGTTCTCTCTCCTTGGTAGATGCGTGCCGTCTTGGGAGCCATCCTCACGAGTTGGCTGATGGCGCTCGTCGTGGCCTTGCGCGTATGCATCTCCATGAGGCGCCCGGTGAGGACGAAGGTGATAACCATCACCGAGGCGTCAAAATAAGTGTGCCACTCCATCCCGCGCACCCCCCAGGTATTGTCGCCGAAAAAGGTGTTGTAGGTGCTGAAGAGCCAGGTGATTCCCGTGCTGAGGGCCACGAGGGTGTCCATGCTCGCGTTGAGGTGTCGTGCCTGTTTCCAGGCAGTGACATAGAACTCCCTCCCGCAGTACACAATGTTGGCTAATGCGAGGATGAGCGCACATTGGTTGGCCATGTCCTTCCCCCCCACGTGGAGCCATCCCATGGAAATGGCCATGGTGAGGATGGCGAGCACCCATGAGACGAGTGTCTTCTTCTTCAACAGCGTATATTCTCGTCGCTCTATTTCCTCCACGCTGCGGCCTTCCTCTATCACCAAGTCGAAGCCGATGGCGTTCACCTCCCGCTTCATGTCCTCGGGTGTGATGGCCGCCTCGTCCCACTCCACGTTGGCGGTGCGGGTGCTCAGCGACACGGTGGCGGATGTCACGCCCGGCAGTGTTTGCAGCCGTCGTTCCACGTTGGCCGCACACGCCGCGCAAGCCATTCCCACCACCGGAATGTTTCTTTTCATACCTGTGAAAACCGTTTTCGGCGGCGAAATTACAAAAAAAACATGACTTATGGAAGGAAATTCAAAAATTTGCACTAACTTTGCTTCGTCATACAAAAAAGATAGTCGTGCATATTGTCATAGCAGGAAACATCGGCAGTGGTAAGACGACGCTCACCACTTTGCTCGCCCGCCATTATGGTTGGACGCCCAAATTCGAGGCGGTGGAGTTCAACCCCTATCTCGACGACTACTACAAGGACATCCCCCGGTGGTCGTTTGCCTTGGAGGTGTACTTCCTGAAGCAGCGATTTAAGGACTTGCTTGACATCGCCCAGACGGAGGAGACGGTGATTCAGGACCGCAGCATCTTCGAGGGTGTCCATGTGTTCACCGCGAACAACTACGCAATGGGCAACCTCGACGACCGCGACTACAAGTGTTACATGGAGTTGTTCGAGTCTATGATGTCCGTGGTGCGCGTGCCGGAACTGATGATTTATCTCCGCGCCTCCATCCCTCACTTGGTGGCCAACATCCAGAAGCGTGGTCGCGAGTACGAGCAGCAGATGCAACTTGACTATCTGAAAAATCTCAACATACTTTACGACGAATTCATTTACAAGAAATATCCGGGGCGGGTGCTCACGGTGGATGTTGACTCGCTCGATTTCTTAGAGCGTAAGTCGGACTTTGCCTCGCTCACCGACCGCATCGACGGCATCCTCTACGGACTGTTCCCAGAACCTTAAACCACAGCACACCATGCACATAGCAGTAGCCGGAAACATCGGCAGCGGGAAGACGACGCTGACCAAAATGCTCGCCAAGCGTTACGGGTGGGAGCCCCGTTTCGAACCAGTAGATAACAATCCCTACTTGGACGATTTTTACGCCGACATGGAGCGGTGGTCGTTCAACTTGCAAATATATTTTCTCAACAAACGCTTCAAGGAGGTGGTGGAGATATCCAAAAACAAGGCTTACATCATCCAAGACCGCACCATCTTCGAGGACGCTCGCATCTTCGCCCCCAACCTTCACGACATGGGGATGATGAGCGACCGTGACTTTGCCAACTACAGCGACCTCTTCGACTTGATGATTTCCTTGGTGGGCCTTCCCGACCTGATGCTCTACATCCGCTCGACCATTCCCAACCTCGTGGCGCAGATTTCCAAGCGCGGGAGGGAGTTTGAGAAGTCCATACGCATCGACTACCTCCAGGGGCTTAACGACCGCTACGAAGAGTGGATTGCCGGTTACAAGGGGCAGCTCATCATCATCGACGGCGACCACTGCAAGTTTGAGAGCAGTCCCGCCGACTTCGAGCGCATCACCGACCAAATCGACTCCCGCCTCTACGGCCTCTTCCCCTTTGGGGAATGAAAGGACGTTTCAAGAGGTTGCAAAATAGTTGCAACACTGTTCATTGATATTATTTTTTCTTAAAAATTCTTTCGTTTTGAAAGATTTTGTGCAAAAGATAGGTGTTATTGAAAAAAAATACCTAATTTTGCACCTTGATTTTAAGGCATGTTTTAAAAGGCCACTAAAGGCATGCGTCATCTGTAGTCAGAAAGACAAAAACGGAGCCTTGTTTGCAAGGCCAAACACATCTCCGACATCAGTAACCTAATAGCTGGAGGGTCATCAAACCAGCAGTGTGACATAAATAAAAAAATGCAAAAGAAGTACATCATCATCGTTCTTGTGATGCTTGGTTTCGCCTTGGAAGGCATAGCCAAGTCCATCAACACGTTTGGTTTCACCATCGGTGCCGGCCAGACAAGGGAGTTCTACATCAACATGAACACCACCCGTAACAACCTCATTTCGTTTCAAATCGACTTGAAGATGCCCGCCGGCCTCTCTGTCAATGTGGATCAATGCGGCTTGGCCGGACATGTGACCGACACGGAACAGGCTCTCTTTGTGGGCAAGTTGGAAGACAATCTCTATCGCCTGATGTCCACTTCCTTCCATCTCACGCCAATGACGATGGCAGAAGAGCCTTTGGTGAAGATTTCCGTCACGGCTGACGACACCTTCAAGGGTGGCACGATCAATTTGGTCGATATGTTCACCATTAACGACAGTGGCACGAAGGTGGTGTGGATCAGTGACGCTTGTGAAGTTCCCCTTGGCAAGGTGATACTTGGCGATGTGAATTACGACGGTGTTGTGTCCGTGACCGACTTGACGGAGTTGGTGGATTTCATCCTTGGCAAGGAGAAGCTCTACAAAAGTGCCTACGACGTGAGTGGCAACGGTGTTGTGGAGGTAAGTGACGTGTCCACCCTCACTGACTTGTTGATGGGCAAATAAGATGAGTGATTTGCGAAAAAATCAAAAACAAAACAATAAAAAGAAACCATTATGAAAAAGTTTTTACTTGGATTTGCCATGTTGCTTGCAGCTGGCACTCTGTCCGCACAGGAAGACTACTTGACAGTGTCACCCTCCACCATCTCGCTCAAGCCTGGTGAGGCTCAGGATGTCACTATCACTTACAACGGGCCACTGGACAATGAATATCTCTACAACTCTTTCCAACTCGTTGTCGAGATGCCCATTGGTGTGGAGCCAACAACTGTAAAAACGGTGAAGAGGGGAAAGCAAACATTTTATTACAATGTTGACTTGCTGAATTCTCTTGGCGACCAAGGATTCCAGTATGGTGAGAACTTTGTTAGATACGACGATGCCAGCAACACCACTGGTTACAACATTTATCGCATCCTTATATTCATCGTTGGTGACTACACCTTCCCCTACGGCCCCGAAGAGGGTGAGACTTGGGACAGCATCGTGGAGGACCTCTTCAAAATCCGCGTCATGGCCACCGATGAATTGGAGACCGGCGAATTCCAACTCAATGTGAGTGATGTGAAATTCACCTATCCCGAAATGGACGCGCAGGGCAAAGTGTCGCAAGTGGGTGTGGAATTCCCCAACGTACCAATGGAATACAACCTTGGCATCGACTACACCATCGGCGAGTCTGGCTACGGCACCCTCTGCTGGCCGAAGGCCCTGGACTTCAGTTCCAACGACTTTGACGCCAACATCGGCGTTGCTGTCACCGGCACCACCGACATGTCTCTGAGCAGCGTGACGAAAGTGCCTGCCTCCACCCCGCTGGTCATCAAGGGCGCTCCAGGCACCTATAGCCTCAGCACGACGAAGGACGAGACCGACGATGTCTCCGAAAACGTCCTGTCAGGCACGCCTACGGGTACCTTGGTGGTGAATAATGGCGACAACATCTTTGCACTTGCCAACAAGAGCGAGGGCATCGGCTTCTACCGCTGCCTTCCCGAGGTGGTGATTCCCCAATACAAGGCCTATTACACCACCGATGACGCCAGTGCTCCCTTCTTCCTCTTCGAGGAGACCAGCGGCATCCACCAGGTTGACAGTGCCGTTGAGGCTTCCGACGTTTACACCATCTCTGGTGTGAAGGTGGGCAAGACCACTCAGAAGGGTGTTTATATCATCAATGGAAAGAAGATTGTCGTCAAGTAATCAAGGCGCACAACCATGAATCCCTGCGCAAGCCCCGGTATCAGGGAGCTATAAGTGGGATAAGGTCCCGAATTGTGGAATGAAGTCATCATTCCGCAATTCGGGATTAAAGAGACACCCCCGCCGCTCCTGCCGTGGCTTGTCATCAGACTTGAGACCACCCTGTCTATCCTCTTATATATATAATAAGGTATAAGAAAGGGTTGTTCCATCAAGCACCAATCACCGAACCTATTAAATAAACAACTGATATGAAACATTTACGATTACTGTTAACTTTTATGTCAGCCTGCGCTGTGACGATGGTCTCCGCCTCCAATTTCCTGGTGGAAGGCATTCGTTACAACGTGACGGACGCCACTGAGCAGACCGTCGAACTCACTGGCTGGGATAGAAATTATTTCAGCAACCTGAACAACCCCGTTGACCCCCCCGTGGGTAATAACGAAGAAGACGCCGACGGCCCGTCGGAGTTTGAAATCCCCTGGCGCGTGTTCTACAACGGTATCTACTACCGTGTCACAGGCATCGGCGAGGAGGCTTTCTCCGACTGCACGACGCTTAAGACCATCACCATTCCCAACTCTGTGGAGTCCATAGGTGAATACGCCTTCCAGGACTGCATCAACCTTCAGGTGGTGAAAGTACAGTGGATCAACCCTCTTCCCATCGATGAGAGTGTCTTTGCGGGGGTCAACTGCGAGGCAGCCACCCTTTATGTCCTCTCTGGCTATGCCGATGTTTACAAGGCAGCCGACGTGTGGAAGAATTTCGGCTCCATCAACATCTATTATGACACCAATGTCAACATGTGGTTCAAGGATCCTCACGCCAAGTCCATCTGTGTGGCCAACTGGGACACCAATGGCGATGGAGAGTTGAGCTATCACGAGGCACAAGCCGTTACCGACCTTGGTGCGGCATTCATGGATGACACGGAGTTGACGAGTTTCACGGAGCTCCGCTCTTTCAGCGGTCTCACCTCCATTAGCCCGTCCACTTTCAAGGGCTGCACCGCCCTCACGGAGGTCATCATCGCCAACAAGGTCACTTCCATTGGTCAGGAGGCCTTTGCCGGCTGTACCGCCTTGGAGAGTGTCACCTTCCAGCCCTCGGTGATATCCATTGGTCACTCCGCCTTTGCCGGCTGCAGTGCCTTGGGCAATTTCACGCTTCCCTCCAACCTTGTCACCATCGGTGAGCATGCCTTCGACGGTTGCGCCAGCATCACCTCCGTCACCATTCCCTCCAAGGTGGCTTCCATTGGAGATGGAGCCTTTGCCAATTGCACCTCCAACACCTCTTTCACCGTCAATTCGAACAACAAGACCTTCGCCAATAGTTCGGGAAAGACCTATATCACCAACAAGTCTGACAAGAGTGTGTTGTATGCTTACGCTTGCGGCGCATCCAATAAGACTGTCACTCTCAGCTCGACCGTTTTGGAGGTTCGTCCTTACGCCTTCCAAGGCGCACAGAACATCACCCAGCTCACCTTGACCAATGTGGTGATTGTGGGCAACGACGCTTTCTCCGACTGCGCCAACCTCTACACCCTCTTCTTGCCTGAAACCCTTGCCAGCATCGGCACCAATGCCTTCGCCGGCGTGGCCAAAGGCATACGCGTGGAGGTGAAATGGCCGTCGCCGCTTGAAATCAGCGACGGTACGTTCAGAAATTACGTGCCAGAGGATGCCGACGGTTTCACCGGTCGTCTCTTCGTGCCAGCCGGCACCCGTGCCGACTACGCCTCCGCCACCGGTTGGGATTGGTTCTACTTCATCCAGGAGGGTACGATTGCCGACTACGCCAAGAAGATCATCACCTTTGCCGACGAGAAAACCCGTGAGATGTGCGTCACCGCCTTTGACAGTGACAACGACGGCTACCTCACCACCGACGAGGCATCCGAAGTGTCCTCCATCGGCACCATCTTCCAGAATTCCGACATTGGCAGTTTCGCAGAGTTGAAATATTTCACCGGCCTCATCGCCATTGATGACGACGCCTTCAACGGGAGCACGCTGTCTTCCGTCACCTTGCCCGAGAGCATTCTGACCATCGGCGACAACGCCTTCGCCAACTGTGTGAACCTCACCAAGTTCAATGTACCTGCAGCCGTGGAGTACATTGGCAACGGCGTGTTGGCCTCTTGCTCTTCTTTGAAGACCATCACGGTGAGCGCCGACAACGCTAATTACATCGGTGCAAGCAGTGGGTCGCTCTTCACCAAGGATCTTTCCATCATCCTACAGTTCCCGGCCAACAGCAACCTGACCTCCATCTATCTGCCCAACGGTGTCAAGACCATTGCCCCGGAGGCTTTCAGGGGAGCTTCCAAGTTGAAGTCCATCAACCTTTCCACCACCGACATCACTTCCATTGGCTCGAAAGCCTTCTCCGGCTGTACGGGAATCAGCAGTTTCAAGGTGGGATGGGCCACCCCGCTCGAAGTGTCTGAAGACATCTTCGAGGGCGTTGACTTGGCCAATGACACTCTTTACGTGCCCAGCGGCATGGAGAACCTCTACCAAGCGGCTCCAGTGTGGAAGAAGTTCGGCGTCGTAGAGACCTTCAAGTCGTTTATCATCTTCCAAGACCCTGTGGTGGAGAGTATCTGCCTCGAAAAGTGGGATGCCAATGGCGACGGAAAGATGAGCTACAGCGAGGCCGCTGCCGTCACCACTTTGGACAATGTCTTTGAGGGCAACACCCAGATTACCTCGTTTGAGGAACTCGCCGAGTTCTCCCTCACCGCCATCCCCGACAATGCTTTCAGGGGCTGCACCGCCTTGGCCAAGGTGAAGTTGCCCTCCAGGTTGACCACCATCGGCGCCGGTGCTTTCGAGGGTTGCTCCGTGTTAGGCAATGTCACCTTGACCGCTCCGCTGACCACCATCGGCGACAAGGCATTCTATGGCTGTGACGCCATCACCGGTTTCAGCATCACCGAAAAAGTGGCAAACATCGGCAAGGGAGCCTTTGCCAATTGCAAATCGCTCACAGGGTTCTACGTCGCTTCGAAAAACGCCCACTACCGTGCCATCAGCTACATCCTCTTCTCTCGCGACTCCACCACTGTGGTGCAGTTCCCCGCAGCTTTGAGCCGTTCCAATTTCGAGGTGTCGAGCAGCGTGTTCAAGAACATCGCCCCCTACGCCTTCAGCGGTGCCGTCAACCTCAAGACGGTTGTCTTCAACTCCGCCGAGACCATTGGTGAATACGCCTTTGAGAAATGCTTGAAACTCACCACCCTCACTATCGGCGATAACATCAAGACCATCGACGAGGGAGCCTTCTCCGATTGCTCCAACCTCTACACCATCGTCCTGCCCGCGACGCTGTCCAACATCGGCTCCGGTGCCTTCACCGGTTTGGCCAAGGGTGTCCGCGTGGAGGTGAACTGGCCCACACCGCTCAGCATCAGTGCCGGCACCTTCAGCAATAACGAGCCTTCATCCGACGGCGTCACCGGTCGCCTCTTCGTGCCGGCTGGCACACGTTACGACTACGCCTCCGCCACCGGTTGGGATTGGTTCAACTTCATCGAGGAAGGTACGATAGCCGACTACGCGCAGAAGATCATTACATTCGCTGACGAGAAGACCCGTGAGAAGTGCGTTGCCGCTTTCGACAGCGACAAGGATGGCTACCTCACCACCGACGAGGCCGCCGCTGTCACCTCCCTCGGCACCGTCTTCCGTGGCTCCGAGATTGGCAGTTTCGCCGAGCTGAAGTATTTCACCGGCCTCACCGCCATTGACAACAATGCCTTCGACGGCAGCACAGTATCGTCCGTCACCCTTCCCGAGAGTGTGACGACCATTGGTAACAACGCCTTTGCCAACTGCCCCAAGCTCACCACGTTTAACGTGACGGCGGGAGTGAAGAACATCGGCAACGGCATCCTCGCCTCCTGCGCCGCCTTGAAGACCATCACCGTGAGTGAGGACAATCCTTATTTCATCGGTTCAAGCAGTGGAGCGCTCTTCACCAAGGATCGTTCCGTCATCTTGCAGTTCCCTGCCAACTGCTCCCTGACCACCATCTATCTGCCCGAAGGAGTGAATACTGTGGCTCCGGAGGCTTTCAGGGGTGCTACCAAACTCCAGTCCGTCAACCTTTCCGTAAGCGACATCACCTCCATTGGTGCGAAAGCCTTCTCCGGCTGCACGTCGCTCAACAATGTGAAAGTGGGATGGGCCACTCCGCTTGAGGTGTCGGCAGACATCTTCGAGGGCGTTGACTTGTCCAAAGCCACGCTCGAAGTGCCTGGCGGCGTAGAGGAACTCTACCAAGCGGCTCCCGTGTGGAAGGATTTCGGCAATGTCGTGACTTTCAAGTCGTTCATCTTCTTCCAGGATCCCGAGGTGGAGAGCATCTGTGTCGCCAATTGGGATGCCAATGGCGATGGTAAGGTCAGTTATGAGGAGGCCGCTACTGTCACCTCTTTGGGCAACGTCTTCGAGGGCAACACCAAGATTACTTCGTTTGCTGAGTTGACAGAGTTCACCGCCATCACCTCCATCCCCGAAAAGGCTTTCAGTGGTTGTACATCCCTTACTAAGGTGACACTGCCCACCAAGATCACCAGCATCGGTGCCTACGCTTTCGAGGGTTGCACCGTGTTGGGTAATGTCACCCTTCCCACCACGCTGACCTCCATCGGCTTCAAGGCCTTCTATGGTTGCGACGGCCTCACCGCCGCCACCATCCCTGCCAATGTGGTAAGCATCGGCAATGGCGCCTATGGCAGTTGCTCTTCGCTCAAGTCGTTCACCGTCAATTCGAAGAATACCGCTTATCGTGCCATTGGCTACATCCTCTTCACCCGCGACTCCACCACTGTTGTGCAGTTCCCCGCCGGCATCAGCCGCACGACCTTCGAGGTGTCGAGCAGCGTGTTCAAGACCATCGCCCCCTACGCCTTCAGCGGTGCCGTCAACCTCAAGTCGGTTGTCTTCAATTCCGCAAGGACCATCGGCGAGCGTGCCTTTGAGAATTGTCTGGGTCTCACCACCCTCACCATTGGTGACAATATCACCACCATCGGCGAGAGTGCCTTCCGCGGTTGCCAGAACCTGCAGGCCATCACGCTTCCCACCAATGTCGCCTCCATCGGCTCCAAGGCCTTCAACGGCATGCCTGCCGCAGTGAGGTGCCAGGTGTCGTGGACCACGCCTCCGGCCATCCCCGCCAACACCTTCTCCAACTTCGAGACGCTTTCGAACGGACAAGTGGCAGGCCTCCTCTTCGTGCCGAAGGGCAGCAAGACCGCCTACGAGGCCGCCACAGGTTGGGATTTCTTCACCATTGTCTATGAGGGCAACATGGCCGATTACGACGCCACGCTCATCAGCTTCGCCGACGCCACCGTCAAGCAGCTTGCCGTGGCCGCCTGGGACACCAATGGCGACAACCAGCTGAGCTATGATGAGGCAGCCGCCGTGAAGTCCATCGGTACCGTCTTCTCCGGCAAGCCCCTCACCACTTTCAACGAGTTGCAATATTTCACCGCTCTCACCGAGGTGAGCAACAACGCGTTCAAGAACACCGGCCTCACCGCCATCACCATGCCCGAGGGCATCACCCGCATCGGTAACTCCGCCTTCCAAGGCACCGCCATCAGCAAGTGGAACACCCTCCCGGGCCTGAAGGAGATTGGCGACAGCGCTTTCGCCTACAACACCGGCTTCACCGCGCTCACCATCTCTGCCAACATCACCAAACTCGGCACCGGCGCCTTCAAGGGCTGTCCCAAGCTCACCTCCATAGGCGTGCAGACGGACAATCCCTATTACTCCGCTTCCGGCGGCGTGCTTTACAACAAAGAAGGCACCACCTTGCTGCAGTTCCCCGCTGCAAAGACCATCTCCGGCGACTATGTCATCAACAGTGCAGTGACCTCCATCGGCGAGGACGCCTTCCTCATGGTCAAGAACCTCACGTCGGTCAGCATCCCCGTCGGCGTCACCTCCATCGGGAAGAACGCCTTCCGTGGTTGCGCCGCCCTTGAGAACGTCACTGTGGAGTGGCACACCCCGCTCGCCGTGCCTGCCAACACCTTCGAGGGAGTTGACGTGGCCAACGCCACCCTCAACGTGCCAAAGGGCACCGAGGGTCTCTACCGTTCCGCCTCCGTATGGAAGGACTTCGGTATCCTCAAGACCTACCTTGACGACGTTGCCATACTCGACTTCGAGGATCCCCTTGTCAAGTCCATCTGTGTGTCTCATTGGGACACCGACGGCGATGGTGAGCTCACCGTTGGCGAGGCGAAGGCCGTGACCAAACTGGCCACCTATTTCCGCGGCCAGGAAATCACCAAGTTCAACGAACTGCAATACTTCACCGGCCTCACCGCCATCACTTCGAGTGCCTTCAACGGTTGCGAGAAATTGGAGGAGGTGAAACTCCCCAACACCATCAAGGAGATTGCCTACGCCGCCTTCAACAGTTGCTCCAGTTTGAAGACCTTCGAAATCCCGGCTTCCGTGACGGTGATCAACACCAACGGCGCGTTCCCCAACTGCTCGTCGCTGCAGAGCTTCACCGTGGCAAGTGGCAACACCCGCTTCTGTGCTGTTGACGGCGTGCTATTCGACAACGCCCAAAGCACCCTCGTGGCCTATCCTGGCGGCAAGGCTGGCGAATACACGGTTCCCACCAGCGTCACCTCCATCCGCCTCTATGCCTTCTGCGGTGCGCCGAAACTCACCGAGTGCCACCTGCCGAAGACCATCAGGGCCATCCCGGAGGGCGCCTTCGACAAGTGCACCGGCCTCACCTACATCAACATCCCCTCAACGGTGGAGAGCATCGGCAAGTTCGCATTCTACGAGTGCCCGTCCCTGCGCGTCATCAAGGTGGGAAAGAGCACCCCGCTTGGAATCAACGGCAACGTGTTCCAAAACACCCTGACCGACGAGATTCGCCTTTACGTACCTGCTGGTTCGAAGTATGACTACATGGGTGCCGAGGTGTGGAACAATTTCGCTGAATACATCGAGTATCCCAACTGCGACGTCAACGCCGACGGCTTTGCCGACATGCTCGACGCCGTGGACATCCTCAAGTATGTCATCGGCACGCCGGTGGACACCTTCGACCCGTACCTTGCCGACTTCGACGACGACGAGTTTGTCACCGTGGGCGACGCTGTTGTCCTCGTGGGCAAGATTGCCGAGGGAGAGGCTGCACCCAACATCAATGCCGCCCCCGTGCACTTCACAGGCAGCGAGGAACTCACCCTCACTCGTTCCTCCAACGACGTGGTGTCATTCGGCATCAGCAGCCCCACCCGCTACACCGCCTTCCAGTTCGACCTCACCCTTCCGGAGGGAGCCGAGGTGGAGTTGGCACAGCTTAGCGAGCGCGCCACACGCGGTCACCAGCTGCTCTACAACAAGATTGGTGAGAACACCTACCGTTTCGCCTCCATCTCTTTCAACAACGCTCCCCTCAGCAAGGCCGAGGGCGCCGTGGTCAACATCCAGACCGCCTATTGCGGCTCCGACGAGGTAAAGGCAAGCAACATCAAGTTTGTCACCACCTCCGGCGTCATCCATACCTTTGACAACGTGGAGACCGCCATGCCCACCGGCATTGTGGAAATCGCCGCCCATGAGGGTGCTGCTTCCGTCAACGGAGCTTACTACAACCTCAACGGCGTCAAGGTGGAGCGTCCCGGAAAGGGCGTTTACATCGTCAACGGAAAGAAAGTAATCATCAAATAACCATCGACACAATGAATAAGAAAATCATATTCTTGGCCATGGCCCTCCTGTGCCTCGCCAATGTTACCAAGGCAGAGAATGTGGGCATTGATGATTTCACCATCAAGCAGGGCGAGACCATCCAGGTGGGCATCAAGCTCAGCAACACCCACACCAACCTCACGGCGTTCTCGATGACGCTGACGCTGCCCGAGGGTCTTACCCTCGTTGACGCCACGCCCACCGCAAGGTATGGTGGCTCCATCACCATAGGCATGCCCGACACAGACACCTACAACATCTGCGGCATCTGGATGAATGGCAACAGCCTCGGTGCCATCAGCGGCTTCTCCGGCAACCTGCTCATCCTCACCCTTGCCGCCAGCATCGACTTCGATGGCGGTACGGGTACGCTCACCGATGTTGATTTCATCACCATCGACCGCCAGCATGTCAGGCCCGCCGACATCTCCTTCACCGTTCAATACGAGCGAGCCTCCGACCTTTTCATCGGAGATGCCAACATGGATGGTGAGATTGACGTGTCGGATGTCATGACGGTGGTCAACAAGAGTCTCGGCAAGGAGGTCACACCCTTCAACATGGGCAATGCCGACACCAATGAGGACGGCATCATCGACGTCATCGACGTCATGAACATTGTCTATCTCGTGCTGCATTGATTTTGGCACGACGACATTATATAAAAACTCCCGCCACGAAAATGGCGGGAGTTTTTTTTAGGGGTGATGACGAAATAACGGAATAACGTGATAACGAAATACGGAATAACGTCATCACACCTATATCAAAATGACATCCCTTCCGGCTTTTCTCATATTATCTTTGCACCCGGATTGTAAAACTTGCACTCCTTTTATTATCAACATCCAAAAAACAAAGAAAACATGAGAAAAGCCAAGAGACTGAAGGAACTCCTTCCCCTCGCCTTGCGAGGAATGGCCCTCGCCGCTGCCGGTATGGACGCCGGCATGTTGATGGCCGCCGCCGCCGACCTTCCCGACGCCGGCAAGACCCGTGGAGGCAACGAACGCTACAAAGGCACCACGGAGCCACACGACACCGCCGGGGCAGCACCCCTCAACCCCACCAACCCCGAGGGCATCTTCACCGAGAGTTACTCACGCATCGACGGTGACGCCGAGATGTACCAGAAGGACATCGACGAGCGCATCACCCGCATCCGCCCCATGGCGACCCCCATCGACCAGATTTCGCGGTACGCCAACGCCCAACGAGCCAAGTCGTTTGAGGTGAAATACTACAGCGTCGGCACCCGCCCTGTGAAAACCAAGCTCACCGCCGCCGTCACCGCGTCGAGCAACGTCTCCACCGCCATCCAGGTGGCCGACCCCGACATGTTCACCCTCGACGACACCATCCGCGTCGTCGGCGTGAAAGCCCTCTTCAACTACAAGGGAACCGCCTACAACGCCCACGCCGCCTCCACCCCCGACCTCGTGCTTTGCGTCTGTGGCAAAACCTCCAGCGGCCAACCCATCGTCTATGCCGTCAACGGTTCCATGGTCAACGACCAACCTATCGGCCTGCCAGCCATCAGCAACAACACCACGCTCATCCGCATGGGCAAGTCGTGCGGAGAACTTGACGTGCAGACCGGCCGTTTCAACAACATCCCCACCTCCGAGTTGCAGTACTGCCAGAACTTCATGGCGCAGATCGAGCAGTCCACCCTCGACAAGATTGCTGCCAAGGAGGTCAACTGGGGCTTCTCCGACTTGGAGGAGGACAGCATCTACGACATGCGCCTCGCCATGGAAAACTCCTTCCTCTTCGGGGACATGAACGTCATCAACCACAGCGTGAAGGATGGCATGTCGCAATGGTTCACCAAGGGCATCTGGTGGCAGGCCGGCAAGGACATCGAGGTGGGCGCCTTCGACAGCACCAAGCAAACCACCGTCATCACCGACAACGACCTGGTGGACATCTCCAAGGACCTCTTCGTTGGCACCGGCATCGGCAACAAGCGCAAGGTGCTGCTCTGCGGCAGCGACTTCCTCGCCGCCCTCTCCAAAATCGACAGCGACAAGTTCCGCCTGAAGGACACCGTGGAAATCTGGAACCTCAAGTTCAAGTCGTGGGAGACCGACTTCGGTGAGATTCTCGCCATGCACGACGAACTCTTCGACCTCAACGGCATGTCCGACTGCGCCTTCGCCCTCGACCCCGAGTTCCTTACCAAGAAGACCTATCTCAGTTGGAGCCGCAACATCCTCGACCTGAAGAAGGCCGGCGTGCGCAACACCGATGCCGTCGTCATCCAGGAAATCAGCTGCCTCTATCTCCGCTACCGCAAGGCCCACGCCCGTCTGCAACTGGCACAGCCCGAGTGACCCCAAACCCCTCCGCCATGCTCAAGACCTACATCGCCCAAACGGAGATGTGCATCAACGTGAGGGTGGGGGAAGGCCACGCCCATGTGGCCTTCATCCCCCACACGTTGGGAGGCTCCTCCTTCGCCACCGACGACCCGCGCCTCCAAGAAGCCATCGAGAAACACCGCCATTTCGGCACCCGCATCCACCTCGCCCCTCCGACAGAGGCAGAACCGCCCGCCAAGGCCGAGGAGAACAAGGAGCAAAAGCCCACCCATCTCACCTTCACCTCCTTGGCCGACGCCAAGGACTACTGCGCCGACACCTTCGGCGTGTCGAGAACCCTCCTGCGCACCGTCGCCCAGATCGAGGCCCTCGCCGCCGACAACGGTGTCATCATCCACTTAAAATGAACCCATCACCCACCATGCCATGAGATACAGCCTGAAGAAAATCATCCACGACACCCGCCTCTTCCTCGACCTCAACCACGACGCGCCGCCGCTCGTGGAGACCCTCCACGACGGCAACCTCTCCATCGACGACATCATACGCTCGAAGGTGGAGACCGCCGCACGACAGGTGGCGCAACGCCTCGACAACCTCCTCCTCGCCCCAGGAAAGCCCATCAGGGCAAGCCTCGCCTGGCCCGAGGGCGTCCCGGGGTACGGCATGGCTGTCCTGCCGCTGCCCGACGACTGCCTGCGCCTGCTCACCGTGCGCCTCACCGACTGGCGGCGTCCGGCGCACATCATCACCGAGAACGACCCGGAGTACCGTTGGCAGCACACCCCGTGGCCTGGCGTGGGCGGCAACCCCTCGCGCCCCGTAGCGGCCATCTGCCAGCGTCCCACGGGCATGGTGGCCGAGTTGTACTCCTCCGACGGAGGACGCGACGTGGCCATCGCCGTCGCGCAATACTACCCCGTGCCGCACGTGACAGCCGACGGCACCGTCGATATCCCCTCGCTCGCCTACGACGACGTCATCAGGCAAGTCGCCATGCTCACCGCAGAAACCATTGGATACGCCAACGAAACGACAAAAGCCATCATCTAACATCATCATCACCATGCGAAACATCCATCAACACCTCTACGACCTCGGCACTTTCCCCTCCATGGGCAGCGTGTGGACCACGCTCCCCAAGGGCGGGAGGCCGGGCGACTTCATACACATCGGCCCCTACCTCTACGTGTGGGACGAGCAGCAATGCAACTGGATGCTCGACGACCACCCACGCACCGACTCCTATTGGCTCCTGCAACAAACCGGCGACCTCCATCTCATGGGCGACATGAAGGTGGGGGGAAGGCTCACCACCCGCCACCACGCACATTTCAAGGGCGACGTCACCGTGGAGGGGACGCTGCGCTGCCACCACCTTGCCGGACACGACAAGGGCCTCTTCCCCAGCGCCGACGACTTGCGACAGGCCATCCCCATGCCAAGGAAGGGCGACTGGGCCTTGGTGGGGAGTGACGAGACACCACAACTGTGGCAGTGCAACAACGACGGGGAGTGGGTGAACGCGGGGACGGCACATCTCGCCGGAGCATTCGACCTTCACGCCTACGACCGTGTGCGCGCCATCGTGGAGGATGCCGTGGCACAAGGCTATGTCTTCGCCGGAGTGGCCAACCCCGACACCAACCCCCACCAACCCTTCGACTACAACGTGTGCTACCTCACCTCCACCAACGGCACCTATGTGCATTTCGGCAACATCGAGGTGCGCCATCTCTCCATGCTGCTGTGGGCTCCCGACGAATACAACCTGCGGCGGTGGACGGCGAAGAGCCTCCTCGGAGAGGTCTTTGTCAGCACCGACAACATCGCCGACGGAGCGGTGACCATCGAGAAAACCACCGGCATCACCGAACTCATCGACCAGGAGGCGCAGGAGAGAAAGAACAGTGACCTCGCCCTCACCGGTAGAATACAGGCCGACGAAAGGCTCATGGTCCGCTCCGTCTCCGTCAATGCCGGGGAAAGGAAACTGCCCGACGAGGACGGAAACGTCAACCTCGTCATCCCGCAGGGCGGGGGAGGGGCGGACGAAGACCTCGCCAACCAGGTGAGCGTCAACACCAACAACATCACCTCGCTCTTTGAGCAGGTGGCCGCGCTCCAAGGGGAGAACGCCGCCGCCGTCAAGCGCATCATGTTTTGGCAGGACGAGCAACCGGCGGCTCCCATGAGGGCGGGGATGCTGTGGTACAGCCCCTCCGCCCAGACGCTCTACGCCTCCGTCGTCATCGGCACCAACCCGCAGACCCACCAAAGGGTCTATGGTTGGGAGGAAGCGGATGTGGATGTCGCAGCCATCTACATGGACGTGGTGAACAACCGCCTCTATCGTTACGACCTCGATGTGAACGACCTTGTGGAAATGCCACAAGCATCAGGGCAACCCGCCCCCGTGGAAATCGACACCGAACTCTCCACCACCTCTGAAAATCCCGTCCAAAACAAAGCCATCGCCCTCAAGGCCAACTCCATTGAGGAGGGGCTCAGGCAACAAGCCGGGGCCATCGCCACTGCCGCCGCCAACTGGGCATCCCTCGCCGAACAGACGCAATCCAACACCGACGACATCGGCGACAACGCCTCCGCCATCGCTTCCCTTCAGGACGCACAAATCAGCCAACTGCAAACGCAGCTCCAGCCCGACGGACTGCACATCTGGGCCGAGAAAACCGACGGTGGAACGACCAACGACATCGTCGTGCCTTATGCCACCACGACAACGCCGGGCATCCTCTCCGTGGAGGACAAGGCCATCATCGACAGCATCGGACAGGACGGGCAGGAGGGGACTGACATCTCGCTCACGGCACGCATCGCCAGTCCGCTCTACCCCGAGCATTACCTCACACAGGCGCAGGTCGAGGCGGGCGTGAAATACTGCCCGGAATACCACAAATGGCCGCTCGTGTGGCACTCCACCCCGGAAAACTACGCCTTCCACGACGGCACGCTCATCACACAGGAGCAACTCGCCGCGCTCAACACGGCCATCGCAGCAGCCACGGACAACACGTTCTCCGGCGAGGTCTTCGCACCCTCGAAATGGATTTACCCGGCTTGGGAGGTTTACGCCGTGCAGCAGGGCAGTTCCTACACCACGACACCCCAGCCGTGGAGAGGGGTGCCGCATGCCAACGATGTGTTGTGGGACGAGCCGCGCAAGAGGTTCGTGCTGTATTTCAACGACACCGTCTATACCAAGTGGGGCAACAGCCACCTGTGGATGGACGAAAACGGAAAGCCCGTCATGGACACGCTCCATGTGAGGATGCCCAAGTGGGTGAAGGAAACGTGGACGAGTGCGACGGTGGGCACAAGGTGGAAGCCACAGGAAAGGCCGCAGTCGCTCATCTGGAACGGCACGGAGTTCAACGACGCCATCGACGGCATCACCGACTTTTGGCAGGCCGTCAAGCAGTGCATTGCAGCCACCAACAAGTTGCGCCTTGCCCCGGGAAAACTCTATTATGGCATGATGGCCTCCAACTACGACTCGTCGGGGAACTCCACAGACAGGATCGCCCTGCAACCCCACGCCGACATCGACGGGCAGGGTGGTGGCCTGTTCATCCGAAAGGACAACGCCATGCCGACGGGGACGTCGAACATCTTTTATGTCTCGCGCTTGTCGTCACAAACGCCGGCCTACATCGAGGGCGTGCGCATCCACGACATCACCGTCGCGTCCGTCAGCGACCACTACGGATGGGGGACCTACGTGCCGACACAACCTCGGCTATCCGTTGCAGACAGCGGCATCCTCCTCCTCAACATCCAGTTCAACGCCAGAGACATCACCGTGGAGAACGTGAACACCTTCAACCTCCACTCGGACTTCTCCATCGAATCGACCGAGGGCAAGGAGAACAGGAGGGTTGTGTTCAGAAACGTCGTTTCCAAGAACGTCTATTCCAACGTCCTTGGAAAGGTCTCCGGCTGCATCTTCGACAACTACGACGTGACCAGCGACGGACACGCGGGAGGCGGAGGGCACCTGATTTATTTCCAAGGCTCCAATTTCGGGGTGACGTTCCGCAACTGCCGCTTCGTGCAGTTGGAGCGTTACCGCCAGCCGATGTTCGACCTCAACGGCGCATCGAACGTCGCCGCCTACACCGACAGCGCGATGGAGTTCCACAACTGCTACATCGAGGGCGCAAAACTCTTCTTCGCGGGGACGATGTCCAACAACGACTACGCAAGGTTCAGGTGGCTGCGGTTCTTCAACAGCACCCTCTTCGTCAAGTACAGGACATACGGTGCCACGCACTACGTGTCCAACAACAGCCACTCGGACGGGAAATTCACCAACTGGCAGTTCGAGCATTGCAACATTTCATGCCCGGAGGCGTTCGTCATCTTCGGAAACAGGTACTACTTCAACGACAAACAGCTCATCGTGCGTGACTGTGTGCTGCAAAGATACAAGGGAGGGGAGGCGGACACGTCGGCGTTCTTCCCGGGATTCAACGGGAAGTTCATTTCTGAGAGAAATTACGTCGAACTGGCCGTCAACGAGGGGGTGGCCTCCAACTGGACGCCCGTCCGATACATCAACGACGATGCCACGCCATACGTCGTGGAGGCACGCTCGGGAGCCATCATGCCCACGACCAACATCCACCGCCATGCCGTGCCAGCCGGAGCCGACACCATGCTCAAAGTGAAACGCGCCGCACTCGGCATCGAGGGATTGAGAGGCTTCTACTCGCAACTGCCCTCCACCGCCGCCGACGGCACGCTATACTACGACCTCACCTACAACCGCCCGCTGTGGGCCTACAACGAAAGGACGACCCAAAACAGCACGTCAATGAGTAGCGATGTCACCTCGGCAAGCATCCTCACCTGGTACGACGAGGACGGACAAGCGGCCATCGACCTCTCATTAGAGCTCCCCACCCAACCCCTGAAGCTCCTCGCTGGCCCCACCACCGACCGCCCTGGCGAAGACGACGTCCCTGACGGCACGGTCTATTTCGACACCACCCTCAACAAGGCACTCTTCGCCGCGCATATCCCCGACGGCACGGGGCATACGCTCTTCGCCTGGGTTGATGCCAGCGGGAGAGGGGGGTAAATAATCTAGATTATCTAGATGGTCTAGATTTTCTAGATGCTCTAGATGCTCTAGATTTTCTAGGATTTAATATTTCTCTCAAAGACCATGAAAAAGATTTTCCTTTCTATCAAAAAGCCTGTGACGCTGCGCGAGGTGGCGATGCTCACCGCCTACATCGGCGTGAAGCATGCCGATGTGGCGGAGCATTTTGAGCGGTTGGCCGTGGTGAAGGCCGATGCCCCTTTGCTCGAAACCTTCTGGCGTGACACCTGCACCAAGGCCGACCACGCCTTTCAGGAATACTTGCAAGGCGAATCATCTTCTCCCCCAGGGACGCAGGACGAACCTTCTTCTCCCCATACCCCTCCCCACAGCGATGCCCTCCGCCCTCACGATGATGACTATCACGCTCGCCTCGCCCTTCCTGACAACTGGGACGACGGCCAACGCCGGACATTGGAGGGCGCCCTTCACGCCTTCTTTGTGCACCATGTCGTGGCTCGGTGGCTCGACATCGTTATGCCCGAGGCGGAAAACCTCCATGCCACAAAGGCCGAAGAACAACTGACCCTGCTGAAAAACGCGCTCGAAAAGAGAAAAAGGGCTCCCAGGCCAGATGCTCCAGGGGGACGGGATTTCGGGATAGCGGGATTTCGGGATGACGGGATGACGGGATGACGGGATGACGGGATTTCGGAATAACGGAATAACGAAATAACGGAATAACGAAATAACGAAAAAAAGAAATAACCATTTATTAGCCATGAGAAAAACCACTACAGCCATTATCCGCTTGTCGAGGCAGCGGATCATTTACGACATTTCCAACAACGCCTTTGTCGTGGGCGAGACCATCGCTGACGACCCACACGCCCGCCACCATGTGCAGGACGTGGTGGAGGGGCAGAACCGCGACCGCGTGGACCGTGTGGTGTGGCTCGCTTTCTGTCGGGCCAGAGCCTTTTTTGTCAAGTTTTTGGACGACCGCGAGGGCTGTCAGCCGCCACCCGAAGGGCGGCATCCCGAAGAGTATGTCATCCGCCTGTTCGTGCCGGGGGGCTTGTCGCGCCCCATGCTCGACTACTGGGCCATCCTCGTCTATGAGTATGTCACCGCCTCGGCCATCGCCGACTGGTTGGAACTGACGGCGCCGGAGAAGGCGGAGCCGTGGCGGCGGCGCATGGAGCAGGCGGAGGAGCGGTTGACCAAGAGCATCGCCACCAAGCGACCGGTGGCACGTAAAAGGATGGAGGTGGTATGAGAGTGTGTGTTTAAGAAAAGAGCATCATGACATCAATCAAGATCAAGTTCAGACCTTCCATGGTGGAAGGCAAGGAAGGTGGCATATACTTCCAAATCATCCATAATCGTGTAGTCCGTCAGTTGAGCACGGACTACAAACTTTTTGCCAATGAATGGGATACAGAAGCAGAAGCCATCATTTTCAATGATGAGCGTTTCAACACCTTGTGCAGCATCGATGAACGCTTGAAATGGGACACCTCCCGAATGGAAAAAGTCATCAGGCAATTGGATGCCGACAGGGGCAGATACTCGGCTGACGACGTCATCAACGCATTCTCCAGGATGAAGAAAGATGTCTCTCTGTTTTCATTCATGCATGGTGTCATAGCCCAACTGAAACAGTTGGGCAGGGTCAGGACGTCGGAAACCTATACCGCCACGTTGAAAAGTTTCATGGCTTTCCGTGAAGACATCGACGTGCCGCTCGACGGCATCACCTCCGACCTGATGCTCCTGTATGAGGCCTATCTGAAAACGAGGGGAGTGCGCATGAACACCATATCGTTCTATATGCGCATTCTCCGGGCGGTCTATAACCGTGCCGTGGAGAAAGGACTGACACCACAGAACAAACCCTTCCGTCATGTCTATACGGGAATAGACAAGACGGTCAAGCGGGCCATACCCATCAAGGCTCTCAAGGCATTGAAGGATTTGGACTTGTCCATGAAGCCGGCGTTGGACTTTGCCCGTGATATGTTCCTCTTCAGTTTCTACACAAGGGGTATGTCTTTCGTGGATATGGCTTACCTCAAAAAGAAGGACCTTCGAAACGGTATCCTGACCTATCGCAGACGAAAGACGGGGCAGCAACTGACCATCAAGTGGGAGAAATGCATGGAGGAGATTGTCGCCAAATATCCTGACAACCCCACGGCTTACATGCTGCCCATCATCAAGGAAAAGGAGAACGAGCGAAGGCAATATGACAATGCCCTGCATTTGGTCAATTACCATTTGAAAGACCTTTCGGAGATGCTCAAACTCCAGCGTCCTTTGACTATGTATGTGGCTCGTCACTCCTGGGCGAGTGCCGCAAAGGCAAAGAATGTACCCCTGTCAGTCATCAGCGAGGGCATGGGGCATGATTCAGAGGTGACGACGCAAATCTACCTCGCCTCCTTGGAAACGTCGGTGGTGGATAAGGCAAACAGGATGATATTGGGATTGCTGTCGAAGTAGAATGGGATTTGTTTAGCAAATTTCTCATTCTCTTTTCAAGAGACGGACATTTGGCTACAAAGATAGTCAAAAAAAACCAAATTTCACCTTTTTACAATGAAATAATGAGTGTTTTCCATATAACGATGTCTGTTTGTTTAGTAAGATGTAGGCAAGTGGTTTGAAAAACACCATTTATCACGGCTTTGTGCTTTTCTTCGTCTCTTGAAAAGAGACGAAGAACTATGGAACTACCCAAGCAATTCGACAACATCACCCATCGTGTCATAGACGACTTGAAAGCCACGTTGTTGCGTGGCTCCAAGGTGTCGATGGCCGCTGCGTCCTTCTCCATCTACGCTTTTGAAGCCTTGCAAAAGGAGTTGGCCCAGGTGGATGAATTGCGCTTTATCTTCACCTCCCCTACCTTCAACAAAGAGCAGGCAAAGAAGCAGAAGCGGGAGTTTTATATCCCCAAACTCCACCGTGAAAGGACGCTTTACGGTTCGGACTTTGAAATCAAGCTGCGCAACAGCCTTACACAGCGTGCCATCGCCAAGGAATGTGCCGACTGGATCCGACGGAAAGTGCGTTTCAAGACCAACATTTCCCAGATGAACATGCCGGGCTTCCTCAACGTGAAAACGGATGATGAACTTTACACCTACATGCCGTTCAACGAGTTCACCACCACGGAACTGGGTTGCGAGCGCGGCAACAACATCTTCCAGCTCATCCAACGGATGCCCACCCCCATGTCCGATGCCTACCTGAAGAATTTCAACGACTTCTGGCAGGACAAGGAAAACTTCGCAGATGTGACAGAGGCCATCATCGAGAACATTGAAAATGTGTATCGGGAGAATGCTCCGGATTTCATTTATTTCGTCACCCTTTACAACATTTTCAACGAATTTTTGGAGGACATCAGCGAAGACGTGCTACCCAATGAAGCCACAGGTTTCAAGTCGTCACAAATCTGGAACAAGCTCTACAATTTCCAGAAGGATGCGGCACTTGCCATCATCAACAAATTGGAAACCTACAACGGCTGCATCTTGGCGGACAGCGTGGGCCTCGGCAAGACCTTCACGGCTCTTTCCGTCATCAAATACTACGAAGGGCGCAACAAGTCCGTGCTGGTGCTTTGCCCCAAGAAGTTGTATGACAATTGGAACACCTATAAGAGCAACTACAAGAACAACCCGTTGGAAAAGGACCGCTTGCGCTATGACGTGCTGTTCCACACGGACTTGTCGAGAGAGCAGGGAAAGAGCAATGGCATCGACCTTGCCTTGCTCAACTGGGGCAATTACGACTTGATTGTCATTGACGAAAGCCACAATTTCCGCAACGGCGGCAAGGTGACGACCGACGAGGACGACGAGAACCCGCGTGAGAACCGCTATCTGCGACTGATGAACAAGGTCATCCGTGCAGGGGTGAAAACGAAGGTCCTCATGCTGTCGGCCACACCCGTCAACAATCGCTTCAACGACCTCAAAAACCAACTGCAATTAGCTTACGAGGGGGAGCAGTCGCTCATCAACGACAAGTTGGACGTGGACCGCCCCATTGAGGACATCTTCCGTTCGGCACAGGCGCAATACAATGCTTGGGCGCATATCGACGACCCGAAGGAGCGCACGGCGGAGCGGTTGTTGGAGATGCTTTCGTTCGACTTCTTCCAAGTGTTGGACGCCGTCACCATCGCACGAAGCCGCAAGCACATCGAAAAATACTATGACACGGCAGACATCGGCAAGTTCCCGACACGTCTGCGCCCCATATCCAAGCGTCCGCATCTGACAGACCTCAACGAGGCCATCACTTACGAGGAAATATCGGGACAGTTGGATGACTTGAACCTCGGTGTATATGCGCCCTCAGACTACATCCTGCCCTCCAAAAGGGACAAGTATGAGATAGACAAGGACGGTGAAGGCTCCTATCTCGGCATGTCGGGACGTGAGAAGGGACTGAAGAAGCTCATGGCCATCAACCTGCTGAAACGCTTGGAGTCGTCGGTCAACTCCTTCCGCCTGACGTTGGAGCGCATGAAGGAGCAGATAGACGAGACTTTACGCGCCATTGAAGCCTTCCTCGAAACCCATCAGGATGCACGAGTTTCATTGCAGACGATGGACAACATGCTGGACGGCGACGACAGCGAGAATGACTTCCTCGTGGGTGGCAAGAAGACGCGCGTCTCGTTGGCGGACATGGACTGCCGCTCGTGGAAGCGTGACCTGAAAGCCGACCAGGACACCATCGGACTGCTGCTGATCATGCTTCGGGACATCACTTCGGAGCACGACAGCAAATTGCAAATGCTGATGAAAAATCTCCGTGAGAAGTTTGCACAACCCATCAACGGAGACAACAAGAAAGTTCTTATCTTCACGGCTTTTTCCGATACAGCGGAATACCTTTATGACCACCTTGCCACGGCCATTAGGGAGAAGACCGGTCTGCATACGGGGCTTGTCACGGGCAATGGCGTGAGGTCCACCATCAAGGGGCTGCGTTCGGACTTCAACAGCATCCTCACGCTTTTCTCGCCCATATCGAAGGAGGCAGACAAACTGTTGCCCAACATCCATGAGGAAATAGACGTGCTGATAGCCACCGACTGCATCTCCGAAGGACAGAACTTGCAGGATTGCGACTATCTCATCAACTATGACATTCACTGGAACCCCGTGCGCATCATCCAGCGGTTTGGCCGTGTCGATCGTATCGGTTCGCGCAACGAGGTCATTCAGTTGGTGAACTACTGGCCCGACATCGAATTAGATGACTACTTGCGCTTGAAAGGTCGTGTTGAGGCTCGCATGACAGGGGTGAACATCACGGGGGCGGGCAACAGCAACGTGTTGCTTTCCGACGAGGAACAGGCCGACCTCGACTACCGCAAGAGTCAGTTGAAGCGGTTGCAGGAGGAAGTGGTTGATTTGGAGGACATGGACACGGGCATCAACATCATGGACTTGGGGCTGAATGAGTTCCGACTGGACTTGTTGGCCTATATGCAGGAGAACCCCGACATCGAGCATACGCCATACGGTATGAGTGCCGTGGTGCCGGCCAATGAACAGGCGCAGCCGGGGGTCATCTTCATCTTGAAGAACCGTAGCAATGCCGTGAACATCGGACGGCAAAACCTTCTCCATCCGTTCTACATGGTCTATCTGTCAGATATGGGTGAGACCATCATCAACCACTTGTCGCCGAAACGTCTGCTCGACACCATGCGCCTAATTTGCAAGGGGCGCACCGAACCTATTTTGGAGCTTTGCCACGCCTTCAACAAAGAGACAAAGGATGGCAAGCAGATGGACAAGTACAGCCAGCTCCTGCGCCGCGCCGTGGAGAGCATCGTGGAGCAAAAAGAGGAAGACGACTTGGCAAGTCTTTTCATGGCGGCGGAGACCACGGCGCTCGTGGGCGACATCACAGGGTTGGACGACTTTGAGTTGATTTGTTTTTTGGTGATTAAGTAACGATAAATATTTATGATGGGAAAAAATAAAAAACACGAATTACCACGAATTATCCATTAATTCTGACGCACAACAATTGATGATTAATTATATGTTGACAATTGTAGTAAGTTTTTACTAAAGGAGGAGGTGAACATGGATAATATCTTGCACTATCCTCAGTCCACCATCGTCAACCGCGTAGTGCCGAAGACGATGTTTTACAAGTTCATGGAGGTGAGCCCTCGTATGAAAACACGCTTCGTCAATGATGTGGTGAACATCACTTGGCTCTACAAGTTGTCGGCTTCCTCCTTGAATGTCACCGACACAGCGGATATGAAAGAGATTGAGGTGTTTGTGGTGAACCTCAAACAACCGGATTGCCCGACAGACCTCTTCACTTTTATAGACACGAACATGCCGCACCATATCGTCTTTGTCCTTGTGCATGATAACCATGCCATGCTGCTCATCAACTTCAAGGAATGGGCGGATGACACGCATGAAAAGTTTCGTATCCGCCAGGCATTTGCTTCGCCGTGGATGGCAATGGATGAATTGTCATTGACAATTCAAGGGCAGTCACTGCCACGCATCTATGAGAATTTTGTGGCACAAGTGTCGGGCATTGGTGAGCACAAGGCTGGCAGCATGGCGGAAATCGTTAGCCTTCGGAAGCAAATCGCAACCGTTGAAATAGAGCTGCAAAGTTTGGAGAAACGGATGCGAAAAGAGCCACAACTTGACAGACAACTTGCTTTGAATAAACAAGTGAAGGCGAAACGCAAGGCATTGGAGGAACTGAAACAAAAAATGGAGGAACTAAGCGTATGACACACTCAATATTCCTCCAAAATCATTTTTCATTTACGCATCAACTTGATGTACCATTCATCTGTTGGCTCTGCATGGTAATAAACTTTCCCATCACCTCCAAGTTCCCAAGTATCCATGACTTCAATTGTAAGATAGGGAAGTTTTTCAAATTGACCTATGCTAAGAAACATTCGTTCAAGCCGACGGAATTTTCTATTACACACACGCTTCCCGCTCTTTTGGGATTTACAACAAGCCCAGTATGTGATGGGCGTACGTTTCCTACTTCTACTCATAATGACTCGAATGTTATGAGCGGCCACAACGTCTTGTCGCGCCACTCGGTTAAACATTACGAGGCAATGATAATTAATAGGTTCTTCATATCCTGGAATTATATAGTGCAAAGTAACAACAAATAATCGAAACAAACAAATAAAACGATAAAAACATGGAATTAAAACATTTAGAACGGGAAACACCCAATGGCGCACAACTCAATCTCGATGCGCTTTATCAAATAGCACCGTCTTGCTTCACGGAAGCAAAGGGTGAAGATGGCGTAGTTCGCCGTGTAATTAATTGGGACAAACTCCGCTTACTTCTTGGCGACAATGCTGTAGAGGATGCCCCAGAAGTCTATGACTTTACATGGGTGGGCAAGCGGGCTGCTCTGCGTGAGGCGGCAGCACCTATCAACAAGACACTGCGCCCATGCCCCGAAGAGAGTGTAGATTGGGACACCACACAAAATCTCTACATCGAGGGAGACAACCTCGAAGTGTTGAAACTACTCCAAAACTCGTATATGGGTAAAGTCAAAATGATATACATTGACCCGCCGTATAACACAGGCAATGACTTTGTGTATCATGATGACTTTCATAGAACACAGCGTGAAGAAGATGAAGCTGCTGGGGTTATCAATGAAGAGGGTGAACGTATGGTAAAGAACATGGAATCGAATGGAAAGTTCCACTCGGATTGGTGCTCTATGATTTATGCTAGGCTGATGATTGCTCGTTCATTATTGTCGGAAGATGGGTTCATATTCATTAGTATAGATGATAATGAGATTGAAAATCTTAGAAAGATTTGTGATGAAGTTTTTGGTTCACATAATTTCAAAAGTCAATCAATAATCATTAATAATAGGGGTGGTCGTGATTACGGAGGAATAGCATTACAGCATGATTATATACTAATATATGCCAAAAGTGATTTATCAATACTCAATCTTATAAATGAAAAAGATAAAGAGTTCCAGTATTATGATGAGAAGGGTGGCTTTAACTTAATGGAGTTAAGAAACCGTAATGTAAAATTTAATAATCAAAATCGTCCTAATCTTTGCTATCCTTTTTACGTAAATCCTCAGAAAAAGGATAAAAACGGTCTTATGGAAATATCTCTAGAACCAGCACCTGGATTTGTAGAAGTATATCCTGCGAAATCTAATGGTATTCAAACGGTCTGGAGATGGGGAAAAGAAGAAAAAGCTAGAAAAAATCTTAATATTGAGATTTTTGGAAAAGCTAACCAAAAAGGAGGCTATATGATAGTTCAAAAATATCGGAAGACCTCAAAAATGCAGCGAAGTGTATGGGATGAAAAGGAATTTGTAAACGAAAGAGGCACTGAAGCAGTAAAACAATTGTTTAATAACAAATCATATTTTGATTATCCTAAATCATTATTTACTATTAAGCGTGTCATAGAATTGGGAGCTGATGAAGATTGTATAATTCTCGACTTCTTCTCTGGTTCATCGACAACCGCCCATGCTGTGATGCAATTAAACAGTGAAGATAACGGCACACGAAAATATATTATGGTTCAATTGCCCGAACCCGCAACAGAGCAAGCGCAGGACGAAGGTTATAATAATTTATGCGATGTTGCCAAGGAGCGCATTCGTCGTGCGGGCAAGAAAATCAAGGCCGATAACCCTTTAACCACTCAAAATCTCGACACAGGTTTCCGAGTTTTCAAATGCGATAGTAGCAACTACAAGGACGTGGCTTTTGCACCAAAAGACTACAATCAACAACAGCTCGAATTTTTTGTTGAAAACATCAAGGAAGACCGCAATGACCTTGATTTGCTATTTGACTGTATGCTCCGTTGGGGCGTAACGCTTGACCTGCCTATGACATCCACCACTGTGGATGACTGTGTTATCCACAACGTGAATGACGGCGACCTCGTGGGTTGCTTCACTGGTGTTGTGTCGGAAGCCGTCATCGATGCTATCGCAGAGATGCAGCCCGTGCGCGTGGTCTTCCGCGACAGCAGCTTTACGGACGCCGCCAGCAAGATGAATCTCTTCGAGTTGTTCAAGCAGAAATGCGAATGGAGCGATGAGGAAGTACGCAACAATGTCCGTGTCATTTAATCCTCATTGAACTATGAAGAAACTAACGCTAAAGTTCAAGAACCAACAATTCCAGACGGACGCCGCCCGTGCTGTGACCGACATCTTCCACGGTCAGCGCAATCAAGCGATGCTGGAGTTCACCCATGACATGGGTATCCCGAAGGACAGCACCGAAGACCTCTTCGACGTGGTGGGCTTCCGCAACCAACCACTAAGCGTGCCTGCTGGACAGGTGTTGGAGAACATCCGCGCCATCCAGATGCCGGCACAGTTGCGCCCTTCAGAAACGATAGACACCAATGACTTGCGCCTGACCATTGAGATGGAGACGGGAACAGGCAAGACCTACACCTACATCAAGACGATGTATGAGTTGAACAAGCTCTATGGCTGGAGCAAGTTCATTATCGTGGTGCCGAGCATCGCCATTCGCGAGGGTGTGTGCCGCTCTTTTGAGATTATGAGCGAGCATTTCGCCGCCGAATACGGCAAGCGCATCCAGTCGTTCATCTACGACAGCAAGCAGTTGACGAAAATCGACCAGTTTGCCAGCGACTCGAACATACACGTGATGATTATCAACACCCAGGCCTTTGCCGCCCGTGGTGAGGATGCTCGCCGTATCTATATGAAATTGGATGCCTTCCGCTCCCGCCGCCCCATCGACGTGATTGCCGCTACCAATCCCATCCTGATTATCGACGAGCCGCAGTCGGTGTTGGGCGCCGACAAGAAGAATGCCACCCGCAACCGCTTGAAAGAGTTTCATCCCCTTTTCACTTTGTTGTATAGTGCCACCCACCGCGCCGACGACATCGTCAATATGGTCTATCGCTTGGACGCGATGGATGCCTACAACAAGAAGTTGGTGAAGAAGATTTCGGTCAAGGGAATCAACCAGAAAGGCTCTACCGCTACCAACGGCTACCTGTATTTGGAAAGCATCGAACTCTCCACGGGTAATCCACGCGCCCGCATCGGTTTCGACAAGCGGCAGGCCAATGGTGTGAAACAAGTGATACAAATGGTGAGTGACGGCTTCGACATCTATCAGCAGTCTGGCGGGTTGGAGGAATATGCCCACGGCTACCGCATTGAAAGCATTGACGGCTACAATCGCACGGTGCGTCTGCTCAATGGCACTGTTCTTCATGAGGGTGACATGGTGGGGCGTGTCAACGACATCTATGTGCGCCGTCATCAAATACGGGAAACCATCAAATCACACATTCTCAAAGAGCGAAAACTGTTTCCCAAAGGCATCAAATGCTTGTCGCTGTTCTTCATCGACCATGTGGACAACTACCGCATTTACAACCAGGGGGGAGGAACGAGCAAAGGTAAATTTGCGGAAATCTTCGAGGAAGAATATGACAAAATTGTCGGCTCGCTCCAACTGGAATTTCAGGATGATCCCGAATATGTCAATTACCTGAAACGCTTCACGGCAGAACAAGTGCATAATGGCTATTTCTCCCGGGACAAGAAAGGAAAGTTCATTCAGCCTTCTGCTACCGAACTACGTAATGAAAGTAGTAATGATGCTTCGGCATACGACCTTATCATGAAAGACAAGGAGCGTCTGCTTTCATTCAGTGAACCGACACGTTTCATCTTCTCTCACTCAGCCTTGAAAGAAGGTTGGGACAATCCCAATGTCTTCCAGATATGTACGCTGAAAGACTCTGACAACCAAACGAAGAAACGGCAGGAGGTGGGGCGTGGCATGCGTCTGTGCGTGAACAACAACGGTGAACGGCAGGACGAGAGCGTGCTACATGGAGGTGTGTTCGAGGTAAATGAACTGACCATCATTGCCAGCGAGTCATACAACTCCTTTGCAACCAAACTCCAAACGGAGATTGCAGAGGCTGTTGGCGACCGTCCGATGAAGGTGACACCAAGCCTGTTTACGGGTATGGTGGTAACCAATGCGCGTGGAGAGCAAAAAACGCTCGATGAACTGAAATCAAGCTTCTTGTTTGCTGCGTTGGCTATGAGTAGGTATGTGTCTGAGCAAGGCCAGCTCACCCAGAAATTCCACGATGACAAGCAACAAGGGAAGTTGGACTTCGGCGCAGAATTTAACGAGTACAAGGGCGACATTGTGAAGCGGCTCGACGCCGTGTTCAATCCCGATGCCATCAAACCTGAAAATGCCCGTCAGACGAAAGAGGCACATTTTGACCGCCAGAAGTTCGAACGCAAGGAATTCCAGGAGTTATGGCGCAAAATCAATCATCAGACTTATTTTACCGTCGATTTCAAGACCGAAGACCTTGTTGAGCGTTCTGTCACCACTCTTGACAATCACTTGCAAGTGTCGGAAATAAAGATTGAGGTGGTGGAAGGCACGATGGACAAGATACAGAGCAAGGAGCAACTGTTACAGGGCGACGCCATGAAGATGAAGGTGAACGGTGCCACCACCTCAACCATCCATGAGTTGGTGGGAGACCGCGTGAAATACGACCTTGTGGGCAAGTTGGTGGAGGCTACTGGACTGACCCGCCGGGTTATCGTCACCATCTTGCAGAAAATCAGCCCCAATACATTCTATAAGTTCAAGGCCAATCCTGAGGAATTCATCATCCGTGCCGGAAACATCATCAATGAGTGCAAGGCCATCGCCGTCATCGAGCATGTGAAATACCATAAGCTCAACAAAGCGTTTTCCTCGGACATTTTCAATGCGTCAACCTTGAAAGGCCGTCTGGGCGTGAATGCCATGGAATCGCACAAGTCGCTCTATGACCTTGTGGTGGTTGATTCACAAGGCGTCGAAATGGACTTCGCCAAGGATTTGGAAAACCACAAGGAAGTGGCTGTCTATACCAAACTGCCCAACGGCTTCTACATCAACACGCCCGTAGGCCATTACAACCCTGACTGGGCCATCGTGTTCAAGGAGGGGGCAGACATCAAGCATGTCTATTTCGTGGCAGAAACCAAAGGCTCTCTTGAAGAATCACAACTCCGTGAGTCGGAGCGGTCGAAGATTGCTTGTGCGCGTCGTCACTTCGCCACCATCGCCGACTCCACCATCACTTATGATGTCGTCCGCAGTTACGAGGATTTGAGGAATGTGATTACCAAATAGTCCTTATTGCAATAATCATGCGAGATAAATGGGCGGAAACTTGTGTTTTTTTCAAGTTTCCGCCCGTTTGCTTGATTTCAAAATGGGTTATATATACTATTACAGCATCCATTGTTCATACAAATGAATGGAAAGTTGACTATCTCTTGAGTGCTTTGACATGTTGAATCTTGATGAGAAATTTGGTTGTTTGCAAAATATTGCCTAATTTTGTGGCGGAAAACAAAAAAAACTGAGATATGTTTGGGACTATTATTGCATTGGCCATCTTTTTTGCCGCCGCCCTGGCGGGATGGGCCATTGCCGAGCTGAAAGGCAAGGCTTGTGAGTACGAGCAAGACGAGGAGGAGAAGGCCGTGGACTGTCAGTTGGCCGAACAACTCCACAAGAACGGGTTCACGGAGCTCACCATCAAGGATGTCATCAAGAGCATCAGCACGAAGGGCTTCAAGACCACTTAGGAAACAACCCTGCAACATCACCAAGCAGCCCTGACATGAGAACATGTCAGGGCTGCTTGGTGTTTATTGCCTTGCTGTCTTCCTATGGCACCGGTGCGATGGGTTTGACCACGTCGCCGGAGGGCATGACGTTCTTCAGTAGCTCTTCGTAGAGGCGCTGCACATCGAGGGTGTTGTTGTCCTTGATGTTTTGTTGGAAGATTTTCTTTGCGACGTCTTTCTGGATGTTGTTGGGCACGATGATGTTGCGCCACATTTGCGCCCAGTAGGAGTTGTCGATCACCTCGTTGTTGTATTTTCTCATTTTCATCTCGCTGATGTTGCCATTGTAGATGATGCTGAGGATGTCCTTGTATTTCGTGCTCTTCAGCGAGTCCATCCTCCATACGTCGTGGTAGCGGAGGTAGTCGCGGTCCATTTCCTCCAAGGCGAAAACGTCATCGCTGTCGTCGATGATGAGGCCTTCGGTGTCTTCGTTGACGCTCACCGGTTTCACCTCTCCGTCGTTGTTCACTTGCTGCTTCTTGCTGGTTTGAGTCGTTGGTGCGAGAAGTCGGTTGATGGGCCATGCCCATTTCCCGGTGAAGCCCCAGGCAAGGAGGGCGTAGGTGGCGAGAGTGAAGGCCACCATGAAGGCGAACTTGAGGAAGCGGAGGGCGTTTTTCGAGGTCTTGGTGAGTTTCCTCGGGATGTGCATGACATATCCGTTGAGGTCCTTCTCCACGTTGTAGCCTTTCACCTTCCCGTTGTTGAGTTGTGAGAACAGCCGGTCGTTGGTGCCCACGTCCACCATGGCCTCTATGGGGCGTCCGTCGCCGAAGTCGAGTGTCACCCGCGTGAGGTCGTGTTGCGGTTCGGGTGTATAGACATACTCTTGCTGCTTGATGATGCCTGGCGTCACTTGGATGTCGGCGTTTTTCATCCCCTCGCAGGAGAAATGGATGTACCCTGCGTTGTTCACCTTGTCCTCATACACCTTGATGAGGTAGCATCCGTTGCTGTCGGGCATCAGTTGGTCGCCTTCATATCTCACGATGCAGCTTCTGAGGAGCCGTCCGTTGTGCTTGACGAAGAATTTCAGTTCGTAGTAGAACTTGATGGTCCGCTCGTCGATGCGGATGGTGTTGGTGGCGGTGTCGAAATATCCGTGGGGACTGGGTTTCGTCACGTCACCTCGCACGTCGATGGTCATCGGCAGCATCCCTTCCTTCCCCTTGAGGTTGATGCGCTTGGTGTCGCCCTCCTTCACCTGTCCGTACTCGTAGCCTTGTGGCGACTTGATTTTGAAGGTCCTTAGCACGAGCGAGTGGATGTGCTTGCACTGCTGCGGGAAGGCCGGGTGTACGCTGTCAGGGATGAGGTAGATGGAGTTGGTGAGTCCGAAAAATTCCTGGTCGGGGAATTTGATGAGGTTGGCAATCTCACCCTTCGTCTTGTAGTTCATGTAGTAGGTGAGCGGCGCTCCCTCGCTCTTGGCAGCTTTCTTGAGGGCCTTGGGATATCCGGGAAAGGTGTCGGTGGAGAGCGTCTTGTGGATGGCGGCCAACGCTTGCAGGAAGCGCTGGTTGTCGCCGGGCTTCTCGTCCTTCGCCACCATGGTCTTGTAGGCTTTCGAGAGGGCGTCCAATTGCTCCAGCACCTTCATTCCGTCGATGGTGACATGCGCGATGTTGGTGAGGATGGCATATTCTATGAAGCCGTCCTCTGTGGCTTCGATGAGGGAAGCCTGAAGGTTGCATCCGTCGGGGTACAGGCGGATGTTGTATGCCGAACTGGTGGAGATGTGACGCATGTCGTCACCGTTGTTCCGCAGGCGGAAGTCGTAGGCGCAGTCGGCGGGGTAGGCAATGATGGGGGCGAGACCGTCATGCCCCATTTGCTTGTTGATGTTGATTCTGATGGATTCCATAGAAATGCGTGTGGTAGATGATGTGTTCCCTATTCCTTTGCAAATATACGAAGAAAAATCCATTTCTCTGTCATTTTGCAACTTTTTTTGGAGATTTTTCGCATTTATCCATTTTTCCCCCTCATCCTCTTTTGGAAGGTGACGCTCGCCCCCTCGATGCTCTCCCCGGCAGCAAGGCATCCCACGGCCACGATGCGCCACCACGGGTAGGGGCTTCCCCGGCGGTCGCAGAGGTATTGGTGGCGGCTGCTTCCGACAAGATGCCAGTGGTGGAGGTCGTGGCTGCCGTAGAGGGCGACGCCCACGTGGCTGCCTTCGGGGCCTCGGTGACAGAACAGCCCTCTCACGAGCATGCGCTCCACGGTCTTCGGCACATGGAGGCTTCCCCATGCGAGGGGTCTCGTCACGAGGGCCACCGCCTGCCGTTTCCGGCCTTTGGTGACGAGCCTTGACACCACCTCGTGACCGTCGGTGGTCTCATGGCACCAGATGTCTGTTCCGTCGTCTATGATGCGTCCAGGACTGCGGTCGGTCATTCCCCATGTCTTGTTTGGCAGCGAATAGACGAGCATGGGTTCGCTGGGGTTGTCGGAGAAGAGCCACAGCCGGTCGTTGGCGGCGTCGTAGGCCATCCGGGCGTCGTCCATGAAGGTTCCCGTCCAGTCGGGGAGGTGTTCTGGAATTTGCAAGGTCGGTTCCGTGGCGAGCATTTCCACCAAGTGGGGCAGGGCGGTTGGCGGGAAGGGCGTTCCCCGTAGGCTGTCGGAGAGGCAGGAGCATGTGGAGCCCCTTAGCAGCATGAGGCCGCGTGTGGAGATGAAGGCCACGGCGTCCGACGTGGCCACCATCTGTCCGGGTCGCCGCAGGGTCATCCGCGTGACAGCCTGGTGGGCGTGCCACCGTCCGCCGCTGAAGCGGAGGAGCCACACGCCGTCGTCGGTGAAGGCGTGGAACTGTCCGTCGCCGTACAGCCCGTCGGCGCTCCGCCGCATGCTCGGCGTGATGCCCTGCAACTCCCCGCTCCCCACGTGCATGGCGGTGGAGTCGTCGGTCAGGAGGGGTGCGTCTTCCTCCGAGGTGAGCAGTCGGTTGGTGGCGCAGGGAAGCGTCCAACTCTTCCTTGCCTTGGCGAGGTGCTCCTCAAATGTTTCCGCACTTTCCTCCTCCCACAGCATGTAGATGGTGTCGTAGCGTCCCGTCGCCTCGTCGTAGGCCAAGGAGCGCACTTGTTGCAGGAGGAGGGAGTGGAGGGCGGGGCGTCCCGTGCGGTGCGCCTGTCCCCCGGCGGTGAAGACGGCCACTGCCAGTCCCTTGCTTTCGAGGGCTTCGAGTGGTTGGCGCGTGGTGTAATGGTGTTGCTCGCCGCCCTTCGTTATGCGCAGGTGGTATTCCAGTTCCCTGACGTGGTGGCCGGGGAATGTCATCATGCCCGGCAGCGGATATTGCACCTCCCCCGCCCACCACACCTCGCCGGGGACGGCGTCGGTGGTGAGGCCCCTCACCACGAGCGTGGCGGTGAGGCCGTCGCTGTTGTCGTCGATGTCGGCACGTGTGCCGGCCACCATTTCGGCGGCACGGGCTGCTTCCGCCTCCTCGCCCTCCATGGCGCGTCGCGTGTCGGCATCGAGGGTGTGGTAGCGGTATCTCAGACCTATTTCCAAGGGGGAGTGCAGGACGGTGGTGGTGGCGGCGAGTGTCAGGCGGTTGTTGTGGGCGATGGCGTGACGTGCTCCGTAGGTGGTGCGATGGAGGTCGGCGAGGGAGACGGGCGTGCCGCCCTCGGCGATACCCTGCACCATCAGCGGCTGCCCCAAAGACTCCCGCCCGATGGTCATCGCATGGTGGAAGGGCAGGGTGTCGAGGAGGTGGATGATGGCCTTTCTGTCGAGGTGGGCGAAGTGGAGGCTCGTGGTGCGTCCTTGTTCGTCGGTGTCGATGTCGGCGTGGCAGGGGTCGAGGAGGCGCAACGGACGTGTGAGGAAGACATCTACCCCCTCCACGATGTCGGCGTCCATGGCACGGGCGCTTCTCATCTCCACGGTGATGTAGTGGCGGTGAGCCCATGCGTCCATGGTGAGACGTCCGGCCTCGTGGTCGGCGGTGATGATGCTGGGCAGTCCGGCGGGGAGCAGTGCGAAGGGGTTGGAGACCATGAGGTGCCTCCCGTCGCTGATGCGCAGGGCGGCCACGCCAAGGCACACATGTTTCATCGCCCCGGGACCCAAGAGCGATAGTTGGCGGTCGAGGTCGCTCTCCATCAGGGCGGCGAGCATCGTGGCGCCGGTGGCGTATTGCTCGCTGCCGACCCATTCGGCGAGCATGCGGGCGGGGAGCGTGGGGCGCGTGACGAGGGCTTTTCCGGCCTGGTCGAGGTAGTTGGCTGTGCTGCCATCGAGGGGGATGCTGGCATGCAGCGGGATTTGTTGGTCTTGCGTCAGCGTGATGTCGTAGAGCAGGTCGTCGTGTCCAACGGTGGCGTAGGTGTTTTCCGACTCCCGCCACACGGCGAGGAGCAGGTCGTCGTCCATCACCATGCAGAGGGTGTCGCCGATGGCCGTGAGTGTGTTGGCGCGGCTCGGGGTGGTGGCTATCAAACCCGAGGGACCGCCTCCCGGCGTGTGCCAGTGGTAGTTGAAGCCGCCGTCGCTGCGTGGTGTCTCGGTGATGAGGCGTGTCGTCCCGTCGTGACGGTGGGTGCCGGCCAAGCGACTTCCGGCGGGCATGGCGGTGGATGCCTCCCGGTCGGTGGCGATGGGTTGCAGTGCGCCGTCTTCGGCGATGAGGTTGAGCAGGAGGGCGCAGTGGCCTTCGGGGGTCTCGTGGTCGCTGGGCGACGTGGAGAGGGTGTTGAAATGGATGTGTGTGTTCATTGGTGGCAAGCGGTGATGAGTGGTAGTGCCGTACCTATTCCCGGCAGTGCGGTGGGTCTCCCCACTCTGAGCGAGAGGGTCTGGGTGGCGTGGCATTGGTGGAGGATGTGTGTGGCGAGTGGTTTGCTGAAGACGCGCAGGTAGTGTCCGCTTTTCACGCGGCGGCAGGTGCAGGCGTGGCGGCCGGTGGCCTCACCCCCTCTGCGTGAGACGTAGAGGTAATGCTCCGTGGAGTCTCCTTCCTCTTCCGCGATGTTCACCACGTCGCCCGGGTTCAGGTCGAGGGTCTTGGCCACGTGTGCGGTGAGGTCGATGCGTCCGTCGGGGTGGAAGGTGATGTCCGCCCGTCGGGTGATGTTGATGACGGGATGTGTCATGGCATGGCCCTCCATCTGAAGGTGACGGTTGCGATATAGACAAATGTCCGGGTTTCTTCAATGCGGCGGCGGTGGGCGGCGGCCTCTTCCTTGGTGAGATGAATGGCCGAGGCGATGTAGTAGCGGTCGCCGCTCCCCCGCTCGCCGATGATCACTGCATAGCACTTGGTGCCAAACAGGAAGGTGCTGATTTCATGGATTAGATGTCTCATTGTTTCTTTTTTTGATTGAATTCCTGAATTTTTTAGCTATTTCTAAACGAAAAATTAAATTTTTATTAGTTGTTTATAAAAATATGTTGATTTTTATTTGTTTTTATTTATTATTTTTCCTATCTTTGCATCGTTCTTCACTTAAATGGGGAGAAAATGCATTACCGATTGGAAATCGGTTGCAAATATAAGCACAAACAAAGCGAAATCCAAATCTTAGTTAATATTTTAAGTTTTATTAATATTATTCTTTATAATATTATGTGTAGTTTATAAAATAATAGGCCATGAAGGAAAGATTGAAAATGATAGTTGCTTGGATGTTGGAGGAGCGTGTGGCTTCCTCGCAGCGAAGCTTGGCGGAGACGATGGGCTACAACCCTTCGTCGTTCTCGCAGATTATCAACCAGCGTGTGCCGCTGAGTGAGAAGTTTCTCCATCGCTTGGAGACCATAGCACCCCGTATCAACTTGGAATGGGTGCGCACGGGCAAGGGGGACATGCTTTTGGAAAAGGGCATGGAGGACGACCTGCTCTTGTTGGGGAAAGACAAGAAGATGGAGTTTGTCACGGAGAATCCCCATGGGGCGCGCATCTACGAGGTGGACAACAAACTCTTCATGCGGGTCAAGCACGTGCCGTTTGCCGCTTTCGGACAGTTTGCCAACGACTCCGACCGCTTGGACCCATACGAGGAGGAGTGGGGGTGGGAGACCTACGAGGTGGACCGCAAGGCGCGGGGGAATTACCTCTCCTTCGAGGTGAAGGGCGAATCCATGGACGACGGCACACGGCAGGGCTTTGAGTCGGGAGACCGTGTGTTGGTGCGGGAGTGGGAGCGCGACCGTTGGAGTTCTCTCTGCTACAAGGACCATCCCTTCTGGGTGGTGGTCTTCGGCAGCAGCGTGCTGATCAAGCAGATCATCGACCAAGACCCCGAAAATGGCACGTTCACCTTCCACTCTCTCAACCCCTCGCCGGAATATGCCGACTTCACCCTCAGTCAGAACGACATACGCGCACTCTACCGCATCATTACCAAAAAGACACGCCAGATATTTTATTAAGGTGAATTCTGTTACTTCAATGCAAGCAGTTATGAAAAGACATGTATTTTTCCTGTTGGTTTTTGCCCTCCCTCTCCTGTCATCGGCGCAGGAGTTGGCGGATTTCAACGTCGTGCCGAAACCTCGTCAGTGCGTGGAGCAGAAAGGCGGGCCTTTCGCCCTCTCGTCGCTCGCCGCCATCGTCTATGAAGGGGGTGATGAGATGCGCCGCAATGCCTCTTTCCTTGCCGAATACATCGGCGAGGTGGTGGGCAAGGAACCTCCAGTGCGCTCTTCCAAGGTGCGGGGGAGTGCCATCACCTTGCGCCTGAACAAGAAGATGACGGGCGAGGAGGCCTACCGCATCAGCGTGAACCAGAAGGGGGTTGTCATCGAGGGCGCCACGCCGCAGGGGGTCTTCCGTGGTGTGCAGACATTCCGAAAGGCGCTGCCGGTGCATGCCGCCGGCGAGGTGCTGGTGCCGGCGGTGGTGGTGGACGATGAGCCACGTTTCGCCTACCGGGGGATGCACCTCGACGTGAGCCGGCATTTCTTCGACATGGACTTCGTCAGGCAGTACATCGACATGCTGGCCCTCCACCACATCAACGTCTTCCATTTCCACCTCACCGACGACCAGGGGTGGCGGGTGGAAATCAAGAAATACCCGAAACTCACGGAGGTGGGGGCCTGGAGGAATCGCACGGTGGTGGGCCGCAACACGGGGCTATACTATTGGCAGCGCCATGGAGGTTATTTCACGCAGGATCAGATACGCGACATCGTGGACTATGCGGCGCGGCGTTACATCACCGTGGTGCCGGAAATCGACATGCCGGGACACATGGTGGCGGCTCTCGCGGCATACCCGGAATTGGGTTGCACCGGCGGCCCTTACGAGGTGGAGCCTAACTGGGGGGTGTTCGATGACATCCTCTGCGCTGGAAAGGAGAAGACGTTTGAGTTCGTCGAGGGGGTGCTGGAGGAACTTGTTGGACTCTTCCCGGCGGAGTATTTCCACATCGGGGGCGACGAGGCTCCGCGCACGCGATGGAAGGAGTGTGCCCTCTGCCAGCAATGCATCCAACAAGAGGGACTCAAGGGCGACGGGGAGCACTCGGCGGAGGACCGCCTGCAAGGGTATTTTATGAAAAGGGTGGAGCGCTTCCTCAACAGCAAGGGGAAGAAGGTCATCGGTTGGGATGAGTTGCTCGACTGCGACGTCAACCCATCCACCACCATCATGAGCTGGAGGGGCGTGGAAGGAGGAATGACGGCCTCTGCAAAGGGGCACGACGTCATCATGGTGCCCACCTCATGGTTTTATTTCGACTACTACCAGACAAATGAGGAGGATTGGGTGAAGCCTTTCCTCATTGGCGGATATGTTCCTTTGGAGAAGGTGTATTCCTTCGAGCCGGCTCCCGACACGCTCACGCCGGAGCAGCGGGCGCACATCATCGGCCTCCAAGCCAACCTGTGGACGGAATACATCTATGCCAAGGAACTCGCAGAATATCAGGTGCTCCCCAGAATGGGTGCCTTGTCAGAGCTCCAGTGGATGCTCCCAGAGCAAAAAAACTATGAGGAGTATAAGGCAAGGCAAAAAAGGCTCAACACGATTTACGAGGCAAAGGGATGGAAATATTGCAAGGAGGAATTTAAAAAAGAATGATGGCGGCGTTATGACGTTATCCCGTTATGACGTTATTCCGTTATAACGTGATTCCGTCATTCCGGGATTCCGTGATAACGTTATTCCGTTATTCCGAGATGACGTTATTTCGGGATTCCGGGATGACGTTATTTCGAGTTTTCGTCATTGATGTTTCTCGTTCCTCGGCATTCTGGATATGCTGAGCAGCTCCAGAATTCTTTGCCGGAGTTGATGCCTTTTTTGGCCATGCGTTTGAGCATGGGCTTGCCGCAGACGGGGCAGGAGGGAGCGTTGTTTTCCTTGCTCTGCTCCTGGCGATAGCTGAGACGCACGGCAGTGAGGCCTTCAGTGAAGCCCCCTTCCTGCTTGAAGGCCTCCATCTGGGCTTCTATCTGCTTGCCAAGCATCATGACAAGCCTGTTGCATAGCACGATGATGCATTGTGCCATCGTGATGGAATTGTCCTTTTCCAGCCATGGGTCAAAATGATGCTTCTGTCTCAGAATATGGATGCAGCTGTTATATTGGACGTCATCTTGGTAGGTGGGTTTTTCAAGAGGGATGGCAGCCACTTGACGGTATTCTTGCGACAAAGACGACCAGGGAAGTTGCTCTTGTCGCAGCAGCCAGTTGAGATAGTCGTTGGTTAGTTCGGCGAGTGTGGCTCGTGCCACATCTGTCAATCGCATTTCTGTCTCACGAGAAGTAGATTGGCGAGAATTGCCTTCAGCTATGTTTGCAGGGGCCGAGCGGGCTGCCTGTGTCATCTGGTCATAAAGCCGTCCGCAAGGGTCGTTGGTGTGGTTCAGATAGCGTGAACAGAATTCTTGCGTAGCAAGCTGAATGACATTTGCAAGAACCCATGTGTCCAGCCAATAATATCCGAACCTTTTTATTTTCATGTTTTTTTGTTTTTTTGTTGTTTCGTTATTTCGGGATTTCGTTATTCCGGGTTTTCGTTATGACGTTATCCCGTTATAACGTTATTCCGGGATTCTGTGATTCCGATGCCTCGTCATTCAAAAACCTTGAAAGCATAGCCTTGCTCGCGAAGCCATCTGAGGGACGCGGGCAAGGCTATGTGGAGTTTGTCGATGCTTTTGAGGGAGTCGTGGAAGGTGATGATGGAACCGTTGCGCGTGTATGTCATGACATTCTCCACCACGTCGCTTGCTGTCATGTGGCGGGAATAGTCGCGGGTGACGAGGTCCCACATGATAATCTTGTATTTTTTGCGGAGCCAGTAGTATTCGGCGGGAGTCATCCACCCGTGGGGCGGGCGGAAGAGGTGGGCGCCTATCAGTTGGTTGGCTTTCTCCGTGTTGTCGATGTAAGTTTTGGTGAGATGCTTCAGCCCTCCGAGATGGTTGAAGGTGTGGTTGCCCACTTGATGCCCCTCCTCCACCACTTGCTGGTGGAGGTGGGGGTATTTGCGCACGTTGTCGCCTACCATGAAGAAGGTGGCTTTGACTTCAAAGTCGCGCAGGGTCTTCAGGATGAACGGCGTCGCCTCGGGGATGGGTCCGTCGTCGAAGGTGAGATACACCGCCCGCTCGTGCTTGTCCATCCGCCACAGTGCGCGTGGGAACATCCATCTTAGCCAGAAAGAGGGTTGCTCAAGGATCATGCGGCTGTATCAATAGGCGGAGCTGAGTTTTGCCTCGTAAGCACCGAGAAGCTTGTTAAACTGGTCCAAGTGCTTGTCATACCATGCCTGGTCGATGTTCTCCATCTTGTGCAGCAGCAGTTGCATGGAACCAAAGTGCAGCCTTTCGATGTCGTATTTCGATGCGGCGACGTAGTTGGAACTGTTGGAGAAATACCAGTTGATGTATTGCTGGGCGTTGTTCCACATGTTGTCGGCGATTTCCGTGGCGCGTTTCTTGTTGCCCAAGCTGCCCCATGCGCTGAGGAAGTCGTAGGCCCCGCTGAAGTAGGTCATCGGCACGTTGTACTCCGGTATCTCCTTCTCGGCTTTCTCCAACACCTTGCGGGCCATGTCCGGCTTTCCTTCCTCTATGAGGTTGGTGGCCAGCTCTCCCATCAGCTTGCGGTGGGTGTAGCACATGCGCATGATGGTCTGGTCGAGGTACAGTCCGGGCTTGTCGAGACCTCCGAAGCGGAACTTGTTCATCACGCGGTCGTAGGTCTTCTCCGTGTCCATCATGGTGGAGGGGGAGTCGGGGGCGTTGACGGTGAACGGGGTGATGCGGCATGCAAGGCCTTCCTGGATGAAGTTCTCTCCCAAGTTCATGTAGTTCTCGCTTCCCACAGTGATGGCGACGTAGATGGGTCTGGTCCAGTTGGCCTGGGATATCATTTCGAGCATCATGAGGTCGCCCTTTCCGAGGCTGTTCTTTCCAGCGAGCGAAATCATCATCTGGTCGGGAATCTCGTCGTCCACGATTTTCATGCCGCTCTTTCTGACGGCCTCCTTGTCGATGTCCATGAGCAGTGAGTCGGTAGGCACCACGTGTGCGTCAGCCTCCACACCGGCATAGGTGAGGATGTCGTTCTTGATGCGCCGCTGCTCCTCGTTCAAGTCGCTGCGCACCCAGTACTTGAGGACGTTTTTCAGTTCAAACGGGTTGGTTCCCAGGTTGTTGGCGGCGATGTCGGGATATTGCTTGTAGAATTCCCTGATGGCGGCTTTCAACTCAGGCTGCACGCGCACCACGTCGTTCGTGCCGGAGCAGTAGTCGATTCGTGGCCATGTGATGGGCACGCTGGGCGAGTCGTAGGCCGGTCTCAGCATCTGGTCGATGTACCAGTCGGTCTGCAGGTAGCTGAGGTTGCACACGCGGGCGTCTGTTCGGTTGCCCTCCGTCTCCTGATTGTACCACAAGGGGAAGGTGTCGTTGTCGCCGTTGGTGTAGATGATGGGGTAGCCCTTGTCGGGCAGTGAGTTGAGGTAGTTGAGGCCGAAGTCGCGGCAGGTGTATCTTCCGCTGCGGTCGTGGTCGTCCCATGTTTGCGAGGCCATCTGTATGGGAATGGCGAGGCATGCAAGTCCGGCGAGTGCCGCCACGGCGGTCTGTTTCAGTCCGAGTTTCTTCAGCCAGTCGATGATGGCCGTCACGCCGAGGCCGCACCAGATGGCGAAGGCGTAGAAGGAACCGGCGTAGGCGTAGTCGCGCTCACGTGGTTGGTTGGGTGTTTGGTTGAGATAGACCACGATGGCCAGACCTGTCATGAAGAAGAGGAAGAAAACGACCCAGAACTGCCTGATGCCCCTCTGTCCTCGGAAGGCTTGCCAGAAGAGGCCGAGCAGTCCGAGCAGCAATGGCAGGCAGTAGAAGACGTTATGCCCCTTGTTGGTTTTGAGCTCGTCGGGCAGCAAGTTCTGGTCTCCGAGGTTGAGCAGGTGGTTGTCAATGAAGTTGATGCCGGTGATCCAGTTGCCGTGCTCCTTCTCTCCACCGCCTTGGATGTCGTTCTGCCGACCGGCGAAGTTCCACATGAAATACCTCCAGTACATGAAGTTGCATTGGTAGGAGAGGAAGAAATTCATGTTGTCCATAAACGTGGGCATCTTGATCATCTGTTGGCTGTAGGTGGGAGGCTCCATCCGCCCTTTCACGTCGATGATGCTCTCATAGCTCTGTGCGTGTTGCGCGGAGTACATGCGTGGGAAGAACATGTTCTGTGCGTAGAGCGGCTGCTGCTTGTATTCCACGATGAAGTATTCGTCAGGGTCGGTGGGGTTGGCCTTCTCCCTTCTCTGGTAGATGGGAGCGCTCTTGGAGAATTTGATCCTTCCCTCGTCGTCGATGGCGTACTCCGAGTTGTATGCCTGTCCGTAGAACAGGGGGCGGTAGCCGTATTGGTCGCGGCTGAGGTAGTTGCCGAGGGTGAAGATGTCCTCCGGCGAGTTCTGGTCCATCGGCGGGTTGGCCGATGAGCGTATGACGATGACGGCGTAGGTGGAGTAGCCGATCATGAGCATGAGCATGCAGAGCAGGGTGGTGTTCTTCACCCTTGTGCTGATGAGCAGCGAACCTTTGTGTTTGATGCGCAGGCAGAGCCATAGGAGGGTGAGAACCACGATGCCGATGAGCGCCGCACTCCATCCGTACCCGTAGAAGGGGATGCCGAGCATGGCCACTGCGAGGATGAATGACACGTTGACGCGAGCGGTGCTCTTATCTACGTAGCTCTCGTAGATGGCCCAGATGACGACGGTGACGAGGAGGATGAGGTAGATGATGACGCCGGTGTTGAACGGGCACCCGATGATGTTGACGAAGAGCAGTTCAAACCATCCTCCCACGGTGATGATGCCCGGCACGACGCCGTAAAGCACGGCGGCGACGATGGCGAAGGACAGCAGCAGCACGAGGAGAGAGCCTTTCAGGTTGGCGTCGGGGTTCTTGCGGTAGTAGAAGACGAGCACGATGGCGGGGATGCAGAGCAGGTTGAGCAGGTGCACGCCGATGGAGAGTCCCGTCATGTAGGCTATCAGCACGAGCCAACGGTCGCTGTGGGGCTGGTCGGCCTCGTCCTCCCATTTGAGGATGAGCCAGAACACCACGGCGGTGAAGGCGGAGGAGTAAGCATACACCTCGCCCTCAACGGCGCTGTACCAGAAGGTGTCGCTGAAGGTGTAGATGAGTGCCCCCACGAGACCGGCGGCCTCGATGGCTATCAATTTGCCGGTGGTGAGCTCGCTCCAGTCGCGCAGGATGAGGCGTCGTGCCAAGTGCGTGATGGTCCAGAAGAGGAAGAGGATGCACACGGCGCTGAGCAGTGCGTTCATGATGTTCACCATGTAGGCCACTTGCGAGGGGTCGCTTGCAAACTGCGAGAACAAGTTGGCGGTGAGCATGAAGAAGGGGGCCCCCGGTGGGTGTCCTATCTCCATTTTGTAACCTGTGGTGATGAATTCGGGACAGTCCCAGAAACTGGCTGTCGGCTCTACTGTGGAGCAATACACGATGGCGGCCACCAAGAATGCCAGCCAGCCCATCGCATTGTCCACCAATCTGTACTTCTTCATAAGAATTATTTCAAAATTGACTATTTGGGGGCAAAATTACGAAAATCCAATGACTTTTCACCTATCTTCAGTGGTTTTTTGCGCTTTTTCTCCTCAAAAAACCATGGCCGCGCCATAGGCGACGACGAAATATCTCAACACCTTTCCCAAGAAGACGCTCAATGCCGTGATGGAGGGGTTGGCTCTCATGAGGCCGAGGGTGATGCAGATGGCCGTCCCGATGATGGGCAAGAATGCGAAGAAGCCCATCCATGCGCCCTTGCTGCCCAAGAAGCGATGCGCTTTCTCCATGTGTTCCTGGCTCACGTGAAGGTAACGCTCCACCCATTCCATCTTCCCCATGTGGCCCACCCAGTAGTTGAACATGCTCCCGGCCCAGTTGCCGATGGTGCCGTAGATGAGCAGCGGCAACGGTTCCAATCCGGCGGCCACGAGGCCGGTCATCACCGCCTCGCTGCTGAATGGCAGGAAACTGCCGGCTATAAAGGCAGATATGAGCATGCCAGCGTAGCCATAGTTGACAAGAAATTGGATGAGGGCGTCCATGTGTTGTATGCGATGATGGCCAGTGTTCCGAGAATGATGAAGTAGAAGGAGATGTTGGTGAGCCAGGTGTGCGTGAGGGTGAGGTAGTGGGCGATGAGGGGGCTGGTGTTGGCGATGGCCACTCCGAGGAGCAGTTTGTAGTGCTGCGGCTGCAAGGCGAGGAATGTGAAGGTGGCCAGGTCGATGGTGATGAATATCTCATGCAGCAGTCGGGTGCGCAGCTTGTCCTGGTATCCTTGGTTGGCGTAGTGTATGATGCCGATGAGCGCCAGGAACGCGGTCCATCCGATGGCAAGCCACTCATGCTCTCCGAACATGGAGTAGTCGCCGAGAGGGGCGAAACTTCTCAAGCGTATGAAATGACGGGCCGCCACCTCCGTGCCTCTCAGATAGACGATGGCGGGTCCTGCGAGCCAGTAGGGTGTGAACAGTCCCAGGACGGAGGCCCAGAAGGTCTTGGCGGTGAATGCCCGCAGGCATGCCGCCATGAGCACCCACAGCAATGGTACGTAGTAGAGGGCCTGCACGAACACCATGCTGGCGAGTCCCAAGCAGAAGAAGCCGTAGAACACCCATCCGGGCGACACTTTCCGCTGCTGGCTGTGGAAGAGCATGAAATGCAGTGCGATGAAGCACAGCATCATGATCTCCGCTTCGAGGTCTGGCACGATGAAGATGGCCGCCGCCACGAGCAGCAAGAACATGGACGGCGTGGCATGGCTGCTCACGCGGATGAGTTGGTGGGAACTGTTGAGCTCGGCCAGCAGGATGGTGGAGATGGCCAAGCATGCCAGCTGCATCCACCATCCTCCCTCCACCACTCCGTAGAGGTAGCAAGCCCCGCCCGCCACTGCTATGGACAATGGCAGGAAGATTTTGCTCTCTGTGAAGATGTTTTGGAAGCGCTTGTAGGCCATTGCGTTAAAGGTCGCTGCCGATGTCGCTGCGGAAATATTTTCCGGTGAAATCTATCTTCTTGGCTTCTTGGAAGCTCTTTGCCAAGGCCTCCTCCTTGTCGCGCCCGTAGCTGCTCACGGCGATGACGCGCCCTCCGGCTGTCACCACCTGCCCGTCGGCCATGGCGGTGCCGCTGTGGAAGACGATGGAGCCTTCCACCTTGTCGAGGCCGGTGATGGGGTAGCCTTTCTTGTATGCCTCCGGGTATCCACCGCTGACGAGCATGACGCATACGGCGGCGCGCTCGTCGGTCTCCACCACGCGGCGGTCCAGGTCGCCGGCGGCCACTCCTTCCAAGAGGTCCACCAAGTCGCTCTTCAGCCTGAGCATGACGCTCTCCGTCTCGGGGTCGCCCATGCGGCAGTTGTATTCTATCACCATCGGATTGCCCTTCACATTGGTCAGTCCGAAGAAGATGAAGCCTTTGTAGTCGATGCCCTCGGCAGCGAGTCCCTCCACGGTGGGCCTGACGATGCGGTCTTCCACCTTCTTCATCCACTCTTGGGTGGCGAAAGGCACGGGGCTGACGCTGCCCATGCCGCCGGTGTTGAGGCCGGTGTCGTGCTCGCCGATGCGCTTGTAGTCCTTGGCCTCCGGGAGCAGTTGGTAGTGATGGCCGTCGGTGATGGCGAAGACGGAGCACTCGATGCCGTCGAGATACTCCTCGATGACCACGCGGGCGGAGGCGTTGCCGAACATCCCTCCGAGCATCTCGCGAAGCTGCTGTTTGGCTTCTTCGAGGGTGGGCAGGATGAGCACGCCCTTTCCGGCGCAAAGGCCGTCGGCTTTCAGCACGTAGGGAGGTTGAAGGGTCTCCAAGAAGGCGAGGCCTTCTTCGAGCGTCGTGCCGTCGAAGGTTTGGTAGCGTGCGGTGGGGATGCCGTGGCGTTGCATGAAGGCTTTGGCGAAGTCCTTGCTGCCCTCCAAGACGGCACCTCGTGCCGACGGGCCTATCACGGGGATGTTGGCGGTGCGCGGGTCGGCGGCGAACTCGTCATAGACACCTTTCACCAAGGGGTCTTCGGGACCCACCACCACCATGTCGATGCCGTTGTCGGCGGCGAAGGTTTTCAAACCCTCGAAGTCGTCAGCTTTCAGGGCGATGTTCTCTCCCACGGTGGCGGTGCCGGCGTTGCCGGGGGCGATGTATAGTTGGCTCACTTTCTTGCTTTGTGCGATTTTCCAAGCGAGGGCGTGCTCTCGCCCGCCGCTACCCAATAGCATTATTTTCATCTTTTTTCTTTTTTTTTATAGTGGCTATAGTTTCTATAGAGGCTATAGTTTCTATAGTAGCTATAGTATCTATAGTTTCCATAGTGGCTATAGGCTTGTGATTACAGGTGTTCCTCGAAATATTGTGTGATGCGCTCGTGTAGGTGTACGCTTTTATGCCCTCTCATGTTGTGGGGCTCTCCGGGATAGACGAAGAAATCGGGTTGTGTGCCGGCCTTGATACACTCGTCGATGAACTCCAAGCAGTGCTGTGGCACCACCGTCTTGTCGTTGAGGCCTTGTATGATTTGCAGTCGCCCTTTCAGGTTTTTCGCCTGACGGAGCAGCGAGGTTTTCTCATATCCCTCGGGGTTGTCTTGCGGCGTGTCCATGTATCTCTCGCCATACATCACCTCATACCATTTCCAGTCGATGACGGGGCCTCCGGCCACTCCCACCTTGAACACGTCGGGGTAGTTGGTCATCAGGCTGATGGTCATATAGCCTCCGTAACTCCACCCATGCACGCCGATGCGGTTGGCATCCACATAGGGCAGTTGCTTGAGGTATTCCACTCCGCACATCTGGTCGGCCATTTCCACCTGGCCGAGTTGCCGGAAGGTGACTTGCTCGAACTCCATCCCCCTGTCCTTGCTACCTCTGTTGTCGAGGATGAAGAGGAGGTATCCTTTTTGGGCCATATAGGTCTCCCAGCCCCTTGAATACCAATGCCATCGCGCCTCCACGTTGCGAGCGTGAGGGCCTCCATAGACATATATCACGGTGGGGTATTTCTTCTTGGGGTCGAAATGGGTGGGCTTCACCATGCGGTAGTAGAGGTCGGTGACACCGTCGGCAGCCTTGATGGTGCCGCAGCTATATTCCGGCGTGTCGTAGTCCGCCCATGGGTTGGGGGCGGTGAAGAGGCGTTGACGCTTGTCCTTTCCCAAGGTGGCGAGCTCGATGTTGCGTGGCACGTCGGGTTCGGTGTAGTTGTCGAAGAGCATGGTGCCTGATGCAGAGAGGATGGAGGTGTGTCGCCCGTCTTCCTGATAAGTGTTGGCGTGGCAGCCTTGTCCGTTGTCGATGAGTGTCCGCTTGCCGTTGGCCAGGCTCACCTCATAGAGGTTGTTTTGTATGGGACTTGCCTCTGTGGAGAGGATGACCACGCTGTTGCGCTTCTTGCAGAAGCCCACAAGGTCGAGCACCACCCATTTGCCTTGCGTGAGCTGCTTGAGTTGTTTGCCTTCCACGTCCATGAGGTAGAGGTGGTTGTAACCGTCCTTTTGGCTCTGGAGGATGAATTTTTTGGCATCCCAGGGTATGAAGGTGATGGGTGTGAGCGGTTCGGTGTATTTGTCGCTATGCTCATGGTAGATGATCTTCTCACGCTTTCCCGTGGAAGCTTCATACACGGTGAGGTCCATGTCGGTCTGGTCGCGGTTGAGCTCTTGGATGTAGATGCGCTTGCTGTCGGGACTCCACTGGATGTTGGTGAAGTAGCGGTCGGTGGGGTCGCCGGCGTCGAGATAGACGGTGGCTCCCGTGTCCATGTCATGTACGCCGACAGTCACTTGGTGGCTGGTCTCGCCGGCCATGGGGTACTTGTCAGGCTCCTCGGTGGCGATGCGGGTGGTCAGGTTCACCTGCGGGTAGTCGGTCACCATGCTCTGGTCCATGCGGTAGAAGGCGAGTTTGCGGCCGTCGGGGCTCCAGAAGGTGCCTTTGTAGATGCCAAATTCGTCGCGGTGCACGCTTTGCCCATAGACGATTTCGCGACTGCCGTCGGTGCTTACTTGCCGGGTGGAGCCGTCGCCGTCCTGCACGTAGAGGTTGTCGTCTTTCACGTAGGCTTGTGCGCGTGAAGCCGGACTCCAGTCGCTCACCTCGTATTCCTTTTCCTGCTGCCACACCACCTTGCTGTTTTTCCAATCATAGAGCAGCCGCAGTTCGTAACTCTCCAAGAGGGCGAGCGTCTGTCCGGGGTAGGGGAAGGTTGTGCTGTTGCAACTCCCTATGGCGTCCTTGCCAAGGGCGGCGTTCACCTCTTCACAAGAAAAGAGCTTTGTCTCACTCAGGTTCTTGGTGTCCACCGTGTGGCATGCTTCCCGGGTGTTGTGCACGAGGATGTCGCCCCACCACGCATATTGCTTGTTTTCGGGGTTCATGGCGCGGTAGTTGGCGCCTCCGAAATTCAGGTCTTCCAGTGTGAATGTCTTTTTCTGAGCCATGGCGTTGGTGGGCAGCAGTGCTAATAATGCGAATAACCATGAAAGGGGTGTCTTTCTACTCATCGTCATCCCTCCTTCCTTTTTTGCGGTCGTCTCTTCTGTCGAAGGGGCGCTTTCTGTCGAAGGGTCTTCCTCCGTCACGACGCTTGAAGCCTCCGTCGCGGTCGAAGCCCCTTCCAAACTTGCTGTCGCGGTCGAAGCCCTTTCCGCGCTTTCCGTCGCGGTCGAAGCCTTTTCCGCGTTTGCCGTCACGGTCGAAGCCTTTCCGACGCTCTCCATCGCGGTCGTAGTCGTCGCGTTTCCATCCCCGTTCCGTCCTCTTCTCCGGACGAGAGTCTTCCTTGCGTTTGAAGGTCTCCAGTTCGTGGCGGTGGAAGGTGAAGGAGCGGATGTCGGCTTCCTCGTTTTCGCTCTCCTCGTCGAGGCGCTGCTTGAACTCCCTGTTCTTCTTGAAGCGGTGCTTGTCGGCCATGGCCGCCTTCTCCTCCTCTGTCTTCACCACGCCTCCTTCGTTGCGGAAAGACTTGAGCTTTCCCTCGAAGATGGTGTATTTCCTGAATTCACATTCCAGCGAACCGTTGAAGACGGGTATCTTGATGGAAGGTCTCAGGCCGATTTGCTCGAAGCACTCCTCTCGGTAGCTGAGAATCCATGCTTCGTTGTTGGTGAAGGCGTGCTTGAGACGGTCGCCGATGGTGCGGTAGGTGGCCAGCAAGTCGGGAGTGGAGATGCGCTCTCCATAGGGCGGGTTGGTCACCATGATGCTTTTTTCTGCCGGCTGGGCGAAGTCCTTGATGTCGGCTTGCTCCACGGTGATGACTTGCGACAGTCCGGCGGCGCGTACGTTGCGGCGGGCGGTGTTGACACATTTCATGTCGATGTCGTAGCCGTAGATGTGGTGCTCGAAGGGGCGCTCCTTGGAGTCATCGTTGTAAATCCTTTCAAAGAGCTCGGCATCGAAGTCGGGCCATTTCTCAAAGGCGTAGCTCTTCCTGAAAACGCCGGGAGAGATGTTTTGTGCGATGAGCGCCGCCTCGATGAGCAGTGTGCCGGAGCCGCACATGGGGTCGATGAAGTCACATTCGCCTTTCCATCCAGTCATCAGGATCATGCCGGCGGCGAGGACCTCGTTGAGGGGGGCCTCCACCGACTCTTGCCGGTAGCCACGCCGATGGAGCGACTGCCCGCTGGAGTCGAGGCTGAGTGTGCCGTCTTCGTCGGCAATGTGTATGTGCAGTCGGATGTCGGGGTTGGTGATGGAGATGTTGGGGCGGTTGCCGGTGCGCTCTCTGAATTGGTCCACGATGGCGTCCTTCACCTTGTAGGCCACGAACTTGGAGTGCCGGAACTCGTCGGAAAAGACGACGGAGTCGATGGCGAAGGTCTTACTGTTGTCCAAGTATTGGCTCCAGTCCACCTTGAGCACCTGCGTATATACGTCGTCGGCGCTCCGTGCTTTGAAGTGGATGATGGGCTTGAGAATACGGATGGCGGTGTGCAACTGGAAGTTGGCGCGGTACATCAGTTCCTTGTCGCCTTTGAATGACACCATACGGCGCCCTATTTGCACGTCGTTGGCTCCCAGTTCTGTCAGTTCTTGTGCCAAAATGGGCTCCAGGCCCATGAACGTCTTGGCAATCAGTTCAAATTCCATTTTCTGCGAGGTATATCACTATTTTCCATGCAAAGATAGTGCAAGCCGAACACAAAACAAAATAAAAACCGGAGTTTTTGTTTTTTTTGTTGAGGCGCAGTCTATCTTCGCGCCAGCAGAAATAGTGCAAGCCGAACACAAAACAAAATAAAAACCGGAGTTTTTATGATTTTTGTCCTTAATGACCCTAAAGTCCTTAAAGTCGTTAAAGTCTTTAAGGTCTTTAAAGTCCCTAAAGTCCTTAAAGACTTTTTTCATGTCTTTAAAGTCCTTAAAGTCTTTCTTGAAAACAATTTTTGCCCAAAAAGTTTTCTTTTGTTGTCGGGAATAGTTAACTTTGCATGTTTTAAACGCCGCATTCCCGTGCCATGAGTGTCCGGGGTGTGCCAAATGGTTGTCAACGATGAAATTCGCAGTCATTGCCGCCGGCGAGGGTTCTCGGTTATACGGGGAGGGTGTTCACACCCCCAAGCCGCTTGTGAAAGTAGGCGGTGAGGCTTTGATAGACAGGTTGCTACGCATTTTCTCACGATGCGGGGCTACTGAGTTGGTGGTCATTTGCAACGACCGTTCGCCGCGAGTGGCGGAACATCTGCGCCACCTCGTCGTCCCGGGACCCGCCGGCACTGCCCTGCCACTCACCCTCTTGGTGCGCAGCACACCGAGTTCCATGCACAGCTTCCATGAGCTTGCACCCCACTTGAAGGGCGGACTATTCTGCCTCACCACCGTCGATACCGTCTTCCGTGAGGAAGAGTTCGCCGGTTATGTGGACTTCCTCCGTCAGGCATGCGCTGGCGGTGCCGACGGTGTAATGGGCGTCACCCGCCATATCGATGACGAGAAGCCCCTCTTCGTGGATGTGACGAGCGACGGCAGCATCGCCGGTTTTCACGATGAGCGTGGACAATGTCACCATGTGTCAGCCGGCATCTACGGCCTCACTCCTCCAGCATTGGGCACCCTTCAGCGGTGTGTGGAGCGCGGCGAGAGCCGTATGCGCAACTACCAGCGTGCGCTCATTGGTGAAGGCAGGCGGCTGTTGACATACGACTTTGGAACGGTGTTTGACATCGACCATGCCTCCGACATCCGCAAGGCGGAGGCCTTCATTGCGGAGGGCCGCCCATGAGGATGGTCTTCATCACACGCGAGGAACGCTTTTCGCCCAACTCCGTGGAGCGCGATGCCGCCATAGCGCAAGCCGTGGTTAACGAGTTGGCAGTAGCCGGCGTTGATGTGCGGATGGTGGGTGAGGGGGAGTTGTCCGAATGGCAGCCCCCGTTTACGGTGGATGTCTGGTTGTCGATGGGTCGCCTCCCGTCCACCACGGCTTTCCTCCGTGAGCGCGAGCGACTGGGTGAGGCGACGCTCAACAGCGGCTCCGGCGTGGAGGCCTGCACCCGCGTGACGCTCCATCGCTTGATGCGCGACAACCACTTGCCCATGCCCCCCGACAAGGGCTCGCATGGCTATTGGGTGAAGCGCGGCGACTCTGCTGCACAACAGCCGGGCGACGTGGTGTATTGCCCTGACGAGGATGCGGCTGACGAGGCCACCCGTCAGATGTTGAAGCGTGGCGTTGGCAGCGTGGTGGTGAGCGCACATGTCGTGGGCGACCTGGTGAAGTTCTATGGCGTGGAGGGGGCAGACTTCTTCCACACCAGTTATCCGGCAGAGGAGGGCTTCTCCAAATTTGGCGACGAGGAGCGCAACGGCCCGCCAAGGCATCACCCTTTCGACGCCACTTTCCTCCGTGCGGAGGCCGAGCGTCTGTCAAGGCTGCTCCACGTACCTGTCTATGGCGGCGACTGCATCGTCACGCAGGAGGGTGATTTGGCCATGATCGACTTCAACGACTGGCCCAGTTTCGCTCCTTGCCGCAAGGAGGCCGCCCGTGCCATCGCCGCCCGTGCCGTTGACATGGCAAAAAAAGAGAATTAACGTCATATCATGACCGACCTACATAGCACTTTAGAGATGAAACCCCTGTCAGAGATGACTTTCAACGAGATGCTGCGCGTCTCGTTCAAGTCTGACGACACGGAGGAGTGGCTTGACGTCCATTTTACACGGCCCGTCGGTCTCTTCTTCGCCTTGGGATGGATGCGTCTCAACGTCCACCCCAATGTTGTCACCATCATCTCCATCTTCCTCGGCGTGGCGGCCGGCGTAATGTTCTACCACACCGACCTCTTCCATAACATCATGGGGGTGGTGTTGCTCATGTTGGCCAATTTCTGCGACTCCACCGACGGACAGATGGCACGGCTCACGGGAAAGAAGACCCTCTTGGGGCGCGTGCTTGACGGCTTCGCCGGAGACCTTTGGTTTGTCGCCATCTATTTGGCCATCGCCCTGCGCCTCACCATCATGCCCATGCCGGGAACAGACATCCCATGGGGCTACTTGGTGTGGATGCTCATCGTCCTCGCCGGCATCTTCTGCCACGCCCCCCAGGCCGCACTGGCCGACTATTACCGTCAGATACACTTGTGGATGCTCAAAGGCAAGGCCGGGAGTGAACTCGACAACTCCGTCCAACAGCGTCAAATCTACGAGAGCGTGCCAGCCGACCTGCCTTTCTTCCAACGTTGGCTGGCCAAGGCGTTTCATTCCAACTACGCCAATTATTGCTTAGGCCAGGAGCGGCAGACGCCATGGTTCCAGCGCCTCCATGCCGCCTTGATGGAGCGTTACGGCGACGTGGAACGTGTGCCGGCAGAACTGAGGGAGGAATTCCTCAATGGCAGCCGTCCGCTGATGAAATACACCAACCTCTTGACATTCAACACGCGGGCCATCTGTCTGTATGTGGCCTGCCTCACCAACGAGCCGTGGCTCTACCCCGTCTTCGAGATCGTGGTTCTCACTTGTCTCCATGTGTACATGCACAAGCAGCACGAGGGGCTCTGCCACGACATTTATAACAAATACTTCCCACAACAGCAACAAGAATGAACGACGCCGGCTCCCACAACCCCGGGGGAACGCTTGCCCGGCCCGGGGCTTTCATCTTCGACTACGGAGGCACCATCGACACCCGGGGGTGCCACTGGGGGAAGGCCATCTGGCACGCCTACCAGCGGCGGCAGGTGCCGGTGGGAGAGGAGGATTACAGACAGGCGTACGTCCATGCCGAGCGCACATTGGCGAAACGACCCATCATCCAGTCGTCGTACACCTTCCGAAAAACCCTGGAGGTGAAGTTGCGCATACAGGTGGAATGGCTGAGGGAAAATTGCCCGGAGGCCGTCATTCACGACGACGGCGGAGCACTGGTGAGCGACTTGCTCAATGACCTCTACACCCGTGTGGAGGAGACGGTGGATGAGAGCCGCCATGTGCTGGAGGTGCTGGCAAGACAATTCCCCTTGGCCTTGGTGAGCAATTTTTACGGCAACATCGACGTGGTGCTAAGGGAGTTCAAGCTTCACACCCTCTTCCAGCATGTCGTGGAGTCCGCCGTGGTGGGTGTGAGGAAGCCCGACCCCGCCATCTTCCAAATGGCGGCCGACAAGTTGCAGCTTCTTCCCTCCGACATCGTCGTGGTGGGCGACAGCTACGAGAAAGACCTCCTTCCCGCCCATGCCATCGGTGCCCGCACCGTGTGGGTGAAGGGCGAGGAGTGGAACCCCTCCTCCGAGCGTGCCAACGTGACCGAGGCGGTGCTTTACGACGGTCTGCATGGTCTCTTGGGACTTTTTGGCCTCAACGACACTTTTGAACCTCAATCAGACCAAATAAATACAAAAAACTAAGCAAATATGAATCAGACTGTAAAACCTGCTGATGGCAAACTCGGCATCATGGTGGTGGGATGTGGCGCAGTGGCCACCACTTTCTTTACTGGCGTGCTCATGGCACGCAAGGGACTTGCCAAACCCATCGGCTCCATCACCCAGTACGACAAGATAAGGGTGGGTGCAGGAAAGGAAAAGAAATATTTGAAATACGGCGATATCGTACCTTTGGCTCAACTTTCCGACATCGTCTTCGGCACTTGGGACGTCTATCCGCAGAACGCCTATCAAGCTGCCGTCTATGCCGAGGTGTTGCAACAGAAGGACATAGATCCGGTGCGCGACGAACTGGAGAAAATCGTGCCGATGAAGGCCGCCTTTGACAAGAATTTCGCCAAGAGGCTCGACGGCGACAATGTGAAGAACGTCAAGACACGGTGGGAGATGACGGAAGCCTTGAGGGAGGACATACGCCAGTTCAAGAAGGCCAACGATGTCAGTCGCGTGGTCGTCATCTGGGCCGCTTCAACAGAAATCTACGTCCCTGTTTACATGCCCGTACATGGCTCCATCGAGAGCCTTGAAAAGGCCATGAAGGAGAACGACGTGGAGCACATCGCTCCATCCATGTGCTACGCATACGCCGCACTGTCGGAGGGGGCACCCTTCATCATGGGGGCACCCAACACCACCGTTGACATCCCCGCGATGTGGCAGTTGGCGGAGAAAACCGGCATGCCCATCGCAGGAAAGGATTTCAAAACCGGGCAGACACTCGTCAAGAGCGGCTTCGCACCCATCATCGGCACACGCTGCTTGGGACTGAGTGGATGGTTCTCCACCAACATCCTTGGCAACCGCGACGGACTGGTGCTCGACGAACCGGCCAATTTCCACACGAAGGAGGTGAGCAAGCTCTCCACTCTTGAGACCATCCTCGACCCGGAGGAGCAGCCCGACCTCTATACCGACTATTTCCACAAGGTGCGCATCAACTACTATCCTCCGCGCAACGACAACAAGGAGGGATGGGACAACATCGACATCTTCGGATGGATGGGGTATCCCATGCAGATAAAAATCAATTTCCTTTGCAGGGATTCCATTCTTGCCGCACCGCTGCTACTCGACCTCTGTCTGCTGTCCGACCTCGCTGCACGAGCGGGAAAGCACGGCATACAGCGCTTCCTCAGCTTCTTCCTCAAAAGTCCCATGCACGACTACACGCAAGGGGAGAAGCCGGTGAACAATTTATACCAACAATACACCATGCTCAAAAATGCCATCCGAGAGATGGGAGGCTATCTGCCAGATGAAGAAATCGACTAAATACATTCTCGCCATCATCTTTGCTTGGATGTTGGCCGTGCCGGCCGGCGCCCAACTCACCGGCATCGTCCTTGACAAACTCACCGGCGACTCCATCCCCTTCGCCAGCCTCATCTACAAAGGCCACCATGTGGCCGTAGCCGGAGGCCCCGACGGCCGCTTCTCCATCGAGAGGCACAACGGATGGGTGCTCACTGTCAAGGCAGTGGGATATCGCACGCAGAACATCACCATCAAGGACAACACCGCCAAAGACATCGTCGTATATCTGAGACCCGAGGCGCAGAAACTGGACGAGGTTGTCGTCAAGTCCAAGAAAAAGAGCAAATACAGCCGCAAGAACAACCCCGCCGTGGAGTTGATGAAAAGGGTGGTGGAGGCCAAGAAGCGAACCGACCTTACCAACCACGACTTCTACAAGTATGACAAGTACCAGAAAATCACCCTTGCCGTCAACGATGTCACGCCAACGGAGTTGGAGGAGGTGCAGGAGAAGAAGCAGCAGTGGATGCTCGACCAGGTGGAGTTATGCCCCCTCAACAACAAACTCATCCTGCCGCTCTCCATCGATGAGACCGTCTCGCAGCACATCTACCGAAAGGACCCGAAAACCTCCAAGGACATCATCACCGGGCAGAGAAGTTCCGGCGTCAACCAACTCATCGAGACGGGTAACATCCTCAACACGATGCTCAAGGACATTTTCACCGACGTGGACATCTACGACGACCAGGTGAGGCTGCTGCAATACCATTTCACCAGCCCCATCGGCAAGGATGCCGTCGATTTCTATCGCTTTTACATCGAGGACACCACCTACGTGGGAAGGGACCAATGCTACCACCTGCAGTTCACCCCCAACAACCAGCAGGACTTCGGCTTCAGGGGAGAGCTCTTCATCATTGCCGACTCGTCGCTGCATGTGAAGCGATGCAACCTCACCATCCCCAAGCGCAGTGATGTCAACTTCGTGGAGAACCTCAAGGTGGAGCAGGAATATTCACAACTCGACAACGGCGAGTGGGTGCTCACCGTGGACAACATGCTCGTGGAGATGTCCATTGCCAACTTCCTCACCAAGGCCGTTGTCATCAGAAGCACCTACCTGCATGACTACTCCTTCGAACCCATCGACAAGAAGATGTTCAAGGGAAGGGCGTCCACCGCCGTCGTGGCCGACGCAAGGATGAAGGACGAGCAGTTTTGGAACGAATACCGCAAGGTGGAGCTTTCCAAGAGCGAGGCGAGAATGGACAACTTCCTCGACAACATCAAGCAGATGAAGGGCTTCAAATACCTCATCACCGCCGCCAAGCTGCTCATAGAGAACTTCGTGGAAACCAGCGCACCGGGAAAGAAGAGCAAGTTTGACATCGGCCCCATCAACACCCTTGTCTCCTCCAACTTCGTCGATGGATACCGTTTCCGACTATCCGGGCAGACCACGGCAGCTCTACATCCGCAACTCTTCTGGAAGGGCTACTATGCATACGGATTGGACACCAAGAAGCACTACTACTCCACACAGGTCACTTGGTCCTTCAACAAGAAGGAGTATCAACCATCCGAGTTCCCCATACGCACCGTCGCTTTCACCATGGCACATGACGTCATGTCGCCTTCAGACAAGTTCCTCTTCACCGACAAGGACAACGTCTTTACTGCTTTCCGATGGAAAAAGGTGGACCAGATGTATTTCTATCATAGGAACGAGCTGAAATTCGACTGGGAGACGGAGGACGGCTTCCGAACCATCTTCGACTTCAAGACCGAGAGCAACGAACCCACCGGGGAACTGGCTTTCAACCGCCTGAGCGACGGAGCGCCGGTGACCAAGATGAAGACGACGGAGATGACACTCAGCTTCGTTTATTGTCCGGGACGCACCTACGTCAACACCAAGCAGCACCGGTTGGCCATCAACTTCGACGCCCCCGAGTTCACCCTTACACATACCATGGGCTTCGACGGACTGCTCGACGGGCAATACAAGTACAACTTCACGGAGTTGGGCATCTACAAGCGCTTCTGGCTCAACAGTTGGGGAAAATTCGACATCAGGCTCAAAGGCGGGGCGCAATGGAACAGGGTGCCTTTCCCATTGCTCATCATGCCGCCGACCAACCTTTCCTACACCATCTCGGAAGGTTCCTTCTCCCTCATGGACAACATGGAGTTCCTCAACGACCGATATGCAACGCTCGACATCAACTGGGACATGAACGGGAAAATACTCAACAGGATACCCCTCATACACAAACTCAAGTGGAGAGAGGTCATCGGCGTGAGAGGAATGGTGGGGCATCTCACCGACAAAAACAACCCCTTCCTCGCGGAAAATGCCAACTCGAACACGCTCTTCCAATTCCCCACAGGAACCAGGCTCATGGACAAAAAAGTGCCTTATTGGGAGGTCAGGGCTGGTTTCCACAACATATTCAAGTTCTTCACGGTGGAGTATGTTAGGAGGCTCAACTACACCGGGTACAAGGGCGTGCACAAGCATGGGGTGAGATTTGGGTTTGAGTTCTCCTTCTAAAGCCTCACCACCAAGCCCTCTCCCTGGGAGAGGGGAGTGGTATGAACTGCGAAAACATAAAACAATAAGATATGAGAAAAATCAAGAACCCCTGGACACACAAGGAGGGATACAATTGCTTCGGATGCGCACCGGAAAACCCCTTCGGACTCCACATGGATTTCTATGAGGAGGGCGATGACATTATCTGCTTCTGGATACCACAACAACACTACCAAGGGTGGATAGGGGTGTTGCACGGGGGAATCATCAGTACGCTCATCGATGAAACAGCCGGATGGGTGGTGACACGAAAACTGCAAGCCGCCGGCATGACGTCAAGACTTGCCGTGAAATTCCATCAAGCCATCAGAAGCGACGAGACACAGGTCACCGTCAGGGCGAGGGTCGCAGAGCAAAAGCGAAACATCGCCATCATTCATGTAGAAGTGGAAAACGCCCACGGTGTCGTATGTGCAGAGGGAGAAGCCACCTATTTCGTCATGTCAAAGGAAAAGTCCGAGGAGATGGGCTTCATTTCGTGCGACGTGGAGAAGGAAAACCTCCTGCCTTTCTGATAGTATAGGGGCTATAGCCTCTATAGCCTCTATAGCTTCTATAGCATCCTATAGCATCCTATAGAGTCCTATAGCATCTATAGCCCCTATCCTGTTTTCCCCCTTTTTAAAAACTTTTCGCCCTTTTTGTGTGAAATATCGTCTTTTTTGACTATCTTTGCCACAAATTTCTACTTCTAACAAATTACTAACAAAATCCTTAACAAAATGAAAAAAATTCTTACTTTTTTAATGCTTTTGGCATGTACCGCAGCTCCGGCATTTGGAGCTGGCCAAACGGGAACGGATGTATGGAAGTCTGGCACTGTTTCAGCAAACAATGAAACCATCAATGGCACAGGCGCTTCTCTTGCCGGGACCTATGTCGCAGGAAATGGAAGCAAGCAATCTGATGGCATGAGTAGCAAGGGTGTGAAATGCAGAACGAATAGAGGAACTATTAACGTTGGTGATGAGGATTACTATGCCTTGGTCGTTACGGTAAACCCTGGATACAGTGTAACCAGTTTTAAGATGGTGGCTGGTTCAAACGGTGCAACAGATGTAATCGTCAAAGGTGTATATGCAGATGACGACACCTCTGTCAACCTCATTTCTGGCGATGTAACAATGACCAATGCCACTGCTGGCACGATTGATATTACGGGGTTAGATGCAACTTCTACCATCACAGTGGCCTTCAGCAATGACAGCAATAATCAAATCAACTCTGAGTTCACCATTGGTTGGGTGGATAACCGAACCGAAGTGACGATGAGTTATAGTGCCGAGACTGTATATGTGAACGAGGGGGAGGAATATACGCTGCCTACGCTTAGCGTCAGCCCTATGGAAGCCTTAAGTTTTGTTACTTACTCCAGCAGCAACACCGACGTGGCCACAGTGGATGCTATCACTGGCGAACTCACTCTCACTGGCAACTATGGCTCGGCTGTCATCACAGCGTCCATCTCAGGCTATGTCACTTATAGTGATGCGTCCGCTTCGTTCACGGTGACCGTGGTAAATCCCGCCGGCATCAATGCCTCCGGCACCATCACATGGGAACTCCCCTCGTCCGACAACACCGCCGGCGTGGCAAGTGCAGACCTTGACGGTTATGTGAAAAACATCAATCTCTCCTTGGGAAGCGCACTGTCGTTCAATGGAACGCAAACCCTCAATGGTGACAAGAATGGCTTGAAATCCACCAAGATAAAAACGAGTGGAGCCGGCAGTGCCACAGCTGACACCCACAAGATCAAGTTTACTTTCAAACCCAATGCCGGCCTCACCTTCCATCCCACGAATGTGACTTTCACCGCCACCCGTTGCGGCACGGATGGTGGCAATATGGAAATTGACTGGGTTGGTGCTGACAATGGTGACATCCATTTGAAATCCACAGCGGCAAGCAAGACTTCCGACGACCCTGCCCGCGACAACAATGGTACGCAAAACTACACCGTTTACAGTCTCGACATCAACCCGGAAGCCGGAGCTGCTACTGGAGAGTGTGGCCTCCAAATCGTCCTCTACAATGCAGACACGAAGAGTTACGCCTTCCGCGACATCATCATCACAGGCACGCTCGACGGTGTGGAGGAGAGCGTGACCTCTTACGTCATCACCGCTGCGAGCGCAGATGAAACCATGGGCACTGTCTCACCGGCGAGCGTGGAGGTGGACGAGGGCGAGAGCGCCACCCTCACCGCTACAGCGAAGACTGGCTACAAGTTTGTGTCGTGGACCCGTGGCAGCGACAATGCCACCCTTACCGAAAATCCTCTCACAATAAGCAACGTGACGGCAGCCGAGAGCTACACCGCCAATTTCAAGAGACTCTTCAAGGTGGAGTATTCCGCCGGAGAGGGCGACAAAGGCACCGTGACCACCGTCCTCAACCCGGAATATGTGGAAAGCTCCTACACCGTGCCGGCGGCCAACTACTACATCAGCAAGGCCGGTTACACAGCCACCGGGTGGACTGACGGCTCCAACACATACGCCTTCGCCGAGACCATCACCCTCTCCGAGGACATCGTCCTTTCCCCCGTCTTCGAGGAGAACATCACATCGCTTGACGAGGCCGACGAGGAAGTCACCGTGATATGGGACTTCACCGGCACACCCCCGCTCAACATCGAGGGGGCCACTGGCTATTTCGTAGCACAGGCCGAGGTGAACTCCGTCACCCTCGACATTCCCATGTTCATCGACAACACCACTGGCTCGGCCATTGAGAGCGTCAGGGGAAAGACCTATAACATCGGGCGCACCAACGCGCAAATCAACAAAGGCTCCAAGTTCACCATTCCTGCAGTCATGGGGATGACCGTCGTCATCACCGCCGTATCCGACAACATCACCAAAACCACCGTGGCGGGGCAAACGCCCACCTCCGGCAGCGGCACCAAGACGGCCACATACATTTATGAAGGCAGCGATGCGACCGTTGACATCATCTTCTCCGACGACGGCAAATACTACACCACCGTCAAGGTGACTTATCCCGAGGCACCGGAGGCCTTCACCTTGACACTTGGAAACACCGGCTATGCCACTTACTACAACTCCAAGAGTGCATACACCATCCCCGAGGGGCTAACGGCATCCGTCGTGGAGGGTATCACCAACAATGTGGTCGGCCTCTTTGCGCTTACCGGCGTCATCCCTGCCGGATGCGGAGTGGTGCTGGAGGGAACACCGGGAAAAGAATACACCCTTGAACCCACCACGGAGGCCGGCGAAGCTGTCGAGAACCTCCTGCGCGGTTCCGACAATGCCGCCACCACAGAGGGCGACGACCCCGGCGCTACCTATTTGTTCTATGCTCTTTCAACCAAGAATGGAAAAGTGGGCTTCTACTGGATGGAAGAGAATGGCGGCGCATTCCTAAACACTCCCAACAAGGCATACCTGCCCGTGAAGCAAACCAACACCGCGCCGACGGATGCCAATGCTTTCTTCTTCGGCACTACCGACGGACTGAAAAACGTCGTAACAGAAGGAGTGCAGAGTGTACAGCCCGCTTACAACCTCGCAGGACAGAGGGTGAGCCACGGTTACAAGGGTGTCGTCATCACCAACGGAAAGAAAGTCGTCAGATAGGATTGGCGACTACTAAGGAGGATAATAGTTTTTCATCAGGGTGGATGTGCCAACGCGCATCCACCCTTTGAGTTGTATCATGGTGAAAGATTTGTTGGTTAAATGTATGCTTTTAGCAATAAAAAAGTTACCTTTGCACGCTGTAAGACGTAAAGATTATGCGTTCTTCGTTAAACATTTCATACCCAACCAAATCATATTGTCATGAAGATATTGAGAAATAGCAGCCTCTTTTGGCGCACCGTGCTCATCGCCTTGTGCACGGCTTTCACTTTCACAACCTTTGCTCAAGAGAGTCGTCCCGTGCGCTCCGGGCAGGACAGGCAGGAAAAGCCAGAAGGAAAGGAACCACCGGCAAAGCCGCAACCACCCGCACCAAAGATGGATGGCGACCGCCTTGAAATTCGTCTCGACAGACCCGGGCAGTTGAAGGAACGCCTCGTTCCGGAGGTGCAGAAGAGGGTGCGGAGACTACATGTCCAAGGCACTCTCAATTATGATGACATCCGCACCATCCGCAACCTGTGCAACCGCAGCACATGCGTCAACGAAAAAGGTAGGAGCATCGACAACTTCATCGACGTGGACCTCTCACGCGCACGTTTCAACACGGGAGCGCAGATGAGCCGCGACAGGGTGGGCTACGACCTCTTCGCCAATCTCTCACACCTGCGCGCCATGCGACTGCCCATCGACATACGCCAAGTGGATGAAAGGGCTTTCCGCGACTGCCGACGGTTGGAGGAGGTGGAGATGCCCCACGGCGTGAGGTACATCGGCCGGAAGGCCTTTGCCAACTGCACCACCCTGCAGCATGTCTTGCTGCCCCAAGGGATGGAGGACATTGGCGACGAATGTTTCTTGGGATGCAAGAAATTACAGCATATCCAACTGCCCCAACGGCTCGTTTCCATCGGCGATGAAGCATTCGCGGAAAGCGGAATGATGGAGGTGCGCCTCCCCGACGCCCTGCAGACACTCGGGGAAGACGCCTTCCGCGACACCCCCTTGCAGGATCTTTACATCCCACGCGACACCAAGGTGAAGAAAGGGCGACCCGGAGGAGGAAGTCAGTTGAGGGCCGTGGAGGTGGACAGGGACAACCGCTACCACGCCTCCGTGGACGGCGTCCTCTACGACAAGCAACTCACCACCGTGCTTTTCTGTCCCAAAGGATTCACTGGATATCTCTCCTTCCCAAAGACGTTGACCGCCATCGGCCCCAAGGCTTTCTTCGGCACTTCGTTCTCCAACATCACCCTGCCGGCCACGGTGACCAGCATTGGCTCCAACGCTTTCGCATACACCGCGTTGGAAACCTTCAACATACCCGCCAGTGTGAAAAGTCTTGGAGAGTATGCACTGGCAAATTGCAGCAACTTGCGCAACGTGGTGATCAGTGCACACCTTGCCAGTCTCCCAGAAGGGCTCTTTGCCGAATGTAAGCAACTCGTCTCCATCCAACTGCCATCGACAGTCACAGAAATCGGGTCTGATGTCTTCAAGGGCTGCAAGGCACTTGGCAATATTTCTCTGCCTTCTACACTCTCTGCCATTGGGTCTAATGCCTTCAAGGGCTGCACCTCTCTAAGGACGATGACCCTCCCTCAAGGAGTGACAAATCTTGGCGACGGCGTCTTCAGTGGCTGCACGGCATTGGCCCACGTCACCCTGCCGGAGGGGTTGCCCGCTCTGCCCCAATACTGCTTCAGCGGCTGTTCCACGCTTGACGCTCTTACCCTTCCCTCCACACTGACAACCATCGGTTCCGGTGCCTTCAAGGACTGCCATTCCATGCACACCCTTCACCTTCCCGAAGGGGTGACCGTCATACCCAAGTATTGCTTCATGGGATGCAACAGCCTGCTCTCTGTGGAACTGCCGGCGCAACTCTCAACAATAGGTGAGGAGGCTTTCCGCGACTGCCGCAGCCTTTCGGCTATGGTGCTGCCACGCAAACTCTCTGTCATCGACGACGAGGCTTTCCGCTCTTGCGTCAACCTGCAGGAAATCGTCCTTCCCACGATGCTGACCAAATTGGGGAAAAAGCCCTTTGCCAAATGCGACGGGCTTGCAAGGCTGGTCTGCAGGGCTGGCTACCCGCCGGAGTACAAATCTACAGACATCAAGAAAGTGCCGCTCTTCGTGCCGGAACAAAGCATCGATGCCTACAAAAAGGCAAAGACTTGGAAAAGCTTCAAAACCATCCGACCCATCGAGGAATAGGTGGTTTCGCCGCCATCTTCCCACCTTTTCATCAAGAATTATAGAATTTAAGAATTTTCATCCGCACAGGAAGTCAAATTTCCTTCATAATGGAATTTAAAGGTATTTGAGAAGAAATGGCAAGCCATTTCCACGTTTTCATTCCGAAGGGTTTCCGTCGCTTGTGACGGACAATTCTTCATAAATATTTTCTTGGTCATCAATTGACTTCCACTTCGCACGTCTATTTGTGGTTGCGTCTGCTTTTCATCCGCGACCGTTGGTTCTCGTCGAAGGCGACTACTTTTACGATTCGCTGAACAGATACCCTCCCTCAATTTTTAATCAAATAATGTTAAATAGTGGGACGATTTTGTTATTTTTAAATAAAATTTTATATATTTGCAATCATACTAAAGAATCCTTATGGCAACACTAAACAATTGCCATTCTTTTGCTCATACTCCTGATGGGATTAGCGGACAAGCTTCCTGCAAAGGCATCTCAAAACTTTATAATAACCTAAATAATTACACCTAAAATATTTACAACTATGAAACCAAAACTATTCATTCTATGGCTCATGCTCCTGGTGGGAGCAGCGGGCGCACGTGCCGCCGAGGCTTACACCTATTTCGACCCCTCCGATGGAAGCCTCAACTTTTGCTACGACAACAGCAGGACGTCCAGGAAGAACAGTGGCTACAGCACCTACAGCCTCAATACTGGCAGCAACGTTCCCGCTTGGGATGGCATCTCCAGTTCGGTAAAGGAACTCTATTTCTACTCCAATTTCGCCAATTACAGACCAACCACTTGTTATCGCTGGGCATATAATATGACCAACCTTACAAAGGTCACTAACATATCCAACCTCAACACGTCGAGCGTGACCAACATGGATATGATGTTTTGTTGGTGTAAAAATCTCGCCAACCTTGACGTAAGCGGATTCAATACTTCCAATGTTACCAGTATGCAATCAATGTTCGAGAATGATGGCAAGCTGACGGCCCTTGCTGTGGATAATTGGAACACCGCCAAGGTCAAAAATATGGGTGGAGTATTCTATGGATGTCAGGGTCTCACCAGCCTCAATGTGGCTAACTGGAACACCTCCAGTGTCACCTCTATGCGCTACCTTTTCTTCAATTGCTCGTCACTCAAAAGCCTCGACTTGCACAAATGGAGGACGACACTCGTCACCAGCTATTATTACATGTTCGGCGATTGCAATAATCTGGAATCCATTAGTGGACTCTCTTCCCTTTACGCTGGTACCCAGTATTTTGTCATGAATTCGAATGTCACCACTGTGGCAGGTATGTTCAAAAACTGTAATAAATTGAAACTACTGATTCTGACAAATTTAAAATTCGGTTCATCAACTACCACGACAGACATGCTACAAAATTGTTATGCTCTGCAGTACTTGCAACTCTCCGATGCCATGGTCAACTATCTTGATGCAAGTGCCTGCACGGGTGTGGGAACCGCCTCTTCCCCTTGTTCTTTGGAATACAGCACCAACATGCACCCCTCATTCACCACCATCACGCCCGACTATGTGGTATGGAAGACTGGCTACTTCAAGAGCAATAACATCAAGCCTTACGCCGTGTGTTACAACAACACCCTCACTTTCTACTACGACGACTATTCCTCCTCACGCTCCGGCTCTGTCTATAACCTCAATACGGGTTCCAATGCACCAGCATGGCACAGCTATGCCAGCGGCGTGACAACCGTGGTGTTCAACTCCACGTTCGCCAGCGCGCGGCCCACATCGTGCTACGAGTGGTTCGACGGTATGACCAACCTGATTTCCATCACAAACATGTCATCATATCTGAACACCTCGCAGGTGACCAACATGGCTTACATGTTCTACAACTGCAAAA
>JAFZRU010000026.1 GCA_017619755.1 Prevotella sp.
ATCACCACCCAATGGCAGGAGATTGTCTATGAAGGCACCATCAGCCAGGAGCAGTCCGGCGGCGGCACCATGCAGACCATCGCCTTCAATCTCAACGAAATGAGGGGGACGGACAACAACTTCTATTTCGACGATGTCTCGTGGGAGGCCTTCGACGACGGACAGGTCATCACCAGCACCCAGGTCAGCACCGACGGCAAGTTCACCGTCATCAACACCACCAACTACCGCTTCCGCCTCTTCCAGGACGGCTACCTGCCCAGCGTACCCGTCACACGCTCCTTCATCAAAACCAACAACCAATACACCATCCCCGTCGTCTCCATCGTGGGCGACCAGAGGTATTTCACCGACAGCAAATGGGGCATCGACACCGAAGGCACCAACGGCAGGACCGGCAACGGGCAGTCGCAGCCTCGCAACTACAACATGGACTGGGAGCGACCCGTCAACTTCTCCTTCATCGACACCGAAGGCGAGATGCCCATCAACCAAGACGTGGAAATCTCCGTCTCGGGAGGATGGACACGCTCGGCCAACCCCAGGTCGTTCAAGCTCAAGTCCGGCAAGGAATTCGACGGGCAGAACACGCTGAACTACATGTTCTTCCCGCAGAAGCCCTACCTGAGAAACAAGACCATCCTGCTGCGCAACGGCGGCAACGACGTGTGGGAGAACGGCGGCAGCCGCTTCATGGACCCCGCCCTGCAGACCATCATCCAACGGGCCGGCATCAACCTCGACCTGCAGTCCTACGTCCCGGTCATCGAATATGTCAACGGAGAGATGAAGGGCGTGCTCAACATGAGGGAGCCCAACAACAAGAAATACGTGGAAGCCAACTGGGGTTATGACGACGAGAGAATCGACATGTTCGAGATGAGTTCCGACTCCAACCTCGTCTTCATGGTGGGCACCAGCGAGGTGCTCGAACGCATCTACCAACTCGGGGAGGCTGCACCCGATGCCACCGCCTACAAGGAACTAAGGAAGATTCTCGACATCGACGAGTTCATCAACTACATGGCCGTGGAACTTTTCCTCGGTTCCAACGACTGGCCTCACAACAACATCAAGGGTTTCCGAAGCCAAGACGACGGCAGGTACCGCTTCGTCACCTTCGACCTCGACTACGCCTTCAAGTACGACGACCCCTTCAAGGAGTTCAAAAAGGACCAGTGGCACACCTTCAACTACATCTACGACACCAACGAGCAACGGTATGAGGAAATCAAACTCGTCACCTTCTTCCTCAACATGCTCAACAACGAAAAGTTCCGCAAACAGTTCATCGACACCTACTGCCTCATCGGCGGCAGCGTCTTCGAGACGGAGCGCGGCACCGCCATCGTCAATGAACTGGCCGACAGGGTGCGCCCGATGATGCAGCTCGACGGATGGCGCTCCCCCGACGGTTCCGCCAACGTCATCAAAGAGCAACTGAAAACCCGCAACGCTCAGATGACCTCACGCATGCAGGAATTCCAACCCATACAACTCTCTGGCGTGAAGAAGCAACAGGTGCAACTATCCACCGACACCGAGGGCGCCAACCTCTACGTCAACGGCCTCGAAGTGCCATACGCCGACTTCAACGGCTACCTCTTCGCACCCGTACAATTAGAGGCAAAAGCCCCGGCAGGATATACGTTTGCTGGATGGAAGAAGGGCAGTTCCAACACATACATCTCCACGGAGCCAGTCATCGACCTGCCCACGGACAACAGCATGAAGCTGACGGCCTGCTTCACCCCCATGACGGAGACCGAGCGCCTCCAGGAGGGGTTCACACCCGTCCGCATCAACGAGGTGAGCGCCGCGAACAACATCTATGTCAACGAGTACTGGAAGCGCAACGACTGGGTGGAACTTTACAACACCACCGACCAGCCTGTCGATGTGGAGGGGATGTACCTCACCGACAACCTGAACAAGCCGCACAAATACCAGATACAGAAAGGCGAGAGTACCGCCAACACCGTCATACCGCCTCATGGACACCTCATCATCTGGTGCGACAAGCTATCACCTGTCAGTCAGTTGCACGCCTCGTTCAAACTTGGTGCCGAGGGAGGCGACGTCATGCTCTCCGCTGCCGACGACTCCTGGAGCGACGTCCTCTCCTACCCCCAGCACAAGGAGGATGAGACGGTGGGAAGATACCCGGACGGATGCAACACCGTGCAGGTGATGAACGTACCGACCATCGAGAAGACCAACATCACCAGCAGTTATGCCGTCACATACAACAAATATCCGTTGGGTGATGTCAACCATGACGGCGACGTGACCGTGCTCGACGTGACAATGACCGTCGCCTACATCCTCGGAGACAGAATGGACAATTTCTTCATCGAGAATGCCGACATGAACGGCGACGGGGATATCAACATCGCCGACGTATCAGCCATCGTGGACATCGTGCTGAACTGAGGAAAAGAATGAAGGTGTCAATCATATCAAGAATTAGAGAATTATAGCATCACAATGGCTTGTATTAGCGCAAAAGTAGTCGCCGAAGGCGACCCTTTTGCTATTCGCTGAACTGTTATATGAAGATTATAACTCGTTAAGAACAACAAGAAAAAAAACCGCTTGGTCGCTAATAAAAATAATAAAATGTATAAAAATATTCGTCAGCAAATCTGAAACGCTGGACGCTTAGGAAAACGCCTAAAGGCGGGAAAAAAAAGGGGGAAAAACATTCGCCCTAACGGGCGAGCGGATGGACATAAAGTCCACCCCTACAGTTGCACCAGCCTCTTGGCGTTTTTGGGAATCATTTGCGGAAACGTGATATTGGACACCCTATTTTTTTATTTGAAAGATTTGTAAGATTTGAACAGATTAGATTTGAAAGATTTGTAAGATTTGAACAGATTAGATTTGAAAGATTTGTAAGATTTGAACAGATTTGTAAGTTTTGGATAGATTTGAAAGATTTGTAAGATTTGAATAGATTTGTAAGATTTGACATTCGTCGACCGTTGGTTCTGCCCGTTAGGGCACTCCATAAACGAATCGTTGAAGAGCCGTAGATTTCAACCGCAGGTCGAATTATTACACGGCTTAAAGGGCAACCCATTTCGCGACGCGGCGGCGCATGCCTTCCACGTCGAGGACGCCGAGGGCGAAGCCCTTGCGGACCAACTCAGAGGGGACATACTCGTCGTATTTCTCGAAGACAGGGTTCTCCTTCGGGTAGAGCAGCGTCATGGGGTCGAAGTCCGACTGCGCCTCCTCGGCCACGATCTGGAAGAACTGCGCCGGCGTGACCTTCATCGTGAACGTCATGAAATAGGGTCGCGAAGGACTGAGGCCCTTCAGACCAAGACGGTCGGCACAGCGAATCTTCAGCATCCTCTCCAAGGCGAGGAAGGCATAGGTACCCAACCATGGGAAGAGGGCATACATATTGCCGCCAAGGTGGATGAGCGGACTCACTTCCATGCCCGACTTGGCGAAAGCCTCACGCGCCTCGGCAAGACGGGCTTTGGCATGCGTCAGGAGATAAGGATATGGCTTGTCCTCGCGCAACACACCATACATCCGTTCAAGGATGCGCGTATGGATGTCGCCCGGCACGTCGCCGAAATAAGCGGGTATTATCCCCTTGACCAGCGTGACATACACCTCGCGCCGCTTGTGGTCCACCTCGTCCACCACCCATACACGTCCCGCTATGGCCACCTTCTCCCCTGCAGGGGGCGGCTTGCAGATGGTGCCCAACTCCTCCGGGCCGCAACGCACGGTGTATTCGATGTTCTCCTGAAACACTGCGAGGAACTTATAGTTGTTCACAATGCGCTCGCCGGTGATGCCCACCACCAGTCCGCCGTTCTCCGTGCGGTTGATGTGGTCGGTCTTTATCAGGTGACGCAGGAGCACGCGGTAGTCGTCCTGCGATATGCGACGGAAGGCATTCAGCGGAAGCACCCTCGAAGCCAGTTCGGCAGGGGTCATCTCCCCACATGAGGCCAATGTGCTCATCGTCTGGTGGTAGAGCAGGCTGAAAGGCAAGCGGTCCGTGCGCGGCGGCTCCACAAATCGCTCCTCCACATACAGCTGAATGAGCGCGATGCCCTGCAGCAGATACCAAGGCAGGGTTTCGGGCAGCATGGCGCGTGGCTGGGGATGGTCCTCACGCATCACAAAGTGCATCTCTGATGGTGTTCCCCTTCGCCCTGTGCGCCCCATGCGTTGGAGGAAGCCGCTGACGGTGAAGGGAGCGTCCAACTGGTATGCCCGCTCCAACCGCCCTATGTCGATGCCCAATTCCAGCGTTGCGGTGGCACAGACCGACATCAGCGAGTCGTCGTCTTTCATGTCCACCTCCGCACTCTCACGATAGCTGGCAGACAGGTTGCCGTGATGGATGAGGAACCGCTCCGGCTCGTGCTTCACCTCGCACAACTGCCGCAGTTGCTGGCAAACGGCCTCGCACTCCTCGCGTGAATTGGTGAACACCAAGCATTTCCTGCCACGGGTGTGCTCAAAGATATAGTCTATCGCCGGTTCGGCGGAAGGTTCCTGCTGGGAGGGGGCGTCGCTCTCCGAGTCAGGAGAGGTGGCTTTGGCTTCCGGTGCCGCGCCAACAGGACTGGCGGCAAACTCCTCACTCTTCCAAAAATGCTCCATGGACAGCCTCCATGTTTCCCTGCCTCCCTCGAAACGGGGGATGACCGTGCCTTGGCCGCTGCCCGCCGCCAAGAACTTGCCCGCCTCCTCGGGGTTGCCGATGGTGGCAGAAAGTCCGATGCGTCGCGGATGGCAGTTGGCCAACTTGCAGAGCCGTTCTATCAGACAAAAGGTCTGTCCGCCACGGTCGCCACGCATCAGGGAGTGTATCTCGTCGATGACGATGAAGCGCAGGTCGCCGAAGAGCGACGGTATCTCTCCGTGCTTGTTGATCATCAGCGACTCCAACGACTCCGGTGTGATTTGCAGGATGCCCTGCGGTTTCTTCAGCAGCCGACGCTTTTGTGTCTGCGGCACGTCACCATGCCAGCGGCTCACCATGATGCCTTGTTCCTGACACAATTCTCCAAGCCTTGAAAACTGGTCGTTGATGAGGGCTTTCAGCGGAGCGATGTACAGCACACCCACCGTCGCCGACGGGTTCTCGTCGAGCAGCGTGAGGATGGGGAAAAAGGCCGCCTCGGTCTTGCCGGACGCAGTAGAAGCCGTCAGCAGCACGTTGTCCTGAGTGCCGAAAATGGCATCTCCCGCCGCATTCTGAACGCCTCGCAGCGTCTGCCACCCGGAGCGGTAGATGAAGTCCTGGATGAAGGGGGCGTATCGGTCGAAAACATTGAATTTCATCTCATCTTTATTTAACACGAATTACCACGAATTTTTCATTAATTCCTTGGGGTGCGAAATTATATGTGCTGTGCGGTTGAAAACGGCCTGAAAATCGCGATTAAGCGAGAGCAGACGAAAACTTGTTTTCAGTATGCCGAGCAAAAAGCGATTTATAAAAAGGCCAAAAGCAATCAGCCCAGGGCAACGCCCTGGGGAAGAAGATGAGCCAATTATCGCCCTGAAAGGGCAAAAGCCTTATAGATATCATCATTCTTTTGCCCTTTCAGGGCGCAATCTACTCCGTTATTTACCCAGGGCGTTGCCCTGGGCTAGTATCTCGTTGGCCTTACAGGCCGTCTTTGCACAAAATCCATCCGTACAGCACTAAATATTTTAACACGAATTACCACGAATTATTCATTAATCCATTGATTTGCATAATTATATGTCTAATTATATGGTAATTATATGTGAAAAATCAAAGGATGGAATTATAGTGAAGGAGAACGCTTAAATTGTGAACTCCGCGAACTCGCTGTCGGCCAGGTCGCTCACCGCCTCGCTCTTGGTGAAGGTGAACTCGTCACTCTTCAGCAGGGACTGGAGAGAGGTCGCCGGGTGCTGGTAAAGCAGGTCGAGCAGTTCGATGAAGTCGCGGATGACCTCCCTCGGCGTGATGTTCTGGTCGGCTCCGATGCGTCCGTACTCCATCTTGATGAACTCCACAAGGTCTTGTGTTTCGATGCGGCTCTCGTAGCCGTAGAGGTCGGCGTGCATCCGTGCGAGTTTTTCGCAAAGCACGAGCATCTCCTCGGCATTCAGCGGCTCCAAACGGATGACCGGAGCCAACAGGTCGCGGGCGCCGGGTTTGGAGAACTTCCCCTCGGCCAAGCGTGAGCGGAGGGCCTCGTAGCTGTAGATGCCACGGCGACGATCCTCGACGGCCTGAGGCGTGGCCCCCATGATGATGCCCAAGTAGCGAGCCTTTCCCTGAAGGGCGTCGTTATACATGGTGAGCATCTTCTCATAGTTGTACTGACGGGTGATGGCATTGGGAATCTTGTAGATGTTGACCAGTTCGTCCACCATCATCATCATGCCCTGGTAGCCCGCCAACCTGAAAAACACGGCAAAGAGCTTTAAGTAGTCATACCAGTCATCGTCGGTGATGATCATGCTCACCCCCAGTTCCTCGCGGGCCTCGCGCTTCAAGGTGTATTCGCCACGGAACCAGCGCACCACCCTGCCGCGCATGTCGTCATTGCCGTCCAAATAGGCATGGTAATAGGCGGACAACAGCCTTGCAAACTCAAAGCCATGCACCATTTCACTGACGGCACTGGTCACGGCGTATATTTTCTTGTCAACGGCGGCACCGAGTGCCGCATCGCCCGGCTGCAGCCCCGTCTCCCGGACGGCCTCGCTCTGCACGGTGCTGATCCAGCGGTCGAGCACCAACGTGAGGGCGCCGCCATCGGGTTTCGTCTTGGTGGAGAGGTTGGCGATGAGTTCGCGGTAGGTGGCGAGCCCCTGTCCCCTCGTGCCTTGAAGGCGGCGTTCAGGAGAGAGGTCGGCATCTACCACGATGAAGCCGCGGTCCATCACATAGTTGCGCATGGTCTGCAACAGAAAACTCTTGCCCGAGCCGTATCGTCCCACCACAAAGCGGAACGACGCCCCGCCCTCGGCGATGATATCGACGTCGTGGAGCAAGGCCGCAATCTCGTTCTTGCGCCCCACGGTGACGTATGGCAGACCTGTGCGTGGCACCACGCCGCCCTTCAGCGAGCCCAATATGGCTTGCGCGATACGTCTTGGCACCTTGCGTTCTGCATCTTTATTCATTTCCCTATATTTCTAAAACGATACAAAGGTAATGAAAATCTACGAGACCGCCAAGGAAATATCTCATTGAAGTTCCCATCCTTTGAGGTGATAATTAGGAAATATCGGTGCCAAAGGATATCTGCGGAATGTGTTAAGTGAGAAACGTGAGTTGAGAAGGTAACATACTTTTTATTCCTTTTATTATTTTTATCAAGCGAAGCAGTTTTTTTTATTTTGTAATCACTCGCTAATGTTCTGTTTTTTGGAGTGCCCTTACGGGCAGAACCAACGGTCGACGTAGTCAAATCTTACAAATCTATTCAAATCATACAAATCTATTATTTCCACGCACATTACTGTTCTGCGATTCAATTTGGAGTGCCCTAACGGGCAGAACCAACGGTCGACGTAGTCAAATCTTACAAATCTATTCAAATCTTACAAATCTGTTATTTCCATGTCTGATACTGTTCTGCGATACATTTATGGAGTGCCCTAACGGGCAGAACCAACGGTCGACGTAGTCAAATCTTACAAATCTGTTCAAATCTTACAAATC
>JAFZRU010000027.1 GCA_017619755.1 Prevotella sp.
ACGGATGAGGACGAGGGATGGAGGAAATACATGGACATGGACTCCTTCGTGGACTGGTACCTTGTCAATGAAATAGCGAGGAACACCGACGCCTCCTTCTACTCAAGCTGCTACATGAGCCTGGGGCGCGGTGGCAAGCTCAAGATGGGGCCGCTGTGGGATTTCGACATCGCCTTTGGCAACGTCAACTACGATGGGAACTTCGACCCGACGGGATTGATGGTGAGGTACTATTTCTGGTGTTCACGCCTTTTCCAAGACCCGGCTTTCGTCGCGAGGGTGAAGGAGCGCTTCGACTATTTTTACAGCCGCAAGGACGACATCATCAGGGAAATCAACGAAAAGGCCCGTTATCTCAGGTTCTCCGTCGAGGAGAACAACAACAAATGGGGAACGCTCTACACGCGCACATGGCCGAACTATGACGTCTGGGGCAATTACCTGAACGAGGTCCAAAACTTGAAAAATTGGTTGAACGAGCGTTTTGAATGGCTCAAAAATGAATACGACGGGATGTAGTCATGTCGGGGCAGGTATTCGCCGTGCTCATACACTTGGGCTACCTCACCTACGACCGGCGTAAGTAGGAATGCCGCATCCCCAACCGCGAGGTGGACGGTGAGTTGGTGCAGGCTGTCAGGGCCATCAAATGGAAAAGCGTCTTCGACGCCATACAGCAGAAGAAAGATTAAATTGAGGAAACGGGATGGTCATTTACAAATTGTGTGGGAAACGATACACCATGAGGCAAAAATGAAAGTATTGGTTACACCTTGTAAATAACTTGTGTGGTTTATTGCATAAATTTGCAGAGGAAAAAAATCACCAACATGAACCGTTATCCTATGAAAAAAATGTATCTTTTGCTGCCCCTCATAGCCATGATGGGTTGCACATCAAGCATTGAGAATCCTGTGCTGACCATTGAGGGCGGCCAGGTGCAAGGTGTTCCAGCCGACATTTCTGGAGTTTTTGTGTATCGCGGCATTCCCTACGCCGCTCCCCCCATCGGGGACCTGCGTTGGAAAGAGCCCCAGCCTGTCGTGGCCTGGGAAGGTGTGAAGGTGGCTGACAAGTTCGGTCATCCCGGTTATCAGGCCGTCCACTACCCGGAGGGTTATGCCCAGGAATGGGGCTATGGCGACGAGGCGCCCTATTCGGAGGATTGTCTCTACCTGAACGTCTGGACGACCTCCCCCGGCAAGGTTGACAAGAAACTCCCCGTGGCGTTGTGGATTCATGGCGGCGGCTATCGTGAGGGCTGGGGCTCCGAGCCGGAATTTGATGGTCAGGAATGGGCCAACAAGGGTGTCGTGCTTGTATCCATCAACTACCGTTTGGGCATCTTCGGTTTCATGCCCTACCATGAGTTGTCGGAAGAAAGCCCAAACCATGTCTCCGGCAATTACGGCATCTTAGACCAGATTCAATCATTGAAATGGATCAAAGCCAATATCGAACAGTTTGGAGGCGACCCCGACAACGTCACCATCTTCGGGCAAAGTGCCGGAGCAGGCAGTGTGCGCACCCTTTGCGAGTCCCCCCTTGCCCGCGGCTTGTTCCACAAGGCGGTCATCATGAGCGGCGGTGGTCTCACCGTGCCTCCCACAGGCAATGAAGCTGCGAAGCCAGCAGTTCCCATGAACAAGTTCTTCACCTACAACCCAACCTTGGAGCAAGCTGAGGCCGACACGAAAAGAGTGATGGACTGGGCCGGCCTCACCGACTTGTCGAAGTTACGCGCCGCCCCAACGGAAATACTCTATACCGTAGGGAGATTATACAACACCGTGACGAAGAACGATGTCTTTTTGATGGAACGTCCTCTCATCGACGGTTATGTATGTACCAAGAGCTTTGACGAGGCCACTCGCGACGGCACGGTGGCCGACATCCCCTACATGATAGGCTACACGCTCAACGACATGGGGAGCATGGGTCCCGGCATTGCCGAGTTCTGCAAGGTTCGCGAGAGCAAGGGTGGCAAGGCCTGGGCATACGAGTTTGCACGCCCGCTTCCCGATGACGGTTCTCATCCTGAGGTGACGAAGCGTCTCCAGGGTGCTTTCCACTCTTCCGACCTGTGGTATGTTTTCAAGTCACTGAAGCATTGCTGGCGGCCATGGACGCAGGGTGACTGGGACCTTTCCGAGAAGATGCTGACCTACTGGACCAACTTCGCCAAATACAGCAACCCCAACGGCGAGGAGGAAGGTGCTTGGAAGCCCTGCACGTCAGAGAGCCCACTGTTCATGCTCTTCAAGTTGGATGAAAAGGATGCAGAGAAATCGGAGATGGGAGAGCCCATCCTGCCGGAATAAAAGAGGCTTTAATTCACAACCACCCCGCCCCCTCCTTTTCCTAAGGAGGGGTACCTACCCTCCTCCCGTCCCCCTCCCGACATCGGGAGGGGGCTCAACCGCGCCTACTCGGCGCTCTTACACTAAGGTACCCTCGACCCATCAAAGGGTCGGGGTATTTTTTTACGCAACAGAGTTGCGATTATTTATGGGCTTCGCCCATCACGCTCATACCTGAGTTCCAAGAATGATGTCAACGATGAATGTCACATCTGAGACGGTGATAAATCCGTCACCGTCCACATCGGCGTTGACAAAGACCAAATCCTCTGCGTTTCCATTTCCGAGGATGTACTCCACGGTGACTGTCACGTCTGTGATGTTAACAATCCCGTCGCCATTGGCGTCACCGATGAGTATTTGCACCTGTGATGAGTACTCCTTGTAAAGGTTGGCGTAAAACATCATGGAACTGGGTTTGCTGGTGTAGGTGGTGAAGCGTGGGGTTTGTGAGTTGAAAAGGATGGTGCCGTAGTTGCCATACTGCATGATCACACCGCTATCGTCGTCGGAGAGCTGCCATGTCTTTTGTGAATTACTGTAGTTGACTTTTTTCGTGCCAGAGGAATAGAGGTATTTTCCAGTCTCCTCGTTGACGAAAATCCACTCGTTGCCACTACTGGTAAGCGTGAACACGGATACGTCATCACCGATGGAGATAAAGTCGCCGTCCACTTCAACATCCACTGATGAGAGATAGGAAGAGGTGCCAGAAGAATTGGAGCTGAGGCCACCAGCTGCCTTTCCCTGACTTGCGCATGCAATGATGTATCTCGATCCGCTCACCATGTCTGCAATGCTCTCCACCCGTTTGAAGGTATTCCCATCTCCGCCGATAACGTAGTTGGCCGTTGCCATCCTGCTCTCATCCTCACCGACGATGGCCACGGCGTTGACGGTGGTTGTTTCAGAGATGTAGAAGGGATGGCGATAAAGACGGCTGTCAGTGCCGGGCTTGGTACCGTCCGTAGTGTAATAGATGTCCGCTCCCTCGGTGTCGCAACTGATGGTCACTCTCACCGGTCCGGAATACCTCCCGGCCTCGGGTGAGAACACCGGCGTTTCCACACTGCTCTCCCCCACGAAGTCGAAGGAGATGGTGCTGTCGCGGTTCTGTGTGATTTGCTCGATAGAGCACTCGAGGTAGTAAGAGCCGGAGCTGTTCTTGTTGAAGAGCTTGGCCGCCGGCGTAGTGTTCTTGTTGAAAGCATTCACGGAGCCGTATGGAAAGGGGTCGTTGGCCATACCTTCAAAGGTGTAGTACTTGACACCATTATCAACGTAGTACTGGTATTTGTTGTCAGCCGCCACCCATGTCATGCGTTGATGGCTTGGGTTGTCGTTGGGTGTATTGTTGTTCCAAGCCGTGGCGTTGTAGTCAGCGTGAATGATGAGGAGCCCCTTTCCGGGCAGGCTGGCATCCCATCCCGTGAGTTGTCGGTTTTCCAAGAGGTAGTATTCGTTGCTGTTGGCATCGTTGTAGATGATGTAGCTCTCTCCCCCCTTTTCAGTTGCTTTCATCCTGCTCACCGTTTTGGTCTTTTTCAATTCCACCGGTTTTCTCCAACCAGCCATCCACCGCTCATACGAGGTGTATCCGCAAGGCTGGTAGCCGTCACCGTTGTACGCCCCACCATCCATGAGGTCCCAGTAACCCATGCCTTGTCCTCCGCTGTAGTCGGTGTCGTAGAAGTCGGGATATCCCAGGCAATGGCTAAACTCATGGCACATGGTGCCTATGCCGGCCACCTTGCCGGTACTTCCGTTAAGTTCCCCACCGCAGGCGTATGTATCAATCTTCACCTTGTCGAGTGTCAACGTGCCGGGGCCGTCTCCATAATAATGGGCAGCAGACAAGGACCATGCGTGAGGCCAGATAGTGTATGAAATCCCACTGTCGGCCTCCCCTTTTCCAGCATACACGACATAGACCTGGTCCACGTATTTATCTCCATCCCAGTCGTAGTCGGCAAAGTTGACCTGCGAGTCAACCAGTTTGCAGGCCTCCGCCACCATTGTGGCGGGATACATGTCATCGCCCTGGTTGGTGTTGGTGCCATAGTAAGACTGTTCTTTTGACACCGACACCGGCCCCACGACATCGAACTGCAGTTCAAAAATACTGTCGCTCTGAGCGTAAAAATAGTCATACATGGAGCCTTTGAAGTTGCCATAGTTGAAATTCTTCTCGTTGGCGATGCGCTTCCAAAGTTCCAGGTTGTTTTGTTCCTTGAATTTGACATCCTGGAAATTGACCAATATAATCAACCCCTTCTTTTTCCCGGTGTAGTTTCCCACTTGCCCCACCTTCTTGGGGGCGGCAAGTTTTCCCACCCGCTGTGCATTGGCCATGTTGCGTCGTGTCGCGGCATGGGTCTTCACCATCTCGGCATCGATGACCACAAATCGGCTATTTGTCTCGTCGGTCCGATAGACCTTGCCATCGTCAGCCTTCCAAAAATGTCCGAACTCATCGCCCACCAATCGGGCGGTAACAGTCGAGCCGTCTGCCAATTGGAGGGTACGCACCACGCCGGGTTTCGCCGGTATGGCGCCGGCAGTCAATGTGACGGCGGCCATGAGTGCAGCCATCACTCCTTGTTTCACTATTTGCTTCATACTATTGGTTTAGTTTTATCTATGTTTGGAAATATTTTATGATTATCTTTCATCCTGTCACACCTTTGTCATTTTCCCAAGATGATGGGCAATGCGACGTCAAGTTCCGTATAGTCGGCCTTGAGGTAATGCGCCTTGACCTTGAAGCCGACGGAGAGTCCGGCGAGAGACGGGAAGGCATATCTCAGACCAATGGTCTCATAATACCGTTTTTCGATGAACTTGGCCCTATACCCCATCTCGCGGTAAAGATACGCACCGATTGATGCGTGCATGACCAAGTTGTGGTAGTATGCCTCGTGTTTGGCAGCCAGTCCCAATGACCATGGGCTGTGCTTGTCATCATGTTTGTTGGCCTTGTCCACCTCCTCGATTCTTGAAGCATAACTTCCATGGAAGAGGTCGATTCCCAATCCAGAAGCCCATCTCCTTGCATATCGGTACATGACGTCGGCTTCTGTGGACCATGCCGTATAGAGTTTGAAATCCTCCGTCCTGTAATCAGGGTCGTCGGAAGGCAGGTCAAATTGCGTGTAGCTCCAATCCTCCTCCAAAGTCTTGGCACCGAGGCCCGCAGTGAAGTTAAGGAACCAGTGAGGCTTGAAGTACTCCTTCACCTTCGCCTTTTTGTTTTCATATACCGTCTGATAATAAGGATAGTAGGTGATGGCGATGGACGGCCCAAGGATGTTGGCTCCCCTGTTGGGCCTGTTGAGAGCGCCGTTGCTTACGTGCCAATATTCCAAGCCCGCTTTCACGCCCCATTGCTCAGCTATCCGATAAGAGGTGTGCATTCCGAATCCGAAGTAGATAAGCCACCTCGACCCCACCAATTCGTTGTCCACGTTGTCATTTTTATTGTATTTGTCGTGGCTGTATGCCGTACCCATGCAGACGGTGAGGTCAGCCGCCCATCTGTTGCTACGTAAAAGACTTCTGGTCATTCCTCCATAGATGGACCATGTGTCTCCGAGGTAAGGAAGATGGTCCACCACATCCCCCTCCCTCCACTCATACTCAGGGTCCCTGTGGAATTTGATGTTGTCGTTGTCGGCGTATTTCAGTCCTATGTTGAAGACGGGGAAGTCATAGTCTGATGCGTAGGCATCACTGTCGGCAGGCAGTGTGGCGTAATTGAGTTCCACTCCGAAAGTATAGTTACTTTTGTGTGGAACGATGTATTTTCCCTCAAACTGCTTCATATTAAGGATCATCCCCGGATTGAAAGAAACGTTCATCCCCCAGTGTTTCAAGGAGTCTCCCTGCTCCCCCCTTGCAGGAAGAGCATGTATGAAGAGGCATGTAAGCATGGTCCAGATGAAATATCTCTGCTGCATGTTAGTTTCGATTGAATATTGTTTGTCAGAAGGGCATCCCCACGGCGAAGTGGAAGGAGAAGTCCCTGCTGAAGTCGGGGTGTACAACGGCGTAATGCTCCTCTTCGTTGTCGTAAGCCGGGTTGACAGCCTTCATTCCCATATCGAATCTGAGGATGAAATAGTCGAAGTTGAACCGCAAACCAAGTCCGTATGCCCATGCGATTTGCTTGTAAAACTTGTCGATTTTGAACTGTCCTCCCGGTTGGTCTTGGTATTCCCTAAGCGTCCAGATGTTGCCTCCGTCGATGAAGAAGGCACCATTGAATTTCCAGAAGAGGTGTGTCCTGTATTCAAAGTTGAGGTCGATTTTCATATCACCCGTTTGGTTAATGAAGTCGATGGCGCCTTCGTGCCCTTTGAAAGAGCCCGGGCCCAGCCCCCTCACCCTCCATCCCCTGACGGAGTTGGCCCCACCTGAGAAATAACGTTTCTCGAAAGGCAGAATTTTGCTGTTTCCGTAGGGGTATGCCATTCCCAAGCCGGCGTGTACGACAAAGGTGTTCTGCTCGTCGAGATGAAACACCTTCGTGTAGTCGAAATCGCCCTTGATATATTGTGCGAAAGCGATGTCGAACAGCACGTACTGCCCGTCGCTGTTTTTGTTGAAGTCCATGAGAGCCGCCGCCATTCTCAGGAGGTTTCCACCGAGTTCGACGTTGGCCTTGACGGCGTGTTTTCCGTTGTTGAAAGTCACTCCCATTCCCGTCCTCATGATGAAGAGGTCTTCATAGTTGTATCTCAGGATGGTGTTTCTGTTGCTGACACTGTCAAGATATTCGTGCTTGAATGTAGGTGAGATCCAAGGCATGTGAATGTAGTTGAGGTCGATGGCATCCCATTTGTAAGTCCAGTTGTCTCTTGGCTTTTCCCATCTATACCTCCATCCGGCCGACACCACCCTTCTGTGAAACTCCGGCCTGTTTTGGAGGTTGTAGCTAAACGAAAGTTCAGATGAAGCATTGACATTTCTCTTGAAGTCCCTTGAGATGAAAGGCATGGCGAACCTTGGAAAGGAGATTTTGGTCTCCACTCCATATTCCTCATAGTCCTTGTTCTGATAACCCTCCAGTCCGGTGATGGCCTCGAACGCCCCTCTCAGTCTGACGGAAAGCAGTTCGGAGCCATGGAAGAGGTTTCTGTTCTGGTATGTGAGTGAGACGGCAGCCCCCAAGTCACCGGCAGTGTTGGTACCCTCGGGTTGGAAGGAGATGGTGCTCGGTTTGTTGAGACCGTAGTGAATGATGCAGTCGAGCAGTGTGGTGTCCGGCCTTTCAGTGAATCTGAGGTTGGTGAACCTGATGGCGTTGAGTCGGCTGAAATTGTTGTATGTCCTCTGGACGTTGGAGGCACAATATGGCATACCCTCTTGAAAAGCTGTATTGCTTTCAAGCACGCTTCTTTTCACGTGCGAGGTGGTGCTGTCAGCCGCGAGGTAGTTAATGGTAGCCACGTCATACTTGGGGTGCGTGGTTTCCGGTGCCTGGCTGTGCTCCCTGTATTTGAGGATGTGCATGGTGACATCGACGAGTCTGCTCCCCCTCATTGTGTCGGCCTCGAACCTGATGAATTCCTTGTGGAACTTGTAATACCCCCTGTCAAGCAGGAGAGCCGTAATCCTGTTTCTCTCCTTTTCGAGACCGTTGATGGTGAATGGCGAGCCGTTGTGCAACACAAGCAAAGCAGAGTCGTCTTGTGCCAGTATTTTTCCTATTTCCTCGTCCTGAAAGTCGTATCTCATCTGCCTGATGATGAACGGTCTTCCTGGAGACAGGGTGTAAACAGCCTTGAGTTTTTTTCCTTTCACCTTGACGTCATGCACCACCTTTGCATTCATATATCCCATATTTTGCAAGGCGGTGAGAAGGTCTTTCCTTGTGATGGCAGCCTGCAAAGTGTCATAAAGCACGGGGGCTTCCCCCACGTTTCTAAGTGTCTTGTTGACCCATTTGGTAGTGTCCCTTCCTGCCATGGCATAGATGCCGAGAGGAATTTTGAAGAGCGAGAACCATCTTGAGTTACCCTTCAACCTCACGTATTGCTCCAGAAGTGCAGGGTTGAAATCCTTGTCATCGGACTTCACCTCCACTTTGTCGAGCAAGTACTCCTTTTCAGGGATGTATTTGGCTGAAGAGCAAGCAGAAAGCGTGGCGATGGCCATAGCCAAAGTCACTATTTTCAAGGCAAGAATCCTATTCAACACACTTACCATTTTCATTGCGGATGCAAAAGTAGTGTTTTTTTTCGACATGGCAAACAAATAGTAGAGGTGATGCTGCCTTCATACAGTCTTGTGACGATGTTGTCCCCAGGCTTCAATTCACTCGCACTCCTGACAGCCTTTCCATCTTTCCATGTGATGCTGTATCCCTTTTCCAGGATTCTGAAGGGGTTGACAGCTTCCATCCTCTGTTCGAGAATTTGCAGTCGATGCTGCTCGTTGTTGATGGCATATTTGGCGGTGTTTTCCATCCGTTCCTCCCTTCGTTCCATCCCGTTCCTCTCCCTTTCCACCTTTGCATGGAGTGCATTGGCAGCGCGTTGCATCAAGGCATCAAGTTTGGAGTTCTGCACCGTCCTGACCACCGCAAAGAGGGTAGGAATTCTCACGGCAAGGTGTTTCACCCTCATGTTCTCCCTCTCCATCCTTGCAGACACGATATTGGCGATGCGCTGTCCGGCATTGTCGATGCGCCTGTCCACCTGGTGCAACCTGTCGATGAGGAAGGCTGCCGCAGCCGTGGGTGTCTTCACCCTGACGTTGGAGACCATGTCGAGCACGCTTTCGTCTCTGTCGTGCCCGATAGCGGTGATGACAGGTAGTGGGAAATTGACAACGTTGCATGCGAGATTGTACGTGTCGAATCCCGAGAGGTCGCTTGTGGCTCCTCCGCCTCTTGTAATGACGACGCAGTCGAACTCTTCATATCGTTGGTTGATAGCGTTGAGGGCTTCAATGATAGTCTGCTCCACCAATTCCCCCTGCATGACAGCAGCGAAGAGCGTTGTCTTGAAAGCATAATGGTATTCGTTTTCCGCCAAGTGGTTGCAGAAGTCCCCATATCCCGCCGCCGTCTCGCTTGAGATGACAGCGATGCGCTGTGCGAACAAGGGCAGGGTCAGTTCACGGTTTGCATCGAACATCCCCTCCGCCTTGAGTTGTGCGATGATGCGCTGCCTTTTGAGCAACATATCGCCCATGGTGAAGGCAGGGTCGATGTCAGCCACCATCCAAGAGAAGCCAAAACTTTCATGGAACTGCGGTGTGACCATCAGCAGCACTTTCATCCCAACGGCGAGCACTTTCCCCGTCTCCCTTTGGAAATGGTTTTTGACAAGAAACCATTTGTTTCTCCAACAGATGGCTGACGCCTTCGCCACCGGCGTGTTGTTGCCTGGGTCCTTCTCTATGAGTTCCATGTAGCAGTGACCGCCCCGCTCATTGATGCCGGACAGTTCGGCTTCCACCCAGTAGGGACCCTTCATGGTTGTCTCCACTACCTGTCTCACCAATCCGTTGAGTTGGAGAAGGGTCAGTTTATTATCGTGCGATGTCATTTCTCCTTCAAGATATTGTAAGCCTTGGTGAAGTCGGGAATGCCGTATCCGAAGATGTTGTTGGGCGTGTCATAGTTGTCGGCACTCATTCTGACCGCTCTCACCACCTCTGTGGCGGTCTTCTGTGGAGCTGTCTGCCATAAACAAGCCACCATGCCAGCGATGATGGGCGCTGCGAAGGAAGTGCCCATGTCGTTGTTGATTTTCCCTCTTCCGTTGATGGTGGCAGTAGCACTTCCGAGTGCCATGACATCAGGTTTCACCCTTCCATCGTCGCTGGGTCCAACGGAAGAGAATGCAGTATTGATTCTTTTCGAGTTGACTGCCCCCACGGCAAGGATGTCGTGAGCGTCTGCGGGAAAGTTGATTTTCTTCCATGTTCCCATCCCGTCGTTTCCAGCGCTGTTGACATGTATGATGCCTTTTGAGGAAAGCATTGACGCCGTGCGGGAGATGAGTGCATGTTGTCCGTCGAGTTCATGGTATTTGTGGTCGAGAGAATGGTCGTCGAAATCCTGGAAACCAAGAGAACTGCTGATGATGTCGGCACCGATGGAGTCGGCAAACTCCGCCGCAGCCGACCAATAGTCCTCCTCGGCCGGACTCTCTGTCCTTGTGTCCTCCGCCCTTAATAGCCAGTAATGAGCCTCCGGTGCGGTCCCGATGAAAATGCCCTTCACGTTCACAGCCATGGTGGAAAGTACACGTGTGCCGTGGTCGTGCTCCATGTAGAGGTCGTCGGACTTGAAAGCCACGAAATCCTTCACTCCCTCAATGCTCACATTTTTCATAGCCGGTATTCGGTCCACGTTCATAAAGCCTCCGTCGAGAACAGCCACCGTCATGCCCCTTCCCATGAATCCCAATTCATGTAGTTTCCTACCATTCACCAAGTCGATGTTTTCTGCCGCTTCCCCATAGTCATCTTCACTGCTACCATGACTTTCCAAGTCATCCTTGACGAGATACCTGACTGCAGCAGAAATGGAGTCGGGCGACGTGAAGACCCTTTCCACACTTTTCACGAATGACAAGGAATGGATAGGCCTGACGCTTGCCCTATCGTGCACCAACACCAGAACCGTGTTATTCCACTTGCTCTTGCTCACAATCTCCACCCCCTTCGTCTCCGCAATGCGGTTGAGATATTTTGGCGACAGTGGCAAGTCGGTGGAATCGAGTTGCAGCCCCTGCCTCCTACGCCTTTCCAAAGACTTTTCCGAGAGGAACTCTTCGGGATGCTGAAGCGAGTAAGGCGAGCCATTTTTGTCGGCGAGTGTGAGGCGGAAGAGGAAGGTCTTTCCTCCTGGGAACTTCACCTCCCCCTCGTCCTGCGCAAGTGCAGAGAAGGGGAAAGCCGCCATAAGGAATGCAAGACACGCAATGGAGATATATTTTTGCATGGATGGAGAATTTAAAATAAGAAACGAAATACAAAAGTAAGACTTTTAATTGGAAAATCCAAAAATAGGTGGAAAAATCGTGCATGATGGGGATGGAAGGGGGGCTGACTGGGGTGGGTTGCTGTCATAAAGCAACAAACGGAACCGAGGAGGAGACGGGAAGAACCGAGGAAAAGACGGGAAGAAGAAGCCCCTTGGAGCTTGGACGTGGTAAGAACGTCGCTGCTCCAAGGGGCTGCCTTTTGCCTTTATGTGCTTTTCAAGCACGAGATGTCATTTGAACAAGTGGGGGATGAAGAGATGGAGCCCTCTTCTCCATGTCAGCCATTCATGGTGAGTGCCTTGTGAGACTTGATAATCCACCTTGATACCCCTGTCCCTGAGACTTTGCGCGAGCCTGTCGGTTCCGAAATTCTCCTCCGAGCCACAATGCAGGAAGAGGTAGTGTATGCGCTTGTTGAAAGCCTCTCCGTCCTTCAGGACCCCGTCATACGCCGTATCGGGGTCAAGCCCGAAGATGGCTCCACTGAAGGCCCCCATGTAAGAGAAGAGGTCCATGTGCTGCAAGACAATGTCAAAAGTCTGATGACCACCCCATGACAATCCTGCCATGGCCCTGTGGTCCCTGTCGGTCAACGTGCGGAAATTGGAATCGATGTATGGAATGAGGTCGTTGATCATCACTTTGTAGAACGATGCACCATAGTCGCTGAATCCCTGCCTGTTGGAGCCCCCGCCGGCGAAGTTGAAAGGAGCCTTGATGTCGCCGCTCTCCATGACGACAATCATCGGCACGGCCTCTCCTTTGGCGATGGCGTTGTCCATGATGTGCTGCATGTGTCCTTGCTTGGCCCATCCAGTCTCATCCTCTCCCATTCCATGTTGCAAGTAGAGGACCGGGTATTTTTTCTTTCCCTTCTCATATCCAGCAGGCGTGTAAACCATGGCGTGCCTCCATTCATTAGTGGATGCAGCATAATAATAGATGCTTCTCACCTGCCCCTTTGGCGTTCCCACCTGTGGCCGGTAGTAGTCCCCTTCGGGTCCCTCTGGTATTTCTATGCCTCCTGACTGCCTGTTGCATCCGAAGAAGGTTTCAGTAGCCGGGTCAATGAAATTAACACCCCCAATGTTCATGAAATAGTAGTGGAAGCCCTCTACGAGCGGGTCGGTGACAGCGCACCACACCCCTTTCTCATCCCTTCTCATGGGGTATTGTTTGCTACAGATGTCCACAACGGCCTCGCGTGCCTGTGGAGCCACCAGTCGGAAATAGGCCCTTCCGTCCTTGTCCACCTTCGGGAACTCGTTACCCGGGATGGTCGTCTCCGCCGTCTTGGCGTCTGCCGGAACTTCAAACGGCGTCACCACTTGATATCCGAGGAGTTCGAGCATCTTCTCACCGTATCTTGTTCCCAATTCGCGGTAACCCGCTGCGTCGAAATGGAGGTTGTCAGGGCCGTTGGAACATCCAGTGGAAGAAATGACCTGTGAGGTATGCAACGTCTTGGGCAGTTCGTTGATGAGTTTGTTCATGGCGACACATTGTCCTTTTCCATTGGCCTGGACGACCTCTCCGGCGAGCAGTGGCACCTCCTCGGGCTTGAGTTGGAGGTCTCCAAGCATGTCGTCATAGACTTTTTTCACCATACCTGCCCACTTGGGATCTCCCGTGTTGGACTCCCCCTGGTGCATCAGAATACCTTTGATGACCCCATCCTTTTGAGCCAATTTGGCTAACGATATGATTCTCTCATAGGGGTCGTTGTCGTAAGCCTGAAGCATGGGCTTCATCCATCCCGGCGCTTTTTGAACATAACTTGCAATGCTGTCCTTGAGAAATCCCTGGATGTGTATTCCACCGATGGCCACATGAATGACGCCCACCCTGATGTTTTCGGGCAGTGTCTTGATCATGGTCCTTCCAAACCAGTCGGCGGGTGTCAGTCCGGTGTTGGGCCTGCAAAGCGGCGCGGAAGCCTCGCACCACACGCCTTTTTTCCGTCCTCTTCCCGGGTCGTCAACGGCGGGCATGAGCAAGAATCTCGGTCCCGGACTTTCGAGGTCTTGTTTTTCCGGCCTCGCGGCTCCTTCCATGTTAGACTGTCCGAAACAGATAAAGATGTAGAAATTGGGGTCCACCTCTGCTTTTGCCCCTATGGAGCACAAGGTGAGAGCAGCCGTAGCGAAGACTGCTTTAAAGAAAGGTTTCATAAGCTATTGAATGTTGATGTTAATGATTTTGAGATCCTTGTCAAGCGAACTGCCACCATAGAGCAATTCATAAATTCCCGGTTTCACACGCATGGTGTTGGTCTCAGCATCCCAGAACTCGAAGCTGTTGTTGTCAAGTTTCAGTTCGACATCAGCCGTCTCTCCTGCCTTGAGGTGTACTCTTTGGAAAGCCCTGAGCGACTTCGACGGCCCTTCGGGGTCTTGTGGGTTCTTGATGTATAGTTGGACGATTTCATCTCCGTCCTTGCCACCCGTGTTGGACACCTTCACCTTCAAAGTTCCATTTCCCTTTGCGTCGGCAGTCAGTTTCCCCTCCTTTATATCAAAAGAGGTGTAGCTAAGCCCATAACCAAATGGGAACAGAGCGTCGTCGAAATACCTATAGGTGCGTCCCTTCATGGAGTAGTCCTCATAGTCGGGCAGTTGGCTGGTGCTTTTATAGAAGGTGACGGGCAATTTCCCAGAGGGGTTGCATTCCCCGAAGAGGATGTCGGCCACAGCCGTTCCACCCTCCTGACCCGGGTACCAAGCCTGTACGATGGCGTCGCAGGATGCCGTCTCCGGCAATAGCGCGATGGCCGAACCCGAGCAGCACACGAAGATGACCTTTTTTCCAGCCTTTTTAAGAGCCTTCAGGAACTCCCTCTGCACGGCGGGCAATTCGATGCTGGTTCTGTCTCCACCCTTGAATCCCTCGATGTCAACTGGCATTTCCTCCCCCTCCAATGCGGGCGAGATTCCTCCGACGAAGATGACCTTGTCGCAGTCCTTGATTTGGTTGATGGTTTGCTGGTAGTCGATGGGCAGTTCCCTTGCGATGTTGATTTTCATCCCGGCTCCCCATGTCTTGACGGTGTGGAAGCGCACCTCGATGTCGAACTTTTGTCCTTTCTCGGCTTGGAGAACCGTCCTGGTGGGTGTTGCTCTCCAGATGTGGTGACTGAATTTCCTTTCTCCGTTGACATAAAGCTCAAAATGGCCAGTTCCCTCGACGTTGACGACATACTCTCCAGCTTCATTGGGTGTGAACGTCGTTTCATATTTCGCCGAGAAATCCTCCAAGTTGACACCGTGAGCGAAATAGTGCATGCCGTTTGTTGTGACTGCGAGCGGCTTGGTGTAATACTCTGTTGTGACAGGCTTTCCCTCCATCTCCGTGTTGTTCCAGAAGCTTCCCCTCAAGCCCTTCTTTCCATCAGGCGCTTTACATTCGCTTTCCATCCTGCACTCCATCACCTTGTCGTAAGTGAGATCGCATGCGGGCAGGTATGTGACTTTTTTCTGTTTGGCCTTTATTCCGTCGAGGATGGTGGCGGTGTGGTTGGGTACGCCGTTGTAGTTGCCCCACATCATAGGTTCGTTGTTGGCGTTGGGGCCTATGACGGCTATTTTCTCCTTGTTTTTCTTCAGTGGCAGTATGCCGTCGTTGTTTTGGAGCAATACGATGGTCTGCCTTGCCATATCGAGTGATATCTTGGCGTTTTCCTTCGTTGACATGGCCGAATAAGGTATTTTCGCCCATTCCACCAACTCGGGGCTGTCCATCTCTCCCAAGTCGAACCTTCCCTCAAGCAGCCTTACGACATGCTTGTCCACCTCCTTTTCTGTGATAAGTCCTCTTCTCACAGCCTCCGGGATGCTCTTGTAAGCATATCCATAACCACATTCCACATCCGTTCCGGCCAGTGTGGCCTTTGCCGAAGCCGTCACCGGCGACGAACTGCTTTTGTGTGAAGTGTAGAAATCGCTCACCGCCCCGCAGTCGCTGACGACGAGATATTTGAACCCCCACTCGTCTCTAAGTATCTGTTGGAGCAACCTGCTGCTTCCACAACAAGGGTCGTCATCGAGCCTCTGATAGGCGCACATCACCTCCCTGACGTTGGCTTTCTGCACCAAGGTCTTGAAGGCAGGCATATAGGTCTCCCAGAAGTCACGTGTCGGCACGTCTGTAAGGTTGGCCGAGTGGCGTGTGTATTCCGGTCCGCTGTGTACGGCATAGTGTTTGGCACACGCCCACAGTTTCCGATATTTTGCCTCTTCAGGGCCTTGAAGCCCCCTGACCACCTGCGTACCCATGACACTTGTGAGATAAGGGTCTTCTCCGTAAGTTTCCTGCCCCCTCCCCCACCTTGGGTCTCTGAAGATGTTGACATTGGGCGTCCAGACGGAAAGGCTCCTCATTTTCTGGTCCTCCCCACTTCCCCTCTGCATGCGCTCGTTATACTGCGCCCGCATCTCCGTGCTTGCCGCGTCGAAGACCTTGAAGAGCAGTTGCGGGTTCCATGACGCCGCCATGGCCACGGGTTCCGGGAAGACGGTGACATTACCCATATTGGCAGCACCGTGCAAGGCCTCGCTCCACCAGTAGAATTTCTTGATTCCCAGTCTTGGTATCGCCGGACTTTCATCGAGCATGAGCATGGCCTTCTCCTCAAGTGTGAGCCTCGAACAGAGGTCGATGGCCCTCTCACGAGCAGAGAGGTTGGGGTTTTGGTATGGCAAGGTTTGCGCCGTTCCTCCCATTGCGGCACATGCCATCATGGCAATGGCCAAAAAGTACTTTTTCATAAGGACATTTTATTGGTAAAGATTAGATATGTACAGTTGTTTCAAGACCGAGGCCGCCCTTTGTTCATTCAACGGGTTGATTCATGACGTTGTATCTGAATTCATCCACGTCAATGCTTCCTCCCGCCTTCTTGGTGGCGTAGCAGAAGATGCCGAACTTGGTTCCCATGAAGAACCTGCGATAATCGAAAATCATCCTCAAGTCCGGTCCGATTTTCTTCCACTGGCTACCATCCGTGCTGTAATAGAAAGCAGCCATGTCGCGACGTGCGGGGTTTCCGGGGCGGAAATCGGCCTCCACTCTCAGCCAAATGCGTGTGTTCCGAGCCAAGTCCACCGTCTCCAGCACTTTCTCTTCCACGCTTTCCACCTTCTTGTCCTGTCCGGAGAGTTGCACATGCTGCTCCGACATCTCCAAGATGGTCTTCTTTCCCTTTCTCTTGATGGTAAGCACGCCGGAGTCACCGTTGAACGCCGCCAATCCAGCACAGTCTCCGTCTTTCAAATTGGAGAAGTCGATGCATACATCTCCACTGCATACCGGCCCTTCCATGCGCTGAGTGATAGTGTTGGGTGCGAGGTAGAGATTTTCCACCACCCTGTTGGTTTTCAGCCTGAGCCATCCCGGCCTTTCAGTAAGCGACCAAGCCTTGTCCACCGGGTTGTGGTTCCACTGCCAGTGGAGTCCCAGTTGTGTGTTGTTGAAATCGTCGCTTTTCACTATGGCAGTCTTTTGCTGTCCGCTTGCCAAAGGTCTGACGGTGTTGGTCACCTTTCCGTTCTCGTCTCCCAAGACAGGCCATCCATCAATCCATCGGCAAGGCATGAGTGTGAGCACACGTCCCACCCCTCCTCGGTCTTGGAAGATGATGCCGTACCAGTCGCCGTCCTGTGTATCGACGATGGTTCCTTGTGCCTCGTAAGAGAATCCGCCGAAATCGCTTTCCAGGATGACTTTTTTCTCGTAAGGACCAAGAATGTTGTCCGACCTGTAGCACACCTCCCTGCGATTCCTGCCAGGGGCGTATGTGTGGCTGATCATCAGGAGGTAGTATTTCCCGTTGTGCTTGATCATCCTGCTTCCTTCAAGCAGTCCCATCTCGTCGGGTTCCTTTTGGAATATTTTTCGATGCGTCCCCTCAATCACACCAGAGAGGTCGGGCTTGAGTTCCATCAGTTCGCCGGTTCCAAAGACGACATATACCCTGCCGTCGTCATCGAAGAAGAGCGAGCAGTCGTGGAAATGCCTCATGCGGGAGAGGATGGTCCACGGTCCCTCCGCCTTGTCGGCTGTGAAGATATAGGTGTCGCCCATGGCCCCTTGCTCGTTGGGTGCGAGTAATGCGTAGAATTTCCCGTTATGATATTTGAGAGAAGTGGCCCACTGCCCCCTGCCATACACAGTGCCTTGCTGCAAGTCGTACTTGGGCGAGTCGGTGAGTTTGTCGAAGACATATCCCACGGTCTCCCAGTTTTTGAGGTCCTTTGACTTCATGATGGGGGCACCCGGCATGAGGTGCATGGTGGTCGTCACCAAATAGAACGAATCTCCCACCCTGATGACATCGGGGTCTGGCACGTCAGCCCAAAGCATGGGGTTGTGGACATCTTGCTCCACCACGTACAGGAATCCTCCGCGAGGTTGGCAGACAACCCTGTCGGGCAGGAGTCCACCTATGGCCTGAATGTCCCAGTCACCCTTTCTTGCCCTTGTTCCGTCGAGGAAAGCGACGGAGAAACGTTTTTCCGTGAAGATGTTTTCAAGTGGCAGCGTGATGGTTTTAACGGAATCGGTGCCGTTGATGCCCGCCACATACCAAGTATTGCCACTTCTCCTTGCGATGACAGCATACTCTCCGGGATAACCACTGACAAACTTTGTCTCGTCCCATGCGGCCGGCAGTCTTCCCAAGAAGTCCTGCACCTCCTTCGGCTGTTGCAGGAAACTCTCCGGCTTGTCTGCCAGATGCTGAAGTCCCGACTCGTAAAGCACGGTGAGCGCCAATTCGTGTGCTCGTGTGGTGATGTGCGGATGCTGCGAGTCGCTGAAGGCGCATGGTGTGTAGTCCATGGGGCCGATGGCATTTCTTGTGAACGGCAGTGTCGCATTGTGTATCGCCGCCTTGTCTGTGAACGTAGGTACGTTGTTGTACCATTCCGCCCCATAGACAGCCTCCGTAGTGAGGAGGTTGGGCCATGTGCGCTGCCATCCCCTTGGAATGGTAGCCCCATGGAAGTTGATGAGCAGGTGATGCTTGGCAGCACACTCAAGCAGGTCAATGCAGTAGTCCACGTTTTTCTGCGTGTCTCCAGAGAAGAAGTCTATCTTCACCCCTGCCACACCCAGTTTCTCGCACCATTCGAACTCCTTCTCCCTGTCCTTTGGGTTGTTGAGTTTGAACTTGGGTCCCGGTGCTCCGTCAATCCATCCCACGGAGGAATTGTACCATATCATAGGTTTCACCCCTTGTGAAACGGCATATTTCACGGCCTCCTCGATGTTGTGTCCATCGCCCATTTGGTCCCATTCGGCATCAATAAGCACATAAGGCAGTTTGAGCGTCTTGGCCATGTCGATGTATTTCTTGACGATTTGGAAGTCCTTTGAGCCATGGTTGTATGCCCAATAGACCCATGAGACGACCCCGGGCTTGACCCAGCCGGCATCTTCCAGTTTGGATGGTTCACATACATCAGTGACCAGCGTGGACTCCACCACCGTTTTGAGATTTCCGATGACGAAGACCCTCCAAGGGCTGCGCCACTGCTTTGCCTCTATGGGTTCATACTCATCGGGGGTGATGGTGTAGCGTTCTCCATCGGCATACAGGCAAGCCGCACTCTGCCCTTTCTCCATATTGGCCTCGGAGATGAGAGCGAAGACGTCGTCATCGAATTGAACCAATGCTGGGAAAGCCCATCTGCAGTTGTATCCCTCCGGGGAGAGCACCGCCGCCCTGCCAGCCTCGCGTGCCGGTGTCACCTTGCTCGTTGTAGAAAGCGGAAAGAAACCCTCGTATGCATCATTCCACTGCATCATCCAACGCTTGACACCTTCGGGGATGAGGAAGGCCGTATTCTCCTTCCTCTCCTTCACGGCGGAACCAGCAAGTTCGTATCTGAATGCGATGCCATCGTCGAAGACCCGCATCACCATCTTCTGCCCCTTTGCTATTTCCGCATGGTATTCGTTAGCCACATTACTGCAATGCAGCCTTTTCCCGGCGAGCATGTTGTAGTCCACCACCATTTTCGTGTCAAAAACCAGATTGGTGGCCACCGCTCCTACATACCCCACTGCGGGCAGATGCAACACCTGCTTCTCCCCATACTGCACTATATACCCATCTCCCTCAACAGCTACACTAAGTTTGCCGTTGGGCGAGGCGGCCTTCTGCGCTTGTATCGCCATTGCCAAGAAAGCGAAGAAAGCGCATGCGGCCATTCTTTTGAAAACCATTTGAAAACGCATCATCATATTAATGTATCAAAATCTTCTTTCCATTTCTTATATAAAGTCCCGGACGTGCATTGCCTTTGGGAACACGCTTTCCGTCGAGGGTGTAAACCCCATCCTCTCCATTCGTTTCAAATGTTGGTTGCCACCAACCCGTGGGTAGCATGAGGGCCACTTTCTTCAAACGTATGCCATGCCCTTGCAAGACAAGGCCCTTCTGCAAAATCATATTATAGGTGTTTTCATTGAACGATATAGGAGAGACACACTCCTCACCACTTCCCACGGCATAGAGGTCTCCAGGAATGAATTCCAATTCAAAATTGTTACCGGCGATACTGAAAGCCACCTTGTTCTGCTGGTCCCAGTCTCCATAAAAGAACTGCAGCATATTATAGTCGGTGTAGTCGAGTTGATAAGACAAAACCAGCCTTACTTCCTTCCCATATTTCTCAAATGCCGAACCAGGGATGTTGAGTTGCAGTCCATTGCCCCAGTCGAGCATGGCATCTCCCTGCCAGAAGATTTCGCCTCCCTCCACTTCCTCTTGTCCTTGGTTCTCAGGTTCCTTGTATTCCGTTCCAGCCCCTTCGCAGATTCCCTTCAGCACCGGTTCGTTTCCCACGGCCATGTTCTGGTATCTCTTGAAGATGCCGAATTTCTCCGTTCCATTTCCAAATACGTTGTTGTCCCACACGAAGGCAGCGAAGCCCCTCTCCCTTGCAGCAGAGACGATGCACTTGATAAAATACTGTTCGTTGTCGAGCTGTGTCTGTTTGTCATCGTTGGTATAGTGGCAACTGACGCCATATTCCCCAAGGACGATGCCAAGGCCCTTCTTTCCCCAAGTGTTTCTTATCCTGTCGAAGAAATCGGTCATGGTTTTCTCGTTGCTTTGAGGGGTTCTCTTCCCCATGGCCTTGTATTTATCACCCCAATAATAATAGGAGCCGGAACCCGCATACTCGTAAGGGTCATAGTAGTGGAACTCCACACTCATCCTTCCCTCCACTTTGTCGTTGGGGATGGTGAAGCCCGAAAGACCATAATATCCGTTGCAGGCGTAAGTTTGAACGATGAGGTTTCGGTAGTAATTCTTTCCTCCCGTTGCCCTGACGGCGTCGATGAAAGCCTGGTTGTACGAGTTTTGCACCTCCTGGTATTCCTTCGTAGGCGAACCCCAATTTTCCTGACCGTTAACCTTGGCTATGGTCTCATTGGTGCCGGCGAAAGCCAGTTTCTCTCCATAGTCTCTGAAGAAAGTGGCGATGGATGTCCACAGGGCGGTGAGTTTTCTGAGGTTTTCATTCTTTGTGGAATAGAATGGGCTTCTGTCGAGCCAAGCCTCATGGTGAGTGTTGATGATGACATACATGTCCTCTTCGAGAGCCCAGTCAATGATTTCCTTGACCCTGTTCAGCCATTTCTCCTTGACAACCATGTTGTTGGCGTCGACAAGTTGCTCCGTCCATCTGACGGGGATTCTAATGGCATTGAACCCCGCCTCCTTGACGGTATGTATCATTGCACGTGTGGTGGCTGGGTTTCCCCATCCTGTCTCTCCTCCTCCGCTTTCCATAGAGTTTCCGAGATTCCACCCCATTTGCACCTGTTTGGTCCACTCCACGGCGGAGAGTTGCATACCCGTCATGTCGGGTTCAGGTGTCTGGGCATGCAGCGTGGTGCATGCCAGCAATGTTAGGATAAATAGAACTTTTCTCATTGTTTTATTTGGCCGATGAGATGATTATTTGACCATTTTTCTTCCACGAATGATGTAGATGCCTTTGGGGAGCGTGTTCCACTGGCTCTTGTCTCCCATCCTGACACCTTGAAGGTTATAGACAAAGTCATTGTTCATCGTGGCTTTGACATTGGTGATGGCGCTGCTGCCTCCCTGGATGCAGAAACTGAAATAGGCGGGCTCCTCATACATGGCCGGTGCGGCATCCTTCAAGTACAAACCTGTTCCGACATTCTTCAACGTGTATCCCAGTTCGTCCACATACTGAATGTCCCATACAGCACCATCCTTGATGTCTTGTCCGTTTTGGTCGCCGAGGCCAAGGATGAACGAGCACCATCCTGTTGCCGGCTGCGAGTTGAGATACCCCGGACTTCCCCAGATGTTGTATTCGGCTCCGTTGAGTTGGATGAGCCTTAGCAAATAGTATCCTTCCTGTGTTTTCTCTGCCTTGAACAAACGCCCCACTATCTCCTCATTTTCCAACACCTTTTCCGTCTCGTCGTATCCCAGGTTTTGGTTGTCAGAGCAATAGAAAGCCTTTCCCTCCTCGTCGTTGACAATGATGAAATTTTGTCCGAGTATTTGGTCGATGCCGACAAGGCGTGTGAGACCCGTTTCAGGTTCAGGTTCCTCACCCGTAGTAATAGTGATGATTACCTCGTGCTTGACGCCCATGAAATCGTTGTAAGTGGCGGTGACAGTTCCGTTGGCGCCTGTTTCCTTCACCTTTATCCTACCACTGATGACAACATAGTCGGAGCTGGTAAACTTTGTCTCCGAGGTGAGGTCTTCAGTGTGTCCGTCGGCAAAAGTGGCCGTAAGTTTCAAAGGCAGTAAAGTTCCACTGTTGGCAGTGAGTGTGGTGACGAAGGACACAGGTGTCATGAAATTTTTCAGGTTGTTGGGCATGTCATATCCCTCAGCCATCCTTGTCTCCCTTCCCATGGTTTTAAGAGTCTCGAAAGCATAGCGCTTACCAAACATACGATACCCAGCTGCAGAAAAATGCCATGGGTCGGAACCGTTTCCAGGAATGCCGGCTGAGCTGACGACATGAGCCGTAGGAATGACTGAAGGCAGTTTGGCCACCACGGTGTTATGTGAGGCGCATCCGCCCCCCATGTCCTCCCGCTCCGTCTCTCCTGCGAAGAGGGGTACATCATTGGCTTTGAGCCCGAGGTCGGTGAGCATGTCGTTGTATATTTTCTTCACCATGTTCGGCCAGTTGGGGTCTCCACAGTTGGAGCATCCTTGGTGCAACAGTATTCCCTTGATTACTCCCACCTCCTGAGCCTTCTTGGCCATATCTATCAGTCGTCCGTATGGGTTTCCTCCATAGTAATTCTTGGCGAGCGTAGCCCACCACTCATTGGGGTTGGCATTGAGTTTTGCTTGGTAGAGATCTTTGTCGAACATCTCAATGGGCGAACCACCCATGGCCACAGCGATAACACCTATTTTCACGTCGGCCGGCATGGCAGCCACCATGGTCCTTCCGAAATAGTCGGCCATACCAAGCTTCCCCATAGGGCTGACGATGGGGCAATAAGCAGTGTACCATTCCCCCAACTTGCGTTTAGGATTATCAAAATTGGTTGTCGCGAGCATTTGGAATCGTGGGTCAACGAACTGGTTGTCCACAGTTTCCCACTGTGCATTACCTTCCATATTGGACTGCCCAAAGCAGAGGTAGATGTGGAAATTGGGGTCAGCATCAGCCCTCACTCCCGTGAAATGAGCGGCCAGCATAACAAGACATGCATACAAGAATTTTCTCATAATGTGATTTTGGTTGGTTATGATATTTTAAAGATTGATTTGATACTTATTTTGGTGCAAATTTACAACAAAACTGGCGTTTCAACCTTGGCATTTGTAACATATGCTATAGGACAAGTTGCATTTTACAACTTTGACTGTATGATTTTTTTGCACATTCATAAAGAAAGGTTAAATTTGCACATCAACCAATGTCATAACGACGATGAAACGATTATCACTATTATTACTCACTTTGGCGCCGCTCACTCTGCCGGCCCAGAACCCAATCATCCGCGGGCAGTTCGCAGCCGACCCCACCGCCCGCGTCTTCAACAACAAAGTTTACGTCTATCCTTCGCACGACATCCCCGCCCCCGAGGGTCAGCGACAGGACTGGTTTTGCATGGCCGACTACCACGTTTTCTCCTCTGAGAACCTAACGGAGTGGACGGACCACGGTATGATTCTCAGCCAAGAGCAAGTGCCTTGGGGAAATCCTTCCGCCTACTCCATGTGGGCACCCGACTGCGTGTATAAAAACGGTCGGTATTATTTCTATTTCCCCAACGCCCCGAAGGAAGGCCGCGGCTTTGCCATCGGCGTTGCCACGTCATCAAGCCCTGAAGGTCCTTTCACACCCGAGTTGACACCCATCAAGGGCGTGTCGGGCATCGACCCCTGTGTACTCCTCGACGACGACGGCCAGGCCTATCTCTACTGGAGCGGCATGGGCATCCGCGGAAGCAAATTGAAGGACAACATGTTGGAACTTGATGGCGAGATGCAAGAAATGAAAATGCCTGCCCGTAATGGAGCCCCTGAAGGCGCCACCATCAAGGTTGGCGGTCAAGAGATGAAAGGTCTTCCGGAGGGTTTCAAGGAGGGTCCTTTCGCCTTCAAGCGCAACGGATGGTACTACCTCACTTTCCCATGGGTTCGCCAAGAGGGTGGCACGGAGACCCTGGCATACGCCATGTCGAAGAATCCCCTCGGTCCCTGGGATTTCAAAGGCATCATCATGTCAGAACACCCCAACGGCTGCTGGACCAACCACCACAGCATATTGGAATATCGTGGCCAATGGTACATCTTCTACCACTGCAACGACTACTCCCCCTCTATAGACAAGCGCCGTTCCGCCCGCATCGAGCGCCTGACATTCAATGCAGACGGTACGATGGTGGAGCCTAAGGAGACGATGCGCGGCGTGGGTGTCAACCTGGCAACAGAGAAGATAGACATCGACCGATATGAACAGGCGAGCAGTGACGTGACGACTGAATTCGTTGACACGACGAACACCTTTGCAGGTTGGCAAGCCATTCTTCCCAATAAAGGCAGTTGGATCAAGTATCCCGGCGTGGACTTCAGCAACATCACCCCAGTGAATGCCAGCAAGTCCAAAGGCGGTCAGGTCCTTAGCGGCAGTTATCTCATCGTGTGTGCAAAGGCCTCAGAAGACACGGAATTCTGCATCCGCGAGAAAGATGCCAAGGGTAAAGTCATCGCGCGTGTGAAAATGAAGGTGAAAGAGACCCGCGGTACATTCCAGCGCGACCTCAGCAACCGTTGGCTCACGCTGAACGCCCCGTTGGAGTACGTACCCTCCGGCGTGACGGACCTTGTAGTGACTTGTGAGGGTTCCGGCATAGCCATCGACTGGGTGCAATTCAAGAATCGTCCCAAATACTTTTCCCCCTCCACAGGTGAAGCCTCTGCTCCCGATGAAAGCGGGTTCATCCGCCGCTGGCGCCTCATGGAACCCATCGCGCAAACCATTCCCTCCAATATCGTCTTCACCGACACATGGCTTCGCAATCTTTTTAGCGACGCTTCTTTGCAACCAAGCAAGAAATCTCGTTGGTTCTCCTTGGACAGCGAGAACTACAACGTGAAATTATTCCGCTTCGGCGAGATGTGGTGCAACCACACCTACGGTTCTCTCTTCTGGGCGGAGACGCAGATAACATGCCCCGAGGACATCCCTAACGTCCGTCTTGCCGCTGGCTCCAACGGTGCTTCCATGTGGTGGCTCAACGGCGAAGAGGCCCTGCTGCTTTCCGGCGACCGCCGAATGGTGGTTGACGACGGCATGTCGCCCCGCCTGACATTGAAGAAAGGCGTCAACACCCTCCGCTGTGCCCTGGTGAACGGTCCAGGACTGAGCGACTTCTGCGTCCGCTTCCTCGACGAGGCCGGCCTTCCCATCACCAATTACCAAATAAGAACCCAATAACCATGACCATCATGACAACGCATAGCATCCATCGTGTGGCTCTCGCCTCACTTTTCCTTGTCACCCTTTCGGCTCAAAATTTGTCGGCCCAAGTGGGTCAACCTTACATCCACGACCCATCGACCATCGCTTACAGCGACGGCAAATACTTCACGTTCGGCACCGGCGGCGGCGGACTCATCTCCGAAGACGGCTGGTCCTGGCACAGCGGTGCCGTGCGCCCCGGCGGCGGAGCTGCTCCCGACGTGCTGAAAATCGGCGACCGCTACCTTGTCATCTACGGCGCCACTGGCGGCGGTCTTGGCGGTGGTCACAGCGGTCGCATCCTAACGATGTGGAACAAGACGCTCGATCCCAACAGTGCGGATTTTAATTACTCCACCCCCATAGAGGTATGTTCGAGCGACGGAATGGAAGATCAGGACGCCATCGACCCCGGCATGCTGCTCGACCCAACGACGGGTCGCCTGTGGGTGAGCTACGGCACTTATTTCGGCACCATCCGCCTCATCGAGCTCAACCCCGTTACAGGCGAACGCGCCAGCGGGAATAAGGAGTTGGACATCGCCATCGACTGCGAGGCCACCGACCTCATCTATCGTGACGGATGGTATTACCTTCTCGGCACACACGGCACTTGCTGCGACGGTGTGAACTCCACCTACAACATCGTGGTGGGTCGCTCGCGCAGTGTGCAAGGCCCTTATATGGATAATGTGGGTCGCTCCATGCTCCAGGGTGGCGGCAAGATGGTGATAGCCGCCGGTTCGAGGGAGTGCGGTCCCGGCCACTTCGGACGCACCATCATCGATGACGGAGTGGAGGTGATGTCGTGCCACTTTGAAGCTGACTTCGACCGTAGTGGTCGCTCCGTGCTTGCCATCCGTCCCCTGTTGTGGAAGAACGGCTGGCCCATAGCCGGAGAGCAGTTCAAAGGCGGAACATTCGAGATAGAGTCCGAGCGTCGCGGTTACTCCTTGGAGTTGGCAGTCGATTTCGTGCGCATCGCACAACAGCGTGAGCGTTTTTGGAACATGGACCAGTCGAAACCCCTTGTGAGCATCCCATGCCAGGAGTTGGCCGACGTGTCTGGAGACTGGCCCCAAGGAGAAATTACACTGCGTTGCGGTGACTATATGCACCGCCCACACCAGCGGTGGACTGTCACCCCGCTGCCCGACGCCCCCGGCTATTTAGGCAATCCCTATTTCAAAATCACCATTGCCGGCACAGATCGCGCCTTGGCAGCCACTTCGTCGATGGAGCTCACCACGGTTGCCGAGTTCAGTGGTGACGACAGCCAACTGTGGCGCATCGAGCAACTCACCGATGGCACCTTCCGAATCATGCCGAAGAGCATCCCCGGCATCCCTGGCATCAACACCCGTTACTGCATCTATTCGGCAGGTGACAGCACGCCCACACTGGCAGAATACGATTTCGGAAGCGACAACTCAAACTGGAACTTCCGCTCACATTAAGAATCTATTGAATATCAATACATTCACCTCCCCTACCCCAATAATGGGATGCAGGGGAGGTGAATACATTTCGGCCTTTTCAAACAGGCCAACACCCCTTGTTATTGCATAGCCATTTCCACCACTTTTGCATAGTCTTCTCCAAGACTTGCGAGGCGGTTGAGGCAGTTGTAAGCAGCGTGTCTGACGGGCATCGACTCGTCGCGCAATGCGGTCGTCGCTTGGTCGATGATTTCTGCGATTCCCCTGGTGTCGGGTTCCATGCCTTGCCTTAGCCTTCCGGATATGATGTGGTATCCACAGACTTGGTGCAAAGTGAGCGACGAAGCAATCCATTGGAAAGCCATGCTGGCAGCGAAGTCAAGATGTTGGAAGAGGTTGTGCGCCAGCATCTCCGCTATTTCAAGTGTTTGCGCTTGCCCCATCCACAAATCAGCCAATTGTGGTGTCATCTCCTCTGCCGGCATGATGAGCGTGGCCAGGATTTTGCATTCACGGATGTTCTCCATCCACAATTGGACGGCAAGGTGGTAATCCTTGCCATATTCTTCGGCCATCATCTTCAAGTCGCTGAAAGCCACCCCCCAGTTGAGATGGTACTCGATGCCGTTCTCCCTCATATATTTCGAGGCCTCGCCATTCATGAGCAGCCGGAAAGAGCGTTTGATTTGCTTGACTTTTTCTTCTGTGGTCATGGTAATAAGGTCATCTAATCACAAAATGCTGTAGTCACGGGAGTACCTACGCATCTGCTGTTCGTAGGTCTCGGAATAATCGATACTGAAGTCGATGACACCACCCTCTTTGTTGAAGACAGGAATGAGCCGTGGGTTGAGAAATCCCTTGTAAGGAGCGAGGTTGAGTTTGGCATACCTTTCGAGGACTTCCTGATGCAGCGTAGGCTCCACCTTGACAGCATATTGCTCGACGAGCGATTTAGCCGCCTCATAATCCCCTTCGCTCTTGATGCGCTGCACCTCTGCCAGAAGCGTGGCGAACGCCGTTCTCAATCGTTGGTAGTCATTGACTATGAGGTACGTCTTGCCCTCCACCTTGACGAGTTTGGCGGCTTCCGGCTCGTGGTGAGTCACCCATCTTGCAATGAGCGCCCTGTTGCGCATGTGTGCCTCCTCGATGTTGTTTCCCGGATTGATGCGCGTGAGTTGCGTCATCATCCCGTTCATCAAGTAAGTGTAGTATTGCGCCTTGTAAGCCTGATTGTCGGGCAACAAACCCAGTTCCACCAGTTTATCGTCAGCGATGTAATAGAGAGCGAAGAGGTCTGCCCTTGCCTCCTCGATGGTGTTGGCATACGCCTTCAAGGCATCGGGGTCGGTGCCTGGCAGCAATTGTCCGCTTCCATGTCCGAGGCATTCATGCAGGTCTGTGTGGAGGTCATCGGTGAGGTCTCCATATTTCTCAATCATGGCGATGGTTTCCTTGTCGATGACAAACTCCTCCTTAAATCCATTTCCGTGAGCAGCCTTGTTGTATGCGTCGGTGAGGTTTCCTATGGTGACGCTCTTGCTCCCATGTTGCGCCCTGATCCAGTCCGCATTGGGGAGATTGATGCCAATGGCCGTGGACGGGTATTCCCCTCCACCGAGCATGGCCGCGCACACCACATTGGCTGTCACACCCTTGACCACTTTCTTTTTAAATCTGTTGTCGATGGGGGAATGGTTCTCAAACCATTGCGCATTATCGCTAATGGTCCGTGTCCGTTTTGTCGCCACGTGATCCTTGTACTCCACCAATCCCTCCCAAGTAGCCTTGATAGCCAATGGGTCGTCATAAACCTCGATGAAACCGTTGATGAAATCGATGTCACCCTCATGGCTTTCCACCCATTTGATGGAATAGCTATCGAAGTCACGCAAGTCACCTGAGATGTAGTATCTCACGAGCAGTTGAATGACATCCCTCTGCTGCTGGTTCTCCGCCACCTCCCGTGCCTTTTCCAGCCAATGCACAATCTGAGCGATGGCCTTGCCATATTCACCATCCATTTTCCACGTCACCTCCCGCAGTTTCCCGTTTTGCTTGATGAGTTTGCTGTTGAGACCCCACGATGGAGGTTGCCTTTCCTCAGGGTCTTTCTTTTCGGCATAAAAATCTTCCACCTCCTTTTGCGTCACTCCCTCGTAGAAGTTCACCGCCGATGTAGCCACGAGGTCCTCGCCGTCGGCCTTGTTGGTGCGTTTGGGCGAAACCTTTGGGTCGAAGATGACGGGGAAGAGTTCATCCATCATTCCCTCCACATCCTGCCCCGGAGCGAGGGGAAGTTTGCAAGGGTCAATTCTCAAGATGACATTTCTTAGAAAAAGAGGCGAAAAACTTGGAATGAATTTCTCCCCCCCATAATGATGATGTATGCCATTGGAGAACCACACTCTCTTGAGATAAACTTCAAGAGCGTGTACCTGTTGTTTGTCGTCCTCCTCCGTTATCCCATCCATAACAACCTCCAACAATTTCCTGATGCGGAGGTTATGACGCCCCATCTGGTCGAAAGTAACATCCCTGCCCCAAAGTGTGGCCTCTGCCAAACAATAGACGTATTGTTTTTGTTTCAACGACAGGTTTTCAAATCCATCGAGACGATATCTGAGGATTTGAATGTCGGCGAATCTCTCGCCGGAATAATTAAAGGAATCCATCATGATTCGAACAAGTGAACTAATAGAAAATTGAAAGAGTAGGTCAGTTAGGGCCGCACACAAATGTGCGTTCCATTAATTCTGTTGCTGTTTTTCATCACGAGACAAGAAGTCAATCGTTTAGAAAAAACATTACGGCACAATTAATGGAGCCCGCACGAATGTCAACATTTAATTTACAGAACACAGAGGTTTTTAAATCCCCTTTTCATCAAGATCTAATGGAATAACTTAAACAGTTTTTGCGGTGGCCTTCCTGGTTCGCTTCGTCTCTTTTTTTGTCTCCTTATGAGCAGGATGCTGTGCGAAATGCCTGATTTTGTACTCACGGGGCGTCATCCCGTTGATTTTATAGAACGAGGCATAGAAAGACTGTCTGTTGGAAAAACCTACCATGGAACTGATATCTTCCATATTGAGGTCCTGGTATCTCTTATCGACAAGGAGAGTCATCGCTTCGTCAATACGATACTTGTTGACGAAAGATGTGTAATTCATGTGAAATCTCACATTCACCACAGCGGAGATGTACCTGGTGTTGGTGCCCAGTTCCTCTGCAAGCTTTTTAGCGGAGTAGTCCTTATCCTTGTACTTTTGCTGGATGAGGATGATGTCGAGGATTTTCTCCTTGAGATCATCCATAAGCTTTGGACTGACGAGACTGCGATATGCGGCCTCCTTCTCCTTTTTTTCTGTAATGTTGTATTTTGCCATATCTACAAAAAATAAAAAAATGAGAGAAAAAGTATTGCCTTATAGTTTTTTGCAAATATACTGACAAAATTCGAAAAATGCAAATATTTTTGTTCGTTTTTTCCCAAAAGACACTTTTTGCGAAAAAACGAACAATATGGAAGTTAAAATAGAGAGTTTTTGAATAGAAAAGTAAAAAATAGTCAAATGAAGATTGCGAAGCAGCCATGATGGGGTAAAAGTATTATTTCCAACAATACTTAGCGATAACTTCCTTAAAAATGGGAATGTCAGAGACTGATGCGAAGAGAAGCATGCATGCGCGGAATTTGACGGTGTCGTCACCAAACAAGCTATAAACGTTATGATTCATAGTCGCTTCAGTGGCTTCTACAAGTCTTTGCCTAAGAATGGGATGCTCCAAATATGCATAGGCTTCTTCCCTACCATCAATTCCATAGAAATCAGAAAGTTGAGAATGCCCCAATCCTTTCATCTGCGGAAACACATACCACATCCAATGAGTGCGTTTATGACCATTATGAATCTCTTGAAGAGCCTCCTCATAGGTACTCATATTGTCATAGATACCCCCAGAATTTTGCGCGTTCAGATAGCGTTGTAGATAAAACATACTTCACCAATTGTATTTGTAAATAACTAAAATCTTCCTTTACTATTAGTTTTATTGGTTTCATATTATTACACACAACTAATTTGAATTGTAATCATTCCTTTCTTCTTTTTAACCACTTTTTATGATTTATTAATGATTATCAGTGTTATACCAATGACAACCGCGATATGGAAGAATGAAATGCGCTTTATCATTCATGTGGAACTTGAATCATATCATCCTCAGACATCAGTCATTGTGAAAATGTGAAAAAGTATCATCAAGGATGTTTTTTTGATGATAAATGGTGAGAAATGGGAGAAAAAGCGTACCTTTGCATTTCAATTTGGAAAAAGAGAAATGAAGAGACCCACCGCCATACTGCTGCTCCACTGTCCCGACCAGCAAGGCATCATATCCGAAGTGACCAAGTTCATCACCGACAACCAAGGGAACATTGTTTACCTGGACCAATACGTGGACCGCCAGGACGGCATGTTTTTCATGCGCATCGAGTGGGAACTTGACGATTTCCTCATCCCCCGTGAGAAGATAGAGGAATATGTCACTACTCTTTACGCCCAGCGCTATCACATGACGTTCAACTTGTATTTCAACGACATCCGCCCCCGGATGGCCATCTTCGTGAGCAAGATGAGCCACTGCCTCTATGACCTTCTCGCCCGATACAAGGCCGGCGAGTGGGAGGTGGACATCCCATGCATCGTGAGCAACCATGACGACCTGCGCTACATCGCCGAGCAATTCGACATCCCCTACTACGTGTGGTCGATCAACAAAGACCATTCCAACAAGTCGGAAGTGGAAGCCGCCGAGATGGCGTTGCTGAAAGAGAAGCGAGTGACGTTCATCGTCCTTGCACGCTACATGCAGATAGTAACCGACGAGATGATTGCGGCCTATCCCCATCACATCATCAACATCCACCACTCCTTCCTCCCCGCCTTCGTGGGCGCCAAGCCCTACCACCAGGCATGGGAGCGTGGTGTGAAAATCATTGGAGCGACGAGCCACTATGTCACCAGTGAGCTCGATGCCGGCCCCATCATCGAGCAGGACGTGGTGCGCATCACCCACAAGGACACCCCCGAGAGTCTGGTGCTCAAAGGCCGTGACTTGGAGAAAATAGTGCTCTCTCGCGCCGTAACGAAGCACATCCAGCGCAAGATTCTGACCTACCACAACAAAACCATCATTTTCAGCTGAAGCCATGGAAGTAGCGATAGTGAAATACAACGCCGGCAACATCTACTCTGTAGAAAATGCCCTTCGCCGCCTTGGCGTGGAGCCGTTGCTCACCGACGAACCCGCTCTCCTTCGCCGTGCCGACTGCGTCCTGTTCCCCGGCCAAGGGGAAGCCAGCGGTGCCATGTCCTATCTTCGCTCCCATGGCCTCGACACCGTCATTCGCTCTCTCACCCAGCCCGTGCTTGGCATCTGCATCGGCCAGCAGCTACTTTGCAGCCACAGCGAAGAGGGCGACACTGACTGCCTTGGCGTTTTCTCCGCCGACGTTCGCCGCTTCAAGCCCCTCCACCATGAGGAGAAGGTGCCGGCGATGGGCTGGAACGAACTCACCGGCCTCTCCACGTCGCTGTTCGACGGCATCTCAGAGGGAGCTTTCGTCTATTTCGTACACAGTTACTACGTTCCGTTGTGCGAGGAGACCATCGCCACATCCGACTACATCCACCCCTACAGCGCTGCCATGCACAAGGGCAATTTCTACGCCACCCAGTTCCATCCGGAAAAGAGCGGAAGCGTGGGCGAGCGCATCCTCGAGAATTTCCTTTCCATAGCCAGAACCCCGCAACCCATCCGCCCATGATAGAACTCATCCCCGCCATCGACATCATCGACGGTCAATGCGTACGCTTGAAGAAAGGCGACTATAGTGAGAAGACCGTTTACTCCTCCGACCCGGTGGAGGTGGCCAAGGAATTCGAGCGTCTCGGTTTCCGCCGACTTCACGTGGTGGACCTCGACGGTGCAAAATCCCGCCACATCGTCAATTCCCCCGTGCTACGCTCCATCACCGAACAAACAAGCCTCTCCGTCGATTTTGGCGGGGGCATCAAGAGCGAGGCCGACATCGAAGAAGCCTTTCGTTGCGGTGCGAAGATGGTGACCATCGGTTCAGTGGCCGTCACCTCCCCCACCCTCTTCTTGAGCTGGCTTCGCAAATATGGCCCCGACCGCATCATCTTAGGCGCCGACGTTAGAAATGGCAAGGTGAGCATCAACGGATGGAAGGAAGACAGCGGCACCGACCTGCTGCCCTTCCTGCGCCACTATGTGGAGCAAGGCGTCACCCATGTGCTTTGCACCGACATCTCCCGCGACGGCATGCTCCAAGGCCCCTCGCTCGACCTATACAGCGACGTGATGCGCACCTACCCCCAACTCCACCTGATTGCGAGCGGCGGCGTGTCGTGCAACGCCGACATTGCCGAACTGCACCGACGTGGCATCCCCTCCGTGGTGTTCGGCAAAGCCTTCTACGAGGGCCGCATCGACGTTGACGCCCTTCGCCGTCAACTTGGCGGTTTGGCCAAACGTATCATCCCCTGCCTTGACGTGAAAGACGGCCAGACGGTGAAAGGCACCAATTTCGTCAACCTCCGCCACGCCGGCGACCCGGTGGAACTTGGCAAAGCCTACAGCGATGCCGGCGCCGACGAGTTGGTGTTCCTCGACATCACAGCGAGCCACGAAGGCCGCAAGACCTTCACCGACATGGTGACACGCGTGGCCGCCGAGGTGAACATCCCCTTCACGGTGGGCGGCGGCGTGAACGAGTTGTCGGACGTAGAGCGTCTGCTCCATGCCGGCGCCGACAAAGTGAGCGTGAACAGCGCGGCCCTTCGTCGTCCAGAACTCATCAACGAGATTTCCAGCCGCTTTGGTTCCCAAGTGTGCGTCTGCGCCATCGACGCCCGCCTGTGCGACGGCGAGTGGACATGTTACATCAACGGAGGACGCGTGCCCACCAAATATAATCTCTTCGACTGGGCTCGCGAGGTGTCTGACCGCGGTGCTGGTGAAATACTCTTCACCAGTATGAACCACGACGGAGTGAAAGAGGGTTTCGCCATCGAGGCCCTTGCCCAACTTCACGACATACTCCCCATCCCCGTGATAGCCAGCGGCGGCGCCGGTGCTCGTGAGCATTTCCTCGAAGCCTTCACTCTCGGCAAGGCCGACGCAGCCCTTGCCGCCAGCGTCTTCCACTTTGGCGAGATAGCCATCCCCGAACTGAAACAATACCTTCGCCACGAGGGCATCAAGGTAAGACAATAGAAAATACGAAGAAACGATGAACATAGATTTTGAGAAAGGCGGCGGGCTTGTTCCCGCCATCATCCAGGACGCCGACACCCGCCAAGTGCTGATGCTCGGCTATATGAACCAAGAGGCACTCGACAAGACACTCTCCAGTGGTTTGGTGACTTTTTACAGCCGCTCCCGCCAGACGTTGTGGACGAAAGGCGAGACCTCCGGCAACCACCTCCGCTTGGTCGATGTGAAAATCGACTGCGACCATGACACCCTCTTGGTGAAAGCCCGCCCCACAGGTCCCGTGTGCCACACAGGAGCCGACACGTGTTGGAACGAGCGCAACGAGGGTTCGCCCTTGGATTTCCTCAGCCAACTACAGGACTTCATTGAGAAGCGCCACGAGGAGATGCCCGAAAAGAGCTACACCACGAGCCTCTTCCGCGACGGTCTGAACCGTATGGCCCAAAAAGTGGGCGAAGAAGCCCTGGAATTAGTGATTGAGGCCACCAACGGCAGCAACGAGCGCCTTGTCTATGAAGGCGCCGACATGCTCTACCACCTCATCGTTCTGCTCACAAGCAAGGGCCTGCGGATAGAAGACCTTGCCAGCGAACTTCGTGAGCGTCACGATCCCAACTGGAAAAAACACTGATAATGGAAAGTCCAACCCCAAAACAAGAAGCCATGTTGATAGACTACCAAAAAGTAAACATCGTACAGGACGGCAACGTCGTACTCAAGGACGTGGACCTTCAAGTAAACGAAGGCGACTTTGTATATATAATAGGTAAGGTGGGCGCCGGCAAGAGTTCCCTGCTCAAAACCATCTATTGCGAGCTCGACCATGCCAATCCCGAGAAGGCCGAGGTGCTGGGCCGCGACGTGAGCACCATCCGCCGCAAGGACATCCCCGCCCTTCGCCGCGAGATGGGCATCATCTTCCAAGACTTCCAACTGCTGCACGACCGCAGTGTTCAAAAAAACCTCGACTTCGTGCTCCGCGCCACGGGATGGACACACCGCAAGGATCGTCGTGAGCGCATCAACACCGTGCTTGAAGCAGTGGGTATGACCGAGAAATTGCAAAAAATGCCCCACGAGCTTTCCGGCGGCGAGCAGCAGCACATCGCCATCGCCCGTGCCTTGCTCAACAAGCCCAAAATCATCATCGCCGACGAACCCACGGGCAACCTCGACATGGAGACCGCCCGCCACATCGTGAGCCTTCTCAAGCAAATCAGCAAGGACGGCACCGCCGTGGTCATGTCCACGCACAACATCCCCCTGCTCGACGAGTTCCCCGGAACGGTCTATCGCTGCAAGGACAACATGGTGAAAGACGTCACCCACGAATACCGTCAGATGGACCTGTCGGAAGACGCGAAAGACTGAGTGCGACACCGAAAAAACGAACAATCACAAAAAAGACAACGACATGATAGTAATGAAATTCGGCGGCACGTCCGTCGGCAGTCCCGAGAGGATGAAATCCGTAGCCTCGCTCATCACTCGCAGCGGTGAGCCTACTTTCGTGGTGCTCTCCGCGATGTCTGGCACCACCAACACGCTTGTGGAAATTTCCAACTACCTTTACATGAAGAACCCCGACGGAGCCAACGAGGTCATCAACGCACTTGAGAAGAAATACCTGGAGCACGTGGAGGCCCTTTACAGCACGGAGGAGTGGCGCGAGACAACCCGCAAGTTCCTCTATGAGGAGTTCAACTACCTCCGTTCCTTCACCAAGGACCTTTTCACGAGCTTTGAGGAGAAGAGCATCGTGGCCCAAGGCGAGGTGATCAGCACCAACATGATGGTGAACTACATGCACGAGTGCGGCATAGACGCCGTGCTGTTGTCGGCTCTCGACTTCATGCGCACGGACAAGAACGCCGAGCCCGACCCACAATACATCAAGGAGAAGCTATGCTCATTGATGTCCGCCAACGCAGGGCACCAAGTGTATGTCACCCAAGGCTTCATCTGCCGCAACGCCTACGGAGAGGTTGACAACCTCCTCCGCGGCGGTTCCGACTACACCGCCTCCTTGGTGGGCGCAGCCATCGACGCAGAGGAAATTCAGATATGGACCGACATCGACGGCATGCACAACAACGACCCCCGCGTTGTGGACGACACGAAGGCCGTGCACCAGTTGAATTTCGAAGAGGCAGCCGAGCTGGCCTACTTCGGTGCCAAGATTCTCCATCCCACCTGCATCCAGCCTGCCAAATACGCCGGCATTCCCGTCCGCCTTCTCAACACGCTTGCTCCCGATGCTGAAGGCACCATCGTGGACAACGTCATCATGCGCGGACAAATCAAGGCCGTCGCCGCCAAGGACAACATCATCGCCATCAAGATCAAGAGTTCCCGAATGCTGCTTGCCACTGGTTTCCTCCGCAAGGTTTTCGAGATTTTCGAGAGCTACCAGACCCCCATCGACATGGTGTGCACCTCCGAGGTGGGTGTCTCTGTGACCATCGACAGCGATGCTCACCTGACAGCCATTGTCAACGAGTTGAAGAAATATGGCACAGTGACCGTGGACACCCACATGTGCATCATCTGCGTTGTTGGCGACTTGGACTGGAGCAACCTTGGCTTCGAGACCCTTGCCACCGACGCGATGAAAGACATCCCCGTGCGGATGATTTCCTACGGCGGCTCCAACTACAACATCTCCTTCTTGGTGAAGGAACAAGACAAGCAACGCGCGCTACGCAACCTGAGCGCGAAACTATTCGATTAAGGCAATGAAAGGACGCTTCCCCACAGACAAGTTCCAGTCGATAGAGACCCCCTTCTACTATTACGACACCGACTTGCTGCGCACCACCTTGCGTGCCATTCTCTCGGAGAGTTCGAAACACGAGGGCTACGAGGTACACTACGCTATCAAGGCCAACGCCAACCCCAAGGTACTGAATGTGATAGCCCAGGCCGGCCTTGGTGCCGACTGCGTGAGTGGAGGCGAGATACGTGCCGCTCTTGGCGCCGGCTTCCCCTCTCGCAAGATGGTGTATGCCGGCGTTGGCAAGGCCGACTGGGAAATCAACCTTGGATTGGACAAGGACATTTTCTGCTTCAATGTAGAGAGTCAGGCAGAACTTGAGGTACTCAACGACCTTGCCGGCCAACGTGGCAAGAAAGCCCGTGTAGCCTTGCGCATCAACCCCGACGTGGGAGCCCACACCCATTCGAACATCACCACCGGCCTGGCGGAGAACAAGTTCGGTATTGCCATGGGGGATATGGAGCGCGTGGTGGACGAGGTGAATTCCCTACCCCATGTGGAATTCATCGGCCTACATTTCCACATCGGTTCGCAGATTCTCAACATGGGCGACTTCGCCGCTCTTTGCAACCGCATCAACGACCTCCAGAAACAGTTGGAGCGCCACAGGGTGACGGTACACCACATCAACGTCGGCGGTGGCTTAGGCATTGACTACACCCATCCCAACCGCGTTCCCATCCCCGATTTCAAAGGCTATTTCGACACCTACGCCCGCCTGCTCCATCTCCGCCCCGGCCAAAAACTCCATTTCGAACTCGGCCGCTCCGTGGTGGCGCAATGCGGCACCCTTGTCACCCGCACGCTCTACGTGAAGCAAGGCACCGCCAAGCAGTTCGCCATTGTCGATGCCGGTATGACCGACCTCATCCGTCCCGCCCTCTACCAAGCCTATCATAAAATAGAGAACATCAGCAGCGACGGTCCGGTACAGACTTACGACGTGGTGGGGCCCATTTGCGAGTCGAGCGATGTCTTCGGCAAGTCGGTGGACTTGAACGAGACACACCGCGGCGACCTCATCGCCCTCCGCTCCGCCGGGGCGTACGGTGAGATCATGGCATCGCAATACAACTGCCGCAAACTTCCCCGTGGGTACATCACCGAAGAGTTATGATTCCGTTACCCCTCGACCTCCTCACCATGGTGCTGTCGGGTGCGCTGCTGCTCTTGGCACTACTCACACCGATGTTCAGCCCCTTCTTCCGCCGGCTGCCCCGTCGTGGGCAAACCACCCCCGGCGAACTGCCGCCCGTCACCGTGCTGCTGGTGTCCAACGGCGACCATGAGGCATTAGACGAACACCTGCCGCTTTACCTCACTCAGGACTATCCGGCAGGTTACGAAGTGGTGGTGGTGTCCGAGAAGGCCGACCTTGAAACGGAGAACGTGTTGAAGCGCTATTCCCACGACCAACGCCTATACCACACCTTCGTGCCGGAGAGTTCTCGCTACATGAGCAAGAACAAACTTGCCATCACGTTGGGTGTGAAGGCTTCCAAAAACGACTGGATTGTTCTCACCGACCCTCGCTGCAAGCCGTTGGACAGCCATTGGCTCTCCTCGTTGTCGGAGCATTTCACCCCCTCCCACAACATGGTGCTTGGCTACTCCAACTTCACTCAGGAGGCCAAGACTTACCACCGTTTCGAACGTCTCCACACCGCCCTTTATCTCCTGCGCCAGGCCCGCACGGGCAAAGCCTACCGCACCAACTGCCTCCACGTGTCGTTTCGCAAAAGCGAGTTCATGGAGCGCCAAGGATTCTTGGAGTATCTGAAATACTCCATCGGCGAGTACGACTTCCTCGTCAACAAGTTCGCCACAGAAGAAGGCACCGTCGTGGCCGACTCCCCCTCCACTTGGCTTTGGGAGAGCCCCCTGCATCCCAAGTCGTGGCAGAACCGCCAAGTGTATTACCACGAAGTAGGCAGACACTTGGAAGGCGGAACAAAAGTGCGGTTGCTCCATGCCCTTGACCAATGGGCTATGTATGGCAATTATCTCTTCGAATTGTCAGCGGGCGTTTTCGCCGGTCTCACCCATCGGTGGGTGCTTTTAGGCGTTGCCACGGTCTCCCTCCTGCTGACCATCGTCCTTCGCACCATCAATGGAAAGAAGACGTTCAAGGAATATCAGACCGGCCTATCCTCTTGGAAGGTGGTTCCCTTGGAGTTGAGCATGCTCCGCCGCTCCTTCCTCACCCGAATGCGTTATGAATACGCCGACAAGAGCGACTTCATCAGCCACAAGGTGTAACCTTTTGTCATACGACCATATCGTATGCAAAAAAATCAGCTTTTTGTCCGCACTATTGGATAATTTTCGCTATTTTTGCACCAAAGAAACCCAATATGACTTGATATGAGACAAATCATCACAACAATCCTACTGAGCATAGTGTTCACCATGCCATCCCTGGCCGCCGACGTCAAAGTTGACGGCATCAACTACCGCACCTCTGGCAGCACCGCCATGGTGATGCCCAACAACTACGACAACAGTTCCGGCAGCGTCGTCGTCATCGGCTTGAACAACGGCTACGAGGGCGACGTAGTCATCCCCGAGACCATCACCGTCAACAACGTTTCCTACGAAGTGACCTCTGCATACGAGGGTACCTTCTCCAATTCCACGAAGATGACGAGCATCTCTCTCCCTTCCACACTGATCGACCTTGGCAGCACACCCTTCTCCTCTTGCAACAAGCTCCAAGCCATCAACGTCTCTGCAGACAACCCGGTTTACAGCAGCGAAGACGGCGTGCTATACAACAAGACGAAAAGCACACTCATCTCCTGCCCCGGTGGAAAGACAGAGCACTTCGAAATACCCTCCGGAGTGACAGAGATTGCCAATAGCGCCTTCTACGGCTGCTCCAAGCTGACCTCGATAAGCATTCCCTCCTCCGTCCAACGCCTTGGCGTTTATGCCTTCCGTGCCTGTATCCTGCTGAAAGAAGTGAACATCCCCGACGGCATCACGGAGTTGGAGAACGGCGTGTTCAGGGGCTGCAGCTCCCTCCAGGAGATAGTGGTGCCCTCGTCAGTGACAAAGGTTGACGACTACGCTTTCTACTACTGCCAGAGCCTCACGAACCTTCAGTTCCTGGGTCCTGTGACAAGCATAGGTTCCTACGGCATTAGTTCCTGCGTGAAACTCACGTCATTGGAACTCCCCCAGACGTTGGAAAGTCTTGGCGACCGTGTTTTCGAGAGCGATTCCAAACTTGTGTCAGTGAGCCTCCCCTCCACGCTCAAGAGCCTTGGCATGGCATGCTTCCGTGGCTGCTCCAACCTTACCTTCATCGAGGTGGGCGAAGGCAACAACTATTTCACAAGCATTGACGGCGTGCTTTACAACAAGAGCATGGAAAAACTGATTTGCTGCCCCAGCATGCGCCAAGGGGCCTACGAAGTGCCCTCGACAGTGAAGAGCATAGACCACTACGCCTTCTTCATGTGCCGCTACCTCACCAACGTCAAGTTACCTCTTTCACTCACGGAAATCGGGTTGTCGGCTTTTGCCAACTGCAGCAACCTCAGCATCCTGACCCTTCCCAACGCTGTTCGCCGCATCGACAAGAGCGCCTTCATCACCTGCACAAGCCTGGAGCGCATCGTTTCCTACAACACCGTCCCCCCCATCCTCACTCCCACCGTGTTCTCCTCCCGCACCTACAACCTTCCCTTGCAAGTGCCTTATTCAGCCATCGACTCCTACAAGAACAGCGATGAGTGGGAAAATTTCTCCGATGTGCAACCAATAGCAGAGGCAGTCACCGGCTACGTTTCCGAGGCATTTGTCGGCACGACAACCACCATTGAGTTGAATCTCTACAACTCACAGACCAACGTAAGCAGCTACAACGTAACGTTTCAGCTTCCCGAAGGCATACGGGTGATAACCAAAGACGGGCTTCCCGTCTGCCGCTTCACTTCCCGCCACTCCGACTCCCAGCCCTCTTCCAACCTCTCTGTCAACTCCGAGGGCAACTATACATTGAACGTGGTGAACGAAGGCAACAAGGTGACGGGCAATGACGGCGATGTGCTCAGCCTCGTTATCATGGTGGATGCCAACGTCGAGCCCTCCGTCCATACCGGCACCATCACCTCCGGCAGCATCAGCTACTCCGACGGCACCACATTGGACCTCAATGGCGACACCTTCGTCATCAATGTGGAAAACGCGGTGGCTGGCGACGTTGACCGTGACGGGATAGTGAACGTGATGGACGTGATGCTGACAGTGAACAACATCCTTGGCATACCCTTGAGCAATTACCAATGGCAGTTGGCCGACATGAACCACGACGGCATCATCAGCGTTGTGGACGTGATGGAGATAGTGAACAAGATTTTGGGTATCAATTAACGTACCCAACCAACCAAATGAGGGAAGGCCATAAAGGTCTTCCCTCATTTATTTATGGAGCAAGGCTTCCTATTCCTGTATGGCAATCGTTTCTATGGTGAAGAAGAGGTCAGAGTATGGTTTCACCGCTCCCGCCGCCCTGTTGCCGTATGCCTGGTCGTATGGAATGTATATTTCCCATTTGGAGCCTATGGGCATGCTGGTGAGAGAATGCCAAAATCCCGGTACCGTCTGGCTCGGCCTCATGACGACCGGCTCTCCCCGACTGTAGGAACTATCGAAAACTGTGCCGTCCATAAGTTTCCCCTCATAATTGAGTTTCACCATAGTGTCATCCTTGGGCTTGGGGCCTTTCCCTCTTGCCACCTCATGGTATAGCACACCTTTTCCCTTTGGAAGTTCCTTGAAGCCCAATTTCTTGTATTTCAACACGTTGATAATACTGTTGGCCCTGCTGTCCAAATCTTTTCCCAAAGCCTCCACAATGTCCTTGTCGGTCAGCGTTGCAGCCACCTCGTCCACCTTCTCCTTCACATCGTCGTAGGAGATGTAGAAATTGAAATCAGTAGCCTCGATGGTCTTTGCCACCTTCTCCTGAAGCTCGGCCATTTTCACCGCCATTCCCACCAAAGAATCCCCCGGTTGCTTTGTAAGCTTGGCCAAATCCCTCACATCTTGTTTCAACTGCTTGAAAGAATCCTTGGTATCACGGTACTTGGCCGGGATGAGCCCCATGCTTTCCTCCTGTGCCTCTAAATCAGCCACGAGTTTGTCCAAAGCGTCGGAGCAGCCGTTTTTCTTGAAAAATTCCTGCCTCCACTCAATCACCTTCTTGGCGTCGCTTGTGGAGACCACGACACCCTCGGCATTTCTCCCAAGTTGCTCCATCTCCACCCTGGCCCAGTTGTCGATGTAGTCGCGAAGCATCACCCCGGCGAGCCTTGAAGCCACCGTGGCGTTCACCTTCATTCCCATAGCATTGCTCTTGAAGTTGTTTCCAAAGAGAATGAAAGCCAGCCATACAAGCACGGCGACGGCCACCACGGCCACGGCAATCATCAGCGTCCTCGCGAAATTGTTTTTCCGCACGCTTCGTCCCTCCCCCTGTTTGGGGTTGATGACGTCATTCCTCGATTTTTTTTCTTTTATAGCCATTTCAATCCATCAATTAATTGTGCAAAATTACGAATAAAAATCGTGTTCATCGCAACATCTTTGGAAAAAATTTGCAGAATAGGAAATATCGTTGTAATTTTGCATCGTTGCAACTCATCCTCTATCATGAACGAGAAAGAATCCGACAGCCGCGTAGTGCGCGTGACCCTTCAAGGGACGTTGTTGAACATCCTGTTAATGGTATTGAAATTCGTGGCGGCCATCATCGGCAACTCCGCCGCGATGCTTGCCGATGCCGTCCACTCGCTCTCTGACCTGTTGACGGACATCATCGTGCTCATATTCGTAAAGATGGGCGGTCGTCCGAAAGACAAGGGCCACGACTACGGCCATGGGAAGTTTGAAACCCTGTGCACCGTCATCATCGGCCTGCTTCTTCTTTTTGGCGGCTTGATGATCTGCTGCCAGGGCGTGTGGCAGTCGCTTCGCGCTTTCCAGGGCGCCGTGCTCGAGCGTCCCGGTTACATCGCCCTTGTAGCCGCCATCGTGAGCATGGTGGTGAAGGAATGGTGCTACCGCTTTACCATCCGTGCCGCCCGTGATACACATTCCCTTGCCGTGGCCACCAATGCTTGGCATCACCGCTCCGACGCCCTATCCTCCCTCGGAACCACGATAGGCATCGGTGGCGCCATCCTTCTTGGAGAGCGTTGGCGTATCCTCGACCCCCTCACGGCGGTGATAGTGAGTTTCTTTATCATGCGTGTGGCCTTCATCCTGATACGCAAGGCAGTGAACGAGCTCCTTGAGGCCAGCCTTCCCGACGAAATGGAAGACGAGATTCGTCAGATTGCCGGAATGGAAGAGGGCGTGACCGACGTCCATCACCTACAGACACGCCGCATCGGCCGCGGCATCGCCATCGAGCTTCACGTGCGTGTCCCCGGTGAGTTGAGCGTCACCCATGCTCACGACCATGCCACCAACATAGAAAACAAGTTGAAGGAGAAATACGGCGAGAACACGCATGTGGGCATCCACATTGAGCCTATCAAGGAGTGACAATTGTCTTTTTTTTACTATCAATAGCCCATGTCTTGATAGAAAATGGCATGGAGTTTGCTTTATTCTTGTGTGCGAAAGAATTATAAATCAACGACATGCGGCCATCCGCTTTAACTTTTTTTAAGCAAAAAAATCGAGCTGAAAGAGTAACAACGTATCGTTATTTTTATTAATTTTGCATCGCTATTCAAGGATAAATTATTATTTGCTTGGAGTTCAAGCAGTTAGAAATTAAGGTAAACAGGATGAGACAACTAAAGATTACAAAAAGCATTACTAATCGTTCGAGCGAGGCTCTTGACAAGTATCTTGTCGAGATAGGCCGTGCGCCATTGATATCGATAGACGAGGAAATCGAGCTTGCTCAGAAGATCAAGAAGGGCGGCCCCGAAGGGGAGCGCGCCAAGGACAAGTTGGTTACCGCCAACCTACGCTTCGTTGTTTCAGTTGCCAAGCAATACCAGCATCAAGGACTGACACTCACCGACCTCATCGACGAGGGTAACATCGGCTTGATTAAAGCCGCCCAGAAATTTGACGAGACCCGCGGCTTCAAGTTCATCTCCTACGCCGTGTGGTGGATTCGCCAGAGCATCCTCCAGGCGATAGCAGAGCAGAGCCGCATCGTTCGCCTTCCATTGAATCAAGTTGGCTCACTTAACAAGATCAACCATGAGATCAACAAGTTTGAGCAAGAGAACATGCGCCACCCCTCTGTCTCCGAACTTTCCGACGCCACCAACCTTGACGAGGAGAAGATTGGCCAGAGTTTGATGGCCGATGGTCACCATGTGTCCATCGACGCCCCCTTCCAGGATGGCGAGGACAACTGCATGCTTGACGTGATGGCCAGTGGCGACGACAGCCGCACCGACCGTTACGTGGACCACGAGTCGATGGCTTTGGAGTTGGAGTCTGTGCTCAACAAGGTGTTGAAGGATCGCGAAATCACCATCATCCGCGAGTGCTTCGGCATTGGTCAGCCAGAGAAAGGTCTTGAGGAAATCGGCGATCGCTTAGGCCTCACCCGTGAGCGTGTGCGTCAGATTCGCGAGAAGAGCATTGCCAAGCTTCGCGACAGCGGCAATGCCAAGATACTGATGAAATACTTGGGATAAAGCATCATGCACCATCAAGAGCGGGTCCTTTTCAGGCCCGCTCTTTTTTGTGTTATTTGTTGTTTTCCTTCATATCGAAGAGTTTTTCAACAAAAGGACAAATCGTTTTTTGTATGAAAGGGGAAAAATGCTTACTTTTGCGGAATGAAATGCAAAGCAGCATTTTTCCGGGGTATGTTGGCGATGATTTTATTGCTTCCCTTCACCCCCTGTATCGGCAAGGGTTCAATCGACACCCTTGTCCTTCATCGTATGTTCAACTACCGCTCTCAGATAGACACGACGATAGAAGGGTATCAAACATCGGCCTATATGAAATTCCGTGTGAAGACCAACCGCCGCAACCCCACTTTGCTATGTGTGCCCCACTTGTATCACGTGGTCCGCTCGGGCAACCGCAGCCATGTAGGTGAGAGCATGGTCACCCTGACTTACCATGATGGCAAACCAACGGATTCCGAGCTTCACCTTCGGACCAGTACCGCCCGCCGCAACCGCATAGTGATGCCCAACATACAAGCTTACTTGACTCCCAACATATACCACAGCACGTTGATGAGCGACCATCTCTACTCCCCTTTCCATGCTCGCAACAAACGCTACTATCAATACAAGATTCTTTCCGTTTTCGGCACGAACGCCCATGTGGAGTTCCAACCTCGCGTGAACAACACGCAGGCCGTTCGCGGCCACGCCATCGTCGATGTGGAGAGCGGCCGTATCATCCGCTGCATGCTGGCAGGAGAATACGACATGGTGTCTTTCGAGATACATTTGACGATGGGCTCTTCAGGTCTGTCGAGCCTACTTCCTTCGAGTTGTAAGTTGAAAGTCAAGTTCACCTTCCTTGGCAATCACATGCGAGGCATCTACGAGGCTGTTTACGGCATCACCCCACCTCCCCCCGGCCCTGAGACGATAGGCATGGATGCCCGTGCCGCATTGGACAGCCTTCGTCCCGTGGCCTTGTCATCAGAAGACGTCGCCATCTACTCAGAATTCGACAGCCTTCGCCGTGCCCACACCCCGGACACCACCGTTGTCGAAGACAAAAACTTTTTCAAGGATTTTCTATGGGATGTAGTGGGAGAGAACCTTCTTCGCCGCATCAAGGGCAAATTTGGCAACGACCATGGGTACTACCGCATCTCCCCCATCATCAACCCCCTTTACTTTTCCTACTCCCACCGTCGCGGCCTGACCTATCGGTTGACTGCCCGCATAGGTTATACTTTTGACGAGAACCACAGCTTGAATGCGCGTTTGAAGGCAGGCTATTCATTCAAGTTGAGCCACCCCTATTTCGACCTCCCGGTGACTTACACCTTCAACGAGCACAACAATGGTCATCTGAGGTTTTACTGGCGTCATGGTGAATTGCAAACGACCTCCACCGTACTGGACAACTTGAAGGACAAGTATGGTGAGAAATTCGACTGGGACACGCTCAATTTAGACTATTTCAAGCAGTCACGCATGGCATTTACAGCCTACTACGAACTGAACAAATATGTGGGTTTGGAAAGCGGCATCGTGTTCAACCGTTGGAAGAGTGTCCATGCAGAGGACTTCGAAGCGATGGGCAACCCCTCTATTTACAAGAGCTGTGCGTTGGCAGAAGAACTGACCATTCGCCCTCTTGGCTGGCACGGCCCGATAGTGACCATCGACTATGAGCGTACGTTGGACGGGATCACGGAGGCTAAGATGAATTATGAGAAATGGGAGTTCGACTGCTCGTATCTCCGCCCCCTCCCATGCCTTCGCGCCTTGTCTCTTCGCGCTGGTTTCGGTTTTTACACAAGAAAGACGAAAGACACTTATTTTTTGGATTTCAACAATTTCCGTGAGGACAACATTCCAGGTGGTTGGAATGACGAGTGGAGCGGTGATTTCGAGTTACTTCACAGAAACTGGTACAACTCTTCCCATTACTATGTGCGTGGCAACGCCTCTTACGAGTCCCCCCTCTTGCTACTCTCCTGGGTACCGTTGATTGGCAAAATCACAGAGAAGGAACGCATCTACATAGGTGTCGCCCACCTGAGTCAGATCAAACTATACGAGGAGTTGGGTTACAGTTTCACCAACCGCTTGCTGTCCATGGGTGTTTTTGTCAGTTTTGAGAAATGTCACTACCATTCGGCAGGCTTGCGTTTCGGCTTCGAGTTGTTCGACCGTTGGTGACACTTGTCCCCAGAATCTCATCTTTTTCCAGCGCATTCGGGGCATAACCCCTTGACGAGACATCCCACCGACCTAATGCGAAAGCCCTTAGGCAGCTTCACATCAGGCATAGGAATGTCCCTCAGGCAAAAAATCTTGCCGCATGCCTCGCAGTGGAAATGAGGGTGCTCATCTTCATCGACATCCTCCTTCGTGCTCCTGCACAACTCGTATCTCACAGCCCCTCCGTCGTCGATGGCGTGTACGAGATGGTGTGTTTTGAAGAGCATGAGCGCCCGGAACACCCCAGATTTGTCAATGGTGAGGATGCTTTCCTCAAGTTCTGCCATGGTCATCGGTCGTTTCGCCTTGTCGAGAGCCTTTATCACGACGATGCGATTGGCCGTGGCCTTCAAGCCATGGCTTTCCATGAGTTGCACGTATTCGTCAGAATGTTTCATATCAAAAATTTTTGCGAAGTTAATGAATATTCCCCATAAATCAACCTATGTTAGAAAAAAATTTTGTAATTTTGCATGCTCAAAAGAGAAAAGAGATGAAAACAAGAAAAATATTGCTCTGCCTGTCATTCTCCTTATTGCCAATGTTATGTGGCAGTTTCACAACCAACTCGTCATCTCCCAACGACGAGTCTCGCAAGATATTCGACTACACCTACAACATGGTTTTCGGCCCTCAGGGTTCTTCCTTGAGTTACAATGTAAACATCATCGGCGTGTTGAAAGTTGATGGCTCGATATGGTACAAGAACAAAAAGCGCAAGTTTGTGGAGGCTCGTTACAAAAGTTGGAACGACGGCACTCACGAGTACTGGGTTGATACAAAGAAGAAGACGGTGACCCTCTACACCCCCGGCAAATACAAGAAAGACCGCTATGAGAGCAAGTTCTCCTTCAATGCCGACGACTACAATTACAGCCATAAGGAGACCAAGACAACCTACGAATTAACACTTGACGCCCGTCGCGAGGTGAAGGGCATCAAGCATTTGAAGGCCGTGATTGACAGGCGCACTCGCGTTCCTAAATACTTAAAAATAAAAGTTTTATGGTTTTGGACGACCATCAACATCACGAATTTCCACAGTGGTGGCATCAGTGATGATGTTTTCCGTTTTCCTGCGGAGCAATACAAGTCCTACCAAGTCATCGACGAGCGTGTAGGTTGACAATATCTTAGGAGGAGCATGCTGCTCCTCCTTTTTACTTGTTTTACTTGTTTTTCTTGTAATACTCCAATCCCCTTTGAACGGTTTTATTGAGGCATTCCGATGACATGGTAGCTCCCGTGACTGCATCCACTTTTGCCTTGACAGCCTTGCTGACAGCCATACCGTCCCATTGACCCAGCATTTGCTTTTTCACCTTGAAGAAATATTTGGGTGTCTCCTGGTTGGGAAGAGCCTCTATTTTGTCGATTTTGTTGTTGGTGATGTAAATTTTCAGGGGTGTAGGGCCGTTGTATCCTTTGATGTCGGCAGCGATGGTGGTAGTGTTGATTATCACCTGTTTCCCATTCTTGGTGATGGGCTGTTCTCCTGGCATGGCACTGACAAGGCATACTGCAGCCACCAGTGCGATGCATGAATTCTTAATGCTTTTGGTATTCATTATTTCAAATATTTATATAATTGTTTTTTAAGGGGGTTGCGATGGTATCGCAACAAACTGGACGAGAGATTGGGGTTATTCGACGGGATTGACATCATAGCCAGCCTCTTTGAGTAGGTTGAGCAGGCCTTTTTCTCCCATGAGGTGCCCGCATCCCACGGCGAAGAACGTTGGTTTCTCTTTCATAATGGCAGGCATCTTGGTGAGCCAATCGGCGTTTCTACCATAGATGAGGGTGTTGTCCTCCTCATCTGTAGCGTCGCACTCGTCGTTGAGTTTCATGTCGCCCAGGCGCTCAATGGCGTCGAGGTCTTTGTCATAATATGCCTTCACCAGTTCATCGGTGATTTGCATTTCATAGTCCTGGTGTTTGACGAAACACAAAAGCAGCTGCTTTTGTCTCTCTATGGTAGCAGATTGGAACAAGCATTTAGCTTGCTGTTCCACGGTCTCCAACCCCATAACACCCTTGTTGTTTTGCTTTGCCAGTGTTTGCACATACGTGTCAACGCCATCGCTCAAATTGAACGTTGGATTTTTCTTCAGATATAGAAGCGACGTGAGCTGCGTGAGCAATGCTCCGGGAGTCAACCTTCCTAATTGTTGCCCCACCAGAGGATTGGAGAAGTCGGCACCGAGCAGTTGTTTTGTGATGTCATTGAGAGCCTTCATCTGCTCTTCGTCGAGCATGTCCTGAATGGTGGTTCCCTCCGGCATCATCATAGCCAGCTGCAATTTTTGTACGTTTTCCGGCTTCATCATATCATCCATGACCAGTTCCCCGCACACCTGTTGTGTCTGTTGAAAGGCATTTTGGAAGCCGGGAATTTCGTTGAGGAACGATGAAGAGGCAAAATGATATGTTCCAAGAACGTAGGACGGCTTTTGCAGTCCGTTTCCGGAAATGCTGTAAAGCAACTGCGCCTGCACTTGGACGGCCATGATGGCCAGGGATGCAAAAATGATGGTCAATCTTTTCATCTTCTTGTCATTGTTGTTACATTCGCCTACAAAGATACAACAATTGTGCCAAGAAAAAGCCGTATGTTATGTTATTTTTTAATTAATTAAAAGTTATATGGAAAAAATTGTCTATATTTGCAGTTGGAAAAAGAAATAATCAAATAAAACCTACGATTATGCGACATTGCATCATGTTTTTTGCCACTCTTTTGTTGTTGGCAAGTTGTGGTAAAGGCGGCGTTTCCACCAGTTCAACCTCATCTGACAGCACCTCGCAGTCACCATCCTCCAATGAAACTTTCGTCCAACCGAAGATAGATGGCGACCCCCATAGCGACGAGTATGTCATCGCCCGTGTGGAAGCCATCTACGAGAATATTTTCAAGGAGAATTTCCGCGAGATGACCGACGATGACGAGGGAGACCTTCCCCAAGACATCCCCTCCCCCGACGAGAAGTTCTGCACAAAAGACTGGAACGACTTGTTGGAGAAGGTGATAGAGTACGACAACACCAACAAGCCCGACGAGATGGGGTTCTTCGAGTTCGATTACTGGGTGATGGGGCAGGACTTCGACAAACTGTCCATCTCTGACGTTCGTGTGTTGAAGCGAGACAAGGACGATGCCGAGGTGGAGTTGGTGCTTCACAATATGGGCAGCAGCACCCGTGTCCGCTTGGAATTGGACTTTGAGCGTGGGGAATGGTATATCGACGACATCATCGACTTGGACAATGATTACGACTTAAGGGAAGAAATGGAAGCCTATATCGAGGATTGACCCATCCTACCTTGTAGTGCCCTTGACTTCCTTTCTTTCGCCATTTTCACCACCACTTGTTCTTGGCGATGCATTTCTTGAGCTTGTCCTTGTTGATTTTGAAATGTGAGATGCCGTCGGCGAAAGTTCCCACCTGATATGGTTGGAAGCTGAAAACCAAGTAGTTGTCATAGATGGCCGCTTGCGGTATTTCAGCATCTCCCATTTCCATACCACTTTTAGCCATTTCCTCTTCCAAAGCCTTCCTCACGTCAGCGAGGGTGGCATTTTGGAAGAGGTTTTTGTTTTTCACGATTTCCATCCTTTTCATATCGAACGTGACATATCTCTCAACGGGGAAGTCGTGTGCTCCGTAAGCGTACAGATTGGTAGCCACAAAGAGAGTGACATACCTGTCTGAGACGTATCTTGGCGAGATGAAGATGCGGAGGTAGCTGAGGGGGAAGGAGAAGTCGAGGTTTTTGAGGTAATACACCTGCCTCATATACATGTCCCTGAAATGGTCCACAATAGCCTGACCATTGCTGATGTCTTCTATCTCAAAAGCCTCGGGGTGGTTTCTTCTAATCACCTCTGTCGGCAGCATGGACTTGTCGATGTTTTTTTCCAGGAACACATCGTCGTAAAAAATCAAGTCCATGTTGGTGATGGTGTCGATGAAGTTGATCATCCAGAAACGTAGGTAGTCCCATTGCGCCCCTTCTTGTGACGGGAAATCAACGACGATTTTGTACCCGAAATTGTTGGTGTCGCATGCTTTGAAATTACATGGTGACACAGCCTCGCACCTTTGGAAGAGCGACGGGTATTTGTTATTGACCAGCATGCTGTCGTTTTTCAAGCTGTCGAGAGGAGTCCTTACCTCTTCAACACCAAGTTTTCCACAAATGTAACCATCCTGATAGAGGGTATCTTCAGGACAAGCTGGCCCAATGATAAAGGTCTCCCTTCTCTCCGAGAGGAGTGATAGGAAGTGGACGGTTTCATAATTTTCATAAAGCAAATAATACTCCATTCCTCCAACATTCATGAGGGAGTCTGTGGAGGCATATTTGGCGTCGTTGACGAATCCTGCAAACCTCTGTGCGTGGGTGTCAGTTTGTCCACCAGCAACCGCCATTATGAGCAAGCAAACTCTTAAGAACCTGAATGACATTTTGTTATCTCTTTCTATCCAATCTTTTTTCCGTATAATTTCCGTTTCGGGGGCAAAATTAGTCATTTTTCCTTGAAAAAGGTGAAAGGCAAGATGAAAATCTTCTGTGTCTTATCATTTTTTATTTCCCTATTGTGGGAATTTGTTGACAGCCTCAACCACCCTCATCACGTCTTCATCGGTCAGTTCGGGGCCCATGGGCAAACTTAGTTCGGTGTGATGTATTCTTTCTGTGACATCAAGACTCTCATATCGCCAGTTGGTGCAACATCCCTGTTGATGAGGTGGAATGGGATAATGTACTTGCGCCTCAACACCTTGCTGTGCCAGAAACCCCCTTAGTTTGTCTCTAAGGTCGCACAAAATTGGATAGATATGCCACACGTTTTCCTCTTGAGGTGCGATGGCAGGTTTTTGCACGGCGCGTTGGCAAATGCCATCATTGTATGATTGTGCCACCTCCTGCCTCCTTCTATTGTCCTCGTCGAGATGTTGGAGTCCCACCCTCAGCACAGCAGCTTGTATTTCGTCCATCCTCGAGTTTCGCCCCAAATGTTCAAAGACGTATTTTTTCTTCGAGCCATAGTTTCTGAGCGTTCTGACCATATCGGCCAATTGGTCGTCGTTGGTGGTGATAGCTCCGGCGTCACCCATGGCCCCCAAGTTTTTAGTGGGATAGAAACTGTGTCCGGCAGCATACCCCAAGGCGCCGGTCCTGATATTTCCGTATCGACATCCTTGTGCCTGAGCGTTGTCCTCAACAAGCAGAAGTTGGTGCTTTTTGCAGATGTCCTCAATGTGCTTGGTGTATGCGCACCTTCCATAAAGGTGCACAATCATGACAGAGCGCGTTCGTTTGGTGATGAGACTTTCAAGTTGGCGATCGTCCACCTGCATGGTGACGGGGTTGGCATCTGCGAGCACCGGTACAAGTCCGTTTTCAGCGATGGCAAGAATGGATGCGATATAAGTGTTGGCCGGCACGATAACCTCGTCACCTTCTTCCATTCTCCCCAGCTCCATGCAGGCTCTGTAAATGAGCGTGAGTGCATCGAGTCCGTTTCCGACCCCCACGCAGTGCTTTGTTCCGATGTATTGCGCATATTCCTCCTCAAAAGCCAATAATTGTCTTCCAAGAATGAACCATCCTTGTTCGATTACCTGCTCCACCGCACGTTTGTACTCTTCTTGTCTTCTGGCAACCCTTCGTGCCAGATTCAAATAGTCAACCATGGTGCAAAGGTAACACAAAGGATGGTAAATACAAAAAAAAAGTTGTATTTCCTTTTTTTTGCGCCATGTTTGTATTACCTTTGCAGAAAATTTGCGTTTCAGGCATTGTCTGGTGCGCGACTAAAGAAGCAAAGACGAAAGAAATGAAAAGAATTCTAACAAGTATTGTAGCCATTATAATGGCATGTGTATGCATTCATGCCCAGGAATGGCGTGATGAGAACCGTTGGCACGACCCGATGGACATATACGCTGGTCCCGTGGTTGGTGTGACTGCTTCCAACTTGACCAATTACGATGGCAAATATCTATTCGGTCCGTACATCGGCGGCATCGTTCAGACGTATTTCAACAACCACTGGGGTATGAGTTTCGAGTTGGCCTACACCCGTCAAGGAACTCGCGACGCATGGGACAATTTCCACAGTGATGAAGAGATTACTCGTAAGGATGGCACTATAGACCGCCGTGGTCCCTATTCATATAGTTTTGACTATATGACTTATCTATATAAAATGCGTTACTATCCTGTTCGCAATTTTGATGTGATGGCCGGTTTCATTTTTGGTGTTCACCTTCATGCGAAGAGTGAACTCGATGGCAAGGACTACAACATCATCAGCCATCTCCACAAACGCTCCGCTCACTTTCTTCTTGGTGCCGGTTATGAGATGGAGAATCTCTACATTGAAGGCTATTATGGGTTGCCTTTGTCAAAATTAGCTAAGACAGAGACAGGCCGCCGAGCCTTGGGCAATGCGAAGGAGAATGTTTTCATGGTGACCGTGGGTTATCACATCAAGGTGTATTGAAATCAAGTTCAATAAATTCCACGGGGCCGGACGCCAATCGCGTCTGGCCCCGTGTCAAATTATAAGTTCAATCCTATGCACATCCATTTTCTCACTTGAGGAATTCCTTGATTCTTTCGAGAGGTATTCCGAAGTTGAAATTGTCGCTTCCCACAAGTTTGGCGAAGTTGACCGCCACGACATTTCCTCTATCATCGATGACCGGACTTCCGCTTGAACCTTGGACGGTGGGAATGCTGTATGTGAGCCTTTCCCCGTCAGGTGTTTGTGTGACCCTTCCACTTGTCATCTGCACGCTGATTCCCTTTTGTGTGTTGGCGAGCATAAGTCCAGCGTTGTAGCCAATCATATAGAGTTGCTGGTCGATTTTTATTTTTTCCTCGGCGGCTTTTCCGTTGAAATACTCTTTGTTGCCCTCACCTGCAAACTTAAACACGAAGGCTCCCTTGGGTGTTTTCTTGCTTTTTAGTTGGAGGAGTGCCAGGTCGGCATTCTCTTTGTCGGAAACCTTCACGATATTGCATGGGTTTTTCACGAGGAAGTCCGAAGGGCTGTTCACCTTCTCTCCGTCAAAGGAAATACCAATGTTCGACACGGTGCTCACCTTGATGTTGTTGAGACTTGCATTTTGCAGTTGTCTGACAGCCGATGCCATTTCGTCATACATCTGCTTGAGTTTTCTCTGCTCTTCAATAATCTGACTAAGTTGCGTCTCGTCTCCATCAACGATGTTTCCGAAGAAGTCATATTCCATGAACTGAGCCTTTTGCGCTTCGAGCATATTGTATTTGGCTTGTATCTGCCTTGCTGCCATGGCATATTGCATGAGCGAGGCCCTGACAATACTCGCAAGCTGTGCCTTTAGTTGTCTGCTGTCGAGGTCAGTGACAGCAACATGTCTGTTAGTGACAAATTTGCCATCATCTCCAACAAAGAAGCCCGTACCGTTGAGCATTTGCGCTTTTGCCATTGCCTCTTGCTCATTGGTAGTGAATCCCAAGATGTTTCCATTTTGGTCCATACCGTTGAAAAAGAGTTGATTTCCCCCCGGCATTTCCACTTTGTAATAGAACTTGTTGAGCACCAACACCACTCCGCTTTTTTGTTCCTCAAAGATTTCGTCAGCCGATTTCTTTCCACAAGAAGCGAATAATGTTACCATCGCCATCGTCAAGATGGCGGTCATTTTCAAATGTCTCATTTTCATTATCATTGCTGTTTATTTAATCAATAAGAATTACTAACAGAAGCCTTTCAGCTGTTGACACAGGCTATAAGCAAGACCTTGCAAAAACCATGCCTTTGGACAAATCGTGTGCAAAATTAGCATATAGCATTAAAAAATGGCACTTTTTTTCCATTTTTTCAGACAGATTGACAGAAAGCAACAAAAAGTAGAAATTTTGTTGCCTATTGACGCAATAATTCCCAATTAATGCAAGTTTTTCTATAAAAGTACTAAAAAATTCATCATTATGTGTGGAATAGTAGGGTATATAGGCGGCCGCCAAGCCTTTCCGATTTTGATAGGCGGTTTGAAGCGATTGGAATATCGCGGTTATGATTCTGCCGGCGTGGCACTTTTGTCTTCCGATGGTGGCATGCGTGTTTACAAGGAGAAGGGCAAGGTGTCCAACCTTGAGGAGCGAGTGGCCCATGACGACCTTTCGGGAAGTGTTGGCATTGCTCACACCCGTTGGGCCACCCATGGCGAGCCATCGTCGGTGAATGCCCACCCTCACCTCTCAGAAAGTGGTCGATTGGCGTTGGTTCACAACGGCATCATCGAGAACTATGCCAACATCAAAGAATATCTTATTGGCAAGGGATATCATTTCAAGAGCAGCACCGACACGGAGGTTCTTGTGCAGCTGATAGAATTTGTGCAACAGCGTTTCCATCTCGATTTGGGTTTGGCCGTGCTCTACGCCCTTCGTCGCGTAGTAGGTGCCTACGCCATCGCCGTATTGGACCGCGAACACCCAGACGAAGTGATTTGCGCCCGTAAGAGCAGTCCACTTGTGGTGGGTGTCGGCGAGAACAACTCCGAGTTCTTCCTTGCTTCCGACGCCCTTCCCATCGTAGGGTACACGAAACACATCGTCTATCTGAATGACGAGGAGGTGGCCGTGATTCGCCGTGGTGAGGAGATAGCGATTCGCAACCTTTCCAACTCCCGCGACGTGGTAGCCGCTGACGTTCACGATGTGGACATCGACTTGGACAAGTTGGAGAAGGGCGGTTATCCCCACTACATGCTCAAAGAGATATTCGACCAACCCCGTTGCATCTCCGACTGCATGCGCGGGCGACTGCTTCTTTCAGAGCACAAAATTGTGTTGAGTGCCATCCAGCTCCATCGGGAGCAGTTAATGAACGCCGGACGTTTCATTATCGTGGCTTGCGGCACTTCATGGCATGCCGGCCTCATCGGCAAGCAGATGCTGGAGCAGTTTTGTGACGTTCCAGTGGAGGTGGAGTATGCGAGCGAGTTCCGCTATCGCAATCCTGTGATTCGTCAGGATGACATCGTGATAGCCATCTCGCAAAGTGGCGAGACAGCCGACACACTCGCCGCCTTCAACTTGGCGAAAGAGCATGGTGCGTTGTGCTTCGGCATTGTCAACTCCGTTGGTTCGAGCATCGCCCGAGCCTCCAACACAGGCATTTACATCCACGTAGGTCCCGAAATCGGCGTTGCCTCCACGAAAGCCTTTACTGGTCAGGTAACGGTTTTGACTTTGTTCGCCCTCGCCTTGGGTTATGAAAAAGGTGTCCTCGACCAGTCTGTTTACGAGCGGCACATCGAGGAGTTGTCGCTCATTCCAAGCAAGATTGAGCGCATCCTGTCTCAAAACGACCACATTCGCGACATCGCCCGCACACTGACCTACGCTCGCAACACGCTCTACATGGGTCGTGGCATGAACTACCCCGTGGCATTGGAAGGAGCGTTGAAACTGAAGGAAATCAGCTACATCCACGCCGAGGGATACCCTGCTGCCGAAATGAAGCACGGTCCCATCGCGTTGGTTGACGAGAACATGCCGGTGGTGTTCGTGGCCACCCACCACCGTCTCTACAAGAAAATCATCAGCAACATCCAGGAGGTGATAGCCCGCAATGGCCGCATCATCGCCGTGGTGAGCGAGGGTGACCATGAGGTGAAAGAGCTGGCATCGTGGGTGATAGAGATTCCCGAGACACTTGAGACACTTGTTCCCCTGTTGTCGGTCATCCCCTTACAGCTCATTGCCTACCATGTGGCCGTGGTGAAGGGCCTGAACGTGGACCAACCTCGCAACTTGGCAAAAAGCGTCACCGTGGAGTAGTCTTCACCCCCCCAAAAAAATATGAGGTGCGGCATTTCTGCTGCACCTCATATTGGTTTCACCATATTTCTTTGTTATTTTCCAATGCAGTGGTATTCAAAGCCATACTCTGCCAACTCCTCCGCGTCATAGATGTTTCTTCCATCGATAACAAGCGCGTTGCGCATAGTTTTCTTCATCACGCCCCAACTGGGAAGTCGGAACTGTTTCCATTCGGTGAGCATGAGCATGGCATCGGCATCGAGGACGGCATCATACATGTCCTTGGCGTATGCAACAGTGTCTCCCAACCTCCGTCTGCACTCATCCATGGCGACGGGGTCGAACACCCTGACATTGCATCCAGCTTTGAGGAGCAAGTCGATGGTAACAAGCGAAGTAGCCTCCCTCATGTCGTCGGTCTCCGGCTTGAAAGCCAGTCCCCAAAGAGCGATGGTCTTGCCTTGCAATCCACCTTGAAGATGTTTTTGTAACTTATTGAACACCACGTGCTTTTGATTTTCATTCACCTCCTCCACAGCTTGTAACACGCGCATGGTGTATCCATTTTTCTCCGCTGTTTTAATGAGAGCCTTGACATCCTTGGGGAAGCAGCTGCCACCATATCCACAACCAGGATAGAGGAATTTCCGTCCGATGCGCGTGTCGGCACCAATGCCCTGCCTGACCATCTCTACATCTGCTCCTACGATTTCACAGAGGTTGGCGATATCGTTCATAAAGCTAATTCGGGTGGCGAGCATGGAATTGGCCGCATACTTGATCATCTCTGCGGAAGGAATGTCGGTGAAGATGACGCGGAAATTGTTGAGCATGAATGGGCGGTATAATCTCATCATGAGCGCCTTTGCCCTTTCCGAGGCAACCCCCACGACCACTCTGTCGGGGCTCATAAAGTCCTTGATGGCCGCTCCCTCCTTGAGGAACTCCGGATTGGATGCCACATCGAAAGGCACATTCTCCCCTCTTTTCTCCAACTCCTCCTCGATGACCTTTTTGACTTTGGCCGCTGTACCCACAGGTACGGTCGATTTGGTGACGAGCACAGTGTATTTCTTGATATTCTTACCAAACTCCCTTGCCACGTTGAGCACGTATGTGAGGTCTGCGGAACCATCCTCGTCAGGGGGCGTTCCCACAGCGCTAAAAACGAGTGAGACATCGTCGATGACGTCTTTAAGGGAGGTGGAGAAGTTGAGTCTTCCTGCATTGGCGTTTCTCCGCACCATCTCGTCGAGCCCTGGCTCATAGATGGGTACTATTCCATTTTTCAAAGCCTCAATTTTCTTCTCGTCAATGTCCACACATGTGACATGGACACCCATTTCTGCGAAGCACGCTCCGCTCACCAGGCCCACATAGCCTGTTCCTACTACTGCGACATTCATACTGTCAAAAAAAATTATAAGTAATGAGTAATCAATATAAATCCAAGTTGAAATGGAAGTGAGGTTCAATCTCCTCGAACTTAGGGTTGACCATATCCTTTTTTGAAAGAATGATGTCCTTTGCGGGGAGTTTCCAGTCGATGTTGAGGGTTGGGTCGTCCCACGCTATACCCCCTTCACTTTCAGGGTGATAGAACTCATCGCATTTATATTGGAAGACGGCCTCTTGCGAAAGGACTGCAAATCCATGAGCGAAACCTCTTGGAATGAAGAATTGCAGCCGGTTTTCTCCTGAAAGTTCCACAGCAACATGCTGCCCGTATGTGGGTGAGCCTTGCCGTATGTCCACCACCACATCAAGCACTCTCCCTTGTAGCACCCTGACAAGTTTGCTTTGTGTGAAAGGCCATTTCTGGTAGTGCAATCCTCGCACCACGCCATATTGAGACTTGCTCTCATTATCCTGTACGAATGTGATTTCACGCACCTGCTTGTCGAATTCACGCTTGGAGTAAGACTCGAAGAAATACCCCCTATCATCCTCAAACACACGCGGTTTCAATATCACAACGCCTTCTATTTCTGTCTGAATTATTTCCATATCATTCTAAAAGTAAGGTGCAAAGTTACAACAAATCCATGAAACCACCAAATCTAATCAAGAAATCGCTACATCCCTTACAAGCCAAGAACGTGTATTTTCATTTTTGCTCATATTCTTTGTCCCATTCTTTCAACAGTTTTTCGTTTTTCTTCCTTGCCTTTTTGTTGAGAGGTTTCTTTCTGAACATTTGAAAAAAGTCGAAGGAGATGCCGGTGTTGGGTTGCATGGCCGCCGCGTCTGCCAGCTCGGCCTGAATGCTTGACATCATGGCATCCATGGGCGTTCTCTTCTGCCCCCACACTACGACTTCATCGAGGCGTATGGCTTTAGGCAGAAGCCAAACAGTGTCATTGAGTTCCGCTTTTTCCACCTTTCGGCTAAGATACTTGGGATGAGCGAGAGTGGCGCTGGCAAAAGGCTTGTCGATGACGAGCCTCCCCTGGTAGTCGGTGGTGAACACGTCTTCCTTATCTGTATATGCCTTCACGCCTCTCAAGGGCGTTCCAGTCTCCTTGTCCACGATGACGCACTTTCCCTGTGCCCGGACGTGCAAGGGGGCAAGCACAATAGTGGTCAGCAACAGGAGTATTGATGCGAGTGTAGGCCAGTAATGATGCATGTTGCTTGGTTTTACGGGCAAAATTAAGACATTGTGTCATGAAAGCGCAAAAAAGTCAATTTTTTTAGAATAAATTATACAGCATCCCTCTTGGTTGGTAAAAAATTAAGTTAATTGGGAGGAATTGTTAAAAAGATACGATTTGCACGGTGTGGCATTGTTTTTGCCACAACAATTTGTGTATGTCGTAGGAAAAGCATACCTTTGCAACTTGAATGCGTTCATCGCAAAAACAAACTTCAAACACCCTTTGGTGGAAAAGTAAAATACAAAATAATTAGATGGATAAGAATACAGTAATCGGTTTCTTGCTGATAGCCGCCGTGTTGATTGGCTACAGTTGGTATGCCCGTCCCTCCGAGGAGGAGTTGCAGGCCCAGCAAGAACAGATGGAGAAAGAGGCGGCAGCAGCGAAGGCGGCAGCAGCAGCGAAAAAGAAGGAAGCAGCGAAGAAAAGTGCCGACTTGGCCATGGCCCGCGAGGACACCACTGCCTTTTTCCACAGTGCTCTCGTAGGCACTTCGAACGACGTGGTGCTGAAGAATGACAAGTTGGAGCTGACGCTCAGCAGCAAGGGCGGCACGGTGACAAAAGCCGTGGTGAAGAATTTCAAGGACAAGGACGACAAGCCTGACGTCACCCTCTTCGAGGGCAAGGAGCAGAGCTTGGACTTCAGTTTGGAGGGGAAAGAGATGAATCTCTCCACTCAGGACTTGTTTTTCACCCCCTCGGAACAGAGCGACAGTACGGTGACATTCACCGCTTCCGACGGCCAAGGACATGACATCGTGATGACCTATTTGCTCGGCCCCGACTACATGCTTCATTTCTCGTTCCGTGCCAAAGGTATGGAGGGTTTGTTCTCCCCGAAGACAAAGACGATGGACGTGAGTTGGCACGAGGACTGCAAGCAGCAGGAGAAAGGCCACTCTTTCGAGAACCGTTACGCCACCCTTACCTACAAGAAGGTTGGCGCGGGCACCGACTATCTGAATGAGACCCAGGAGAAAAAGGAAACCCTTGAAACTCCCATCGACTGGGTGGCTTTCAAGAGTCAGTTCTTCAGTGCCATGATGATAGCGAAGGACGAATTCTCCTCTGGAGCCAAGCTATCGAGCATTCCCCAAGACAAGAGTACTGGTTACTTGAAGAAATACGATGCCGAGTTGGAGGCTTTCTTCGACCCAAAGGGTGAGACGCCGACGGAATTGGAATTCTTCTACGGCCCGATAGACTTCCGCCTCCTTCAATCCGTGGAAAAGGAGAGCCGTTTCGGCAAAGACCTGAAGATGGAGCGTTTGGTATATCTTGGTTGGCCACTGATTCGCTACATCAACCGCTGGTTCACCCTCTATGTGTTCGACTGGCTCACAAAATTAGGCTTAAACATGGGCATTGTCTTGATTCTCATCACCCTTCTGTTAAAGGCCATTACCTACCCGATGGTGAAGAAGAGTTACATGAGTTCCGCCAAGATGCGCGTGCTCCGTCCGAAGATCGAGGAGGCTACCAAGCAGTATGACAAGCCCGAGGACCAGATGCAGCGTAGCCAGGCCCAGATGCAAATCTACTCCCAATACGGAGTCAGTCCGCTGAGCGGCTGCATCCCCATGCTTATCCAGATGCCCATCTGGATTGCGATGTTCAACTTCGTGCCCAACGCCATCCAGCTTCGCGGCGAGAGTTTCCTCTGGATCAAAGACCTGTCCACCTACGACCCCATCTTCCAGTGGAGCCAGCCTTTGTGGGGCATAGGCGACCACTTGTCACTGACCTGCATCCTCTTCTGCGTGGCCAACATCCTCTACTCCGTGATGACGATGCGTCAGCAACGCGACCAGATGGTAGGCGAGCAAGCCCAGCAAATGAAGATGATGCAGTGGATGATGTTCCTCATGCCGGTGATGTTCTTCTTCATCTTCAACGAATACAGCGCCGGCCTCAACTTCTACTATTTCATCTCCTTGTTCTTCAGCGCCGCCATTATGTTCATTCTTCGGAAGACGACCAACGACGCAAAACTCCTCGCCTATTTGGAGGCTCGTTACGAGGAGAACAAGAAGAATCCGAAGAAGAAGACCGGCATGGCCGCCCGTTTGGAAGCCATGCAGCAGCAGATGCAGCAGCAACAAGAAGAGATGCGTCGCAAGCGCGAAGACTTGGAGCGAAAGCGCAACGACTTGAACCATAAGAAATAACACCCCTATGCAGAAGATATTCATCATGGCAGCCGTCATCGCCACCGCCACTCCGGCTATCACCCAAGCTCAGGAGAAACCAAACATCGGCAAGAGTGCCATCACCTTGAAGAGCGACCTTCTCACTCCCGAAGCGCTGTGGGCGATGGGCCGTATCAGCAGTTATGCCCCCTCCCCCGATGGCCGTTTCGTGGCCTACCAAGTGGGCTATTACAGTGTGAAAGAGAATGCCAGCCACCACGTGCTGTGCATCGTCAACAGCGATGGCAGTGGCCAGCGTCAGCTCACCACGACATCGGCCAATGAGACAGACCCGTCATGGCTTGGCGACCGCCTTGCCTTCCTCACGGGCGGCGAGATATGGACGATGGCCCCCGACGGTAGCGACCGCCGTCAACTGAGCCATACCGATGGCAAGGTGGAGGGCTACAAGTTCTCTCCCGATGGCCGTCGCGTGTTATACATCCAGTCCATCCCTTACCACGACATCATCCAAGAGAATCCCGCCGACCTTCCGAAGGCTACCGGTCGGTTGGTGACCGACCTGATGTACCGTCACTGGGACCACTACGTGGAGAGCATCGCCCATCCCTTCGTGGCCGAAGTGGGTGCCAATGGCATCGGTTCTGGCACAGACCTGCTTGAAGGCGAGCCTTTTGAGTGCCCGATGGAACCTTTCGGCGGTGTCGAGCAACTCGACTGGAGTCGTGACTCCAAGCAAGTGGCCTACACCTGTAGGAAGAAGACAGGCGTGGCCTACTCCATCTCCACCGACTCCGACATCTTTTTATATGATGTGGAAAAAAAGACGACGCGCAACCTTTGCAAGCCCTCTCATTACAAAGCCCCGGCTGTCGATGCCACCAAGACGCTGCGCACGCAGTCTGTCAACGCCCCGGAAAACCTGAAGAATCACCCCGGCTACGACCAGAATCCCCAATTCTCTCCCGACGGCAAATACGTGGCATGGTTGAGCATGGCTCGCGACGGGTATGAGAGCGACCGCCAGCGGCTGTGCGTTTACGACCTCGCCACAGGCCGGGAGCAGTTCGTTACGGAGAGTTTCGACTCCAATGTCGATGACTTCTGTTGGTCGGACACCAAGGACGCCCTGCTCTACTTCATTGGCGTGTGGCACGGCACGGAGAACCTCTACTCTGTGAATTGGAAAGGCGAGGTGAAACAACTCACGAGCGACTGGGCCGACTTCGGTTCGTTGAAGATGCTCGGCGACGGCAAGCGTCTCATCGCCGAACGTCATCACTACATGGCCCCCGCCGACCTCTATCTTGTTTCTCCCTCCACGAAGAAACAGGCAAAAACGAGCCTCACCCAGCTTACCTTCGAGAACCGTCACATCCTCGACCAGTTGGCCAAGGGCAGCGTCGAGCAGCGGTGGGTGAAGAGCACAGACGGCCAGGACATGATGTATTGGGTGATCCTGCCTCCACATTTCGACGCCTCCAAGAAATACCCCACGCTGCTGTTCTGCGAGGGCGGCCCTCAGAGTCCTGTTTCCCAATTTTGGAGTTACCGTTGGAACTTCATGATCATGGCCTCCCACGGTTACGTGGTGGTGGCCCCCAACCGCCACGGCCTCCCCGGCTTTGGTTCTGCATGGTGCGAGCAAATCAGCGGTGACTGGACGGGGCAGTGTATGAAAGACTACTTGACGGCCATCGACGATGCCTGTTCGCAACTGCCCTACGTCGATCGGGACCGCCTTGGTGCCGTCGGCGCCTCTTTCGGCGGTTTCAGCGTGTATTATCTCGCGAGCCACCACGACAAGCGGTTCAAGTGCTTCATTGCCCACGACGGTGCTTTCAACTTGGAGGCGATGTACACGGAGACGGAGGAGAACTGGTTCTCCAACTGGGAATATGACGATGCTTACTGGAACAAGGACCAGACGGCTAATGCCCGAAAGACCTACTCCAACTCCCCCCACCGCTTCGTGGACCAGTGGGACACCCCCATCCTTTGCATTCATGGTGAGAAAGACTACCGCATCAACGCCACTCAGGGCATGAGTGCCTTCAACGCCGCCCGCATGCGTGGCATCGAAGCCCAGCTTCTCATCTTCCCCGACGAGAACCACTGGGTGCTGAAGCCCCAGAACGGCATTCTCTGGCAACGCACCTTCTTCAACTGGCTTGACCGTTGGCTGAAAAAATAATAGAAATAGGAAAAACCATAAAAAACAAAACGATAACAGCAATGACAGACACGATAAAAAATAGTTTGCGCGACTCTGCAGCGATGCGCTGGACAGCACTTTTGTTGTTGGCTTTGGCGATGTTCTGCTCCTACATTTTCATGGACATCCTCTCTCCCATCAAGGACTTGATGCAAGAGACACGTGGATGGGACTCCTCGTCGTTTGGCCGAATGCAAGGTTCCGAGGTGTTCCTTAACGTATTTGCTTTCTTTCTGATTTTCGCAGGTATTATCCTTGACAAGATGGGTGTTCGCTTCACTGCAATACTTTCAGCTGCAGTAATGTTGATTGGTGCCCTTATCAAGTGGTATGCTGTAAGCGATGCTTTTATCGGCAGTGGAGTAGAGACATGGTTTTCTAATCACCTTAATTGGTCACCGCCTTTTGGAAAAAATTGGCTTGATGTTTTACCTTTTGCTGCAGACATGCCTGCATCTGCAAAATGTGCAGCAACAGGATTCATGCTCTTCGGTTGTGGCTGCGAGATGGCTGGCATTACCGTGAGCCGTGGTATCGTTAAATGGTTTAAAGGTCGTGAAATGGCAATGGCCATGGGCAGCGAAATGGCTCTTGCTCGTCTCGGAGTGGCCACATGTATGATTTTCTCTCCCTATTTTGCTCATTTGGGCGGAAAAGCCGATGTTAGCCGCTCTGTAGCCTTTGGTGTAGTGCTCATGTGCATCGCATTAATTATGACCATTGTCTATTTCTTCATGGATCGTAAATTAGACGCACAAACAGGTGAAGCCGAAGAAAAGGATGACCCCTTTAAGATTAGCGATCTTGGCAAAATTCTCACTGACAGCGGATTTTGGTTGGTGGCTCTACTTTGTGTGCTCTACTATTCAGCCATTTTCCCTTTCCAGAAATATGCGACAAATATGCTCCAGTGTAATCTAACACTTACACCTCCAGATGAAAATTCTTTCTGGGCTGGCACAACAGCAACCATCATTCAATATGTTATATCACTAATAGTAGCAGCAACGGGGTTTGCCAGCAATTTCATGAAGGATAAAAGAAAAAAATATATTCTTTTAGGCGTTTCTGTTTTTGCCCTGATTGTCTATTGTTATATGGGATACATGACACAGTCCGCAGGTTCTATTTTTGCCGTATTCCCCTTGCTCGCCGTGCTCATCACCCCTATACTTGGTAGTTATGTAGATCATAAAGGAAAAGCGGCCTCTATGCTGATATTAGGTTCACTTTTACTTATTGGCTGTCACCTTACATTTGCTTTCATTCTTCCACTGTTCAAGGGCAATGTAGTAGGAGGTGTCATAGTTGCATATATCACGATCTTGGTGTTAGGAAGTTCCTTCTCACTCGTTCCTGCTTCATTGTGGCCAAGTGTTCCTAAATTAGTTGATGCCAAAATCATTGGTTCTGCTTACGCATTGATTTTCTGGGTTCAAAATATAGGTTTGTGGCTTTTCCCCACTTTATATGGGATCATTCTTGATACAACAAACCCCAAGGGTACCCCAGCAACCGAGCTTAACCATACCATACCACTCGTAATGTTTGCTTTCCTTGGTGTTGCGGCTCTGATCCTTGGCCTTATTCTTAAGACTGTAGACAAGAAGAAGGGTTTGGGTTTGGAAGAGCCTAATATAAAATAAGGTGTCATCAAACCAATTCCATTGATGCCCCTCCCAAACGCGTCCCGGTTCCGTCGATGGACGGTACTAGTCATCGTCGCCATCGCGATGATGATGGGTTACGTGTTTTGGGACATCGTCTCTCCTCTGTCCACCACCCTGAAAGCCCCCCTTTCCTCCGGCGGGATGGGGTGGACTTCGGAGGAATACGGTTTCTACGCTGGCAGCTACAGTTTTTTCAACATCTTCCTGTTGATGTTGTTCTGGGGTGGCCTTCTCCTCGACAAGTTCGGCATCCGTTTCACGGGCCTGCTTGCCACGGGGATGATGATGGCCGGTGCAGCTGTCAATTATTACGCTGTGGAGTACATCAGTCCCTTGACCTACACGGAACTGCCGTTCACCCTCTTCGGTCTGGCGCCCTCCCATATCAAAGTCCAGGTGCTGGTGTCTTCACTGGGTTTCGGGATGTTTGGCGTAGGCTGCGACATCACGGGTATCACGGTATCCAAGGTGGTGACGAAATGGTTCACCGGCTATGAGTTGGCCTCCGCGATGGGTGTCCAGGTGGCGATGGCCCGTCTTGGCACCGCCGGTGCTATCAGCTTCAGTCCTGTTCTGGCCCAGTCCTTCGGTGTTTCCGCCCCTTTGCTTGTGGGTGCGTTGCTGCTGTTGATGGGCTTCATGATGTTCGTTGCCTACGTGGCCATGGACCGTCGAATGGACCGCAGCCTGTCCTCCTCCGATGCCAACGTGGCGCCTTCCTCGGGCGATGATTTTTCTTTCTCCGATTTCCTCCATGTACTTCGCAACCCAGGTTTTTGGCTGATAGCCATTTTGTGTGTGCTGTTCTACTCCAGTCTTCGTCCCTTTTTGAAATTCGCCAGCGACCTATTGGTCAACAAATACGGTATCGACACAGTGACAGCCGGTTGGGTGGTCTCCATTCTCCCTTACGGCACCATCGTGCTCACTCCCCTGTTTGGCATGGTTTACGACCGTGTGGGTCGTGGCAGCATGCTGATGCTGGTGGGCTGCATCATCATCACCGTCTGCCATGTGTTTCTCGCCCTTCCCATCCTCCATCACACATGGTTGGCCTCTATGGCGATGCTTCTCTATGGCATCTCCTTCTCCCTCGTTCCAAGTGCGATGTGGCCGAGCGTTCCCAAGATTGTACCTTTGAAACAGTTGGGTACGGCCTACAGCATCATCTATTTTGTTCAAAACATCGGCTTGATGGTCACTCCGATGGTGGTGGGCAACGTGATTGGCGAGCATACCGACACGACCGGCCATGCCGATTTCACCATTCCGATGTTGGTATTCGCCGGCTTAGGGTTGTGCGCCACCCTCTTCGCCCTGCTGCTCATGCATGTGGACCGCCGTAAAGGTTATGGCCTTTCGGAGGCCAATATGGTTAAATGAGTTCGTTGCTCTTCCTATTCACAAAATAAAGAGATTGAATGTTGGACTTTGGCTTGAACATTTTTTTCGAACAGATGGACGCCCTTCAAGAGCGTGTGGAGTTATTGGAGCAACTGATATCTACTTCGTTGCAGGAAAGGCGTGATGCAGAGTCTGCCTTGCAACGAGCCGAGGATGCCTACGCCGGTTTGAAAGGAGAACACGAGCGGACGGGACAAGTCTTAGAGAAAGTGCGGGAGGAACTCCAACACCAAGAAGAGACCAAAGGGATGCAGGAAAAGGAGATTGCTGCCTTGAAGAAGGAATTGGCACGATTGGAGGAATTGTTGGAAAGAAAGATGAAGAGTGCAGAACCGTCGTCGGAAGAGGCAGAAAGCAAGAAAATGTCGCCAGAACAAGAGACGGGCGAGAAAAAGCCCCGTGTCATCAAAAAGAAGCGCAAGGAAGCCGCCACTAACACATCTTCCGGTGCTGCGACACAGTTGTTTTTTTCATTTGAGGACTGAGGGGGCGGTTTTCAGCTGATGAAAGGAGGTGGTTGTAATACAGCCACAAACAGAACGAGCAACGACCATAGACAATGGCTAAGGAGAAAGGGGGGGCGATGAAAAGTGGAAATAGTTTTGGCTTTTCGGCTGTTTTTTCTTACCTTTGCAATCTCAACACTCTGTTACACACTATCACGGTGTGAGGGTGTGTTCTTGCGTCATCCACGACGTGCTATCCAACTACTGAAAACCTGCCAAAACATGAAAAGAACGACAACCCTGCTGTTATTGTTGTTGGCATTGAGTGCCAACGCCCAGTTGAATTGGCCCACTCCTTCCTTGGAAAGCAAGGCCGGCCTCCGATGGTGGTGGCCAGGCTCCGCCGTCGATGAGACGAACTTGAAATGGACGCTGCGCCAGTATGCCGATGCCGGTGTCGGCTCTGTCGAGATCACCCCCATCTATGGCGTTCAAGGCAACGCCTCCCACGGCATCGACTTCCTTTCTCCCGAATGGATGCGTCATTTGGGCATTGTGGAGCGCGAAGGTGCGAAAGACAGCATTTTAATAGATATGAACACCGGTACGGGCTGGCCCTTTGGCGGTCCGTTGGTACCTCTGGAGGAGGCAGCCTGCAAGGTGCTTTTCGTCGTGGACACCGTCGTTGTGAACCGCGTGACAGAAGAACCACTGTTAGTGGACGTGCGTGTCAAGAACGAGAAGGAACGCCCCTACTCGACCTTGCGCCACGTGATGGTACACCCCATCAACGTGAAGAGCTACAAGGGCCGTTGCTTAGACCTGACAAACAACGTTGACGAGAGTGGGCATCTTCAGATGCTCCGGCTTCCCGGCACGTGGCTTGTCGTGGCACAGTATGACAGTCGCACACGGCAGCAGGTGAAACGTGCCGCCCCCGGCGGTGCCGGCTATGTCATCGACCATTTCGACAAGACAGCCGTCCAGCACTACTTGGAACGTTTCGTCCAAGCCTTCGCCCAAAGCGGCGTGGCCTATCCCCACAACTTCTTCAACGACTCCTACGAGGTATATGGCGCCAATTGGACGCCCACCCTGCTTGAGGAGTTTAAAACCCGTCGCGGCTATGAGTTGGAGAAGCACTTCCCCGCTCTCTTGGGCATCGACCTTCCCAACAACGACCCTACGAAGGATGTGCTATCCGACTACCGCGAGACGTTGAGCGACCTGTTGTTGGAGAACTTTTCGCAACAGTGGACGGAGTGGGCTCATCGCCACGGTTCACAAACACGCAACCAAGCCCATGGTTCTCCTGCCAGCCTCATCGATGTCTATGCCTCCGTCGATGTTCCCGAAATCGAGGGGTTCGGCCTCTCCGAGTTCCACATCAAGGGTCTTCGCCAGGATCCCGGCTTCACCCGTCCCAACTTCAGCGACGTGTCAATGCTGAAATACGCTTCCTCTGCCGCGCACATCACCGGGAAACCCTTGGTGAGCAGTGAGACATTCACATGGCTCACCGAGCATTTCCGCACCTCCCTTTCACAGATGAAGCCCGACCTGGACCTGATGTTCACCTGCGGTGTCAACCACACCTTCTTCCACGGCACATGCTACAGCCCTCAAGAGGCGAAATGGCCCGGTTGGCGTTTCTATGCCAGCGTGGACATGAGTCCCAACAACAGCATCTGGCGCGACGCCCCCTACCTGATGAAATACATCGAGCGGTCACAGAGTTTCCTTCAGATGGGCTCCCCCGACAACGATTTCCTCGTGCTCGTTCCGCTGCGCGACATGTGGTCGAAACGTCACGGCGAGGGAGCGGGTGGTCTGTTGATGGCCTTCGACATCCACAAGATGGCCGAGAAAGCCCCAGAGTTCATCCAAACCATCCTTGAGATCGACAGCCTCGGCTACGACTGCGACTACATCAGCGAGCGCATCCTCATGGAGACGACCTTCGTCAACGGGTGCTTGCAGACAGCCGCCGGCACACGCTACAAGGGACTGATCATCCCCGGCAGCGGTCGCATGCCCGAATCCCTTCGACAACATTTGGAGACGTTGGAGACACAAGGCGCCACCATCATCCGCGGCCTCGACGAGAGCCGTATGCGCCAGGCAGCAGAGCCGGAGGCTCTCCGCTCCCGCTTGGGTTTGCGCGCCATCCGCCGCAGCAACCCTAAAGGATACCATTATTTCATCGCCAACCTCACCCCTGATGACAAATGCGGTTGGGTGCCGCTCTCCGTGCCCGTGTCCGATGCCGCCTGGTTCAACCCCCTCAACGGCGACATCCTCGCCGCCAAGGTGAAAGGCAACCAAGTGTATGTCAACCTCCGTTCCGGCGAGTCGATAATCTTGCAGACTTTCAACCGCCCTCTCGCCTCCAAGCCCGACAGCCTCCTCGGCGAGACACCCATCCCGGTGGAGACCCTCGACCTCACCCACCAACCTTGGCAGTTGACCTTCGTGGAGAGCGCCCCTGTGGTGGAGAAGACTTATCTGCTCGACCACGTTCAGACGTGGGAGGGATTGGACGATGGTCCAGTGCGCACCACGATGGGCACAGGCAGCTATACGACGGTGGTGAAATTGGACAAGAAACAGGCCCTCCGTCAGTGGTCCATCGACCTTGGCGACGTTCGGGAGAGCGCACGCGTGTATGTCAACGGTGAATTCGTGGGGTGCGTCTGGAGCGTACCTTACACCCTCGACCTTGGCCGTCGATTGCAGAAGGGCAAAAACGAACTTTGCATCGAAGTGACCAACCTCCCAGCCAACCGCATCGCCGACATGGACCGCCGTGGCGAGCAATGGCGCATCATGGAGGAAATCAACGTGGTAGATTTGAACTACAAGAAAACCACCTACGAAAATTGGGAGCCTGTGCCGAGCGGCCTCCATTCAGAAGTGAAACTGATAGCACGATAACATCATGAGGACATCCACCACCTTGGCCGCCTTGGCCTTTGCGCTCAATGCCGTGGCCATCCCCCGCGAGACCATCAATATGAATTTCGGCTGGCTGTTCCACGCCGGCGACCTCACCACCATCCCCACAGCGTCGAACGTGGGCGCCATCACAGCCGATTGGCGCACTGTGGACCTCCCCCACGACTACCAGATAGAACAGCCGTGGGTGGCTCCCGGAGCCGATGAGCAAGGCGATGCCAGCGACCAGGCAAGCAATTTCAAGAGCCGCCTCAGCGCCCGCGGCTTCAAGGAGATGGGCGTGGGCTGGTATGTGAAGACCCTCACCCCTCCGGCAGAATGGAAGAATCGTATCGTGCTGCTCGACTTTCAAGGCATCATGTACGTGGGTGATGTCTATCTCAACGGAGAGCGCATCGGTGGCACCGACTACGGCTACTTGGGCTTTGAAATCGATGTGAGCAAACTCTTGCACTTCGGCCAAGAGAACATCATCGCCGTGAAAGCCAACACGCAAGAGCCTCTCAACTCCCGCTGGTACACCGGCGGCGGCCTCTTCCGCGACGTGAAACTCATCATCACCAACCGCGACCTGCATTTCGCCCGACACCCCCTCTACATCACCACGCCAGTAGTTAGTGACACCGAGGCCACAGTGGCCGTGCAGGCCGAGGTAGCCTGCAACCTTCGGACGGAACGCCTGAAAGTACATGCCACGGTGCGCGACGCCGATGGCGTTGTCGTTGCCGACGACACCACCCACATCGCTTGGAACCGCAAGATGAAGGTGTATGAGTACCGCTTGGATGACATCCATTTGAGCCATCCCCGCCTCTGGAGTTGCGAGACCCCCCACCTCTACCGCCTGACGGCAGAGCTTTGCGACGAACAAGGACGTGTGGCCGACTGCGTGGAGAGCCGCTTCGGCGTGCGCACCATCGAGTACGGCCCCGACTTCGGCTTCAAACTCAACGGGAAGAAGGTGATATGGAAAGGCATCGCCAACCACCACAGCCTCGGAGCCTTGGGTTCCGCTGCCTACCCACGCGCCATAGAGAAACGCCTCCAACTACTGAAGGAATGGGGGTTCAACCATGTGCGCACGTCGCACAACCCCTATAGCGAGGACTTCCTCAATCTGTGCGACGAGTACGGCATCCTCGTGGTTGACGAACTTTACGACAAATGGCTCACGCAGTTCACCGGCGGTCGGCGCGAATGGACGGAGCAATGGCAACACGACGTGCCGGAGTTTGTGAAGCGCGACCGCAACCACCCCTGCGTGGTGCTGTGGAGTTTGGGCAACGAGTTGCAGACCTACGCCAACCTGCCTTACAACGACTGGGGTGTCACCGCCTATCGGTTGCAGAAGACGCTGCTGCAACGCTATGACAGCACACGTCTTGTCACCGTGGCCATGCACCCCCGAGGCCGTTCCTTGGAGACCGACTCCTTGCCCGCCCCCTTGGCCTTGGAGACCGACATCGCCGCCTATAACTACCGCTACATGTACTTCCCCGGCGACGGTCGCCGCTTCCCCTGGATGGTGTTCTACCAGAGCGAGGCGAACCTTCCGATGATGGGTCCCAACTATTACGAGATGGACTTGAACCGCGTGGTGGGTCTGGCCTACTGGGGCATGATCGACTACCTTGGCGAGTCTCGCGGTTGGCCGACAAAGGGTTGGACCGACGGCGTGTTCGACATCACCTTGGAGCCAAAGCCCTTGGCGTGGTTCTTAAGAAGCGTGTTCAAGGAGGAGGAGCCGGTGGTACATCTGAGCATTGTGGACGACGTTGCCGACAATACGGAGTGGAACGGCGTGAAATTCGGCGGCGAACGCTACAGCGACCACTGGAACCGCACACCCGGGAAGAAACTCACCATCTATGCCTACTCCAACGCCGAGGAGGTGGAGCTATTTGTCAATGGCAAAAGTCAGGGACGTCGCAGCAATCCCTCAGACGCGAAGAACCGCAACAAGATGCGATGGGACAACATAGTGTATGCCGACGGCCATGCCGAGGCAGTGGCCTACCGGGATGGGAAGGTGGTGGCACGTCACCGTGTGGAGACCTCCGGCCCAGCCAAGCGACTCATACTGACCCCCGACAAGCAGGAATGGCTTGCCGACGGCACCGACTTGATGCACGTGCGCGTGAACGCAGTGGATGGCAAGGGTCGTCGCGCATGGACATGCCAGGACGAGTTGGTGTTCTCCGTGGAGGGTGACGCCCGCATCGTGGCGGTGAGCAACGGCGACATGCTCTCTGACGAGTTGAACGCCACCAACACCCGAAGCCTCTACAACGGCTCAGCATTGGTAATCCTACGCGCCGGGAAGACAGGAGGCAAAGTGACATTGACAGCCAAGGGGAAGAGTGGACTGTGGGGTAAGGTCAAATTTTAGGAAAAAAGAGAAAAAAGTGGGGAGAAAATTGGGGAATTAGGAAAAAATACTTAATTTTGTGGCGGAAAGGCTGCATTTATTGGCCAGACTTGAAACTATCCACGGGTGACGCACACATCCAACAGCCGTCGCCCAACACTGAAACGAAACTGTATAACTAAAAACATAATAACATGAAACAACATTTACGTTTATTCTTGACCATGCTGCTATGCGCAGCATTGGGACAGGCGTGGAGCCAAGAGGTCACATTAGATTTCACTGATAGCAGTTGGGGGTTCCCAACTACAAAAGTAGTACAAGCCACCTCTTATACCAATTCAGATGGCTACACGATTACCGTTGAAGGAACAACAGGAAATGGCTTCCGCGTCTATTCAAATCCTGCATATTTCCTTTTTGGGCAACAAGGTGCAAGCATTACCCTACCCGCCTTTGATTTTGATGTGGATAAAATTGAAGTAGAAGGTAGAAGCGGCGCTTCAAGTGCAACCTTGATGAATGTTTTTGTAGGTGATGTTGCTGTCAGCACACAAACTAAAGGCTGCCAAGAAACCAACACATACTTTATTGACAACAATTACCAGGATGCGGGTAATGTTTACAAGTTAAAAGTAGTATCAGCTCACAATGCTCAGGTAACTAAAATACAAATTTACAAAAAGGGCACTTCCCAGCCCATTGACCCAACCGTTACTCTGACGACCAACAACATCAAGGTGGGTGAAACAACGAGCATTAACACCTCCCCCAATCTGTCGGTGTCTTATACGAGCGATGCCCCCGGCGTGGCTACCGTAAATAATGCTGGTGAGATTACGGGCGTGAGTGCAGGCGAAGCCAAAATCAAGGCGACGTGGGTTGCTGACAATAATTACAATGCTGGCAGTAAAGAATTCACCGTCACCGTATCGAAATATGACGCGGAAGTCACTCTTTCCACCACCAGCATCAAGGTAGGCAAGACGGCGACCATCAGTTATCCCGAGGACTTGACCTCCATTCTTTTTGGGAGCGACAACGAGAGTGTTGCCACTGTGAACGAAGACGGTGTGATTACTGGTGTGAGTGCTGGCGAAGCCACCATCACTGCCATATGGGGTGACAACAAATACAACGATGGCGAGACTGAGTTCACAATAATTGTGGCAGAAGCAAATGTCGGCGTAGCATTCGTCAAAGTGACCAATCTCAACCAAGTAGTAGCCGGCAACCAATATGTATTGGTGACAGAAAGCGGCATAGCTATGGGTGCCCAAAATGGCAATTTCCGTGATAATGTTGAAATTGATTTGGATGGCAACGTGGCCTATGTGAACAACGATGTGGCAGTGTTGACACTTGGCGGCAAAGCTGGTGCTTGGACATTCAGCCCCAGCGACACATCTGGCGAGTTAAGTTTCATCAGTGACGAGAACAATCAGCTGGTCACCAAGACCAATGCCACCGATGCCCAAAAATTATGGAGGATATCCAATGATTTCCAAGTTTGGCACAGGGCTTTCTCCGGCAGAACAATTCAGACAGATACCCATTTTGGATGCTATAAAAATACCCAAACCCCCAGTTACTTGTACGTGAAGCAAGGCTCAGCCATTGATGAGAACTACAAGAAAGACCCCGTCTTCTCGATAGCCAATGCCACCATAGAACTGAATAGCAATGCCAAGCGATTGAAAGTGAACACCCCTTCTGACGGTGCCATCACCTTTACCAACATCACCATTGCCACCATCACCTCCAACGGCGACGGCAGCTATTTGGCAGAAGCTTTGGAGGAAGGCGAAGCCACCGTCACCGCCACCCTGGAAGCAACCGACGAATACGAAGGTGACGAGACAACATTCACTGTCACCGTAGTTCCTGAACACAGCAACATTGCTTCACATCTATACAAGAAAGTCACCTCAACCAGCGACATCACCGCAGGCAAATACCTCATCGTGTATGAGGTTGGCTCCCTGGCATTCGATGGCAGTCTTACCACATTGGATGCACCATCCAACACTATCAGCGTCAACATCACCGATGACAATAAGATTTTCTGCGATGAAGATGTTTATTTCCTGATAGACCCAGAAGCTGGCACCATTCGCAGTGCCTCTGGATATTACATAGGCGTAACATCCAACAGCAATGGCTTGAAACAAAGCAAAGTTGCAAATGCTTATAAAAATGATTTCAGTATCGAAGATGGTAATGCTGTAATTTTTGCCAATTTCACAAGCAGCACGATGTATCTTCGTTACAACACAGGCTCTGGCCAAGAGCGTTTCCGCTATTTCAAGAACGCCGGCCAACAAGCCATCCAGCTTTACAAAGCCGTCGATCCCTTCTCCTTCAGCATCAAGGAAATTGCATACGATGGCGTTGACCATTATGCCACCATTTCCGCCCTTGGATCCGAGCCCTACTACGAGGTGAGCGGTGGTGTCGAGGTGTTCACGTTGTCTGTTGACCAACACAAGTTGGTGTTCTCCGCTCCTTTTACCGATGGTGATGTAATTCCCACCAAAGATGCATCCGACAAGGATGTCGCCTACTTGGTTCGCGGTGATGTCGGCGACTACCAATTTACCGCTGCCGCCACACCTGAAAAGCTAGTCACTCTTGGCGAGAATCTGCTTGTCAGCTCCGGTGAGAACGGTGTTACTGCCGAGGAGATGGCCAAAGCCCCCTATGAAAATGGTTACGTATTCTACAAACTAAGCATCCACCCACGGACGAAGAAGGCAGGCTTCCTTTGGGGTGCTGAAAATGGTGCCGCCTTTGACTACACAACTGGCCATCAAGCCTACTTAGCCGTTCCTTCTGGCAAACTGACCACTCAGTCAGTCTCCGGCTATTACTTTGACGGCACGACAGGCATTGAGGAGTTGACTCTCCCGCAAGTTGTAAACGACAGTCCCGCCTACACCCTCTCCGGCATCCGCATGACTGGAAAGAATTTGCCCAAGGGCGTATATGTGGTGAACGGAAAGAAAGTAATCATCAAATAAGCATAGGAGGAAAGACAATGAAAAGATATATCCGACCTATAGTTGAGCTTCATAAGTCCGCTCCCGAGTTGCTTCTTGGTTTGAGCGACCAGTTAGGCGGCCCGGGTGAGTTTTCCAATTACACTGAGTTTGAGGAAGACTTGACCTTGCCTCACCCCAAGAACAAACTTTGGGACGAAGATTAGAAAGATTTATTTTTCATATTTTTGTATATTGCAGCCGATGGGGAGTGATCTTCGTCGGCTGTTTTTTGCTGCTGCAAAGCTGTGTGCCCTAATTGCTCAGTCATCACCACCCATACAGGAAACCAGCGCCGTGTGTCAACATTCGCCCTGAAGGGCGAGCGGATGGACATAAAGTCCACCCCTACAGCAAACCCGTCCTCTTGGCATTTTTTGTCAAACATTCGCCCTGACGGGCGAGCGGATGGACATAAAGTCCACCCCTACAGTAACACCGCCCTCTTGGCGTTTTGGGAAATCACGGATGGAAAGATGCGGATAATCATACCAAAAAAAATTGATTGTCTCACGACAACCAATCTTTATTAACCTTAATAATCTAATACCATGAAAAACACATTGCAAAATTATGAATTATTTTTTATTTGGCGAAAAATAATGCTTGTGTGGGCAAACAATTAACATTAATTAAATCTTTTCCCATTCCATTTAACTTTTCTTTGTTTTAGAATGGTCTCCAACCGCTGTCTCTCCTCTCGTGTGACAAGCGGTGTGGAGAGTTGGAAAGCGATGGCGTTTTCCTCGGGTAGGAACACAGCCTCCACCATGACAGGGTCGATGAGCGCCGTCAGCCTGTCATAAGCATCCACGTCCATGGTGTCCGGCTTTTCCATCAGCTGTTTCGTGTTGATGCAGTCGATGAAGTTGCTTGTCTCCTGTGGTTGCCATTTCGTGTCATAGAATGAGATACTCGACTCCGGGGCCTCCCCCTTGAATGTCCTCACCATGCAAAGGATGGAGTCGCCACTGTCAGAGAGGAGCAAGGCCAACTGCATGCTTGCCGCCTCATTGAGGGTGATGCCGGCAAAGTTGGAAGACAGTGTATCGAGGACGGTGACGGATGCCAGACGGTTGGTTGTCTCCGCCCTCACCCCCATGTCGTAGAAGTCCACCATTTCCGTTCTCTTGGTGTTGTTGAGATACGGCACGATGGTGTCGGGCATGTCCACCCATAGTTGTCTCATGGTCTTTTGAGCTTCTACATTGGCAGCGGTCATCACTGCGAGTATGCAAATTATAAAATGTCTCATCTGTTTCAACATTGAGGAGGCAGCCGCCTCTTGGTCATAAAGATGGGCAAAATTACTGAAAAGGCATGATTTGGGCAACATATTTGCTTGAAAAAAACTCAAAAATGCGATAATAGGCATCACCTTTCCATAAAATGAGAGAAAAGATTTGAGAAATCAAGGAAATATTGCTAATTTTGCACATTGATACGCATAGTAACCCATAAAGAAATGAAAAGAATACTGACAGTATTGTTCGGCCTGCTGTTCACAGCGAACATGTGGGCAGTGAAAGCCTATCCTCTTCCTGTCACCGTCCGCCAGCCCGATGGCAGCACGCTCACCGTGGTGCTCCACGGCGACGAGGATTTCCATTACTACACCACTTTGGACGACGTGCTATTGGTCCAGAAGGAAGGAGCCTATTACATCGGCTCCACCACCCCCGGCGGAGCCTTGGTGGCTACGACGCAGTTGGCCCATGACTCACGCGAGCGTAGTATGGAGGAGCGTCGCCTTGCCACGCTTCAAGACCACGAGGCTTTCCTGAGCGCCAGCGAGACACTCCGGGGCATGCGCAAGATGCAGCGCGAACCCATCGACTCCGTAGGCATGCTCTTTTTCCCCCACTGGGGTTCCCCCCGTGCCGTGGTGATCTTGGCGGAGTTCCAAGACACGACCTTCACCATAGAAGACCCCAAAAAGTCGTTCAACGAGTATTTCAACGCCACGAAGCCATTGGAAGACCATGGGCGTGGTGAAAATCGCAATTTCGTGAGCGTCCGCCAGTATTTCAAGTTGGCCAGCCAAGGTCAATACACGCCCGATTTCGATGTTTACGGCCCGGTGAAGCTTCCCTCTTCATTGAAGACCTACGGTGGCGACGTCGGTGGCGAGGGCAAGGGCGAGCGTATGGACTTGCTTTTCCAAGACGCCTGCTATTTGTTGAACGACAGCATCGACTTCTCGAAATACGACAGCAACAAAGATGGTTACGTTGACTTGGTCATCGTCGTCTATGCCGGCTATTCACAATCGATGTCAGGCAACTCCTCGGAGTGCATCTGGCCCAAGTCCGGCACCACATCCGGCGGCACCTACGACGGCAAGCGCGTGAGCCGCTTTGCCGTCAGCGCGGAGCTCAACGGTTTCCCCGGCTGCTGGTCAACGGCTCCCTGGGAGCGCATCAACGGCATCGGCACCCTGTGCCATGAGTTGTGCCACACCCTCGGTTTGCCCGATTTCTACCCCACAGGCAGTGCGTGGAAGGGTGACAACCAGGCGATGGAGTATTGGAGCCTGATGGACAGCGGCAACTACCTTACCAATGGCTACACCCCTTGTGCGCTGAACGCTTGGGAACGTGAGGCCTTCGGTTGGAAAGACATCGCCCCCTTGGAGGTCGGTGGCGAGGTGGAGTTGAAGTCGATAGACGACGGCGGACAAGCCCTCCGCATATACAACGCCGTGGATAGCAACGAGTACTATGTTTTGGAGAACATCCAGAACATCGGCCTGAACACTTACCAAAAGGGCCATGGACTGATTGTCACCCACGTGGAATACGACCCCACCTCATTCTCCCTGCGCAGCAACACCCCCAACAACATCAAGGGTCATCCCCGCATGACTGTGGTGCCGGCCGACGGTCTGCTCTTCGCCCAATACAACGTGGGCAAGACTATTGATGGCAAAACCATCAAAAATGCCGACTTCTACAATGAGTTGGCGGGCGACCCCTACCCCGGCACGAAAGGTGTGACCTGCCTGAACGACACGATGGAGATTGTCAACTTCCAAGTCTATAATGGGACGAAGCTCAACAAGGCTTTGGCTGACATTACAGAGAGCAAAGATGGCGTGGTGAATTTCACGTTCATCGATAATTTCGACGACTACCTCGCCGGCATTTCCACTCCCTCCATGGAGCCACGTAAGAGCGACGGACGCATCTTCACCCTCGATGGTCGCGAAGTGCAAGGCACCCTGCCCCGAGGCATCTACATCCAAAATGGCAAGAAAAGTGTGAAATGGAGATAGCAGCTATAGTGACTATAGAAGCTATAGAAACTATAGATGCTATAGATACTATAGAAACTATAGGAGCTATAAAAACCATACCCCCTAAAAAAAGGCCTCCCAAAAGGCCTTTTTTTATGTTTTAGAGCATTAATCAAGGGAAAAAAGTATAAGCGATACACTTAAAGCATTTTTTTCTTAAAAAAATAGAGTTGTTATCATTTTTTTTATTATCTTTGCACATGTAATGAGATTACACCTAAATTCCATCCGGGTGCTGTCTCTTCCAAAGAAAATGAAACCTATTTATTATTGCACCTGTCAACTTGGTTGCAGGATATTTATTAACTTTTAAATTTAACCTTTATGAGATTTGCAAAACTACTTGTTTTGACGGCACTCTGGCTCTCTGCCAGCAGTGTTAAGGCTGTGGTTCCTGATGGAATCTGGACTATGCCGGAACCTCAGGGTTTGGAGTTTACGGATGTGACATTCGACGATTACACCCGTTACTACCTCTACAACCCTGCAGCCAAGATGTTCTTTGCCAGCGGCAATGAATACAACACCCGTGCCAGCGTGGCCACTTTCGGCTATGAGGTATGGTTCACCTCCAGTGTTGAGGAAGACGCCCCTGCGGGCTCATACCAGTTCAACGACAACTGCGCTCACCCCGACCGCAACCTTGGTGACAAGGATTTGTTCACCGATGACGGTGGCTCCACTTGGGTTGACCGCGCCTCCCAGGGCAACTACTCCTGGTCTGTGACCAAAGTAGGCGATTACTATCGCATTCAGAATGTTGCCCTTATCGCCGACATTCCCAGCTTTGACGGCAAGTACTTCGGTTGGGATGGCACAGATGACAATCGTCTTTACATGCTAACCCCAGAGGAAGGATTTGTGGATTGGAAATTTGTGACCGCCTCCTCCTATGAGGCATTTGTGGGCAACACAGAAGCCTATGAAGCCTACACGGTTGGCGTTCAGAAGTTCAACACCGCCAAGGAACTTAAGAAGCTGCTTGAGGATGCCGAAGCCATTGGAGCCAATGTTGCAGAGCAGCTTGCTGTTTACACCAACACTTCCAGCACTTTGGAAGAGCTCAAAGCTGCCATTGAAGCAGTGAAGGTTGCTATAGAGGAACGCAAGAAAGAGATAGTGGATGAGCAGTATGAGAAAGCCACCGTTGAAAATCCCGTTGATGTGACCGACAAGTTCATCGTCAACCCGAGTTTCAAAGGCGACAATCTCTCTGGTTGGTCCGGCGACGCTTGGGGCAGCTACAGTCCCAAGGAGAATGCCGAGCAGTACAACAAGAACTACAACACCTACCAAGAGATCACCGGCCTTCGCGAGGGTGTTTACAAGTTCAACGTCCACGCCTTCTATCGTGCCGGCAACGCCCAGCCTGCCTACGACAACTACAAGGCTCAGAACGACCTCTCACGCTACGCCAAGGTGTATGCCGACAACGGTGTCCAGACTTTGGAGACCCCCATCGCCTCCCCGTTCACTGCCGGCCTCACCGCCCAGGGCAGCACCGGCACTTGGAGCAGCGCGACCGATGCCGAAACCGGCGAGACATTCTACATCCCCAACAACATGATTGCTGCCGACGAGTTCTTCGGCAATGGCTATTGCAATGACAACGCCGTGATCATCAACGTCACCGACGGCAACTTGAAGGTGGGTGCCAAGAAAGAGACCACCATCTCCGGCGACTGGAGCATCTTCGACGACTTCTCGCTGACCTACTACGGCGACGGCGGCGATGCCTACAAGTTGATCTTGAACAACGTGATGAACAATCTGGAAGACTTCAGCAACTTGGAGGACGTCTATACCTATTCTTATCTCGACGCCTACAACGCTGCCGTGGCCGCCACACAGAGCGCCAACACGAAGGAAGAGATTTTGAGTGCCATCGAAGCCATCCAGAACGCTTCCGCCGACTTGAAGAAGAACGTGGAGTTGTGGAAGCAGCTTGCTGAACTCTGCGAGGAAGCCAAGGCTGTGGCCATCAACACCGCCTACATAGAAGACCCGTACCGTCTTGACGCCGGCGAGTGGGCCGACTTCGACTATGTGGACATGCTTCGCGCCCGCACCGCCACCAACGAGGAGTTGGAGGCCGAGTGCACCAAGGCTCGTGACCTGATTGACGCCTGCTACCTCCACCCGGTGGACGGTGCCGAGACAGACATGACCAACCTGATGAAGAACCCGAACTTCACCGATTACGGTGATGGTTGGACCCGCGTGGCTGCCAGTGGTGGCAATGTCGCCCCCGGTGGTTTGTCCAACAACCCCTGCTATGAGGCTTGGAACAACGCCAACTTCGACATCTACCAGAACGTGGAGAACGCCCCGATGGGTGTGTATCGCATCTCCGTGCAAGGCTTCTACCGCTACGGTCGCTCTGCCTTCCAGTCGTTCCTCAACGGCGACTACTACACCACGAAGGAGACCTGCCCGGTGTTCGTTTACATGAACGCCAACCAGACCCCGTTCACCAACGTGTATGGCGACCCCGTCCAGATTTACGACGCTGAGTTCTATAGCGCCAGCAACGACGCCACCAGCGAGACACTTCCCGACGGCACGACGGTTTACTTCCCCAACGGCATGCAAAGTGCCTCTATCGCCTTCAGTGCCGGTATGTACACCCAGTCAGCCTACGGCCTTGTGGCCCATACAGGTGACGTGATGCGCATCGGTGTGAAGGGTTCCTCCAACCAGTTGAACGACAGCTGGTCCATCTGGGACAACTTCAAGATTGTCTATTGCGGCTACCGTGCCGACGTGGTGCAGCCCGTGCTTGAGCAGGCCATGATCGACGCCGAGAACTCCCTCAACGGAGCCATTGGCAAGGACGTGGTGGAGAAGCTCCAGAACGCCCTTGACGCCGCCCGTGAGGCCATCGCCAGTGGCGACGGCACCAAGATGTTCGAGGCCCTTACCAACATCTTCTCCGTACAAGAGGAAGTTGCCGCCTCCAAGGCCATCTTCGCCGAGTTGACCGCCGCCAATGAGCAGCTTGCCAATGCCATCAGCAACGCCGTTGCCTCCGCCGACATCATCAACGAGGCCAACGCCTTGAATGCCGCCATCAACGACGGCATCGAGAACCACAGCTATGCCGACGCCGACGTTCCCGGCCTGATTGAGCAGATCAAGGTCATGATCAACCGCCTCGGCATTCCGCGTGACATGGATCTTGCCAGCGACAGCAACCCGATCGAATGCAGCAGCATCATCATCAACCCGGCTTACGTAGATGGTGACGACCATGGTTGGACCGGTGGCGCCGCAGTGAACGCTACGGTGAACGATGCTGAGAAGTTCAACACCAACTACAACTACTACCAGCTGCTCCAGGGTCTTCCCGAGGGCACCTATCGTGTTGTCGTGCAAGGCTTCTATCGTGCCGGCACCGCCACCAATGATTACACCAGCTACATCGCCGACCCGAATGCCGACAGCAACGCCTTCCTGTATGCCGCTGTTGGTGAGGACACCGTGAGCGTTGCCATGCACCGTCTCGCTTCCCAGGCTTTGGTGATGGAGACCCTTCCCGACGGTTGGCTCTACTGCGACGAGGCCAGCCTGTTGGCAGTGCCCAACTCGATGACCACCGCCGGTGACGCCTTCAACACTCCCAATGACGCCAACGAGATGCTCTACTCCAACAACAACGTTGTGGTGAAGGTGGGCGCCGAAGGCAAGCTCGTCATCGGTTTGAAGAAAGACGTACACATCGACACCGACTGGACCATCTGGGCCAACTGGCAGCTCTTCTACTACGGCAAGAACAGCACACTGGAGCCGAGCGGCAATGCCCTGAGCATCGACGCCCTCACCGCCGGCAACGTGACAAGCATTGAAGTCTTCACTGTGAACGGCACCCGCGTCAGCGGTCTGCAAAAGGGCGTGAACATCGTCCGCGAGACCCTCAGCGACGGCACCATCCGCGTGAGGAAAGTGAGCGTGAAGTGAAACATCCCGTAACGATTATCTGATGAATCATATCAGCTGAAACAAGGAAGCTGGTGGCAGGCTAAAAAGCCTGTCCACCAGTTTCCCTGTGACTTTTAGGGGATAGTAACCATAGAAACTATAGTAGCTATAGGAACTATAGAAACTATAGTAGCTATAGAAGCTATAGAAACTATAAAAACCATGAAAAAGGCTGCAGCACCTGCCCCGGCATTGCCGGCGGACAGATAGCACCATTTGCGGATGGTGATATCCATCTGAAGCGCCCAAGCTTGCAGGACGAGAAACACCTTATTATATATATAAGCAGGGCCTCTTTCCGGAGATTCTCCCCATACTACCAACCGAGAACACGAAACAAAAACCTAATAACAACAAAACGACTATGAAACAGAAAAAGCAAGGACACCCGTCTTTGAAGTGCATGGCCCGCTATGCGCTCTTGGGCTGCGGTCTGCTGATGGGCGTATGGTCGGTGCAGTCCTGCGAGGACGAGTACCTCCTTACGGGCCAGCCATCCTGGCTTGGCAATTCCATCTACGAGCAGTTGCAGAAAGAGGGCGAATACAGCACGCTGTTGCACTTGATTGACGACTTGGACCAGAAGGAAGTGCTCAGCCACACTGGTTCCAAGACCCTGTTTGCCGCCAACGATGCCGCTTTCGACAAGTGGTTTGGCAGCAATTCATGGGGTGTGAGAAACTACAGCCAGTTGTCCACGGCTCAGAAGAAGTTGCTTCTCAACAGCACGATGATCAACAACGCCTACCTGATTGAGTTGTTGTCGAACGTGAGCGGCACCCCTCCCATGGAAGGCATGTGCATGCGGCGTGAGACAGCATCCTCGATTTATGACTCGGTGTATGTGATGAAGCCCTCCGAGATGCCCAACACCTACTCGTGGTGGAAATACACGGAGGCCGGACGCAGCATCCCCATCATGAAGGATGCCAACTCCGCCCCCATGATTCACTTCCTCCCGGCATTCATGCAATACTACAACATCACCGACGAGGACTTGAGCATCCTGACCAACCACCAGGCGACCTCCATCAACGAGGCATGGGTGAACGGACAGCGCATCAGCACCCGCGACATCACCTGCAAGAACGGCTACATCCACAAGATTGACGGCGTGGTGGAGCCTTCTCCCAACATGGCCGAGATCATCCGCCAAAATCCCGAGATGTCGAAATGGTCTCACCTGATCGATCGTTTCAGCGCCCCCTACTACGACGCCACCGTGACCCGCGAGTACAACCGCCTCTACAACAACGAGGACTCCGTCTATGTGCTACGCTATTTCAGCAAGCGTTCGAACAGAGGCCTCGCCATCGCCTCCACCCCCGACAACACGGCAGTGGAGGCCCAGCTGTCGTTCGACCCCGGGTGGAACCATTACATGTACAGCAACACGATGAATTACGACCTGCACTATGACGCCGGTGCGATGATCGTCCCCACCAACCAAGCCTTGGACGAGTGGTGGGAAGGCGAGGGCAAGGACCTGCAGATGGAGTACGGCTCATGGGACAACATCCCCGACGCCACGCTGGCCAAATTGCTCAACGTGAACATGCTCCCGACGTTCACCGACGCCATCCCCTCCAAGTTCGACCATGTGCTCAACGATGCGAAGGAAGAATTGGGCATCAAGAAGGAGAATGTGGTCTCCTGCTACATGGGCTGCAACGGCGTGGTGTATCTTGTCAACAAGGTGTTCTCCCCCGCCGAATACGCCTCCGTGGCCTACCCCGCCCTGGCTCACGCCTCAACGATGAACGTCATCTATTGGGCCATCGACCAGTTGAACTTCCTCCCCTACCTGCTCTCCATGGACTCGAAATACAGCCTGTTGCTCCCGACGAACGACGCGATGCTGTGGTACATCGACCCCGCCTTCTATGGCAAGACGGAGAATGCCACGGGCAACGAGGCCCCCTCCGTACTGGAGTTCTTCTATGACATGACCAAGACATCCACCGAGCGCGTCCAGGCCCGTCGCTACAACGCCACGGTGACCCCCGACGGCGTCATCACGAAGGGCGCCCGCACACAGGCCACCGTCGCCTCCACAGTGATTCGCGACCGCTTGAAGCGCTTGATGGACCAACTCATCATCGTGGGCGACGTACAGGACGGGCACGAGTACTACAAATCCAAGGGCGGCACGCTCATCCGTGTGACACGCAGCGACGACGGCCGCTTGGCCTTCCAGAGTGGCTGGGACATGGAGCACAACACGGTTCTCCCTGTGAACGACGACGAGATTTACCCGAAGACCAATGGTAAGTCCTACCAGCTTAACGACCGCATGCCTCTTGGCGCCCAGCGCTCTTTCTATTTGACATTGAAGGGCAACGAGGAATTCTCAAAATTCCTCGAGCTGATCGACCACGACGGCAGCGCCTTGATGAAGACGAAGCTCGGCAGTTCCGCTTCCAGCACCTACAATGCCGGCTTGGTGGACCAGGGCAGCAAGAACTTCTCCCTGTTCGACAACTACAACTACACGGTGTATGTTCCCACCAACGCCGCCATCCAACGCCTGATTGACGAGGGCTACCTTCCCACCTGGGAAGACTACGAGGCCCAGACGGAGCGTGAATGGGGCACGGAGGCACTGGCCGACAGTGCGCGCCAAGTTCTGAAGAACATCATCGTCGATTTCGTCCGCTACCATGTGCAGGACCACTCCGTGGCCATCAACATGGCTCCCGACGAGGGCAGCTACACGAACATCTACGAGAGCATGCTCCGCAACCCTGAGACGGGACGCTTCTTCCCACTGCAATACGACAACTCCAACGGCCAGCTGAGCGTGACCGATGTGATGGGCAACACCCGCCATGTGACGAAGAGCGCGGGCTTGTACAACCAAATCTGCCGCGACTATTGGTTCAGCGGCACTCCCGGCACCAACCAGGCCACCATCTTCATGGCCTCCGACGCCGTCGTCCACCAAATCGACGACGTGCTGATGTACCATAAGATGACCCCTTGGAGACAACAACTTAACATGATAAGGAGGAAATAAGGCATGAGAAACATACGAACCATCCTACTGACGCTATTGCTCCAGGCCTTTGCCATAGGAGCCTATTCGCAGGCCATCACCTCCGTTCACGGCACGGTGAGCGACGACATAGAGCCGCTTATCGGTGCCACGGTGTGCGAGATTGACGGCAACGGCCGTATCATCGAGAGCGCCATCACCGACCTGAATGGCAACTTCACGATGAAAATCCAGAATCCGAAGGACAAGATCCGCTTCACCTACGTGGGAATGAAGACGGTGACGCTCCCCATCAACAAGACGACCTACGATATCACGATGGAGTCCGCCACGGAACTCCAAGAGGTGACGGTGGTGTCGAAGCGCCGCGCCCGCGGCAACTCGCTCCCCATCCCCGAGCGCGAGTTGTCCTACGCCACCCAGAGTTTGGACATGAAGGAGTTCGAGGGTTTGGGCATCACCTCCGTTGACGAGGTGCTACAAGGCCGCATCGCCGGTCTTGACATCATCGGCAACTCCGGCGACCTTGGCTCCGGCTCCACGATGCGCCTTCGCGGTGCCTCGTCGCTCTCCACGCTGACGAACGCCAACCCGCTGATTGTGGTTGACGGCAACATCCGCGACGTGAACCTTGACAACTTCGACATGGCCTCCGCCAACAACGAGAAGTTCGCCGAACTGCTGAACATCAACCCCGAGGACATCGCGAGCATCAACGTGCTGAAGGACGCCGCCGCCACCGCTCTCTACGGCTCACAAGGCGGCAACGGCGTGATCGAGTTGACGACGAAGCGCGGCGTACCCGGCCCGCCGAAACTCACCTACTCCCTGAAACTCACCGGCACCTTCCAGCCCAAGGGTTACAAGCTCCTCAACGGCGACGACTACACGATGCTGTTGAAGGAGTCCTACTTCAACCCCACCCAGGATGACAATGCCTCTGCCAACGTGCCGGAAATCAACTATGACCCGACATTCTCCGAGTACGAGCAATACAACAACAACACCGACTGGCGCGACGCCGTCACCCAGTGGGGCTTGCGCCAGAACCACTACCTCACGGTGAGCGGTGGTGGCGAGAAGGCTTCGTTCCGCATCAGCGGCGGCTTCGACAACGAGACCGGCACCATCATCAAGCAGCAGCTGAACCGCTTCACCACCCGTGTGGCCTTGGACTACAACATCAGCCGCCGCATCCGTGTCAGCACCAACTTCGCCCTCACCTACACGAAGAACGACCGCAACAGCGACGACCTGCTGTCCATCGCCCTGCGCAAGATGCCCAACCTGAGCATCTACGAGCAAGACCCAGTGACAGGCAAGGACACAGACAAGTATTATCAGATGCTGCAGACAGCCTCGGGCATCTTCACCAACAACCAAAAATCGCTTGTCAACCCGGTGGCTTCCGCAAATTTGGCGAAGAACCAGCAGCGGACATACGACATGACCCCAGAATTGGTGCTCAACTACCAACTCCTCGGCACCAACTACGACAAGACGCAGCTCAACTGGCGCGGCTCCGTGTACATGAGCATCTACAACGAGTACATCGACCGCTTCTACCCCCAGGAGTTAACCACGGTGGCTTGGAGCGCCGGCGTCAACACGAGTTACGCCTATTCCTACAAGAGTGTGGCCTTCAACACGAAGCAGACCCTGACGTTTATCCCCGCCTTCAAGAACAAGGACCACGCACTGATGTCGATGGGCCGCATGGAGCTCACCTCCGGCTCGTCGAACAGCCAGTCCACCAACGGCAGCGGCCTTCCCTCCGGTGGCATCGAGAGTCCTGACGCCGGCGGCCAGATCACCGGCCTTGGTTCCGGCTACAACGAGTGGCGTTCCCTCTATTTCACCTTCTCAACTCACTACGCCTACAAGGAGCGTTACATCGCCGATTTCACCATCCGTGCCGACGGAACGACGAAATTCGGGCCGGGCAACCGCTGGGGCTACTTCCCCTCTGCGTCGTTGAAATGGATAGTGAGCGACGAGCCTTGGATGAAATGGTCGGACAAGTGGTTGTCGATGCTCGCCCTCCGTCCCAGCTGGGGGCGCGTGGGCAACCAGCCAAGCAGCAACTACCTCTACACGTCGAAATACGGCACCACCTCACGCTACCTTGACATGAGTGCAATGTACCCCATCAACATCCGCCTGACAGATATGAAATGGGAAATAATGTCGAGTTACAACTTCGGTATCGACCTCGGCTTCCTTAACGACCGCCTGACCATGAGCATCGAAGGATATCGCAGCACGACGACCGACATGCTGCTGTCCAACTACCGCATCCCCTCGAACACCGGCTTCATGACCGTTCCTTACCGCAACAGCGGCAAGATGCGCAACACCGGCTGGGAGTTCCATGTAAACACCAACAAGCTCATCAAGGCCGGCAAGCTGATCATCGACCTGAATGCCAACTTTGGCAACAACCGCAACGAGATTTTGGAGATGGACGAGTATGTGCTCAACAACCTCAACTCCACCTATAGTTACAAGAACGGCGAAACCCTTCAGCGCGTGCAGTTGAACAACCCCTTGGGTGCCATCTACGGTTTCCGCTACAAGGGTGTCTATCAATACAACTACAGCACGTTCTCCAAATTGAGCCGTGAGGAACAGGAGCAGTTCATCGCCGAGGGCAAGACCGCTCCTATAGCCCTGAGCGCCGACGGTCAAATCATCCGCGACGGTGCCGGCAACCCCGTTCGCATGATGTACAACTACACCAACGACGGCACTGGCAAGAATTTCCGTTTCAACGGCGGCGACGCGATGTATGAGGATGTGAACCACGACGGCCAAATCAACGCCTTGGACATCGTCTATCTTGGCAGTTCCCTTCCCACCCTCACCGGTGGTTTCGGCTTCACCTTCACCTACGGCGACTGGCGTTTGACGACACAGTTCACCTACCGCACAGGCAACAAGATCATCAACCTCGCCCGCATGGATGCCGAGTCGATGTTCACCAACAACAACCAGAGCCAGGCGGTGAACTACCGCTGGCGCAAGGAGGGCGACGTGACCACCATCCCCCGTGCGATGTATGGCGACCAAAGCAACTACAACTCCCTTGTCAGCGACCGCTTTGTTGAAGACGGCAGTTACCTCCGCATGGGCTACGCTCAGCTGTCCTACACCCTTCGTCAGAAATACGCCAAGTGGTTGGGGTTGAACAAGGTGTCATTCTACGCGAGTGCGAACAACCCGTTCGTCCTGACGAAATACTCCGGCGTGGATCCCGACATCTCCGCCTCCGGCTACGCTCCTGCCATCGACCGTGCGCAGACCCCCCGCTCACGTTCCTACACCCTTGGCATCACCGTTGAATTCTAAGAACATGACCAACGACGAAAGACAATCAGACATGAAACGATATACGACATCCAACATAAAGAAGCGCACGCTTCGCCTATTGGCGATGAGCGCCGCCAGTGTCCTGGCCTTGAGCAGCTGCTCCGACTTTTTGGAAATCGAGCCTCGCAACGAGATAGTGCTGGAGGGTTTCTGGACGGAGAAGGCCGATGTTGACGGCATCGTCTCCGGCTGCTACTCCGGCCTTCAGTCCGACGCGTGCGTGCGCCGCATGATCTTGTGGGGCGAGGGCCGCAGCGAGGACCTCGTTCCCGGACAGAACAGCACCGACGACGGCAATCTTGTCAACCTGTTGAACGAGAACATCATGGCCACCAACGCTTACACGACATGGGTGGACTTCTACAACGTCATCAACCGTTGCAACACGGTGCTGAAATACGCCCCTCAAGTGGCAGAGAAAGACCCGGCCTACACGGAGAGCGAATTGAACGCCACCCGTGCCGAGATGGTAGCCCTTCGCTCCCTTTGCTACTTCTATCTCATCCGCACTTTCCGCGACGTGCCTTACTCCACGGTGGCCTACACCGACGACGACCAGGAGATGGCCTTACCGGCCACCCCCTTCGACCAAGTGCTCGACTCGCTGATCACCGACTTGGAGAGCGTTCGCAACATGGCCGTGAAACGTTACCCGACCACCCAACCCCTCTACCAAACCAGCCGCATCACGCAGGACGCCATCAACGCCATGCTCTGCGAGATGTATTTGTGGAAGAAGGACTACGCCCGCTGCATCCAGTACGCCGACTTGGTGATAGAGTCGAAGCGCGCGCTCAGCGAGGAAATCAACGCCACGCGGAGCAACGACGGCCGTTCCTCGTCCAACTACAAAGAACGCCTTGCCCGCACCAATGGTTTCCCATTGGTGAACGACATGGTGAGCAACGGTGTCTTCGGCAACACCTTCACCCAGCTCTTCGCAATGGAAAACACAAGTACCAACGCCCCCGCCTTGCAGGAAATCATCTTCCAACTGGCCTACGACGATGACCCACGTGGCAACAGCATGCTTGCCAACAGCGCGGTAGCCCGCTTCTACGGCTCTGCCGACTTCGGCCAGGGCTACCTGAAGCCTTCCGACTACATTGTTGAGGACATCGCCAAGACATCCGGCCGCACCATCTTCGAAGACAAGAACAAGACCATGGACGCCCGCTTGTACGAAAATCTTAACACCAGTTCCACCAACGTCGTGGTGGGCAAATACGTCTATCGTTTGTTCAACCTGACAGCGAGCGGCACCACCGTCAATTCCAGTTTCTCCCTGCTGTGGCCCGACTACTACATCGGCAGAGACTGGCATAGTTCGTGCGGAGCCAACTGGATTATCTACCGTTTGTCTGACATCATGCTTTTGAAAGCCGAGGCGTTGACGCAGCAGTTGCGCGAAGGCACTGAGCAGGAGACCCTGACCTACAACGCTCCCATCATCGCACAAGCCTTCAATTTGGTGAATGCCGTGAACAAGCGCTCCATTCTGCAGACGACGATGACCGACACCCTTGTTGCCGGCGACTACACCACCAAGGCCCAGATGGAAGAATTGGTGCTTCGCGAGCGCCACCGCGAGCTGATGTTCGAGGGCAAGCGTTGGTACGACCTCGTTCGCCTCTCCCGCCGCGTGGGCAACACCATCACCCTCACCCAGGCCGCCCTTCAAAAGGTCAGCACCGGCTCCTCACTCATCCAGAACAAGTTGTCGAAGATGGACGCCATCTATCTCCCCTACAACAACGATGAGATGAAGGTGAACCCCTTCTTGGTGCAGAACCCCGCCTTCAGCAGCGGCGAGAACAGCAGTTACAAATAATGTAGAACCTCATATACGATGAACATCATGAATACAATCAGACATATCCTGCCCGGCCTCTTCGGCATGTTGTTGCTCGGCACCGGCATGCTGAGTTCCTGCTCCGACGAGCCCGACAGCGAGAATTTCTACACCTTCACCGGCGAGATGGCGAGCGACTACCTCCGCAACCGCCCCCAATACAGCGAGTTCACTGAGATTGTCAACCGTGCTGGGCTGATGGACCTGCTGGCCACCTACGGTCACTACACCTGCTTCGTACCCAACAACGACGCAGTGAACACTTACTTGCAGAACAAGGGCATCCCGAGCTTGAGCGCGCTGACCGACGCCGACTGCGACACCATCGCCCGCACGCACTTGGTGAACAACATGTACACGACCATCGAGATGAGCCAGGACCGCCTTGCCACCTCCAACATGCTGGGCCGCTACATCGCCACCTCCTCCGGCTTTGACGAGAATGACAATGCCGTGATTTTCCTCGAAGGCCTGGCTCACATCTACTTCGAGACCCAGGACGACTCCGTGGAGAACGGCGTGATGCAACCCATCGACCGCGTGTTAGAGAAGTCCAACAACTACATTTCCGACCTGCTCCGCGACAACCCAAAAATCAGCACCTTCTACCACGCATTGTTGGAAACCGGCGTGGTGGACCAGTTGATGAAGGTGGAAGACGAGAGCTATGACAACCGCATCTATCCGAAATACTACTACACGTCGGACTTCTGGAAAGAGGTGGCGTGGGTGCCTGATGCGAAGAAATACGGCTATACAGTCTTCGTGGAACCCGACGAGGTGTTGTCATCGAAATATGGCATCGCCAAGGGCGACGTCCGCGCCTTGTATGATTTGGCGTGCGAACTGTACGACCCCGTCTATCCAGAAGACAAGAACAAGGAAGGCCACAGTTTCGAGCACCTGACCGACAGCATCAACCCGCTGCACCGCTTCGTGCAATACCACATCCTCACTCGCTACACCGCCGGCACGTCGGACCTGACGCCAATGGACGTGAGTTTCGGTTCGGTGAACGGCGCCTTCGGTTTCGACGAGACGATGATCAACCCCATCGACTGGTTCCACACCCTCCTCCCCCACACCCTCATCAAGGTGGAGAAGGCCACAGTTTCCGAATACATGGGCAATGCGATAAAAGGTGAGCGCTACATCAACCGCCGCTATGATTCAGCCTACAAAATCGAAGGTGTACACATCGACCCCACTGTAGAGAGCGACATCATACACGACGGTTTGAACGGCCATTATTTCTATGTGAACGACATCGTGGCCTTCAGTTCCGACGTGCAGAACAAGGTTCAGAACATGCGCATCCGCATGGACTTCTCCAGCGTCTTCCCAGAAGTGATGACCAACGGCCTTCGCTTCGAGGGCAACCCTGGTGTGGACGATCCCTCCGGCACGCCCGACGATACCGCCGTGCCGAAGAACGGCCGCAACTACTACTTCCCCTTGGGCTACTTGGACGGCGTGACGTTCAGCAACTGCAGCGTGGTGCTCCGTCGCCCCCACATCAATTTCTGGTCCTGGCAGGGCGATGAGTGGAACCTCTTTGGCGACTACGACTTCACTTTCCGCATTCCTCCCATCCCCTACAGCGGCGACTGGCAGGTGCGCCTTGGCTTCTGCGCCCTCCCCACCCGAGGCGTGGCCCAGGTATATTTCGACGGCGTTCCCCAGGGCATCCCCTTGGACATGACGTTGTTCCTCACCGACGAGCAGTTCCTTGGCGACCGTTTCGTGGATGACGAAACCTGCGCCGACTACGACAAGAAGACCACTGAGGAGAAGGCCGAGGAGCAGAAACTGCTGAGGAACCTCGGTGCCTACCGCGCCCCGCGCTCCCTCTTCCATTTCAACACCTCTGGCACAAAATACTATTTCTGCGGCAATCAGCGCACCCACCGCCGCATCCTCTGCCAGACCTACATGGATGCCACCAAGGACCATTACGTGCGTTTCCGTGTGGCCTCCGACGGCAAACAAGGCAACAACAACGAGTTCATGCTCGACTATATGGAATTGGTGCCAAAGAGCGTCTATGGTGTTGACGGCGACGGAGATATGGAAGACGACCTCTGATAGATTAAAGATTAAAGATTAAAAATGAAAAATTAAGAGATTAATTGTGATTTTTAATTTTATCGAGGTACATAGAGAAAAAACGTAAATATAGCATAAAGATATATGAAACGAGAGAACCTATATAAAATAGCATTGGGGTTGGCATTCGCCCCCCTCTTGCTGACGGGTTGTAGCGACGAGTGGGATGACCACTACGACGGCACGGCGAAAGGTGTGCTTTCCGGAACGCTATGGGATGCCATCCGCCAGGATGCCAACCTGAGCAATTTCGCCAGCGTGGTGAGCGCCTGCGGTTACGACAAAGCGCTTGGCAGCAGCCAGGTGTTCACCGTCTTCGCCCCCGGCAACGATGTTTTCAGCAGCGAGCAAGCGCAGGCCCTCATCAACTCCTACAACTCCCAGAAAGGCAGTGTGAGCGATGACGAGAACTCGACGGTAAAGGAATTCCTCCAGAACCACATTGCGCTTTACAACTACTCCGTGTCGAGCAAGAGCAACGACTCCATCGTGATGATGAACGGGAAATACTCCGTCCTCACACCCAACGGCATCAACGGGACAGCGTTCACCGAGAGCAACCAACACTTCCAGAACGGTGTGCTTTTCAAAGTGGGCAGCCCTTTGAAATTCTTCCCCAACGTGTTTGAGTACATACGTCAGGGTAGTGAGTTGGACAGCCTCTACAATTTCTTCTACAGTAACCGCTTCTACCGCCGTGTGTTCCAGCCCGACCAGAGTGTCGCCGGTGGCATTGTCGATGGCAAGACGGTGTATCTCGACTCCGTTTTCAAGCAGGAAAACGAGTTGTTTGGACGCGATTTCCTCGATGCCCAGCTCAACCGCGAGGACAGCACCTACTGGATGATTGCCCCGACCAACCGCGTGTGGCGCGAGTTGGTGGAGGAGTACACCCCCTATTTCAACTACGACAAGACGGTGGCCGACAGCGACTCCATCGTTTACACCAACACTCGCTTGGCCATTGTGAAAGGCACGGTGTTCAGCCGCGGCATCAACTTCGACAACATGGTTCGCGACTCCCTGATGTCCACCAATGCCACCTACTATTACTCAAGCCGCAAGAAAAGCTGGGGCAACGACACGCTGCACTACTACCAATACATGCAGCCCTACGCCCCCGGCGGTGTGCTGACCGACACCCAAGTGGTGCCTTGCAGCAACGGCGTGATGTATGTGAGCGACAACTGGAAAATCAACAAGTTGGAGACTTTCTTCCAGACGCGCATCATCGAGGCCGAGGCCGAGGGTTCCATCAAGGAGGTGTCCAAGCAGGCCAACCAGCAAGGCGTATTGGAAGAGATGGCCAACCCCCGTTACCGCACCGTTGACAGCAAGAACGCCTTCTACGGCCAAGTATCGGGCAACGCCTTCGTGGAGTTCGAGCCAACGACGACGACGGTACAACCCGGTGTGACCTTCAACATCAAAAACGTGCTTTCCAACATAGGCTATGACATTTACCTTGTCACCGCCCCCGCCTTGGCCAACGACAGCAACGCCACTGCCATCCAAAGCCTCCCCACCATCCTCAACGTCTATTTAGGCTACCACAACAAGGAGGGTGTGAAGCAGGAGAAGGAACTTGCCCGTCAAATAGAGACGAAAGGCGACGTGGTGAACTACATGCTCCTCGCCGAGGATTTCAAGTTCCCCGTGGCCTCCTACGGCCTTAACGAGGACGAGCCGCAGGTGACGCTGAGATTGGAAACCAATGTCCGCCCCCGTGCCGTGAACGTCACCCACACGCGTGTGATGCGCATCGACTGCATCATCCTGAAGCCCCATGAGGGAGAAATCAAATAACCAACAAGAAAAGCAATGAAGATGAAACACGATAATCCTACATTCATCCGCAGAAGGCCCGGCTTCTTTTCCGCCGGTTGCCACATGCTCATAGCCATGGGGCTGCTGCTGGCCCTCCCCACAAGCCTGTCGGCACAGGACGAGGAGGAGGACGCCACCCAGCAGAACACTGTTCGCCAAGTGGTGAGCAAGAAGAAGACCTATCCCACCCGCGTGGTCCGCGGCAAAGTGCTCGACGCCACTACGCAACTACCCCTTGGCGGCAGCATCGTCTCCGCCGACGGCGTGGAGGGCTACAGTGCACTCACCGGCGATGACGGCTCCTACGTGTTGAAGGTGCCAGAGTTCTCCACCTCCTTGTACATCGTCTCCCCCGACTACAATCCATTGCGCATGGGTTTGGTGGAAGGCGAGGCCCAACGTGAGGCTCAACTCTACCCCACCACGTTCCTTTCCGACTACGACAAGGAGACCAACATCCGCAACGAGCATATCGCCAAAGACTTCCAGTACACCAACGAGGTGAACATCAAGAGCGAGGTGCAGAAGCAGTTGGGAGGTCAGGTATATACCATCACGCGCAGCGGCATGCAAGGCGTGGGCAGCGTGATGTTCGTGCAAGGCCTCAACTCGTTGAACGTGAACGCTCAGCCGCTGATTGTCATCGACGATGTCATCATCGACCAGCAATATGGACGCACGATGCTCCACGACGGCTTCTTCAACGACATCCTGTCCAACCTGAACACGTCCGACATCGAGAAGGTGACCGTGCTGCGCAACGGCACCGCCCTGTATGGTGCGAAAGGTGCCAACGGCGTCATTCTCATCCAGACGCGGCGCAACAAATCGATGGCCACCCGCATCACCGCCAACGTCTCCGCCGGCGTGGTGTTCGAGCCGAAATACATCGACGTCATGGGTGCCGAGCAATACCGCAGCTACGCTTCCGAGTTGCTCAAGACGACCAACACCACCATCCGCGAGTTCAAGTTCCTCAACGAGGATCCCAACTATTATTACTACACGCAGTATCACCAGAACACCGACTGGAAGGACTTGATATATAAGACGGCGTTCACGCAGAACTACGGCATCAACGTGGAAGGTGGTGACAACATCGCCAACTACAACCTCTCCGTGGGCTACGTAAAGCAAGACAGTCCGTTGAAATACAACAACATGGGTCGCATCAACGTGCGTTTCAACACCGACATCCACCTGTTGAAACGTTTGGACATCCGCTTCGACGCCTCCTTTGCCAACACCACGCGCAACATTCGCGACGACGGCGCCCCGGAGACCTACGATGAAGGCACCCCCTCAAGCCCAGCCTTCCTTGCCTACGTGAAAAGCCCGTTCCTCAGCCCCTACAGCTACGGTCGCGGCATTCTGAGCGACAGCCACTTCGATATCGACGAGGAGAGCTACCTCTCCGAGGCCCTGAGCAAGTATCCCAACTACAACTGGAAGCTTGGCAATCCCGCCGCCATCAACGAATATGGCGACGCTGAGAACAAGAACCACTTTGAGAATTCGATGCTCAACCTGACGGTGACTCCCAAATGGACGTTCAGCCCACACTTGTGGCTGTCGGAGCATTTCAGCTACAACCTTGTGAACACCAACGAGATGTACTACATCCCCATCAACGGTACACCAAGCTACTACGTGAGCAGCATCGGTGACCGCCGTGACAATGAGGTACGCTCCTTGGCCTCCAAGCAGAACTCCGTGATGAGCGACACCCGCTTGGACTGGCACAACCGGTTCAACGCCCACTACCTCCATGTCTTCGGCGGTGCGCGCATCAACTGGGAGAACTACACGATGAACTCACAGTTAGGCTATGACACCGGCAACGACAAGACGCCGTTTATGAGCAACAGTTTGAAGAACACGGCGGACGTGGGTGTGAATGATGCATGGAACTCCCTTGCCTGGTACCTGCAAGGCGAATACAACTACCGCAATCGCTACTTCCTCCAGGCCAACCTGACGTTGGAAGGCTCCTCCCGCTTCGGCCAAGACGGTGGCGACCTCAACCTTTTCGACGCAGCCTGGGGTCTCTTCCCCGGTGTGCAAGCCTCCTGGGTGCTGAGCAACGAGCCTTGGTTGGCGAAGGTGAAATTTGTCAACTACCTCCGCCTGACCGCCGGCTACGACATCAGCGGCAACGATGACATCGACTACTACGTAGCCCGCAGTTTCTTCCGTGCCAAGCAATTCCTCCACGCCATCTCCGGCCTGACCCTCGACGGCATAGGCAACAAGGAAATCGAATGGGAGAAGACAGGCCGCTTCAACGTAGGCTTCGAGGCCAGTTTGCTCAACAACCGCCTCACCCTCGGCGCCAACTACTTCAGCAGTACGACGAGCAACCTCCTGACGCAGCAGTCCCTCGGCTTCCTCACCGGCTTGGACCAGAACTGGAACAATGGCGGCAAACTGAGCAACACGGGCTACGACCTGAGTGCCGCCGTGAAGGTGCTGGCCCTGAAAGACTGGCAATGGCAGTTGGGTGGGAGCATCGGTCACTACAAGAACGAAATCAAGGAGTTGAGCGACGGCAACAAGTACATGGACACCGAGGTATATGGCGCCACCATTCGCACCAAAGTGGGCTCCGCCGCCAACCTGTTCTATGGTTACAAGACACTCGGCGTCTTCTCCACGAGCGAGGAGGCCGCCGCAGCCAACCTCTACATTCTCGGAGACAACGGCGTTGACCGCAACTATTTCGGTGCCGGCGACATCCATTTCGCCGACTTGAACAACGACGGACGCATCGACCAAAACGACCGCCAGGTGATAGGCGACCCTAATCCCGACTTCTACGGCAACATCTTCACCACGCTGAACTGGAAACGCTTCAAGCTCGACGTTCGCTTCACCTACTCCATGGGCAACGATGTCTATAACTACATGCGCCAGCAGTTAGAAAGCGGCAGCCGTTTCATGAACCAGACGACGGCTTTGGAGCGTCGCTGGCAGGTGGAGGGTCAGCAAACCGACATCCCCCGTTTGGCCTTCCAAGACCCGATGGGCAATGCCCGCTTCAGCGACCGCTGGATAGAAGATGGCAGTTACCTGCGCCTGAAGACGGTGACGCTGAGCTACGAACTTCCCCTGAAGTCCCAGTTCATCCAAGGCTTGCAGTTCTGGGTGCAGGGCAACAACCTCCTCACCTTCTCCAAATACCTTGGCAGCGACCCTGAGTTCACCATGACCTCCTCCGTCATCGGCCAAGGCATCGACTTGGGCCGCATCGGCCAGAGCCGTTCCGTAGTAGCCGGTATGAAGATCAATCTCTAACCCACAAAGCATACGATTATGAAAAAACTCATCATATTCATCAGCTCCGTCTGCCTGCTCTCCTCCCTGAGCAGTTGCTCCGATTTCTTCGACCAGGAGTCCGACCACGTGATTTATACGGAGAACCGGAAGTTGACCAACTCCACCGACTCGTTGTACAGTTTGACGGGCATCTGGAACAAGCTTCAGGCCCTTGCCGACCGCACCATCCTCTTAGGCGAGGTGCGCGGCGACCTTTGCACGCTGACGAGCGTTGCGAGCAGCGACTTGCGTGACGTGTCGGAGTTCAACATCGGCCCCGACAACATGTACAACCGCCCTCGCGACTACTACGCGGTCATCAACAATTGCAACTATTTCATCGCCCATGCGGACACAGCGTTGAAAGACAACCGTAACGAGTACATCTTCATGCGCGAATATGCGGCCGTGAAAGCCATCCGCGCCTGGACCTACCTCCAATTGGTGATGAACTACGGTTCCGTTCCCTTTGTCACGGATCCCATCCTGACAAAGGAAGAAGCAGAGAAGACCTATCCGCGCTATGACATCACGCAGGTGGCAGAGTATTTCATCAACGACCTCCTTCCCCTTGCCGAGCGGTACGGGCGCGACTATCCGAAATACGGCACCATCCGCTTCACCGACAGCCGGTTCTTCTACTTCCCCATCAACATCGTGCTTGGCGACCTGTACCTATGGCACGGCAGTGCTTCGGGCAACAAGGAGAGTTTCAAGCAAGCGGCCCTGCGCTACTACAAGTACATCTCGGAGCGTAACGGCGACAACGAATCATATCCCACCAGCACGGATCGCAACGAATGGATGACGGGCAGCAGTTCATGGGACTATGTGAAGTCTTCATGGAGTAATTTCTTCTATAACGAGACCTATTATTCTGATTGCGAGCTTATCACGATGATTCCCTGCGACTCCATCCCTGCTGAGGGCAACTACAGCCAGTTGCGCAACCTCTTCACCATCACTGACTACAACGACAACAAGCCGAGCATCACCCAATCCCCCCGCATGGAGGAGATATCAGAAGCCCAGGAATATTGCCTTGTAGCCGAGAACGGAACGACGGTGAGTTATTCTCCCAAAGGCATGTCCAATCATCGCAGCGGCGACCTTCGACTATTGTCGTATTGCAACGAGCGTCACCTCACCGACAAAATGACTGGCGACATGACGGAAGTGACGACCATCGACAAGTACTATACCCGCAACGTGCACATCTATCGCCGTCAAATGATTTACCTCCGCATGGCCGAGGCCCTCAACCAGGCAGGCTATCCCCGCATGGCCTTCCTCGTGCTTTCCCGCGGCCTGACCAACTCCGCCATCGTGGAGGATGTGTATAGCTATATGTTGTATGATTGGGAAGGCTACGCGAGCGACATCGATTTCTTAGACCAATTCTCTTTCCCCGACTCGCGCTACATTGAATTCACGGTTGATGACCTGAACAGCACCGGTGGCTCCTTCGGTCGCACACCCAACACGATGGGCATACACAGTCGTGGCTGCGGCTTCACCTCGATGAACGAGTACTACCAGCTTCCCGTTGACACGCTTCGAAGCGAGCGCGAACAGACAGCCGACCTACAGGCGTACGTCGATGACCTCATCCTCACAGAGGGCGCCTTGGAGTTTTCCTACGAGGGCACCCGTTACTACGACATCCTTCGCTTTGCCATGCGCTCCGCCAATCCGGGGCAGTTCTTGGCCGAGAAGGTGTATGCCCGCCGAGGCGAGGCCAACTCCGACATCGTGCGCGGCGAAATCAAATCCGACCTCACCCAGAAAGAAAACTGGTATCTGAAATGGAACGGAGCCATCGGCTTCTGAGTTCTCCAAAAGTTCTCCCCCGCCTGACGGCGGGGGAGAACTTTTTTTGATTTGTGCGGTTGGATTTCGTACAAAAACGATATGAAAAGACGGCCTGAAAGGCCTAAAGCAATCAGCCCAGGGCAACGCCCTGGGGAAGAGGATAAGCCAATTATCGCCCTGCAGGGGCAAAAGACTTATAGATGCCATAATGCTTTTGCCCCTTCAGGGCGCAATCTACTCCGTTATGTACCATTTACCCAGGGCGTTGCCCTGGGCTGGTATCTCCTTGGCCTTTCAGGCCGTCTTTGCACAAAAACCATCCGCACAGGTTTGTTTTTTTAGATTAGCGTCATCAAACATTCGCCCTGACGGGCGAGCGGATGGACATAAAGTCCACCCCTACAGATGCACAGCCCTCTTGGCGTTTTGAATCACTTGTGGACAGGTTCGTGTGCTCTCGCTCAATCGCTACTTCTCATTTTTCAAGGTCTTTGGAGGGGTTTGTATTTCACAGGCTCTGCCTCGGTCTTGAGGATGTCTGCGAAGTCCTGGGGCTTGAAGGTGACTGGGCCTTTCATGAACTCCGGGATGTTGTAGCTTTTGAGGAACTGCCGGTGATAATCGGGATTTTCCTGTGGTAGTTCAAAGGGCTTGGCGCCTTTTCCGTCCTTGTCGATGTGTGCGATGAACGGGCGTGTATATCCGCCATCGTCGCGCCTGGAGCTGAAGACGACCCATCGTCCGTTGCTCGACCAAGTGTGATAACTCTCCGTGTTGTCGGAATTGATTTCCTCCATGGCCCTTTTCTGCCCGGTGAGCAAGTCGATGAGCCATAGGTCTGCGTCGCGGTGCCAGATGTGGAAGCACCCGTATGCTCCAAGCGTGAACATGAGGAAGCGTCCATCGGGAGAGATTCTTGGGAGCGTCGCGCTCATGTCCAACGAGTCAGCGTTGAAAACAAGTTGCCTTGGTCCGAAGCGCATGGTATTGGAGTCGAAATCCTTTTTGTAGATGTTGTATTTCACCTCCTTGGCCCGATGTATGACCTGCAGGGAGTGGTCGATGGTGTCGGGGAACTCGAAATGCGCGCTACAATAATAGAGCGTCTTTCCATCAGGTGCCCAGAAAGGAAAGACCTCGAACTCCTCCGGGTCGTTCTCCAAGTTGGTCACCTCGTTGGTTTCAAGGTTGTATGCGATGAGGTCGCTGGCCTCGTCGAAGACCTCGATTTTGTTGAGGTCGCGTGTGTGGAACACCTGTTCGGTCTTGTTGGTGGAATAGACGATGTATGGCAGCCAGGGATGCCATGTGGGATAAACGCCGGCAGAGAGAATGGAGTCGTTTCTCATATTGATTTTACGGAGTTTCCCATCGTATGCGATGACCGTCCCCCCCATGTATTGCCTTGCGTGAAACTGCATGCGCTGCGGGTTGTACATCTGGTAGTTGTGGCAGTTGATGCACTGCCCGTCATCCTCCGTTCCGCAGAGCATGTTGTCATAGATGACACTCTCGTCGTAGTTCTCCAAGCATCGCTGGTTGATGGTGAGTTCCTCGTAGGCCACGTATGAGGGTGAGATGAGGCGGTAGCTGATATATGGGTCGATGCTGTCGGGCGAGACATGGATGCTGAAAGGCTTGTAAGCTGTCCATTCACCATTGTTTCTTGCGAAGACCTCCACTTGGATGGCCTTCCCCTTGGCCTTCTCGGTCATTTCGCGCCACTCGTCCATGTCGGGCCGTGCGGCGTCGCCACCGCAGAGCATCTCCATCCCATCGTATGAGAAGCGAGCCACCATCTCCTCGGCAGGAGCGTCCATCTCGAAGGCGAGCGGCGCGATGTTGACGGGGATGGTGACTTCCCGGTAGTCCGGGTAGATGGGCGGGAGTTTTTCCGACTTTGTGTATTGTTCTGGGACCTTGACGCCGGTGCAAGCGGTGAGCGCGAGGGCGGCGAAGAGGAGGGGGATGAGGGTTGTTTTCATATTTTTTTATGTTTTTGCATCGGCGGAGCCGATGCCTGCGGAGAAACTTTTTACGAAGAGCCGAGGCTTGGGGAGATGCTTTTTCGAAGAGCTGGGGCTTGGGGAGATGCTTTTTCGAAGAGCTGGGGCCTACGGAGAACAGGTGGGAAGGGGCTTAGTATAGCTGCTGGTTTCTGTTGAGGAAATAGTCGAAATAGAATGTGTGCCCGAATTCTGAGAGGAAGAGGTCGTGCATGGTTTCCTCCGACATTCCGGCATATTGCTGCGCCTTTTGCATGAAATTGTCGTATGTGGTCCTTACGACGGGGTCGAAAGGCATTCTGCTGATATCCACCTGGTTTTCGAGGTGCCCATAGAGGTATGCAGCCTCCTGGTAGTGAATGGGAATGTGCTGCCCTTTGTGCAGTTCTGCATAGTGGAAGAAGCATGGCCAGAAATTCTGTATGTCCTTCGTCCACAAAGCCCCGACGAGGGATAGTTCCTGCATGAGCGGGTCGTTGGAGTCGTGGGATGCGAAATGGTTCATGACAAACTGTTCCACGATGGTGTTGTCGCTGTTGAGCGTGCTCTCATATCCCAAGAGGTGTGAGACGGTCTCATACTCCTTGTCGGCCATCATCGCCTTCTTGTTTCTCAAGAACTTTTCCTGCTCGACAGCCCATTTTTTGTAATATTTGGTCTTTTTGAGAATGTTGATGTATTTTTCAGCAAGTTGCCATTCCTCGTTAAGCAAGGAACATTTGGTCATATACTTGAGGTATTCGATTTTCCATCCATGTTCCACGCCGTCCTCCGTACACCAGCGGTAACAGAAGTTGATCAGACCGTAGTTGAAATAGAGCGGCTTTCCCACCACCTGCATCATCCTGACGGTGAAGGGCGTGTTGCATTTCTTCGAACCGTTGCAGTAGTAGTACATCTCGTCGCCAATGCGCCCCACCCTGAACAGGGCGAGGTTTTTCATCATCAGCATGGCGCGTGTAGGCTCCCCCTTCACCTCTTTTGCCACATCGAGCAAGCCCTGCCAGTCGGCGTCTTCTAAACACCGCTCCATGGCAAGCTCCTTGTGGAAATTGTCGTCCTTGTACCAAGCCGTCCACACGCCATAGACGATGGCAGCGAGGAGACACACTTGCACCACGGCCCATTGCCAGGTCTTCGCTGGTTTTGCCTTCTTCCTCCCTCCGCTTGCCAAGGCGAGTACGACATAGAATGCCACCAAGAGGTAATAGGGGGTGTAGTATTGCTTAAATTCTCCTTGCTGCCGGAAGATGGGCAGTGCCGTCCAATAGACATTGATGATGTTGGTCTGGTAATAGACATACCTGTAGAAGAGCAGTGGCACGGCGATGATGACCACAGCCGCCACGATGAAGTTGACCACTTTCGCCGTCTTTGACATATCGTCGAGACGGAAGGCGAGGAGTGCCATCAGGGCAATGGCAAATAGTCCGTAGAAGCCCATCAGCGGGTATGCTGCAAAAGTGACGAGGACGAGGAAAATCGTCCTGATGTAATACTTGGCCGTGATGGTCTTGAAGAGCCATACGAGTGCCACTGCCGCTGTCATCCCGATAGTGGGGACAAAGAGGTATCCTCGCAACTTGGTGTAATACATCCAGTAGTCGAGCGAGACGTCGATGACGAGCAGCAGTGCCACGGGGATAAGCAGAATGGTCAGCCACTTGGCCTTCACGCGGAAAGCCCTTGCAGAGATGAAAACGAGCAGCGCCCACCATGCAGCGAGCATCATCACACCCATCCACGGATGATAGAAATACTGCGTGAAATAGGTGGCGAGCCATGAGAGGAAGCCTCCCGCCACCACCATTTTTTGTTGGAAGAAGAGCGTTGAGTATAGGAACAAATCCAATTCCTGCATCTTCCACAGGTAGTCGCTCTCGAAGATGACGAGGCATGCTGCGAAAGCGGCAATACACAGTATCGTCAGTACGAGTGGCAGGTGTTTTTGTATTCTCATCTTCATCTTGCAAGAAAGTTTTCCGTTCTATTCGTAATGCCTGATTCTCACGTCGATGCCATCATCCTTGAGTTGTGCCGGCACTCCCGTCACATCCGTCTTGCCGTAATGATAGGGGAACAACACTTTGGGCTTGACGATTTTGGCAGCTTTGACGAGTTGGTCTGTGGTCATGGTGTATGGCTGGTTGCACGGCAGGAAAGCAACATCTATGTCCTTGATATTAGCCATTTCGGGGATGTCCTCCGTGTCTCCGGCCACATAAATCCTGAAGCCGTCGATGGTGATGATGAAGCCGTTGTCTCTTCCCTTGGGATGGAACTGCTGCCTTCCCTCGGTGGTGTTGTATGCCGGCACGGCCTCGATGCTGATGTCGTCGAGGGTGAGTGCATCGCCGTTGGCCATCACCTTCCCATATCCAAGCATTTCGGCGCACCGCTTGTTGGTGACGAGCTGCGTGTTGTCACTTGAAAGCTGTTTGATGGCCTCCTTGTCGAAATGATCCCCATGTTCATGCGTGACAAAGATGTAGTCGGCCTTGGGCATGGTGGCATAGTCGATGGTCTTGTCGCCGAGTTTGGTGACGGGGTCGATCATCACCTCCTTCCCATCGTATTGGAGGCGTATGCTGGCATGCACGAGAGCGTGGAACTTGACCGTCTTTCCGCTCTTGGTCTTGAAGACGTCTGTTTCGTATTTGTCGGCTTCCACCGTCATTCCAGCCTCCTTCCAAGCAAGGATTCCACCCTTCAAGTTGGTCACCTCATATCCCTGTTCCGCCAGTTTGGCAGCAGCGTTGGCCGAGCGTCTTCCGCTCCTGCAATATACCGCCACTTTCTTTCCGGCAGGAACGGCCGCCTTCACCTTTTGCACAAAGTCGTCCTGTGCTTGGTCTATGAGCAAAGCACCTTGCAAGTGTCCCTCGTCAAACTCCTTTTGCGTTCTCACATCGAGCAGCACGACATCCGGCTTTTCCATCAGTTGCGCGAAGCCGTTCACATCGACATTCTCAAAATTCTGCTGTCCGCAGGCCGAAGACAGTCCCATGGCTGCCAACAGGCACGTTATCAACTTTCTCATGTTCTCATTTTTTAGGTTAGTCCATTATTTTATCAAGTATCAATCATTTACTGGTCAGGATTTTCCACCGTTCCCTGATATTCCGGCACAAGTGCCGACATGACGGCGCTGTAGCTGTCGGTCATGGCAGAGTTGACATTCGAAGGCCCCTTGTCAAAGGGGTAAACTGGTTGGTGAATGGTAAGTTTCAGGGGGTGCCAATCGACGAAATGCCAGTCCCTCATCCTTGGCATGACGTTGAACGAACCGTTGATGGTGATAGGCACGATGGGGAGCTGTAGTTCGTCGGCGAGCATGAAGGCTCCCCTTTTGAACGGCGCCATGTGTCCGGTAAACGTTCTCGCCCCCTCGGGGAACACCATGAGCGAGGTGCCTCCCGTGAGCATCTCCCGAGCGTGGTCGTAAGTAGCCTTGATTTTCTTCGGCCCTCTCTTGTCCACGAGAATCTGCTTGGATGCCTTGCATGCCGCTCCAACGAATGGGATTTTGAGAATTTGGTATTTCATCATCCATCTGATGTTTCTATTAAGGAAGCCATAGACGAGGAAGATGTCGAAAGCCCCCTGGTGGTTGGCCACGAAGACGTAAGACTTGTCTTTCTCCACGTTTCCCCTTCCCTCGACGGTGACGGGGAGGAGCAGTACCTTGATGATGAGCCACCCCCACCACTTTCCAGGGTAATATCCCCAGAAATGAGCGTTTCCGATGGCACATCCCACAATGATCATGATGGTGGTGATGATGGTGTAAACCACGATGATGGGCAATGCAATGAACAATTGATAGACCCTGTAAAGAAATTTCATGGCAGTATGTTTGTGATTCGTTTATTTCTTGTGCAATGTGATGAGGACGACCTCTCCCGTGACGTTGAAGCGAATGGGGATGAGGGCGCCCAGTCCGGCGGTGACATAGAGGCTCTTTCCATCGAGCTGGTACATCCCATAGTCCTCCGGGAACTTGATGTTGGTGGTGGACAATCCGAGGAGGCGTATCTGCCCCCCGTGTGTATGCCCTGAGAGAGTGAGCGGTGCGTCGATGTATGGCACGACATATTCCCTCCAGTGCAATGGGTCGTGTGCGAGCATGACGGTGAAGGAGCCTTCCGGGATGCCCCTGATGGTGTTCTCGTAGTTGGCCACCCCTCTATCCACACCTAACTCCTCGTTTCCCTGCATGCCGGCGATGACGATGCTGTCCGCCCCATGGTGAATGAAGGAATGCTCATTGAGCAGAAGCTTCCATCCCATCCGCCGCTGCAGTTCCTGGGTTTTCTCCTCGGCCATGAGTTTTTCCTCTTGTGTTCCCCCAATGTACTTGGAGTAGTCGTGGTTGCCGAGTACGGAGAACACCCCGTCCGGTGCTTTGATCCTTGAGAGCGTGGACAGCCTTTCCTCTATTTCCTCCGGCCCGGTGTTTTGCAAGTCTCCCAGGAAGAAGATGGCATCGGGCTTGAGGGCGAGCATGCTGTCCACGGCGTCGTCCAACACGTGGTAGCTGTTTCCGGTATAACTGCCCACGTGGGCGTCGGAGAAGAGGACAATGCGGTATCCGTCGAAGTCATCGGGCAACCTGTCCGAAGCGAAATCGATGCGCTTCACCTCCAGTTTGTCGAATCCCGCTGTCGAGCCATAGACGGTGATGAAGACGGCCAGCACGGCCAAGGCCATTCCCACGAATGCACCCCAGTTTCTCCTTGCGCGTCTTCTGTTTTTCACCATCCTTCCGCATGCGGCAGAGATGACGAAGAGCAATTTGGGGATGAGATACACGCCGGTGATGAACAAAAAGACGTTGAGCGGCGTCTGCGGGTGCGGCGTGAAGTCCCGGCAAGTGGCGAACGCCGCCACGCATGCGAGCATGACAGCGGTTTGCGCCCACCACAGGCACTTGGCCCACGTTGGTGCGCGGTGTGCGATGTATCTTTGGTAGATGCTGATGTCGGGCAGCAAAATGAGCGCGACAAACAACAGTAAAGCTCTTGCAATCATGCTTGATGCGTGAGTAACGTTATGATTTTCCTATGCTTGTGGCGAGGAATTTTCGTGCCATTTCCATGGGCATCCCCCTCCGTCGCGCATAGTCGGCGAGTTGGTCGTTCCCGATTTTCCCCAAGTTGAAATACCTGGCCTTCGGGTGTGCGAGCATAAGTCCCGAGACAGATGCGTGGGGCCTCATGGCCCCGTTTTCGGTGAGCCTTATTCCCACCTCCCGCATGTCGATGAGACGGTCGATGATGAAATTGAGGCTTGTGTCGGGCAATGACGGATAGCCCACTGCGGGTCTGATGCCCTGGAACTTCTCGGCATGCAGGTCGTCCATGGTGAGATTCTCCCCGGCGGCATACCCCCACAGTTGTTTTCTCACCTCCTCGTGGAGTCGCTCTGCCGTAGCCTCAGCCAGTCTGTCGGCGAGTGTCTGTGCCAACATCCGGCGGTAAGGGTCGTCGGAAGGCTCGTTCTCCATCATAGGGTCCACGGTGGCGGCAAAGAGGGCCACCTTGTCCATCTTTCCGCTGCCGGCCGGTGCCACGAAATCCGCCAAGCACAGACATTCACCTTTGGCGTCGGGTGCCTGCTGCCTCAGCATGGGTATTCGTTTCGACCCTTCGAGGATGATGTCATCCCCTTCCGCACAGGCATCGAACAGAGCAACAACCGCCTTTGTGCTGTAATGCTTGTCGAAATGCCTCAGCATGTCGTCGGCGTCAGCCTTGAGGCTCTCCCTCTCCCCTTCCCCTTTTCCTCCCACTTGCCATGCGTGGTAGAAATAGAGCCAGTTGACATAGGGCGCCACCTGTGCGACGCGATATTGCCTCACCTCCCTCATGTCGTCATTCGGAAACGCACCGCCTCGCCCCTTGCTTCGGGGTCGAAGCGGTCGTGATTGACGATATGCCGCCCGTTGCAGAATACATGCTCCACCCTCCAAGCGAACTGCTCTCCTTCGAGCGGGGTCCACCCGCACTTGCTCTGCACTTGCTCGTTGCGCAGCGTCCACGGACTTCCCTTTCTCACGATGACGATGTCAGCCTTGTATCCCTTTCTGAGGAATCCCCTTTGGTGAATGTCGAACAATCTTGCCGGATGGTGGCACATCAGCCTGACCATCTGCGGGAGGTCGAGGCATCCCTCGTCCACGAGCCTCAGCATGCAAAGTAACGAGAACTGCACCATGGGCATCCCCGATGCAGCCTTGCGGCATCCTCCCTCCTTCTCGCTCCTGTGATGAGGTGCGTGGTCGGTTGCCACGGTGTATATGGGTCCTTTGGACAGTGCCTTTCTCAGAGCGTCCCTGTCTTGAACCGTTTTAATGGCGGGGTTGCATTTCACCAATGCCCTCCGCACGTCGTAGTCGTCTTCGGTGAAGAGCAGATGCGGCACGACGGCCTCCCCGGTGACCAACGGCGGCATCTCGTCCTCCTTCCAATCATCGATGAGTTGGAGTTCCTCGCGTGTGGAGATGTGTGCCACGTGGAGCCTTGCGCCGTATGTCCTGGCGAGCCTTGTGGCGAGAGAGGTTGACCTAAAGCACGCCTCAGCCGAGCGTATCTTCGAGTGCAGGGCCACAGGCGGGTCGTCCCCGTATCTCTCCACCGCCTCTTTCATTCTCCGGTTGATTTCCCCGGTGTCCTCACAATGGGCCACGATGGGCAACGCAGCCGTTTGGAAGATGCGCTGCAGCACCTCCTCCCTGTCCACGAGCATGTTTCCTGTGGAAGAGCCCATGAAGAGTTTTATCCCCGGCACCTCGTGCTTGTCGAGTTGTGTCAGCAATCCGACGTTGTCATTGGTGACGCCGAAGAAAAAGGAGTAGTTCACATAGCTCGACATCGCCGCCCTGCGGAACTTGTCATGGAGTGCCTCCAAGGAAGTCGTCTGCGGAACGGTGTTGGGCATGTCGAAGAACGTGGTGACCCCTCCCCAAGCAGCCGCCCTGCTCTCGCTCTCGATGTCGGCCTTATGAGTGAGTCCCGGCTCTCTGAAATGCACGTGCGTATCGATGACCCCCGGCATGACGACACACCCCGAGGCATCCACGCACTTGTCGTAGTTCCCCCGGGGTGTGTCGCCATGCTCATGAACTCCCTCTATGCAGTCGTCGAGGATGACAAGGTCCCCCCTGAACGTCCTCCCTTCGTTTACAATCTCTGCGTCGTGGAGCAAGGTTCGCATGGTGCAGTCATTTCTTTTTCTTGGTGGCGACCGTCGTGTCCGCCTTTTCCTTGCTTAACGAGTCGGCAACCGGTGCGGCCATCTCGTTGGGTGTGGGCGGTTGCGGATCGGCCAAGGGTGCCGGACTTTCGAGGCCGTTGGCCTGGTTTTGTATTCGCTCCGCCTCTTCAAGGAATCTCCTTACATCGGGGTCGTTCTTGAACTTGTCCGTGGCCTTGCTCATGATTTCCACCACCCATGGACTCATTTCCGGGAAGCGCTGCCCCTGTGCATAGACCATGAAGATGAACGGTCCGAGAATGTTGTCGAAGTTTTCTGTGACGGACTCGGTGAAAAGCGAGTCCATGCAGGCTATGATGGCCTGGTGCCTTCTGGAGAGCCTTGGTATGACGTCGTTGCGCATGTCCTCGCCGTCCATGAACGCCAGTGTGTATTCATGCTCCAGGTCGTTGAGTTGCATGGTCAGGCTGTCGTGCGTGGAGAAGAACTGGAAAAGTTTGTCGTTAAGCTCCGTTCCACCCCACGATTTCCTGTCCTTGTTGACTTTGACGATGATGTCTCCTCCCTCAAGCACCAATGGTATGAAGAATCCATCGCTGACGAGATACGCCACCCTGGTGGAGTCGGTGGTGCCGGAGAAGCCGAACTTGCCATGGACGACTTCCGTGGAGTCCACCTCCTTGAGTTGGTCGTTCTTGGCGATTCTAAGATAAACCTTGCTGTTGTCAAGTCCGGAATGGTCAGCCGATCCCTCGATGTTGTATGAGTTGAGGCAGGATGAAAGTCCTGCGACCGTCAAGAGAAGAGTGAGTATTTGGAGATTTTTGTTCATTTTCTTTACTCGCAATAAGTTTCCACACACAAAAATAACATCAAATATCGATGTGGGAAAACTTTTCTATCCATTTTGCGTTGCAAAGGGGTGTTTTTTATGATTTTTTCAATCTTTTTGCAATTCGTTTGAAATTCTATGGGTGGAATACATCTGCAAGATGGCTCCCGCCAGCAGGAACATGACCCACTTGTTATAGACGTATGCGATGTAGTCGTGGTAGGATATGAACCGTGCAATGAAATGGGTGGAAGTGTCCACCATGAGCACACCTGCGAGGATGAAGAACACCCCTGACGCGAGCATGATTCTCCTCAGCCTCTTGATGGTGGGGTTGTTTCCCTCGTATCTCTGCCTCACCTGCATGGCCACAAAAAGCACCGCCCCTGCGAGATAAACCCAAGAGAATACTTCGCTGTACCACAAAAAGGCACAGCAACCGGCACCGACGGCCATGAGCACTCCACCAAACAAGTAAATGGCGGTTTCAATTCTGCTGAGTTGGCGCATAGTCGTTGTTCTCTTCTATCTCGTCGCTGAGGATGAAAATGTCCTCGTCGCTCGCTTTCATGAAATATCTCTCCCGTGCAATCTTCCTCACCTCCTCGGGATTTCTCTCCATTTCCTCCAATCGGATGGAGTCGTGCATGAAAATCGCATCCTGCCTCTCAATTTCTTCCTCCAGATCTGCAATCTGCCTTGCATACCTGTATCTTTGCAGCATGCTGTTCTCTCCAAGCACGGTGATGAGCAGCACTCCGCCGACCACCACAATGACATATTTGAAGCGGCCAATCCACCACAAAATTCTCTTAGCTATTCTCATTTACATTTCCAATTTTTACACCGATGGATGTCGTTTTCCACCATCGAGTGCAAAATTAGCAATAAAGATTGAAAAAAGCCCAAGGAAAGTGTTAAAAAATAAAATTTCCTCTCCACATTACCAAAGGAAGTCTCTTATTTCAAGAAGTTTCCTGCACTGGTCGTTGCTGAGTTTCAACTGTCGCATGGCCTCTTTCTGAGTAGCGAGCCAAGCTGCCAAATCCACCTCCGCAGTGAACATTTCGAGCGGCTCTCTCCCATTTTGCCTTGCAAACTCCATCACATTGGCACACATCCACTCCCATTCCTCATCGCGCTCCAATATTGCCTCCTCCTCTGGCAAATTTTCCTCCAAAACATCTTGAGAAGCGATTGTTTCCTCTTTCACCGGAGTAGCGGAAACCTCTTCTTCTGCGGGGATGACAGGAGTTTCCTCTTCCACGGGAGCGGCAGGAACTTCCTCTTCTGCGGGGACAGCAGGAGTTTCCTCCACGGGAGCGGCAGGGGCCTCCTCTTCTGCGGGGATGGCAGGAGCTTCCTCCACGGGAGCGGCGGGAGCCTCCACTTTAGCTGGTTCGGGGGAAAGTTCCTCCATGGCGAAGGCGGCCAGCACCTCATCGGGCAATGGTGCACTCAGAGCCACCTCCGGCTCTATCAGTGTCACTTCCCGCCCCTTCTTTTTCAATGCTTCTTTTAGCGCCTTTTCAGAGTATTCCACCCCGGCCAGTCCGAAGATGCTGGGTGCCGGTTTGACGAACTTGTCCTTTCCATTGATGAAGACAGAGGACAAGTCTCCTTTAGAAAACTGCTTGTTGTATTCAAACTGTGAAAGAATGGCGACGATGTCGTCTCCCCTCATGGGTCTTCCGGTTTCCTTGAGGAGTTGACACACAATGTCGATGTTGCTACCAAAATAAGGCAGTTGCCAAGCGGCAAGTGCATACCATCCCTTTTTCCCGTTCCCCTGGAAACGGTCGTCCTTGTTGAGGGTCTGTGACACGGAGGCCCTGACATACCTTCTTCCTCCATCGGAGTTGATGCTGGAGGTGAGTTGGTCGAGCGTCATGGCCCGTTTACTTTCGTCAAGGACGATGAACAACCTGTCAGCGAGAGACTTGTCCTTTTTCTGCGGAATGAGCACATCGCCGTTTTCATCCATTTCCAAACCCAACTCGTCGGTCACAATTCGCTTGAAGACAGGAACCCATGCGGGTATTTCCATCGTGTTCACCGCCTCCATGTCTCCATTGTACTTGAGGTGGCACATTCTCTCCTTGGCATAGTCGTCCATATCCAAGGCATACCTATCCTTGCAAAGTTCCACAACGTTGTCCTTGAACAACCACAACTCCTTTTCGATGTTCACCCCGTCGAGCAACTCCTTCCTCACGAGGTAGGTGTGCTTCCACCTGTTTTCCATCGCCGACCCGAGGTTCCTGGTGTACCCTCCCATGCAAACGAGCCATTGGGGCATCCACTTCCCCATCATGGCCATCAAGCACTTAGGTGTCAAAAGCACGTGTTCGTCGTCAATCATCCTTTTGAGGCAAGGGTCGTCCTCTCCCAGGAAATCCCCTTCCATCATCTTTTCGAGGTAGGAGGTGTTGGCCGTGTCGGCGAGCATTTGCTCCATGAAATCCCCGAGGGGTGCCATGGTTTTCCCCGGTGTGAAGAGCGCGTCGAAGACAGCGTTTGAATAAGCAGTGATGGTGAATGTGGACCTTTCGACAGGTGTCATGTCCACCTCCACTTTCCCTCCGAAGATGTCATATCTTTGCAGGAAAGCCTTGAAAATGTTGTTTTCCTTGTTTTGGAGAATGGTTTTTTGCAGGAGGTGCAGGATGGGCAGCCTTCCATGCATGTTGAAATAGTCCAAAGCGAAAGCGTCGTTGTCGAGCATTCCACCTGCATGCAGCCTGAAGAGTTTGTAGTGAATGGAAATGTCGTTGTTACGAACCTCCTCGATATGCTTTCCCATGACCTCCTTGATGCTGTCGAGGTAAGGCAGCGAGCTTTCCTTGACGTCGCTGAGCATGATGAATCTTTCGTCGTCTTCCAAGAGGAAGTCGCGGATGAAATACTTTGCCGGCAACGCGGTGAGGACCTTGGCGAGCCTTTCCGCCGCCCTCTCCTTTTTTTCGGCGAGTTTTTCCACCGCGCTTTTATACACCTCATCGAGGTATTCCAACTGCTCCTCGTTGATGTTGGCGAGCAGTTCCTCCCCACTCGACCATTCCGGTTCCGGGGGGAAGAGGAGCGAACTCATCTCCGCAATCCTTCCCTTTCCCTCCACCTCGTTGATGATGGCGTTGACTTCCCTGATGCATGGCGTTGCCGACCTGAAGAGCCTTGTCATTCCGGTCTTGTATCTGATGAGGTCGAAAACATTTCTCATCTTCGCCTTCACCAGTATGTTGTATGTCTTTCTGGAAATCTTCCCGCTTGACGCCAGTTCCTCAATGGAAATGGCCCTCATTTGTTGTTCTGTCATGGTGCTGAAAGAGGTTTGTTTCAATTTGTTTGCAAAAATAGCAAAAAAAAATCGGTTTTCAAACGAAAAGAATGAAAAAAGGCGACTTGCAGGGATGAAAACGGGTTAACTCCATTCGTAGGAGACGGTGTTTGCTTGTTGGTCGGTAGTTTTGTTGACGGTGTTGTTTTTGAAAATGAACTCAAATTGCCCTTCGTTCTCGGGTGTCTTCGACCCCTCCACCTTGTAGTCGGGAACGGAGATGCCCTTCCTGATGAAAAGCAGTTTGATGTCTGTGGGTCGAACCCGTCTGCCTCCTTCAACATAGTCGCCCACGACGAACTTGTTGTCGGAAACCTTGATGGATGGTTTCTGCCCGTTTCTCGTTCTCCTAAACTTTCCCGTTTTTGCGTCTTTCTCGTAAACGGCCCCGTACTGGTTCCAAGGCACGACGACGAACAAAGCCTCCCTAAATCCGATGACACTTGGGTCTTTGGCTGTTGATTTCCACCTGTCGGAAGATATTTTTGCCGCCTTGAACGTATTGCCATGGCAAGTGAAATTTACGCAAATCAACTTGCCGTTTGCTTTCATTCCTCCGAGCCTTGTGTTCCCCATGTCGAAAGTGTTGTTGATGAAAGTGTAGTCGTTGACGGGTACGACGATGTCGTGTGCGGAAGGCTTGTGGCTCATCACCACCGACTGCAAGTTGGTGGTGATAAAATCGTCGAGGTTCTCCCCCATCCTCCGGTCATACCATTTCTCGCCTTTCCTCAAGCCCTGATAGACTGCCGGGTCATACTTCTTGAGGTTCTTCTCATATTTGGTGTCAGTCTCCCTCACCTTGCCTGTCTTGGGGTCGATTTCGTCTTCGAGCCTCCATTGGCTGATGGTTGACTTGCTTCCACTTCTGAAAAACTCCGGATGATAAGCCTCCCCTTGCGTCACGGCAACGTCCCACTTGTCCTGCACCCATTCCCTGTCGATGGTGAATGTTGAATTGCTGAAGTATCTCACGGTTTTCTCGTATCTCCAACCCGGTCGGTAAGCGTAAGGCACACCGAGGTTCTTGGCCTTGAGTACGCCCGTCGTCTCCGCCCTGGCGTAGGACAATGTAAGGACGTTGGAGACGCTGTTGTTGGCGTAGTACAGTTTGACGACGGAAGCATAGATGTCGTATGTGGCGAATTTGGCATGGTGGTGCTTGGGTGCCTGTGTGGTGTCCGCAGAGAAAGCCTCCACCCTGACGGTCTGCTTGGAAACGAAGTTTTTAATCGTGTTTCCCAACACGTATGCCGTCCCTCCCTCCAAAAGCAGTGCGCAGTAGTATTGCGAGTAGGTGTTTCTTTTGGCCAATATGCGGTCGGCCCCATGGAATTTGTTCTCCACAAACCACATCGGGCACGAGTGATAAGCCATTTTGAGACCGTTTTGCGTGCTGGTGGCATGTGTGACGAGTTCTGCAGCAGACCCAAAACCCTCATTGTCGTCCACCCAAAATCCGGCCTTGTAATTGTCATGCTTGTAACCAGCGAAGATGCAGTTTCGGACAAAGCGGTAAGAGTCGGTAAACCTTGCCCTGTCGCTTCTGATGATTTGTGCTCCGAAGAAGAAATTATCTTTGACGAGGAGGTTTTTCAGTCTGTTTCCCTCTTCGAGTTTTCCATTCCTCCAAGGGTCTTTGTCCTTGAAATAGAGATAGATGAATTTTCCGGCGTATTGCCTTCCCTCCCTGTTGCCGAACTCCTGAGCGTTTGGTTCCCCTGTGGGGTCTCCCTTTGTCGAAGCAAAGCCTTGGAAGACACACCCCTCTACTTTCAGTTGGTCAACGCCCTTGCTGTCCGTCTCCTTGAAATCCCTCCCAACGTTGGTGGCACAGTTGACGAAAATGGACCAATTGGAGCCTCCCTGCTTGAGCAGCAGCATCTTTCTGAGGTTAAGGGAATGCTCCGTGTAGAACAGTCCCCATCTGGCATAAATCCCCCCGACAGCTTTTCCCTTCACCTCCCCGTCGATGAGAAAGTCCCTTTTGAGGTTGATGATGGTTTTGGCGAATGACGCGGGTTTTTCCAAGTTGACGCCCCCTTCTCCCGGCAGCACGGCGTAAACCTTCCTCAGTTTCAGTCCGGCACAGTTGGATGGCAGGTCCTTGATGAGCTGTGCGTTGTACATACCAATGGTTTTCAGCGTGGCCTTGTTGTTTTGCAGGAGCCTCACCACCTTGTCATAAGACCCATCGTCGATGTGACGATAGCTGTTATTGGAGGTGTCGAAGGCCCTTTTGAGGTTATCGCCCTCAAGCATCATCCGGGCATGCTCGTTGCTGATGTCGAGGAGTGAGCTGCTTTGGAATCCCTGCTTCACTTTGACGGTTTTTCCGAGCCTTGTCTGCGTGGTGCTTGCCACATCATAATATCCCGGTATCATCCCCAAGCCTTCCCCGGTGATGACGAAGGGGGCGCTGGAACCTTTGGGGATGCTCTCCACCACCGGCACGCCATCGGCGACCCCTTTCAGTTGGAAAGCATTCATCACGTCGTTGGCGGTGACCTCCTCCACCTTTTTTTGAACAAGCACCTTGCCACGAGGCATTTTCATCACCTCGTTAGTCGTATTGCCCTCACGTGCGGAACCTCCCTGCCTGTTGAGCGGCAGGGGGAGCAAGAAAAGGGAGATGGCACAAAGTGCGGCAAGTCTCATCATGTCGTATGGTCTTTTCTTCACGTAATAACCGCTGCAAAACTAATCATTTATTTTTGATTATCCAAGAAACACGGATGATTATCCCACGAAGAGGGGGAAATGCCAGCATGGGAAACGTGCAACGCGACAAAAAAACGGCGGCTGTGTCGCTTGAAGCACCACAGCCGCTCGTCAACCATTAATCTTATGAAAAACAATCCTTACCTTGTTGATGTCACATTTTCATTATGCGAACACCTTTTGAGTTTTCTCCTTGATCTGTGCCACCACTCCGAGGAAGCGAACGGCAATGAGGAACATATCCATAACCTATTTTAATTTTTTATGTTGTTTTTTGTTTTGACGATGCAAAGTTACGACTGTGTGGGCGCACAGCCAAGTTTTTTGCCACTTTTATTCAAAAAATATGCATATTTTTGACATGCGTCAAATGGGGAAATCCTGCCAAAGAAAAAGGCCGCCCTTTCGAGCGGCCCTGTCATCCTAAATCTTTCAACCTATGAACGCATGAATAGAGACATTATTCTTATGCGTCACCTATGCAATTTGTTTCTTAATTATCTGAATTGGCCTGCCTTGGCGGTCTGCGCTGCATGCGCTGCTGCCTGTCGGCCTCGTATTTGGCGTATTGCTCTTCGGTCATGATGCTCTTGAGACCAGCTTCGTACTCCTTCATCTTCTCCGGGTCGAAATTTCTGGGACCTCTTCCCTGACCCGGCCTCGGTCCTCTTGGCTGTCCTTGTCCGGCTTGTGCATTGTCAGAAGGTGGAGTTTGCTGTTGTGTCCTCTGTCCATCACCGCCCGGTCTTCCTTGTGGTCTTCCACCGGGACGTCCGCCCATTCTTGGACCTCCGAACATCGTGTCGGAATACTTGTTGTTGAGTTCGAGGAGTTGCATTTTCTGGTTGTCATTGAGACCATACCTCTCGGCCATCATGTCAGTCCTTCTCTGTATCATCTCAGAGCGGTCGAAATTCCTTCCCTCACGTCTTTGTTGCTCCTGAGCCATGGCGGAAAGGGAGACGGAGGCCGCCATGACAGCAATCAATAATACCTTTTTCATAATCCAGATGTTTTAATGTTTATAAATTGGTTATTTCCTTTTTCTGACAATTTGACGCACAAAGGTGTGCTTAGGTTTAATGATTCAACATTATTTGACGGTTTTTCACAATTATGATATTTTTTGTAACAATTCAGCGATAATTTATTTCAACACGCGCTCGACTTTGTCGCTTTGCTTGTCAAAGAATTTCCACGAATTAATCATAATTTTTTTAATGGAATGGACGTAAATCATTCTATTAGCCCAAATTTGTACGTCTTTGAGTAACAATTAACGAATAATTATATGGTAATTATATGTATAAATGTTATTCGTTAAATAATTACTATTTTTTGCAGGAAATATGATGTTAATTGGTGAAAAAGTATTAAGTTTGCAATTCCAAAGCAAAACCCATCAACCATGAGCCATGCCCATCGCCCCTTGTGGGCCTATTCATTGTCGGCCATCCTGCTGCTCACCCTCGCCTGCTGCGGTGGGAAAAAAGCGGAGCCGCCTTCACCGCCACAAGAGCCGGCGAAGACGGAGAGTCGCGAGGCCAAGGTGGAGAAACTGGTGTCCACCGTGAAGAAATGCTCCCGTCTCTACACCACGGAATACCAGATACACAAGATCATCACCCATGAGGACGAGTTGAAGCTGAAAGGCAGCATCCTTGGCATCGACTACGACTTCGACATCCCGGCCGGCAGTCGCAGCATCGCCATCCCTATTGACGCCACGGTGAAAGGCTACATCGACTTCGGCACCTTCAACGAGTCCAATGTGTTTTTCGACGGCGACCATTTGGAAATCACCCTTCCCGACCCCAAGGTGGAGTTGACCAGTACCCGTGTGAACCACGAGGAGGTTCAACGTTATGTGGCCCTTCTGCGTTCCGACTTCAGCGACGCCGAGTTGAGCCGTTACGAGAAAGAAGGCCGTGCGAGCATCCTCCAGTCGGTGCCGAGCCTGAAATTGGCCGAGCGTTCCCGCCAGAGTGCGAGCCGCCTGCTTCTCCCCCTCCTCCGCCAACTCGACCTGGGCGACAACATCACCATTACGTTCCGCAAGGACTTCGACGAGAACAGCCTTTCCACCCCCACCAATTAGTCCGCCATGCAACAGACCCCTCCCTTGAAAGAGCATCAATTAATCCGCCTGTTTCTCACCGTGGCCACCTTGGTCACTTTGGTGAGCATGTTTGTCTTTGCCATCACGAAAGGTACGCGCAACGAACTGTCCCTCACCCCCGACCGTGAAGGCATCGTTGGCGACAGCCTCCAAATACAGTCCGTCCACGACATTGGCGAGTGGGAATTTCTCACATTGAGCGACGAGGAACTGGTGGACACCACCGCCTCTCGCCTGTTGGGCAGCGACCGCCAACTGACACGCATCTACTACGGCACCCTCCGCCTTGGTGTGGACATGGGCAAGCTATCCCCCGGTGCGCTTCGCTTGGTGGGCGACACGCTCGACGTCACCCTCCCCCCCATAGGTTTGCTCGACGACGACTTTATCGACGAGACACGCACGAAGTCGTTCCATGAGAAAGGCAGTTGGGACGAGGCCTCTCGCGCAGCCCTGTACCAACGCGCCAAGCGTCAGATGCTCTCGCGCTGCCTGACGGATCGCAACCTGTCCATAGCCCGTCAAAACGCCGTGGAGGAGGTGAGCCAGATGTTCCACACCCTTGGCTATAGTTACGTGAACGTTCATTTCCAACCCTGACCACACGACATGGAAACCATCAACGACATCATCAGCAGCATCAACAGCGTCCTATGGGGCTGGCCCATGATCATCCTCCTCTTAGGCACCCACCTCTATCTGACCATCATCCTGAAATGCCCCCAGCGCAAGATATTCAAGGCCATCAAACTCTCCGTCTCCCGTGACAAGGACGCGAGTGGCGACGTGTCTCAGTTTGGCGCCCTTGCCACCGCCCTTGCCGCCACGATAGGCACGGGCAACATCGTCGGCGTAGGCACAGCCATCGCCTTGGGCGGCCCCGGTGCGGTGTTCTGGTGCTGGCTGACAGGCGTACTCGGCATCTCCACGAAATATGCGGAGGGTCTGCTTGCCATCAAGTATCGTGTGAAAACCGCCAACGGCCAGATGCTCGGCGGTCCGATGTACGCCTTGGAGCACGGCCTTGGTTGGAAATGGCTCGGCATCCTCTTCGCCCTGTTCTGCGCCCTTGCCTCCTTCGGCATCGGTTGCACGGTGCAGGCCAACGCCATCTCCACCTTGATGGAAGAGACCTTTCACATCTCCCCCTACTTGGTGGGCGGCGTGGTGTGTGCGCTGACAGCCGCCGTCATCATCGGCGGTGTGAAGAGCATCGCCCGCGTGTGCATGGCCTTCGTGCCTTTCATGGCCATCTTCTATGTCGCCGGGTGCATCTACATCCTCTGTGCCAACTCCTCCTACCTCTGGCCGGCATTGCAGACGATTGTCTCCTCAGCGTTCAACCCCTCCGCCGCCGGTGGTGGTTTTGTTGGCGGCAGCATCATGATAGCCGCCCGCTACGGCATCTCCCGCGGCCTGTTCTCCAACGAGTCGGGCATGGGCTCCGCTCCCATCGTCGCCGCCGCCGCCCGCACGCGCAACCCGGTGCGCCAGGCCTTGGTGTCGAGTTCCGGCACCTTCTGGGACACGGTGGTGATTTGCGCCCTCACCGGCCTGGTGATTGTGAGCAGTGCGCTGGCCCACCCCGACATCAACTTCACCGACGGCGCCACGTTGACAAAATCGGCCTTCTCGAAGATTCCCTTCATCGGCGCCACGCTGCTCAACATCGGCTTGTTCACGTTCGCCTTCAGCACCATCCTTGGCTGGAGCTACTATGGCGAGCGTGCCGTGGAATACCTCTGGGGGAAGCGCATGACGCAGTCCTACCGCGTGGCGTACATCATCGCCGTGTTCATCGGCAGCGTCATCAGCCTCACCTTCGTCTGGAACATGGCCGACTGCTTCAACGCACTGATGGCCATCCCCAACCTTCTCTCGCTGCTCTTCCTCAGCCGTGTGCTGGTGCGTGAGACCAACCACTACCTGTGGGACGACCACTTGGACGAGCAGATGACCGACATCGAACTGGCCGAGGTGGACGACAGCGTCACCCCACCCGAAGCCTCATAAAACATCAAACACTATGGACACATTCAAGACAAAGAGCGGGAAGACCCTTGCAGTCACTCCCATCAAGCATGCGAGCATGGAGCTCGATTTCGACGGCCTCATCATCCAAGTGGACCCTGTGACCGACGGGGCTGCACCCGTCACGGATTACACGCAATGGCGGAAGGCCGATGTCATCCTCATCACACACGACCACTACGACCACGTGGACGCCCAAGCCGTTGAAGCCTTGAGCAAGGACGGCACGGTGATTGTGGCGAACGGCAATGCCGCCGCCCTGTTGGGAGACGGCGAGGTGCTGTACAACGGCGACAACATTCGCCTTGCCGACGACCTCGTGGTACATGCCGTGGCAGCTTACAACATCACCCCCGGCCATACGCAGTTCCACCCCAAAGGCCGTGACAACGGCTACATCATCGAGGCCGACGGCCTGCGCGTGTATATTGCCGGCGACACGGAGGACATCGAGGAGATGGCCGAGGTAGGTCCGGTGGACGTAGCCTTCCTCCCCTGCAACCAACCCTACACGATGACTCCGCAACAACTACGCCATGCCGCCGACATGGTGCGCCCCGACGTGCTCTTCCCCTACCACTACGGCGACACCGCTCCCGAGGCCATGATGGCAGCACTTGATGGTAGCGGCATCGAAGTGAGGATAAGGGAATTCCAGTAAGGGGTTTAAGGAGTTTAAGGAGTTTAAATAGTTTAAGGGTTTAAAGGGTTTAAGGGGTTTAAGGACAGTGAAGCCACACCTTTGGGAGGTGTGGCTTCACTGTTGATGAATATTTGAGAGGACTTATTGCACCTTGAGCGGCACGACCTTTACAATTTGGCCGGGCTTGGTGGTGATGTCGTATTCATAGACCTTCTTGACGGGAAGGAGGTTGAACTCCTTGAGCTCTGAAGAGCGGAGAGGAGCCTTGATTTCCGCCGTCTGAAGCAAGGGGTTGTCGCAAACTCCCTTGGCTTCGGTCAATCCCTTGCCCTGCAGTGGCACATAGGAGCGGAGGCGGAGCGTACCGCCGATGGTTGACTTGATGGCGGCGTGTTTCATCTCGCCTTCCACCCATTGAATGGCCACCTCGAAGCCCCCCCTGGCGCACAGGCCTTCCACCTTTCCGTTCTTCCAAGCCTTCGGAAGCGCCGGCAGCAGGTGCACTGCCCCGTCGTGGCTTTGCACAAGCATCTCGGCGATGCCCGCAGCGCAGCCGAAATTGCCGTCGATTTGGAAAGGCGGGTGCGCGTCGAAGAGGTTGGGGAATGTCCTTCCCTGCGGGAACTTGGCTGCCACGTCCTCGTTGGGCAGGATGTGGAGCATGTTGGAGATGATGCGGAAGGCGTGGTCACCATCGAGCATGCGGGCCCAGAAATTGATTTTCCATCCCAAGCTCCACCCTGTGGCCATGTCACCCCTTTGGTTGAGGGTATTGGCAGCAGCCGTAAAGAGGTCCGGGTGGGAATAGGGAGAGATTTGGTTGGATGGATACAGACCGTAGAGGTGAGAGATGTGCCGGTGCTGGTCCTTGGGGTTGTCGCCGTCCTGCAGCCACTCCTGCAACTGTCCGTGACGTCCTATCTGCATGAGCGGCAGTTGGTTGATGACATTCTTGAGCCGCTGCTGGTAAGCAGCGTCCTCTCCGAGGATTTGCGCCGCCCTCATGGTGTTGCCCAAGGCGTCGAAGGCGATTTGGTTGTCCATGGTGCATCCGGCGGTCACTGGCGTCCGCTTGCCCATGGGGCCGTGCTCGGGTGACACCGACGGCACGACGACAAGATAACCGAGCGTGGGATGCTTCTGCAAGTAGTCGAGGTAGAAGTCCGCCGTCCCCTTCATCACCGGGTACCATTTTCTCAGGAACTCCTTGTCGCCGGTGAAGAGGTAGTGCTGCCAGATGTGGGTAGCGAGCCACGCCCCGCCGTTGGGGAACATTCCCCAGGTAGCGCCGTCCACCGGCCCTGCGATGCGCCAGAGGTCGGTGTTGTGGTGCGCCATCCATCCCCCGCAGCCATACATCTCCTGGCCGTTTTGGCTCCGGTGACGCTGAGATCCTTGATCAAGTCGAAGAGCGGCATCTGCGTCTCGGGGATGTTGCCCACGTTGGCGAGCCAGTAGTTCATCTCCGTGTTGATGTTGATGGTGTACTTGCTGTCCCAGGGAGCGTTTTTCTTGTTGTTCCATACACCTTGCAGGTTGGCCGGCTGTCCTCCGGGCTGCGAGGAACAGATGAGAAGGTATCTTCCATACTGGAACATAAGAGCCACGAGGTCCATGTCCTTTCCACCCTCGAACACCTCCAATCGTCTGTCTGTGTTGGCCTTCGACATCTCCGACTTGTCGAGTTCGAGTTTCACTCTGTTGAATTGCTCCGAATATTTCTTGACATGCGCCTCCAACAGTTTGTCGTAGGGTTTGGCCATGGCCTGTGCCAGGGCGACCCTGTTCTTCTCCGCCGCGTTACCGCTGACGTCGTGGTAGTTGACGAAATTGGTGGCCGCCGTGATGTAGATGGTGGCGGTGGTGGCCCCCATGACATGAACGTCGTGGAATCCATCCTCCATCGTGCCGTCGCTGACCACCTGGATGCGGCACTCCGCCTTGAGGCCGGCCTTCACTCCCTCATGGTCCACCCCGTTAATGACGGCTGTGATGCCATGGTCGGCCACTTTGTTTGAGTTTTCAAGCTCGCACTGGTGCCCCACCTTGAACGACAGGGAGTTTTTCTTATTAGCCGTGAGCCTGACGACGATGACGTTGTCCTCCATCGACGCAAAAGTTGTACGCCTGAACTCCACGTTCTTCTTCATATAGGAGACATTGGCCGTGGCGTTGTCCAAGTTGAGGTTGCGGTGATATTTGTAGGGGTTTTGCTCCACATCGAAATCGATGGTGACAGTGCCGAGGGTGAGGTATTTCATGCCATGCGGCCCCTTGATGAAATGCTTGTCGATGAGAGCTGCGGCGGCTTCCTCGTTGCCGTTGAAGATGTCGTTTCTCACCTGCGGGAGGTATTGCAGGGCCTCCTGGCTGTCGTTGTTGTGTGGCGAGCCAGACCAGAACGTCTCCTCGTTGAGTTGTATCTGCTCGTGGTTGGGGTCTCCATACACCATGGCCCCGAGGTGGGAGTTGCCGATGGGCAGTGCTTCGAGCCAGCACGTGGCGGGCCGGCTGTAAGAGAGCACCTTGGCATCCTTGGTTTTCAGGATTTGTGCATCGGCTGTGACAGCCACCATCAGGCAGCAAGCCGCAAGCCACATATTCTTGAGTTGTAACATGATACTGCTGTTGTTATGAGATGTGTTGTCAGTCTGCCGTCACGGCGTTGAGTTTCTTGAGCAGTGCGAACATGACGATGGCACTGATGACGCACAGGGCGATAAGGATGCCCCAGTTGGCCATGAGCGGGATCTTGTTCCACAGCATGGAGGGGATGGAACTGAGGTAGTTGCCGATGGCCGTGGCGACGAACCATCCTCCCATCATGAGGCCCTTGTATTTGGGCGGTGCCACCTTGGAGACGAAGGAGATGCCCATGGGTGAGAGGAGCAGTTCTGCGAAGGTGAGGGTGAGGTAGGTGCTGATGAGCCATCCCGGCGAGAGGATGTTCTGCGTCCTTTCTCCGAGGTCCATGGGTGAGATGAGGCCGAAGGAGCCCATGGTGATGACGACGAAACCGAGGGCCGCCACAAGCATGCCGAGGGCGATCTTGGTGGGAGCGGTAGGCTCCTTCCCCTTCCTTGCCAACGCTCCGAAGATGGCGAGGCTGAAGGGCGTGAGGGCCACGACGAAGAAGGGGTTGAACTGCTGGAAGTCGGAAGGCTGAGCCATCACGGGGTTGTCCATGCCGCTATAGAGGGCGTAGGCTCCGCACCAGAGGAGCAGCGTGGCGATGGCGCATGTCCACCTCACCTTGGAGGTCTTGGCCTGAATGGCGCTGAAGACGGTATAGACGGAGACGGCGATGAGGAAGAGGCTCCAGATGTTGAAGCCGATGCGCATGGGCCCATAGACGGTGAGGTCAGTGTATTTCTTGGCGAAGAAGGTGAGAGCGGAGCCGTTCTGATGGAAGGCCATCCAGAAGAAGATGACGACGGCGAAGACGAGGACGAGAGCGATGATGCGGTCCTTGGTCTGCTTGGGAGTAAGTTCCTCCACGGGTGCCGCTGTCTCCTTGGCCTGCTTGGCGGTGATATCGGCGTGCTTGAACCATGCCCTGCAAGCGAAATAGATGGAGATGGAGAGGATGAGCGACACGCAGGCCACGCCGAAGCAAAGGCCGTAGGCTCCGGAGAGGGTGGAGAGGTATTCCGCCGCCCTGTCACCGTATGCCTCCTGTGCGTCGGTGACGTAGGTGAAACCGTGCCTGCTCAGGTATGCGTTGGTGATGACCTTTGCCATATAGGGTGCGAACATAGCACCGATGTTGATGGCCATGTAGAAGAGGCTGAAGGCGGCGTCGCGCCTGGAGGAGTACTTGGGGTCGTCGTAGAGGTTGCCCACCAGCACCTGGAGGTTGCCTTTGAAGAGGCCGGTGCCAATGGAAACGAGTGCCAGTCCTCCGAACATGACGAACTTTCCGGTGTTGTCGGCTGCGGTGGGCATGGCGAGGCTGAGATAGCCCAAGAACATGACGCAGATGCCGATGACGACGCACTTGCCATAACCGATTTTGTCGGCCACGATGCCACCCACAAGGGGCATGAAATAGACCGCAGCAAGGAAGATGGCATACACCTGACCGGCTGCCTCCTCGCCCCATCCGAACTTAGCTTGCATGAAAAGGGCGAAGATGGCCAGCATGGTGTAGTAACCAAACCGCTCGCCCGTGTTGGCCAATGCCAAAGCATAAAGACCCTTAGGTTGTCCTTCGAACATAATTATTTCCTATTTTAAGTTGTTGATAATCAATAACCAACCTTTCGGCATTCACCTTATGCCGAAAGCATCCGCACCCACCCTTCGCCGGGATTGGAGTGCAAATGTAATGAAAAACGGCAACATACGCAAATAATATCATGGTTTTTTCACAACGGAGTTGGGTTTTCCCACAGGCTTCACCCGTCCTTTTACGAGGCCCATTACAACTGTAGGGAATTACTTTATGTAATTCCTAACCATCTAAAAATCAGCATCATCGGCTTTGTCAGCTGTCAATTTTCCATTCGTCAATACGTTTGGTCTTCGTTGAGAAATTGACCCCAATCTTGTATATACGTCTGCTGTCATATTCGAAGGCTTTGGCGTATTGTTTGTCTTCTATCTGTTGCAAGGCTTCATCGGCGCTCTTGTCGAGTTTGAATTCGAGAATATAGATGAAGTCATGTGTCTTGATGAACAAGTCCATCCGCCCGTCGGTGGTATGTCGCTCCACTTCAGTATAGAAGCCTATCATCTTGAAGACAATCCACACCACATTTTGGAAATACAATTCAGCATCACCCATCACTTGATAGTCGCCAGAGGCGAAGAGAGCCTCTAATCGTCGCATGAAGTTTTCCACCTTGCCGCTTCGTATCTCCTTGACGAATTGTGCCACGAAATATTGTCCCTGATTGGATTTCAAGCTGGTATAATACGGTATGAGGAATTTGGTGAAGCCTCGCTCCACTTCAAGATTGGGGAACCCCAGCTGATACAGTTCAAACTCCTTGTCGTAACCTTTCACTGTCAGATATCCGCTTTGATAAAGCATCGGGATAGGGTTTTGGTCAATAGTATCTATATTTCCAAGCACGTTTGCTGTCAGCTCTTCATGGCCCAAGTTTTCGAGAGGGTAATTCGTTTGTTTGAGCTGCTCGATGAGGTGTGACGGAGTGCCGGTTTCAAACCAGAAATCTTTGAATGTCTTGCTCGACAGTGCATTCAGGAGACTGTAGGGATTATAGATGCCCACGGTGTTCGCCTCAAAGTGATAACCGTCATAGTGTTCCTTCAATTTCTCATAACATTCATCCTTGCCAAGTCCGGTCTCAATGGCCATCCTTTCCACCTCATAATCAAGGTTGTCGTGAATCTCCGCTTCCGTAATCCCGCAAATCTCAACATAGCGCTTGTCCATTGAAATGTCGGTCAGATTGTTCAAATCGCTGAATACGCTGACTTTCGAGAATTTGGTGACACCAGTGAAAAAACCAAACTGCACATGTTCATCCAAGGGTTTGAGAATGCCATAGAATGCTTTCAACTCACTTCGAAATTGATCTTGCAAATCACTGTCATCCAATGTCTGAAGGAGAGGCTTATCGTATTCGTCCACCAGCATCACCACCTTTCTTCCAGTCTTGGCATGGAGGGCGATGATGAGGTTTTTCAATCTGATGGAAGGCAACTCTCCTGTCACCTTTACTTCATACTGTTTGCACCAAGAGTTCAGGGCATCGTCTAAGACGTTGGTGAGGACGGATACAGAATTATAGTAGGCAACATTCAAAGAGAGCTTCAAAACAGGATAATCCTTCCACTCCTTCTCCTTTTCTTCCAAGGCCAATCCCTCAAACAGTTCCTTCTTTCCTTTGAAGAAGGCTTCCAGGGTGGACACAAGCAGACTCTTCCCGAAACGTCTCGGACGACTGAGGAAATAATATTTCCCGCTTGTCGCTATCTCATAGACAAGGGCTGTCTTGTCTATGTAAACATAGCCATCTGTGCGAATATGGTCGAAACTCTGAATGCCTAATGGATATTTTCTCAAAGGTGCCATAGTGAAAAGAAGTTGTTTCAGGCTGCTAAGTTAACACTTTTCCGCGAAAATACAAAGAAAGAAAGATGAAAGATGAAAAATAAAACAATTAACGTGTCAATCATTCGCCCTGACGGGCGAGTGGACGGACATAAAGTCCGCCCCTACAGCCGCACCAATCGTTTGACGTTAGGTGTAGAAGATAAACATTTCACCTTAGTTGTTGAAGAGGATGATAATGACGATACAAGAGAAAACATGGTTCTTATTTCTCACGGACGAACTTGTATTCCGTGATGTTGCGCTCCTTGGAGGAGAAGGCGATGCCCACCTTGGTGATGGGACGCCCGTCAGCACGGTACTTGTCGGCGTAGCCGCGCTGGTCGATTTGCTTTAGCGCCTCGTCGGCGGTGTCGTCATACTTGATTTCAATGACGTAGATGCCCTTGGCCATTTTCAGGATGATGTCCGCACGGCCCTTCGCCGATGGTTCCTCGGCGATGACGTCGGCCCCGAAGGCGGTGAGCAGCGTGTAGAGGATGACATCGTAGTGATGCTCCCCCTTCTCGTTGAGGTAATAGGGGATGCCGGCGAAGAACACCTTGACGGCCTCGATGAAGGGAGGAAGTTCGTCGGAACGCCGGAAACGATTGTAGGCGCGATATAGTGCATTCTTGTTGGTGTCGAAGCCCTTCGCTGCTACGACGTATTGATAAAGGCTGTTGGCGAAGCCCTTCCGCACCTCGAAGTTGGGAAGGCCCAGCGTGTATTCGTCATATTCCCTGTCGTAGTCCTTGATGGTGATGTAGCCGCTCTGATAAAGCACGGGGATGGGATTGGCGTAGCTGTTGAAAGGCGTGTCGAAATCCTCGGCAGGACAGGTCACACCGTCGATGTCGGTCAGTTGGACGGGGGGCATCTGAGCCAGCATGCCAATGACGGCACTCGGCGTCGCGCTGTCAAACCAATAGTCGGAAATCCGTCCGGAGTCGAAGGCGTTGAACAGGCTGAATGGATTGTAAATGTCAGTCATATCCTCGCAGAAATGATAACCGTCGTACATCCGTTTCAGTTTGGAGAACGTCGCGTCGTAGGTCTCCCCTTGGTTTTCAGCCAGCCGCTCGATGTCTTTACGCAAAAAGGTGGTGAGTTCCTCCTCGGTGATGCCGCAGAGAGACTCGTAGAGAGGTGACATGGAGATGTTCTTAAGATTATTGAGTGTGCTGAAGATGCCCATCTGTGAGAATTTCGAGATGCCGGTGATAAAGACGAACTGCAGGTGGTCATCGAGAGCCTTGAGGGGGCTGAAGAGAGAGGAGAAGCTCGTGCGGACACCTTCCTCCAACTCGCTGTTGCCGATACTGTGGAGCATGAAGGTATCATATTCATCGACAAGAACCACGGCTCTTCGCCCCGTCTGGCGGTGGGCCTCTGTAATGATGGAAATGAACCGAGTATTGCTCCCCTCTCCTATTTGTGGAGTGAGACCATATTCACGCTCGTATTGCGAAAGGGTGTCGTCGATGAGATTATCCAGCACTTCGAGAGTGTAAACCCCGGCCTTGCTGAAGTCGAAGCGGATGACGGGATGGGGCTGCCATTCCCAGTCGGTGGTGGTGATGAAGAGCTGTGGCTGCTCGATGCCGCCCTTGGTGGTGAAAGCCTCAAAGAGTTCGCGCCGACCTTGGAAGACCGCCTCAAGGGTGGAACACAGCAGCGACTTGCCAAACCGCCTGGGACGGCTTAGGAAATAGGGGCATCCCTCTGTAATCATCTTGTAGATGAGCGGGGTTTTGTCTATGTAAATGTACCCGTCCGTGCGGATTTTCTCGAAGCTCTGTATGCCTACGGGGTATTTTCTCAAAGTGGCCATGGTGAAAAGAAGTTGTTTCAGGCTGCTAAGTTAACACTTTTCCGCGAAAATACAAAGAAAGATGAAAAATAAAAAACTATTAACGTGTGTCAAACATTCGCCCTGCGGGCGAGCGGACGGACATAAAGTCCGCCCCTACAGCCGCACCTATCTCTTGATGAGAGGTGTAGAATATCAACATTTCACCTTAGTGGTTGGAGAGGATGCAATCTACGATGCCGGTGACATCCGTGACGCTGATGGTTCCATTTTGGTCGAAGTCAGCGTTTTCCTCGTAGAACACCGGCGGTGTGTTTCCGAGGATGTAGTCCACCAAGAGTGTGATGTCCGTGACATTCACGATGCCGTCGTGGTTGACGTCGCCCAAAGGATATCCAACGACAGTCCACGAGAACTCGGCATTGTCGAGTTGATGCTGCATGCCACCCTCGTCAGTGAGTATGATGTTCTGCAACAATCCCTGATAGTTTCCAGAAGCAGCTCCATTGATCATCAACAAGTCCAAAGCGAGGAGCATGCCACTTGTCTCTGTAATGGCAACGCTTTCCGACGCGCATGTCAGTCGATAACCATTGTCCTCCAATGGCACCAAAGTCACGGTCATCCCTGCGACACGCTCGGAAAGAACGATGTTGTCAGCGTCGAAGGAGAAGCGGTTGGGCAGGATGAAGTCCATCTGCAAGGAGCGGTAGGAGAAGAAGTCGTCATTGGTGAGGTTGATGTCGAGAGTGGACGTGGTGCTCATGTCCATTTCAGTGGGATTGACAATGGCGGAAATGCTGCTGCCGAGTTCCACGATGGCATTGAAGTCTTGCCAAGTTTCAGCGTTGCGATAGACATCGAGGCATCCCTTAGGCACATAAAGGGTGGATTTCTTGTAATAAGGAAATACAGTAGAATCTATGGCAAGTGGTGTTGTGTAAGCTGCCGCCACTTTGGTCAGCCGGGAGCATCCCGAGAAAGCGTTTAAACCGATAGAAGTCAATGAGGCGGGGAGGAACACCTTCTTAAGGCTGGAACAATTTTGGAATGCCATTTGACCAATGGAAGTCAAGCCTTCCGGCAACAGGATGCCGGTTAGTTTCTTGCAACCACTGAAAGTGCTGTTGCTGATACTGGTGAGCGTGGAGGGCAAGTTGACGGTGGCGAGTGCCGTGCAGCCGGAGAAGGCGGAGCCTCCGATGGTCTTCACGCCCTCTGGGATGTCGATGGTCTGTAGCTTGGTGTTGCCATAGAAGGCCGACTGACCAATGGCAGTGACCGATGCCGGTATGACGGTGGTGGTGATGCCAAGTTGGAGGGTGTTGGTGCTGGTTTTGATGATGGCGTTGCAACCCTCTCGGGAGTCATAGACCGTGTTGGCGGGGTCCACGGTGATGGATGAAAGTGAAGAGCAACTCCAGAAAGCACTGAGGGCGATACTGGTTACAGAGGCTGGAATGGCAAGTGCTTGAAGCGAATAGCAAGTGCTGAAAGCATAATCGGAAATGGTTTTCAGTCCCTCGGGCAGGGTGACAGACCGCAAACTGTTGCATCCATTGAAGGCATATTCACTGATGGTCTTCACATTGTCAGGTATTACGATTTCCTGAAGGTTCAAACAACCAAAGAAGGCGCTGCTGCCGATGCTGGTGATTTGCGGCGGCAGCACAATGGTGCGTAAATTCTTACAACTGTAAAAATCATACGTATTGATGCTGGTCAGTCCAGTAAAATATTGCAACTCTGGGAAACGAATAGCCTCGGTATCAAAGCCAAACTTGGTGCGTAAACTGGTGACAGCAGCCGCCTCCTCCAGGCTCAGTTCTTGGTCGCCGTTGGTGTCCCAGTTTTTCACGCAAATGGATTTCACATGTTCGTCTGCGAATGAAATGTTTTCAGCAGTAGCCAAAAGCGTTCCAAAGCATCCCAACAACAAAGTGACTGTATGTTTCATCATCATTTTAGTGTTTTGAATTGGTGTGGAAACTATAGGTCTTCATTTGGTTGCAAAAATAACAAATATTTTTTCATTCCAAACAAAAATAAAACGATTTTTCAAATATCAACACATATTGTTTCCCAATGGTTTTCAAATCCAAGTATGGAGGGAGATATGGAAAAAGAAAAGCCCGTAGTAGTTACGGGCTTTTCTTTTATTGCTGAATGTTGAATTATGTCTTAATCCCACAGACCCTTGGATGGTCTTGTCACTTCTTCTTCTTCGAAGGTACCTTCATTGTTCAAGATGGTGGGATCATCACCAGGAATGAAGCCATTAGTATCCGTCGTTTCTTCATCAAGAACAGCGTCTGTGTTAAGATACACAATCTCAGCCAAGGGTTTTTGATATTCTCTTTTCATTTTTCAAACAGTTTTTTTTAAGTTACTTGATGACCACCTTCTGGCCATTGTGGATATAAACGCCCTTTGTAGGCTGTGCCACTCTGACACCTTGGATGGTGTACCAAGCGTCGCTGTCGGCTTTGACCACAACGGTGTCGATGGTCTTGATGCCGTCAATCTCGCTGCCAGCATTCTCTGTCTCATCCTCGAAGATGCTGATGAGCATCAAGTTGGAGGACGGGTTCTCCACAGGCTCATCCTCGATGGTGAAGTCAGGATACTGGTCAATGGTTTCGTTGAAGTTGTCGAAACGGTTGATAGGTATCTGAGCGAAGGCACGGTTCACCTTCATCTTGCTGGGCTGGAGACGTTTCCATCCATACGTATTCTTTTCAAGAGTAGTTCCAGTATTACTAACCGTACCGGTCTTCACGCATGCGAAGTTGCGATACTCCTTGGGATTTTGATAAAGTCCGCCCGTGCAGTTTTCAGCGTTCTTGTATTTCCAGGGGAATACGGGGGCCACTGGCCATCCTGTTCCGAATGAGCCATGGAGCATATTGATGTCATCATCTGTGTTTACGCCTTCGCCACCCAGACGACGAGCCTCTTCATAGCGGTCTCCTGTGTGCGGGAATTCCTTATAGACAACATCAGTGCCGAAATCACCTGGGAGCATCAGGAAGGCTTCCTCGTTGATACGAGTGGAGTAGATCACCACACCGGTACGCTCGGGGACATAGCTGTGGCCACCGGGAACGGCTGTTAGTTGGCTATAAACTTCCTCGCTGTCGAATTGTTCCTTGTTATCGTCAGTATAGCCGCCTGAGATTCCCGGATATTGGGCAAGTTTGGCAATCAGTGGCCTGAGATACAGTTTGCCGCCGATGGTCAGGTGTGAGTAAAGAGGACGGTTTGCGATAGTGGTATATGGCTCTGCGAAGAAATTAGGATACTGCTGAGTAATCTCATCATTGGTCATCCCTTCCAAATCAGCAATCAAGACATAGTCATCATCTGTACGGTCACTTTCAGCTTTGGTTTCATCTGTGCAGATGTAAGTGCCATTCTTCTTGTCGAGAACCCATCCAAACTTATCCGGATAGAAATCGACAGCGCGGTAGGCTGTGAGTTCGGTAGGAAGCTGGCAGGGCCCGTCGCCCTCTGTGCGGCTGTAGGTGCGGAGGAACTCACCAACCTTGATAATCTCGCCACGTCCGACTCTGATGAATTCATGCCAACCATTGCCAATCTGATACATACATTCTACATGATCAAAGTGCTCGCCAATCTTGTTTCCGTTTTCATCATATTCATTAACCTTGGCATGATCGGAGGTACCGGTATTAGGCACATGCCTGTAATATGCCAACAGGTTCTCCTGGGTGATCATCACGCCATTCTTGTAATCACCTACGAAGAAGTCCCATGAAGAGGAGTAAGGTGACTGGTCACAGACTGGCAAATCCTCCGGGAAAATCAAAAGGGCAACATTCTCCATAATGGTAGAAGGAGCGGCAGTCTGATAGTGGGTGATGTCCCATTCGAAAGCCCTGTTCTCGCAGACACACTCAGTCACACAGGTGCCTTCGCAGCCCACGACCTCGACTTTCTTGATGGCGTTGCACAAGTGGAAAGCGCCTTCACTGTCATCAGTAGTATATTCGTTGTTGCCTCTGATGGTCTTTGCATGGGAGCAGAGTGTAACGTTTATCAGATTACTGTTTTCATTGAAGCAATGACCGGCAAGCATTCTCAGGTTATGGCATTCGGAGAGGTCAACGTCGCTCAAATCTGCTTCTGCAAAAGCCTCCTTTTGTATTTCAATAAGATTGACGGGGAAAGTGGCGGTGGTCAAATTATGACATTCTTCGAAAGTCTCAAACCTGATTCTGGTCATATTGGTGCAAACAGCCAAATCGGCTTCAGTGATGTTTGTCCTCTTGAAAGCAGCCCAACCAATCTCTTGAAGAGAAGCGGGGAAA
>JAFZRU010000028.1 GCA_017619755.1 Prevotella sp.
TCCTCAAAATCGACAATCATGATTGCCGATTTACAATCAAAAGGAAATCAAGCATTTACAAATTCGGCAATCGTAATTGCCGAATTAAAAGATTATCATATCGATATATATCAATCTTTAAAAATACCAGAAACAAAAGATTTTCCTGTTGAAGATTTTTTCAACGTTCCTTTTACTCATCATATTAGGATTATTGAAGGAACAAAAGATAGATTGGCTCGGTATTATTATATCCATCGAGTGGTAGAGGAGAAACTACAGTCGAGGGTCCTTGAGAATCTTATTAAAGATGATGCCTATGGGCACCGCGACACCATGCCCAGCAACTTCACGCAAACCATTCCTGACAACAAAATGGCACGAAAGGCTGTGATGATGTTCAAAGACTCCTACTTACTTGATTTCATCAATGTGGAGCAGATAGGCGAACGCGAGGCAATCGATGTGGATGAACGTGTGGTGGAACAACAAATTGTGCAGAACGTCAAGCAGTTTATCATGACCTTTGGCCGTGACTTCGCATTCATCGGCAACCAATATCACTTGGAGGTTTATGGTGTGGAGCATTTCCCCGACCTGCTATTTTTCAATCGGGAATTGAACGCCATGATATGTTTTGAGTTAAAAATTGGGGAATTTAAGACATCCTATCTCGGTCAGTTGATGAGCTATCTCTCCATTCTCGATGCCAAAGTGAAGAAACCCCATGAGAACCCCTCCATCGGAATCGTGCTATGCAAGGAGGCCAATAGGGATTATGTGGAGTTTGTCATCCGCGACTACAGCAAACCCATGGGTGTCGCCACATATACCACTACATCTGATATGCCAGAACAACTACGAAAAGCATTGCCTGACATCGAAGAACTAAAAAAGCTATTGTGAGAAAAAAAGATACAAGATGAAAGATTCCAGTATGGCTCAAAATGTGGCGAAAATGGGCTTCTTGTACCGCCATTGACATTGGTCTTCTTCCGTCGCGACTCGGCATAAACAGTGCGAGCACGTCTCTGCACTCGCTGCTCCGAAAGATGTACCTCGCCCCTCTTAAAAGCCCATAAACAAAGGAGGATTTATAATTCTTTTTTCTTCCATACTCGAAAAAAAGGCAAGATAGTTTCATTATTTTAAAACTTATGTATAACTTTGCACCATGAGAAGGAAAGTGATAGCGTTTGGCAACTACTACCATGATTTTTTGGCAACCTTGAACCAGAAAGAGAGCCGAAAAGTGAAATACATCATCTCTCTACTCGAAACGGAAGACCGCATGCCTGTCAAATGCCACATCAAGGAGCACGGAAATCTCTATGAATTACGGATGACATACGAAAGCAACATCTATAGGGTGTTCTTCATTTTCGACGAGGGTAAGATTGTGGTCTTGTTTCATGGTTTTCAGAAAAAATCTCAGAAAACACCAAAAACAGAAATAGAAAAGGCAATCAGGATTAGGAAAGAGTATTATGAGCAAAAAGGAACAACCCATTTATGATGTAAGTGCCGAATTGGCTGCAGAGTTTGGAACTCCCGGCACCCAAGAGCGTGACAAATTCGATGAGGAGGCTTATGCTTTTTACACAGGCCAACTGTTGCTGGAAGCCCGGAAAGAGGCGAAAGTAACACAAGCCGAACTGGCAAGAAGGACTAACACAACCAAGTCGTACATCTCGCGTGTGGAGAATGGCGACATCGTGCCGAGTGTAGCCAAGTTCTGGCAGATGATCTCGTCTCTTGGCATGCGTATTGAGATTTTGAAACCCATAGGATGAATACTGATTTCGTCCAACAGAGGTGGATTTCATAGATTTATGGAATCCGCCTTTACGTGAATCACGGGAACGGAGTTTTTTGATTCACCATTTCCATTGGAAATGACCCAAGGAAGATGAAGGTTCTAATTGAAAGGACAACTCCCCTACCCTCCTCCCATCATGGATGTGAAAAGGGTAAGAGAGTTTTTAAAAATACCCATTATTTCCCCAATCGTGCTTCTACGACGTTGACGACGTAGTCACCCAGTTTTTCGCACTCGCTGACAATGTCGGTGAACATGGTGCCCATGGCATAGTCGTATTGGTGGTCGTTGACGGAGGTGATGTTCTCGCTCTTGAGTTTGTCGCGCATGGCATTGATGTCTTTCTCAATGCGTTTGGTTTCATCGATGGACACATCCTCCCGTCTCGAATGAAGCACATGATCCATCTGCACGAGGGAGGTGTCGGTGAGGGCCAACATCTGGTGCAACTTCTCACTGAGGTCTTCCGGCAGAGGCTTCCCCGAACCATGGAGGCGGTTGATGGCGCGGCCCAAGTTGTAGTTGGCGTCGCCGATACTCTCTATTTCACTGATCTGCCTCATCATGGAGCGTATCTTCTGCTTGGTGTCATCGCTCAGGTGCGCATTGCTCACCTCCTCCAAGTATTTCGCGATTTCAATCTCCATGTTGTCGGAGATGTTCTCATACTTCCTGATGCGCTCAAAGGTTTTCTCAAAGCGTTCTTCATCCTTCTCTTCGAACAGTTCCTGCACCATGCCATACATGCGGTGCATGCGCGTGGCGAAATGGGAGATTTCCTTTTGTGCCTGGAGGACGGCGATTTCCGGCGTCTTCATCAGACCAGCACCAATGTACTTGAGGCGCACCGGTCCTTCCAACTCCTCATCGTCTTCGCCTTTCTTCTTGCCCTTGATGACGTAGCAGACGATTTTCTCCAACTGAGGTATGAACCAGATGAGGATGAAGGTGTTGGCCACGTTGAAGCAGGTGTGGAAGGTGGCAAGCACGACGCTCAGTTTGGCGGCATTGGCCAAGAAAGCGGCCTTCCCGGCTGCCTGGGTGATTTCCGGGTCATATCCCACGAGGGAGCATACCCAGTCGATGAAGGGATGGAAGATAATGAGTATCCAGCAGACGCCGAAAACATTGAAGAACATATGTGCGAATGCCGTCCGCCGTGCCTGTGTGGAGGCCGTCATGGCCGCCAGGTTGGAAGTGACGGTGGTGCCGATGTTCTCACCCATGACAAGCGCGATGCCCTGATAGATGGGGAGTGCACCGCTGGAGCAGAGAATCATGGTGATGGCCATGACGGCAGCCGACGACTGCACGCACATGGTAAGCACACTTCCTATGAGGAGGAAGATGAGGGTGGTGGAGAAGCTGGCCGGGTCGAAGGAGGAGAAGAAATTGAGCAGCGCCGGCTGTTCGCCCAAGCGCATGGCCTCGCCGGTGTCGCGCAGCGTACCCAGTCCGAGCAGCAGGAAGGCCAGACCAAAGAGGAAGCCACCCACGTTCTCATGCCGTTTCCGGTAGATGAGGATCAATGCTATGACGAAAAGGGGCCATACGAAGTCGGAAATCTTGAATGCCACACCCACCGTCATGATCCACGCGGTGAGCGTCGTGCCGATGTTGGCACCCATGATGACACTGATGGCCTGAGCCAAGGTGAGCAGTCCGGCATTGACAAACGAGACGGTCATCACCGTGGTGGCTGTTGAACTCTGCACAGCCGCCGTCACCAAGATGCCGGTGAGCATGCCGGTGAAGCGGTTGGTGGTCATCCGTCCAAGGATGTGTCGCAACTGCGGGCCGGCCATCTTCTGAAGCGTGTCGCTCATTGTCTTCATTCCGAAAACCAGCAGGGCGAGCGAACCCAGCAGCCGGAGTACCATGATAATGATGTCGTTGCTCATATTATGTCATTTTTGTTTGCAAAGATAAGTTTTTTTCTCCATATACACGACATATTAGCAAATTAATTCGTAATTTTGTAGCCTAAAGTTTCTTTTTCATGGAGAATATCATTCCACAAGAGTGGACAAAATTTTACTTGAAGGACGTGTCGTTTGTCAACCTGATGACGCACCGCATCTTCAACGTGTTGATAGTAGCCAACCCATACGACGCCTTCATGTTAGAGGACGACGGACGTGTAGATGAGAAAATATTCGACGAGTACATGCAGCTTGGCATGCGCTACCCGCCCTCCTTCACCCGTGTGTGCACCACGGAGGAGGCACGTCGCGTGTTGTCTGAAACAGCCATCGACCTGGTCATCTGCATGCCCGGCAATGCCGACAACGACGCCTTCACCGTGGCACGTGACATCAAGGCGGAGTTCCCCAAACTGCCCTGCGTGGTGCTCACCCCCTTCTCCCATGGCATCACCCGCCGCATCCAGGACGAGGACATGTCCATCTTCGACTATGTCTTCTGCTGGCTTGGCGACACCAACCTCATCCTCTCCATCATCAAGCTTTTGGAGGACAAGATGAACATCGACCATGACGTGCAGGAGGCCGGTGTGCAGATGATCCTGCTCGTGGAGGACAACATACGCTTTTACTCGTCAGTACTACCCAACCTCTACAGCTACATCCTCCTTCAAAGCCAGCGCTTCTCCACCGAGGCCCTCAACCCGCACACGGCAGCACAGCGCAAGCGCGGCAGACCCAAGGTGCTGTTGGCCCGCACCTACGAGGAGGCGATGGCCTATTACGAGCGGTATCACGACAATACGCAGGGCATCATCAGCGACGTGCGCTTCCCCCGCGAGGGTGTCAAGGACCCCGACGCCGGCTTCCGACTACTGCGCGAGATCCGCAGCCGCGACGAGTTCGTGCCGCTCATCCTCCAGAGTGCGGAGGCGGTGAACGAGGAGCGTGCCCGTCAGGAGGGTTTCCACTATGTGGACAAGAACTCCAAGAAGATGAACATCGACTTGCGCAAGTTGCTTGCCGAGCACCTTGGCTTTGGCGACTTCATCTTCCGCGACCCAGCAACAAAACACGAGGTGATGCGCGTGAGGAGCCTGAAGGAACTGCAAGACAACATCTTCAACATCCCCCGCGAGTCGATGCTCTACCACATCTCCCGCAACCACATGAGCCGTTGGCTCTGCGCCCGCGCCATTTTTCCCGTCTCGCAGTTCCTCAAGCACGTCACCTGGCACAAACTCAAGGATGTGGACGCCCACCGGCAAATCATCTTCGAGGCCATCGTGAAATACCGCCGAATGAAGAACGTGGGCGTGGTGGCCGTCTTCGACCGTGGCAAATACGACCAATATGCGCATTTCGCCCGCATCGGCGAAGGCTCCCTGGGCGGCAAGGGCCGCGGCCTGGCCTTCCTCGACAACATCGTCAAGGTTCACCCGGAGTTCAACACCTTCGACAACGCCACCGTCTCCATTCCCAAGACCGTGGTGTTGTGCACCGACATCTTCGACAAGTTCATGGATGCCAACAACCTCTACCAGGTGGCCCTGAGCGACGCCTCCGACGAAGAAATCCTCAAGCACTTCCTTCGCGCACAACTGCCCGACGCCCTCATCGCCGACTTCTTCACCTTCTTCGAGGCTACCAAGCGACCCATCGCGGTGAGGTCGTCGTCGCTTCTCGAGGATGCGCACTACCAACCCTTCGCCGGCATCTACTCCACCTACATGATTCCCTACCTCGACGACAAGTATGAGATGCTTCGCATGCTCGCCTGCGCCATCAAGGGTGTCTATGCCTCCGTCTTCTACAAAGACTCCAAGGCTTACATGACAGCCACGAGCAACGTCATCGACTCGGAGAAGATGGCCGTCATCTTGCAGGAGGTGGTGGGAAGGCAGTATGGCAAGCATTTCTACCCCAACATCAGCGGCGTGCTGCGCTCGCTCAACTACTACCCCATCGGCGACGAGAAGGCGGAGGACGGCATAGCAAACTTGGCGTTGGGGTTGGGGAAATACATCGTCGATGGCGGACAGACCCTGCGCGTGAGCCCCTACCACCCTCACCAGGTGCTACAGACAAGCGAGATGGAGACGGCTCTCCGAGAGACGCAGACACGCTTCTACGCCCTCGACATGGAGAATGCATCCACCGACTTCAAGGTGGACGACGGCTTCAACATCCTCAAGCTTCGCGTGAAGGAGGCCGACAAGGACCAGTCGCTCAACTTCATCGCCTCCACCTACGACCCCTACGACCAAATCATACGCGACGGCATCTACGAGGGAGGACGGAAGGTCATCTCCTTCGCCGGACTGCTGCAACAGAATGTCTTCCCCTTCCCGGAAATCATGCAGATGGCCATGCGCTACGGCTCAGAGGCCATGCACCGCCCCGTGGAGATAGAATTCGCCTGCAACATCCTCGACAACCGGCTGCTCGACTTCAACCTCCTCCAAATCAGACCCATCGTGGACTCCAAGCAGATGCTCGACATCGACCTGAGCACCATCCCCGACGAGGAGTGCCTCCTGCGCTCGCACATGTCGCTCGGCCACGGCATCAACGAAGAACTAAGGGACGTGGTGTATGTGAAAACCGATGACAATTTCACCGCTTCCAACAACCCCACCATCGCCACGGAAATAGAGCGCATCAACCGCAAGTTCCTCGACCAAGGCGGCAACTACATCCTCGTGGGTCCGGGGCGGTGGGGCTCCAGCGACTATTGGTTGGGCATCCCGGTGAAATGGCCCCACATCAGTGCGGCCAAACTCATCGTGGAAGCTGGCCTGAAGAACTACCGCATCGACCCCAGCCAAGGCACGCATTTCTTCCAAAACCTCACCAGCTTCGGCGTGGGCTACTTCACCATCAACACCTTCCTCGGCGAGGGGGTGTGGAGGAAGGAGGTGCTCGACGCCATGGAGGCTGTGGAGGAGACGCGCTTCGTCCGCCATGTGCGCTTCGACAAGCCCCTGCGCATCATGATGGACGGCAAGAAGCAGGAGGGGGTGGTCATAACGGGGTGACGGTATCAATAAACACTGTCAATGGTCAATTTCCAAAAAAATAAAACGCCCCTCGGTCTCAAGGAAGAGCCGAGGGGCGAAAAATGATACAATGTCAGAAATCTTCTCAGTTGCCGAGGATGATGTCCACCAGCATCGTGATGTCCTGGATGCTCAAGATACCGTCGTTGTTGATGTCGGCGTTCCATTCATCGACGCTGAACGAAACCTGTCCCAATATGATGTCAACGATGGATGAGATGTCGCTGACATTGAGCTGCCCGTCGCCATTGACATCACCCCAACCAGCCATGTCCGGAACACGGTAGGTCACTTTGACGGTTCTGGCAGAGCCCTCCATCTCGTGGAGCGCCAAGTAATAGGTGCCGCTTTCCGTAGCCTCGGTGCCTCCGAAGGAGGTGCTGCCGTCGGCGTCCGTCTCATACACCAGCTCCCCGGTGGGAGAGAAGAGCTGCAACACGCAGCCGCTGCTGGCCCTGAAGAGCAGGCTGTCGCCCTCCAGCGCCTCCGCTGAGAACCACTGGATGGTATTCTCCGCCGGCCTTGGGGCGGTGACGGTGTGCTGTGGTTCGATGGGCAGGATGTCTGTCACCTCCTGTGTCACCCTACCGTCAACGTATGTGGCGTCCACGTCGGTCATACGGCCACCGATGTCGGTGAAGCGGAAATGCAGGTCGTTCTTCGCCACGACAAAGGGCTGCCCGTCCACCATGACCACATCGAAGGAACAACTGCGGAGGTCCTGCGGCTCCACTTCGATGTCGGTGATGACACTCAGCGGGTCCACACGCTCGTCGAGCGTGATGGTGCGGCGGTTGTCAAACTCGTCATTGAACCAGTATTCATACTCGATGATGCCCGTGCCGCCCTCCGGCACCTTGATGAAATAGGCACTCTCCGGCGTGGAGACGGAACCGTTGTCGGCCACCACCCAGTAACTCACTTCATGCAAGCCGTCGCTGAGACCCGTCACGTCGAGGTTGAAATGCAGCACCCCGTCGCTGATCGTGCCTTCCTGCGGCGTAGTGGTGACATTGTCCAAGGTGTAGTAGCATCTTACCGCCGCCGGGTCGATGTGCGTGGTCTTGATGAAGAAGGCGTTGCCCCGGGTGGTGCTGGTACCGTTGTCGGCCACCAACCAGTAGTTGAGCTCGTGGATGCCATCTGCCAAGGCCGACACATCGATATCGAAGTGGTGCTTTCCACCAGAGAATGTGCCTTCCTGCACCGCCACCTCGGCATTGTCGATGCTGTAATTGCAAGCCATCGTGCCTTCCTCGCTGTTAGTCACCGTGCGGACGAAATGCGCCTCGGCACTCTCCATAGGCACGCCCTGCGGTGAGACACCCTGCACGTGGCAGGTGTGCAAGCCCGGCTGCAGCGAGGTGACGTCCATCTCCCAAGACAGTTGTCCGTTGTTCATCGTACCTTCCGCCTCGATGAGAGCCGCCCCGCCATCGATAACGGCCAATCCCTTGTAGGTGTCGGCGGCCTCTGTGACGGCGGCCTTAGTGAAGACCCTTGTAACAGGAGCCGATAGGGTGTCGTTTCTCAACGCTTGCAGGTGGAGCAGGTGGAAACCCTCCGGCAGCATGCTCACGTCGATGTCGAAGGCGCCGTCGCCCAGGTCGAGCGTGCTATATACGTTGCTGTCATCCTCGTCAAACCAGTAGCGCCACTCGCCGGAGCCCGTCTGCCCCCGCGCCATGTTGTGCGCCAAGAGGATGCATAATATGGTTGTCAGTATGCGCATGGCTCAGACGGTTTAGTGGTTGGCGCCGTTCACTTCCAACTCGATGCTCAACTTGCCGTCGGCTGACGACTGCCCGGCCACCTGGGCCTTGGTGATGCGCGGGTTGGTGGGAGTGGGGTCGAAGGGCAGCGAGCCGCCATAGACACCCACTTGCGTACCGTCGGAACCGAGATAGGCAGCACCCGTGGACGTCAGTTTGAAGGTGACATCGTCGCCGTACGCGCCGGTGAAATCCTCAAACAGCGTGGTGAGGTCCTCCACCACGGCGTTGCTGCTCAAAGTGGAACTACTCCAAAGATCTTCTTTGTTGCCAACGTTGTATGCCATGGTTGTGCTTTTGGGGAATCCATTGCCACCTGCGTTGTAAACAATGCAGTTGGTAAGCGTGCTGTTTCCTATACTATAAGGGGATGTGCCATAGCCTGCTTCATTGTTTCCTTCGGTGAACAACAAGATGCAGTTCATAAAGTTATACATGCCCGTGTTACCCGGTTTGCAAACGATGCAGTTGACAAAGGTGGAGGAACTGTTGCCATAGAGATGAGCGCCATTGGCTATCTTGCAGTGGATGAAGCGCATGTTGTAGGCATTGCCACCTCCGGAGGTGGCAACATAAGTAAAGCGGCACTTGATGAACATGTCGTTGGAGTTGGTGTAGCCGTCTATGTACAATACACCGTTCACAAAAAGCCCCTCAAGGGTGATGTTGTCAACGGAGGCACTGATATTGCCGGAAATGGTGGTGGGCTGTGAACCGTCCTCGCCGATACTCATGCCGGCACCGCGCACGGTGATGGACTTTTCTATTTTCACACCCTTGAACAAACCGCTCGACAGGGTGATTACGTCGCCGTTTTCAGCGGCGGCAACGGCGTTGGCAAGCGCTTCGGCGCCATAATAGGCACTCGTCTCGCCCTCGTGGCTCAGCGTGGCCACCAAGGAGGTCTGGGCTTGCGTGGTGTTGAAGGTGGCAACTATTGCCAGCAGAGTGATGAGTAATTTTTTCATAGGTTGATGTGGGTCGCACCACCGAGGGTTGGAGATTGGTTTTCACGGAGCCGTGCCACGGCATAGCGCACCGGCCTTCCTCATTTGCAACCCTCTCCCGCCCCGGTGGCGCGATTAAGGACGGGGGGAGCGCAATGATACTGCAAATGTAGGAAAAAAAATTGGGACGGCGAAAAGAAACAGCCTTATTTTGACGAACGACCTCCTGCGAGTGATGAACACCCCGTTTTCGCGTGATGAAAGGAAAAATATTTGCCGGCATACCACACATCTGTTGCAAGGTTGGAGAAAAAGCATTACCTTTGCAGATGATGTAGTACCTTTGCAGATGATGAGAAAACTATATGCTTTCAAAGTTGGCCTTTTCATACTTGCCTGTGTGGCCTGCTGCTGCAAGACGGCGGCCCAGGACGTGACGAGCAGCCTGAGCTGCCGGCGCTTCACCACACTCGACGGACTGCCTCAGATGCAGACCGAGGCGCTGTGGCAGGATGAAAGGGGATACATCTATGTGGGCACGCTGTCCGGCTTCGCCCGCTACGACGGACAGGCGCTCACGCCCCTCCTCAGTGGCCGCCGCGAGAACATCGTGGCCTTCCGCGAGGTGGAAGGCGGTGTGCGCGCCCTCCACTTCCGCCGACAATGGCTCGTGGACAACGGAAAAGTCTCGTTGCAACAGCTCGACCCCAACCAACAGTGGCTGCTCAACAACTTCAACGGCGGCGACCTTCCCGGCACATACATTATTTTAGAGGATGAAAGCGAGACGCACCGCCGCCTCTGCCACTTGGAAAAGGAAGGATGGACCCTCCTCACCGCCGACACCCTGCTCGACCGCATGACACCCGACAGGAAAATGTTCATCGACACCGACTCCTTGGCCCCGCCGCCCATCTACCTGCCCACCAGCGACGGCCTCTATGTCTCCGACCGCCACGGCTTCCGCCTCCTCTCGTCCAAGTCCGATGTCTTTACCCTGCATCGCGCCGGAAACACCCTCTACGCTCTCGCCGCAGACGGCATATACACCGTGGGCAAGGATGGCCTGATGCTGCAACAACCTTTCACCTTCGAGGCTCCCGACTACGGCCTTGTGGTCTGCCATGACCACCGAGGACGCCTCGTCATCGCCGACAGCCACACCCTACACGTCTTCGACGGGAAGGAAGTGGAAAAGATGGTCGATGGCTTCAACCTCATCAAGGGAATGCTCATCGACAAATGGGGGCGACTGTGGGTGGCCACCTACCAGGGACTTTACTGCTATTTCACCATGGACTTCCACACCCACCGCCTTGCCGACGGCAACGACATCGTCAGGGCGTTGGCAGTAGATAAGGAGGGGAAGCTCGTCATAGGCACCCTCAACGGAAAGGTGCTTGTGGATGGCAAGGTCTCCGACGTTTCAGAAGGCGACTTCTATGTTCCCGGGGCTGCGGTGACAGGCGAGCAGGTCTTCATAGGCGGCAAAAACCAACTACGCATGGTGGAGGGCGGAAAGGTGAGCCTTGTAGGGGAGCCATACGACCGGTGCCAGTTTGTCAGGGAGGTCGATGGAATGGTGGTTTACGGCACACGCAGCATGGTGCTTGCCTACAATCCGGATAGCGGACGAACCGACACGCTGAGCACCGACGTGCTGCACCCCTGGTGCGCCGCCTCCGACATCAAGGGCAGGATATGGGTGGGAGCCAGCACGGGCCTCTACCGCTTATCGCGCCTCTCCACGCAGAAATGGAGCGTGGAACATGTGGACTATCCGCAAAAACTCGTCATCACCGCCATGGACGGCGACCGCCACGGCAACATTGTTTTCGCATCAGCAGACTCCCTCTTCCTCATCAGAAACGGGGAAATAAAGGAACTCAACAGCGCCATGCCCCAACTCGCCAGGCACGAGGTAAGGTCGATTCACCTCTCGCCAAAAGGATTCCTCATCGTTGCCGTGCTCGACGGCATCTTCATCGCAAGCATCGACGACAAATGCTCAGTGGGAAAAGTCTCCTTCTTCGACCGATACAACGGCTTCGCCATCGTCGAGCCGCAGCAGACACCGATGGCAGAGACCGCCGACGGCACGGTGTGGCTCGCAGGACTGGAGGAGATGACCTCCTTCCTGCCGGAGCGACTGATGGAATACCGTCAGGAAGACATGGTGGTATATCCACCCACACCATGGTGGAAGCAATGGTGGGCCTTGCTCACAGCACTCATCTTGCTCACGGCGGTCGTCTGGCTCTTCGCCAGGAACTACGAGCGCAAGCGAACAAAAAGAGCCATGGACCACCTGCGGAGGGAGAAGACACAAAAGGAGTTGCTACTAAGCGCCATACGCCTCAAGTCCATTCCACATTTCAACTCCAACGTGCTCTCCGGCATTGAGTATTACGTGATGAGCCACTCCGTGGAGGAGGCATCCTATTATTTAAGGTTATACTCCAAGTTCACCAACAGCACGCTGGCTGACATCGACCGGCCGGCACGCACCGTGCAGGAGGAGGTGGACTATGTGGAGAACTACCTCAAGTTGGAGAAGATGCGCTATGGCGACAAACTCACCTACAGCATCGACGTGGAAGAGGATGTCAACCCGCAAACCCTGTTGCCCAACATGATCCTGCACACCTACTGCCAAAACGCCATCAAGCACGGCATAGCACCCAAGGAAACCTCCGGGCACGTGGGCATCACCATCAGGCACCTGCAGACCGCAGAGGGCGGGAGCGTGGTGGTCACAGTGAGCGACGACGGCATAGGCCGTGCGGCGGCGGCACAACTCAACACCTCCTCCACCAAAAAGGGACTCGCCATCCTCATGGATCAGCTCGTACTGCACAACCAGGCCAACAAACGGCACATCACACAAAAGGTAGAGGACCTGTTCCTGCCCGACGGCACACCCGCCGGCACGAGATGCATAATGGAAGTGCCGGAAGGATATAAATACGAATAACCGCTTCAGACAATGAGAAAGACACCGGTAAAAGCCATCGTGGTGGACGACGAGCGGCTACCACGCCTCGCTCTCCTACAGAAACTGGAGGAGTTTCACCAACAAGTGGAGGTGGTGGACAGTTGCGACAACTACGGCGACGCACTGAAGAGCATCCTGCACCACAGGCCACAACTCCTCTTCCTCGACATACAACTTTCCGGGAAGAACGCCATGCAGCTGCTCGACGAACTAAAGGAGGCCATGCCACTGCCGCACGTCATCTTCACCACGGCATACGACAACCGCGAATACCTCATGAAGGCCATCAAGCTACAGGCTGTCGATTACCTCATCAAACCCATCGACCCGGGAGAACTGGCGTTAGCCATAGGCAAGGTGACAGGATCGCGGCAGACTCATGACAGACCGATGAAAAGCCCGGAAAGCCATAACGGCAAGTGCCTCATGCGAACCACCAACGGACAGGTGTTCGTCACCATCGACGACATCCTCTACATCCATGCCGACGGCAACTACTCCGTCGTGGTGACACTTCATGACCAAGTGATGGTGCTTGAGAGCCTCATTTCCATAGAAAGAAGACTCAACAGCGACATATTCTGCCGGGCTGACCGAAGGAACCTCGTCAACAAACGCCACGTATATAAAATCAACTCCCGCAACAGCACCTGCGTCTTCCTCACCGACAACGGAGAAAACATCGACCTGAACCTCTCCAAAAACGGCATTGAGACGCTCCTGCAAGCCATGAGCGAATAACCCCGACAACAAAAATGACATGACGGCACCTGTCACCTACCAACAACTGTGGAAGCACCTCACGCCACTCTACCCCCCAGGCGAGGCGAAGGCCATCGTGCGCACAATCCTCGAAGTGCGCTTCTCACTGTCATTACCCGACCTCCTCTGCCAAGGAACTGAAAGCCTTGCCGAGGACGAGCGCCAACTGCTCGCCACGATGATGGAGCGGCTGCACGACGGCGAGCCGGTTCAATATGTCACGGGCGAGGCTCCCTTCATGGGGAGGACGTTCCACGTGGAACACGGCGTACTCATCCCCCGCCCGGAGACGGAGACGCTCTGCCAATGGGTGAAGGAGCGGTGCACCGGCAAGAGACCACACATGCTCGACATCGGATGCGGCAGCGGGTGCATCGCCATCACACTCGCACTCGACATCCCCGAAGCCGAAGTGACGGCACTCGACATCTCGGAGAAAGCACTGAATGTGACACGACACAATGCAGAGAACCTCGGGGCAAGACTCACACTGCTTCACCACGATATCCTGACATCGGACATTCCTGAAGACGCATACTACGACGCCATCGTCTCCAACCCACCCTATATCCGACAGTGCGAGGCCGAGGCCATGCACCGCAACGTGTTGGAACACGAGCCGCCGGAAGCTCTCTTCGTTCCCGACAATGAGCCGTTGCGCTTCCACAAGGCCATCGCACGACATGCCCGACACACACTGGTGTCCGGCGGACAGCTCTTCATGGAATGTAATCCCGAATGGCTTGACGCCACCGCTGACATGCTGCACGATGAGGGCTTCCACGACATCGAGACCCGCGACGACCCCTTCGGGAAACCACGCTTCGTCACTGGTACATGGGTGAAAGCAGAGCAGGATACACAACCAAATCGATGAAAAAAAATGAGATTTGGTTGATTATATACATACGATAACCAACCAAATCGATGAAAAAATACGAGATTTGGTTGATTATATACATACGATAGTCAACCAAATCGATGAAAAAATACGAGATTTGGTAAATTATATGCAAAATAATTTGTCACAAGGAAAAAATACACTACCTTTGCGCAAACAATACTCCTTGCCAAGTTATGGACAAACTCATAGGAAGAGAGAAAGAGTGTGAAGCACTACAAAAAATGGTGTCTTCCAACAAGTCGGAATTAGTGGTTGTGTATGGCCGTCGCCGCATAGGAAAAACATTTCTCGTGCGCCAGTTCTTCAACGACCGCTTCACTTTCCATTTCACCGGCTTGCACAATGTCAACACAAAAATACAGTTGCAAGCCTTCGCGTCATCACTTCAACGCCATGGCCACTATTCACTCCCGCCCACGCCAGGCAATTGGCAAGAAGCGTTTCAACATTTGGAGGATATGATAGCAAGGATGCCCACTAAAAAGCGAAAAGTAATCTTCTTGGACGAAATGCCATGGATGGACACACCAAAGTCGGGCTTTGTTGCTGCTTTGGAAGCGTTTTGGAACAGCTGGGCCGCCCTTCGCGACGACATCCTGCTCGTGGCATGCGGCTCTGCCACTTCATGGATGGTGAGGAAACTATTGCGCAACCAAGGCGGACTGTTCAACCGAGTGACCGGACAAATATACCTCCAACCATTCACCTTGTCTGAAACAGAAGAATACCTGACAAGTCGGGGTTGTACATGGGACCGTTTCCAAATTGTGCAGTGCTACATGACCCTTGGAGGCGTTCCTTTTTACCTGTCACTGCTCAATCTCCGAAACAGCCTAGCCCAAAACATCGACGAGTTGTTCTTCTCTTCCATCAACGCACCCTTGCGCAACGAAATCAACGAACTATACCACTCATTATTTCACAACCCCTTGCCCTATCTCGAAGTGGTGAGACTTTTGGCAGGGAAGCGCGAAGGTTTCACAAGGTCGGAAATCATTGATAGAACCCATCTCCAAGGAGCCACCCTCACCATGATACTGGACGATTTGGAAAGGTGCGATTTTATCGTGGGGTATCAGAAATACGGAAACAAAGTGAAAAACATTCTCTATCGTGTGATAGACTTCTACACTTTGTTTCATCATCATTTTGTGGAAAACAATCGTGGGAAAGACCCTCACTACTGGCAACACCTCATAGGAAAACCACAACAAACAAGTTGGCAAGGTTTCAGTTTCGAATTGGTGTGCCTTCTTCACCTCTCTCAAATAAAGCAAGCCCTTGGCATCGCGGGCATAAGTACCCAAGCTTGCAGCTGGCGAAGTGCAGAAAAAAACACCAACTACCAAATAGACTTGCTGATAGACCGTGCCGACCGCATCATCAACCTATGCGAGATGAAATTCTCCAACACACCGTATGTCGTCACCAAGGACTATGCCGACCATCTTCGCACGCGGATGGCTGCATTCGCCGCAGAAAGCAAAACCAGAAAAGGACTTGTCGTCACCATGGTCACCACCTACGGGGTGGCACCGGGCAAGAACAACGGCGTGGTGGGCAATGAGGTGCTGATGGATGACTTGTTCAGAAAAAAGCCATGAAAGAAAAGAAAGACATAACCGAAATGGAGGCGCTGCAACGCCTTTCCACGCTGTGCGCACAAAGTGAGCACTGCAGTTGGGAGATGGTGGAGAAGATGCGCCGCTGGGGACTGACTGAGGAGGCTCAGGCTCGCGTCATAGAGCGGTTGGTGGAAGAACACTACGTGGACGACACCCGCTATTGCCGGAGTTTCATCCACGACAAGGTAAGATACAACAAATGGGGGCGGCGGAAAGTGGAGCAAGCGCTGAAAGCCAAGCGCATCGACAGCGACACCTACCGACCCATCCTCGACGAGGTGGACGACGAAGAATACCTCCAAGTGCTGCGACCCTTGCTGCAAGCCAAACGACGGCAGTTGAAAGCAATGAGCGAATACGAGGCCAACGGGCGCCTCATACGCTTCGCATTGGGAAAGGGTTTCACCTTTGACATCATCAAGCAGTGCCTCGACACCGAGGGTCACGAAATGGAGGAAGACGATGGCGGTGATTAGCTTCTGGAGCCGCCTCATCGACCTTATCGCACCACGACCCTGCATGGTGTGCGGATGCCGCCTGGCCATCGAGGAGGAGGTGCTATGCGCAGCATGCAACCTGCATTTGCCGCGCACAGGCTTCGCCGCCAACCCTCTCGACAACCCCATGGCCCGCCGCTTCTGGGGGCGCATCCCCGTGGAGCGAGCCAGCGCGTTGTTCTATTACGAGGCCGGTTCGGAAGCGAGCCACATCATCCACGCCATGAAATACTACAACCACCCGGAGGCAGCCACCGCCATGGGACGAATGGCAGCGGAGGAGTTCCTGCCCTTCGGCTTCTTCCAAGACATCGACCTCATCATCCCCGTCCCATTGACGAGGAAACGCGAGCGGCAGAGGGGATACAACCAAAGCAGCGCCATCGCGGAGGGCGTGGCGCAGGTGACCCACATCCCCATCGTCAACAATGCCGTGGAGCGCAAAGCCTTCGTCAGCAGCCAGACAAGAAAGACCCTCCGCGAGCGGATGGAGAACGTGGAGCACGCCTTCGAAGCCACGGGAAAGGCCGACTTGGAAGGCAAGCACATCCTCATCATCGACGACATCGTCACCTCAGGAGCCACCATCTGCGCCTGCGTCAACGCCATGAGGGATACCGCCGATTTCAAGGCGAGCATCCTCACACTCGGGGTGGTGAAATGACCTCTTGGGTAGAAAAAAGACAATCATCGGAACAGGAAGCCACTTTTCCTTGGTCAATCCAAAAAGTTTGCATACCTTTGCCAACAAAAGAAACCCCCATAACACAAGATAAGAAATGGACAAGCTGAAAAAAGACTTCGCACGACGGCTGTTGAGCATCAAGGCCATCAAACTGCAACCCAACGACCCCTTCACATGGGCCTCTGGATGGAAATCACCCTTCTATTGCGACAACCGAAAGACACTATCCTTCCCCGAACTGCGCAACTACGTGAAATTGGAACTGACACACGCCATCATCGAGCATTTCCCGCAGGTGGAGGCCATCGCAGGTGTGGCAACAGGAGCCATCCCCCAGGGAGCACTCGTGGCCGACGCCTTGTCGCTGCCCTTCGTCTATGTGCGCAGCAAACCCAAAGACCACGGATTGGAAAACCTCATCGAGGGTGAATTGCAACCGGGAGCCAAGGTGGTCGTCGTGGAAGACCTCATCTCCACCGGCGGCAGCAGCCTCAAAGCCGTTCAAGCCCTGCGCAACAAAGGCGCAGAGGTGGTGGGAATGGTGGCCTCCTACACCTACGGCTTCCCCGTGGCCGAGGAGGCCTTCAGCAATGCCGGCGTGACACTCGTCACCCTCACCGACTACGAACATGTGGTGGCCACGGCATTGGAGACTGGATACATCGCACAAGACGACGTGCAACTACTCAACGAGTGGCGCAAAGACCCGGCCAACTGGAAGAAATAAAGGACGGGCAACCTTTGCAGCAACTCTTCAGCGAATATCATTAAAACATATAATTACCATATAATTAGACATTAATTGTTGCTCATAAAGATACAATAATTTTGGAGAAACTTATGATTACCTCATTTTATTAAAAATTTATGTTCAATTCGTGGAGATTCGTGTTGATGCTAACATATAATTACCAAAAATTTTACCTGAAATTTTGAGCTTCAAGGAATTAATGGACAATTCGTGGAAATTCGTGTTAAAAAATATTCGCTGAATAGTTACTCTTCGCATACACTAAACCCAAACGACATGGAAACGAAATTTGAAAGCACCGTAAGGGAAATACCCTACCCACAACAAGCGGTCTATCACCGTCTGAGCGACCTATCACTGAGCGAGCAGGTTCGCGACCAACTTCCAGAGGACAAGCGTGAGGACATCATCTTCGCAGAGGACTCCATCACCATGAACGTGCCGCCGGTGGGCAACATCGCCATCGCCATTTGCGAGCGCGAGGAGCCCAAGACCATCAAGTATGAGACCGTCACCTCGCCGCTGCCCTTCAACCTGTGGGTGCAGTTGCTCCCCACCTCCGAGCGCACATGCAAGATGCGCCTCACCATCAAGGCCGACCTCAACCCCTTCGTCAAAGGGATGATAGCCAAGCCGCTGCAAGCCGGACTGGAGAAACTGGCCGACGCCATCGCAGCAGGAACATACGAATAACACAACACGGGCGGGGCAAAGACCCCACCCCTAAAAAAACGACACCATGGCAAGCAAACTATGGGAGAAAAACTATGAGGTGAACCGCGAGATAGAACGGTTCACCGTGGGTCGCGACCGAGAGATGGACCTCTTCCTCGCCCCCTACGACGTGTTGGGCTCCATGGCCCACATCACCATGCTTGAGAGCATCGGACTGCTCACCTCCGACGAGCTGAAACTGCTGCTGCGCGAACTGAAAGACATCCACGCGCTATGCGAGCGCGGCGAATTTGTCATTGAGGAAGGCGTGGAGGACGTACACTCACAAGTGGAACTGATGCTCACGCGCCGCTTGGGCGACATGGGAAAGAAAATCCACAGCGGACGCTCACGCAACGACCAAGTTCTTGTGGACCTCAAGCTCTTCACCCGCCAGCAGTTGAAGGACATTGCGGAGGAGACGAAGAGCCTCTTCGACGAACTCCTCGCAAAGAGCGAGCGATACAAGGAGGTGCTCATGCCCGGCTACACCCACTTGCAGGTGGCCATGCCCAGCAGTTTCGGACTGTGGTTTGGAGCCTACGCCGAGAGCCTGACCGACGACATGCTCTTCCTCCAGGCGGCCTACCGCATGACCAACCGCAACCCCCTTGGCAGTGCTGCCGGCTACGGCAGTTCCTTCCCCCTCGACCGCTCGATGACCACCCGTCTCTTGGGCTTCGACAGTATGGACTACAACGTGGTGTATGCACAGATGGGGCGTGGCAAGATGGAGCGCAACGTGGCATTCGCCCTTGCCACCATCGCCGGCACCCTGGCCAAGCTGGCCTTCGACGCCTGCCTCTTCAACAGCCAGAATTTCGCTTTCGTCCACCTCCCGAAGGAGTGCACCACAGGCAGCAGCATCATGCCGCACAAGAAGAACCCCGACGTCTTCGAACTCATCCGTGCCAAGAGCAACAAACTGCAGGGACTGCCCACGCAGGTGACACTCATCATAAACAACCTGCCAAGTGGATATTTCCGCGACCTGCAAATCATCAAGGAGGTGTTCCTGCCCGCTTTCGACGAACTGAAGGACTGCCTGCGCATGACGGCCTACATCGTCAACCGCATGGAGGTGGAGGAACACATCCTCGACAACCCGCTCTACGATCCCATCTTCTCCGTGGAGGAGGTGAACCGCTTGGCGGCCGCCGGCATGCCCTTCCGCGACGCCTACAAGAAAGTGGGCATGGACATCGAGGAGGGTCGATTCCACGCCGACAAGCACATCCACCACACCCACGAGGGGAGCATCGGCAACCTATGCAACGACCACATAGCGGAACTGATGAACTCGACATTCGAAGGTTTCCATTTCGAACGAATGACCGAGGCGGAGAGGGCCTTGCTGGCATGAGACGCATCCTTCATACCCGAGTGCTCGCCATCACCCTCGCCCTGTTCGCCGCCGCCTCCTGTGGCGACTCGGAACACGAGTTCACCACTGGCGCCTGCTATTTCGTCTTCGACAACAGCGTCCACCAGGACCCCACCCTGGCCAGTGCGATGAACCCGATGGCCCCCGGCATCTTCTGCCAGATAACCACCGCCATGCGCAACGGCGCCACCTGGTTTGACTTCACCAACAACGGCGGGGCGAGCAGCAGCAGCATCCAAAACGCGGTGGACACGCGACGAACGCTCATCTTAGGCCATAACAACGGCATCATCGTGGGGTATGGAGCGCTCTCCCAACCCGCCGTCCTCTATGCTTTCGACAGGGAATGCCCCAACTGCTTCGACCCGGCGTCCATCCCCTTGCGCAGCAAACCGCTCTCCATGAGCAGCAGCGGCATCGCCACCTGCAACGTCTGCAAGCGACAGTACGACCTCAACAACAACGGCTTTATCAGCGCCGGAGAAGAGGGAAAACGCCTCACAAGATACCGCGCCACCACCACCGGCCCCTACGGCGTCTTGTCGGTGAATTGAAAAATCGCCCCACCAATTTGGCGGGGCGATTTTTTGTAAGGACTTTAAAGACTTTAAGGACTTTAAGGACACTAAAGACTTTAAGGTCAATATTCGAAGGCGCTGCCGCCGAGGAATTCCCTGAGCAGAGAGGTGTGGGGAAGGTCTTCCTCGGAGATGTCGTTGAAATATCTCAGGAACTTGCAGAGGCGGTAAGCCTCGGAATACTCGTCCACGTTTTGTGGCACGCGCTCCAACAGCTTGAGGGCCTGCTGCTTGATGACTGCCAGTTCGTAAATCATGGCGGTGTTGAACATCTCGTCGGCATTCTCCTGGTAGGGGAAGATCCACTTCTGTTCTCCGGCCCTGACCGACGGCCATCGCCTGATGGTCTCCCTGGCGGTCACACCCCGGTATTTGTCATCCCTGATGATGCGGCGCAGCAATCGGTTGTCAGTGGTAGGAATGTAGTTGTGGCTGTCGAGGAGGATGGTGGTGAGTGCGGAGGCATAAACGCGGAACTTCTGCTCCTCCGCCACTTGTGCGGTGAGTTCAGGATTCAGGGCGTGTATTCCCTCGATGACGAGGATGTTGTTGGGCCCCATTTTCAACCGCTTTCCGCTCAGCTCGCTTTTCCCCTTTTGGAAATTATACTTGGGCAGTTCCACCTCCTCACCTCTGAGCAGGGCGTTGAGATGCTCGTTGAGCAGTGGGATGTTGAGGGCGTAGATGCTTTCGAAGTCGTAGTCTCCCTTCTCATCTCGCGGTGTTTTCTCCCTGTCCACGAAATAGTCGTCGATGGAGATGGGCAAGGGTTTAAGGCCGTTGCACACCAGTTGTATGGAGAGGCGCATGCATGTGGTGGTTTTTCCACTGGACGAAGGCCCTGCGATGAGCACCATCTTCACCCCCTCGCGGTTGGCAATCTCTTCAGCGATGTGTGCGATTTTCTTTTCCTGAAGGGCTTCGGAGACATTGACGAGCAGTCTTGTTCCGTGTTTCGCCACAATCTCGTTGAAATCGCCCACGGTACTGATGCCGAGGATGTTTTGCCAGCGATGGTGCTCTTGGAAGATACCAAACATCTTGTCCTGCTTGATCATCTCTCCCAAGATGGAAGGATCTGTGAGAGAAGGAATACGGAGCAGCATACCGTCGTAATATGGCTCCAGTCCGAAGAGATGCACCATGCCGGTACTCGGCAACAAGGCACCATAGTAATAGTCGGCATATCCGTCGAGGGTGTAATAAACAGTGTAAATGTCGCCAGTGGAAAGGAGCAGCTTCACCTTCGAACTGGTGCCCTTTTGCTCAAACACCTTGACAGCCTCCTCCGTGGTGCACTCGCGACGCCGGATGGGCAGGTCGGCAGCGATGATTTCCTCCATGCGGCGCCTGATGTTCTCCACGTCGGTGCGTGTCACCGCCCTTCCTATGCTCATGTCGCAAAAATACCCGTTGGACACGGGAATGTCAATCACCACGCTGCCCTTCGGGAAGAGGTCGTGCACGGCCTTGCAGAGGATGAAGAAGAGCGTTCGCGTGTAGGTGCGGCTGCCGGAGCTGGTGTACAAGTCGAGGAACTCCACGTCGGCGTTGCGATAAAGACGCAACCCCAATCCCACCACCTTGTTGTTGACTTTAGCCACGATGGGTCCAAAGGGCATTTGCAGCCCCGCGAGCGAAAAAATTTCAGAAAGTGAACTCCCAATGGGGATTTCCAAGTTTTTTTTGTTATTTTTGCAACGAATTTTAAGAATTTCTCTCATAGTATGATGCGTTTTTGATTTTCAGAGCGTAAAATTAGCAATAAAAGCCGAAAAAAGGTAATCTTTCACTAAATTTTTGAAAAAAAGATGTCAATCTGGATTATTTTCAAGCTTCTTGGCTCCCTGGCCCTCCTCATGTTCGGTATGAAATCCATGAGTGAAAGCCTTCAGAAGATGGCAGGACCCCAGTTGCGCCACGTCTTAGGTGCGATGACCACCAACCGTTTCACAGGGGCCCTCACCGGCATGTTCGTCACCGCCGCCGTGCAAAGCTCCACGGCCACGACGCTCATGACCGTGTCGTTTGTCAACGCTGGCCTGCTCACCCTCGTACAGGCCATCAGCGTCATCATGGGCGCACACATCGGCACCACCGTCACAGCGTGGATCATGAGTTTGGGCTTCTCCTTCGAAATCACCGACTTCGTCTATCCGGCATTCTTCATAGGCATCATCCTCATCTACATGAAGAAGCGGCGCATCCTGGGCGACTTCCTCTTCGGCGTGGCATTCCTCTTCCTCGGCCTTGGCACACTCAAGGCCACAGGTTTCGCATTGGTGGAGAACGAGGAGACCAAAATGATGATCAGCGATTTCTTTGCCAAATTCAACGAGCCCAATTTCTGGAACTCACTCCTCTTCCTCGTCATGGGCACCGTGCTCACACTTTGCGTGCAGTCTTCGGCAGCCATCATGGCCATCACGATGATTCTCTGCTCCACCGGCGTGTTGCACATCGACCAAGGCATCATGCTCGTCTTGGGAGAGAACATCGGCACCACCATCACAGCCAACATCGTGGCGATGACAGCCAACACGCAAGCCCGCCGGGCTGCCTTGGCCCACTTCACCATCAACGTCATCGGCGTCACATGGGCACTCATCCTCCTTCAACCCTTCGTTAACATCGTGTGCTCCTTCGTGGGCTTCGACCGCTCCATCACCCCAAGCGATCCGGGCTACGCCGCCAACTTGGCGAAAATCAGCGTCGTGCTCGCCGCCTTCCACTCCTCTTTCAACGTCACCAACACGCTCCTTCAGATATGGTTCATCCCCTACATCGAGCGCTTCGTGTGCTGGGTCATCAAACCCAAGACGGTGGTGGAAGACGAGGATTTCCGACTGCATTTCATTACTTCCGGCATCATGAAAACCCCCGAGCTATCCGTGCTTGAGGCCCAGAAGGAAATCGAGTCCTTCGCCGAGCGCATGCAGCGCATGTTTGGCATGGTGCGCGAACTACTCACGGAGAAGGACGAGAAGAAATTCAACACCACCTTCAACCGCATCGAGAAATACGAGGGCATTTCCGACAACATGGAGATAGAGATAGCCAAGTACCTCGACCAAGTGTCAGACGCCCACCTGAGCGACGACACGAAGGCGAAGATTCGCGCCATGCTCAGGGAAATCTCGGAGTTGGAAAGCATCGGCGACTCATGCTACAACATGGCTCGCACCATCAACCGCAAGGTGCAGGGCAAGCAGGACCATTTCACCGACAGGCAATACGAGCACCTGCACCAGATGATGGAGCTGACCAACAACAGCCTCACCCAGATGAACATCCTCATGGCGGGGCGGAAGATGTCGTTCGACGTCAACCGCTCGTTTAACATCGAAAACGAAATCAACAACTACCGCAACCAACTGAAGACGCAGAACATCATCGACATCAACAACCACGAGTACACCTACGCCGTAGGAACCATCTACATGGACCTCATAGCGGAATGTGAAAAGCTGGGCGACTACGTGGTGAACGTGGTGGAGGCCCGCATGGGCATGCGCCAGAAAGAAGCGTGAACCTTACGGCACCAACTTGGCGAACAGCTTTCGCATACCCTCCGAAGCACCCATCTTCAGATGCTCGAATCCCTCGGTGGCTCCCACTCTCACGTCACCCGGGTCGATGAGGTAGATGGGGGCTTTTCGCGGTACGTAGTGCAACAGTCCAGCGGCGGGATAGACCACCAACGACGTGCCTATGATGATGAAGATGTCGGCCTTGGTGCATGCGTCGGCTGCCACCTCGATCATGGGGACGGCCTCCTGGAAGAAAACGATGTGCGGACGCAGCAGGGAGCCGTCGCCCGCCTTCGTCCCCGGCGTCACCTCAGGGTTCTCCGGCGTGAGTTCCTGGATGTAACGCGGGTCGTAGGGGTCGATGCTGGAGCACACCTTCATCAACTCGCCATGCAAGTGGATGACGTGTGTGCTGCCGGCTGCCTCGTGGAGGTTGTCCACGTTCTGCGTCACCACCGTCACGTCATAATACTTCTCCAAAGCGGCCACGAGGCGGTGACCCTCGTTGGGCTGCGTGTCAAGGCACTTGCGACGGAGCATGTTGTAAAACTCCGTCACTAAAGTGGGGTTGCGAAGCCAGCCGTCGTGAGTGGCCACTTGCTGAACAGGATAATTCTCCCACAAACCATCCGCGTCGCGGAAGGTCTTCAAACCACTCTCCACCGACATGCCGGCACCTGTAAGAACAACAATTTTTTTCATAATTATAATGGTTTTAAAGGTTTTCGACAAGGCATGTTTCCCACAAGGATGCATTCATCCATGGTCCGACTAATTGGTCTTGCAAAGATAGTGCAAATAAAAAACACTTCAAAATAAAAGCTGTATTTATTTTGAAGTGTATGACCAAAATAATTCTTGGAGCTATTTTCTCACCATGCGCCCCGTGACGGTGCCATCACTCATGATGGTCTTCTCCACGACGATGCCGTGCGTGTCGTGCGCCACCCTCTGCCCTGCTAAGTTGAAATACTCCTGTCTGACGGGCAGTGCCATCTCTGTCGGAGAGTCCACCTTTGCTTCACCATTGCGTCGCAGGGTTGCCCTTCCCACCACCAAGTCGGCCCAAGGAGCGTCGGCAGTGTAGAAAGACACGACATACCGGCCGGTCTGCAGCACGTCGAACGTGTAGGACATGGCCGTTGTGCCAGAGAAACTATTGCTGGCAGAGTTACCGATGTTGGCCGTAGGGGTGAATGTTTCCGACAACATACTCTCGCCTTCCAAGTTTTCCACAGCCACCGTCACGGGTGAGAACGATGGCTGGTTCCAATTGGCCACCTTCACATACAATTGGTAGCTGCCGGGGATGAGTGTCAGCGAGGTGTTGGTACTCTCACCGGCAAAGCGGGCATAACCCTCCTTGGTGCCTCCCGTCACGTTGCGGGTGTATAGTCCGGCATCAAAATCGTGTTGAGCACCAGTGAAGAGAAACACCCTTGCTCCCTGGGTGAAACCATCTGCATACCCCACGCGACGCTCCTGTCCGTCGAAAGTCTCCCAACCGTCGGGGACACTTCCCTCACTATCGAAATTGGTGAGGGTGAAAGAGCCGCGAAGCACCTCGGTGACATTGACGGTGGTCTCCGCCTTGGCTGTGTAGCCATCGTTGTCCATGGCGACGGCGCTGACGACATGCTCACCCTTGCCCAACCCTTCCAAGACGAAAGTATATGGCGGCTCGGTTGTCTCACCCACAAGTTTTCCGTTATCATAATAGGCCACGCCCGCCACTGTGCCGTCAGGGTCGTCGGCCTCCACCTCCAAGGTGATGCCGGGTGTTTGAGCCGCCCCTCCCACGGTGACGAAGGAAAGGTTGCCTTGAGGCGACGTAAAGCGCACATGCGGACTGGTATCCTTCAAGGAGAAGCGGTTGCAGAAATTCCATATCTCCTCGCCCGTCTTCACCCCGTTGTCATTGGATATCCAGTGTCCCTTGCCAGCCATCTCCAACAGGACAACCTCCACTCCCTCCAAGCCAGGTCCCCAGACATGCCGCGTGATGTGGCTTGCACGGTAGGGCTTGGTTGTTTGCGCCGTCGTGGGGCATCCGTTGCGCTTCACCCATCCGGCCAGCACGTTTGCCACGCCGCTGAAAGCCACCACGTCATCGCTTGTGCCATGGGTGTGGATGATGGGTATGGGTCGGGAACTGGTGAAACTGGCCCCCCACATGGGATAGCCGCTGATGGGGGCAAAGGCGGCGAACACATCGGCCATGCGGTTCATGGCGAAATAGGTGAACATGCCACCCATGGAGAAACCGGAGAGGTAGATTTTGTTTCGGTCGATGTCGTAGCGTTTCACCATCTCATCGATGAGGACGCGCATGAAACGCAAGTCGCGCTCGCCACTCAAGTCCCATGAGTGGTCGATGCCGTTGGGGAATACCGTGACAAACTTTGCCGTGTCTGCCACCGACTCTATCTGCAGCATGCCTTTCTGGTAGGCAGCGTCCTGGTTCATCCCGTGGCATGAGATGAGCAACGGTCTTTTTGAACCCAGGTTCGACGGGGCATAAACGATGTAATTCCTCTTCGTTCCATCTACGGTGATGTCGTCGGCCTGTGCGGAGACAAATGACAGCAACGACAGCAAAACAAACAAAATTCTTCTCATGATAGCATTGGTATTGATAGTCGCATGCAAAATTAGTCATTCCCTTACCAATACGCTCCACTACAAGTTTCCATTTCTTTGCCGTGTGTATCAACCACTCCACAGCAAGAAGCTAAAAAGGAAAATTGAACAGTCAAAAAAGACGAAAAACAAAGGTCATTAAAGTCTTTAAGGTCTCTAAGGACTTTAAGGTCTTTAAGGACTTTAAGGACAAAAAACGACCCGGATATATTAATAATGTACAAAATTAGCAAGTTTTCCTTGTGATAAAGAGCACATTAGAGAAAAAATTGCTACCTTTGCCGCGATTTTTTAAAATGCATTTTAATTTTTTGGACAAAACATGGATAATGTAAGCTACGCCCTGGGGCTTGGCATCGGCCGCCAGCTTCTTCAAATGGGCGCCTCGGACCTGAACATTGACGATTTTGCCAGTGCCATCAAGGACGTGCTGGCAGGCAACCCTCTGAAAGTTGCCAACAAAGACGCCCAGCGCATCGTGGAAAACTATTTCAAGGAAAAAGAGCAGAAGCTCAATGCACAACGGGAAGAGCAAGGCAAGATAGCCCGTCAGGCCGGAGAAGACTACCTCCGCAAGAATGCCGACAACGAGGGTGTCGTCGTGCTGCCCAGCGGTCTGCAATACAAGGTGCTCAACGAAGGACAAGGTCGCAAGCCAAAAGCCACCGACGAGGTGTTGTGCCACTACGAAGGCTTCCTGGTCGATGGTACTGTTTTCGACAGCAGCTATCAACGCGGCGAACCTGCCAGCTTCCGCCTCAACCAAGTCATCACAGGATGGACAGAGGGTCTTCAACTCATGGAGGAAGGCGCCAAATATCGCTTCTTCATCCCTTATCGCCTGGGTTACGGAGAGAACGGCGCCGGCACGCTCATCCCCCCCTACTCCACCCTCATCTTCGACGTGGAACTCATCAAAGTGAAATAAAAAGGAAATTCAAAAACAACAAATCATAACAAACATCAAGAAATGAGAAAGATTGCATTATTTGCCGTGGCCGCCATCGTCGTGGCCAGCAGCATCTCTTGTGGCAAAGGCCAGAAGGCCAACCTCAAGAGCGACGTTGACACCATCAGTTACGCCATCGGACTTATCAATGGCGGGCAACTCAAGGACTTCCTTGCCTCGCAGGGCATGGACTCCACCTACATCGCCGATTTCCTGAAAGGCTTCAAGGAAGGCTCCAAATCCGTCGGCGACAAGAAGAAAGAAGCTTATCTCATGGGCATGTCCCAAGGAATGCAGATGACCAACGGCCTTAACAACCGCATCTTCGGTGGCGAGGAAGGCGATGGCCAACTCTCCGTGCCCAACATGATTGCCGGACTGATGGCCGGCGTGAAGAACGACACCACCATCTTCAATCCCATGGAAATACAGACCCGTCTGGAAGGTATGATTTCCACCGTTCACAGCAAGGCCATGGAAAAGAAATATGAGAAGAACAAGGAAGAAGGTGCCAAGTTCCTCGCAGAGAAGGCAAATGACAAGGACGTGAAGAAACTTGCCAACGGCGTGATGTACAAAGTGCTCAAGGAAGGCACTGGCGCAACCCCTGACTCTGTCGCACGCGTGAAGGTGAACTACGAGGGCAAGCTGATTGACGGCACCGTCTTCGACAGCAGCTACCAGCGTGGCCAACCTGCCGAGATGGGTCTCAATATGTTGGTGCCGGGCTTTGCCGAGGCACTCCGCAACATGCCTGTTGGCTCCGAGTGGGAGATTTACATTCCCGCCGACCAGGGTTACGGCGAGCGTGAAGCTGGCAACATCAAGCCCTTCTCCACCCTTATCTTCAAGGTGGAACTTCTCGAAATCCTCAAGAAATAATCATCGGCAATGAGAAAAACCATCATGTTGGCACTCGTCCTCGTGGCGAGTGCCACTTTCTGCCAAGCCTACACCGGTGGCAAGAAAGACAAGAAGAAAAAGGACAAGACCTCCATCGTGGCCGAGCCAGTCAAACTGACCAATGTTTCCGACTCCGTCAGTTACGCCATGGGTATGGACGCCACCAACGGCCTCATACCTTTCCTCATCCAGCAACTCAAGGTGGACACCGCCTACATGCCCAAGTTCATCGAGGGCTTCCAGACCGCCATCGACAAGGAGCAGAACAAGAAAGAGCTCACCGCCTTTTCCGCCGGTGTGCAGGTTGCCAACATGGTGTCGGAGAATATGGTTCCCAGAGCCTCCAAGCAACTTGCCGGAGCCGTGGACAGCATCAGCCTCGAACGCTTCTACCAAGGCTTCCTCGCCTCGCTCAAGAGCGACTCCTCCCTCTTCACCAACAACTCCGCCAAGGAATACATAGTGGAAACACGCGAGGCCTACAACAAGCAAATCCGCAAGAACGGCGAGGATTTCTTAGCCCAAAACGCCCTTGCCGAGGGCGTGACCACCACTCCCTCCGGCCTTCAATACAAAGTGCTGCAACAGGGACATGGTGAGACTGCCACCAAGGACGACGAGGTGGAGGTGAAATACGAAGGAAGACTTATCAACGGAACCATCTTCGACAGCAGCTACCAGCGCAACCCGCAAACCACCAAGTTCAAGCCCACCCAGGTAATCAAGGGATGGACAGAGGCTCTCACCATGATGCCCGAAGGCAGCATCTGGGAACTCTACATCCCACAGAACTTGGCATACGGAGAGAGAGGCGCCGGCGAAATCCCACCCTTCTCCACCCTCATCTTCAAGGTGGAAGTCGTCAAAGTGAACAAGAACAACAAATAAAGAATTACGAATAAAGAACGGTGTGGAGGCAGAGGTGCCTCCACACTCTTTCACAACTCTCTCCTACCATATTAACGCATTATTTACATGAAGACATTCGAAGAACTTGGTGTCGCCGAAGAGATTCGCCGCGCCATCACCGAAATGGGGTTTGAAAACCCCATGCCCGTGCAAGAGGAGGTCATCCCCTACCTCTTAGGCATCGGCAATGATGTCATTGGCCTGGCACAAACCGGTACAGGCAAGACCGCCGCATACGGCATTCCACTCTTGCAGAAAATCGACACCAGCAGCCATGACACACAAGCCCTCATCCTCTCGCCCACACGAGAACTGTGCCTGCAAATCAGCGACGACTTGAAGGACTTTTCCAAATACATGAGCGGTGTGCGCATCGTGCCAGTATATGGCGGCACATCCATCGTCAACCAAATCAACGCCCTGAAGAAAGGCGTGCAAATCATCGTGGCCACTCCGGGTCGCCTCATCGACTTGATGAACCGCGGCGTGGCGAAACTCGACAAGGTGAGCAACGTCGTGCTCGACGAGGCCGACGAGATGCTCAACATGGGCTTCTCCGAGAGCATCGATGAAATACTCAAAGGCGTACCAACCAACCGCAACACTCTCCTCTTCTCCGCCACCATGAGCAAGGAGATAGAGGCCATCGCCAAAAACTACCTCCACGACCACAAGGAAATTGTCGTGGGAAGTCGGAACGAGGGTGCGGAGCACGTCAACCACATCTACTACATGGTCCACGCCAAGGACAAATATCTCGCACTCAAGCGCATCGTGGACTACTACCCCAAAATCTTCGCCATCATCTTCTGCCGCACAAAGGTGGAGACCCAGGAGATAGCTGACAAACTCATCCGCGACGGATACAATGCGGAGTCGCTTCACGGAGACCTCTCGCAGCAGCAGCGGGATCTCACCATGCAGAAATTCAGGCAACACCTCACCCAACTGCTCGTGGCCACCGACGTGGCCGCCCGAGGCCTCGACGTTGACGACCTCACCCATGTCATCAACTTCGGCCTTCCCGAGGACATCGAGAACTACACGCACCGCAGCGGACGCACTGGCCGCGCCGGAAAGAAAGGCACTTCCATCTCCATCGTCCACACCCGCGAGCAGAAAAAAATCAAGAGCATCGAGAAGGAAATAGGCAAGAAATTTGTCGAGGCCGACCTCCCCACACCCCAGGAGATATGCACTAAACAGCTCTACAGGGTGATGGACCAGATAGAGAAGACCGATGTGAACGAGGAGGAAATCGCCCCCTTCATGGCAGACATCAACCGGCACTTCGAATATATGGAAAAGGAGGACTTGATCAAGAAAATCGTCTCCCGTAATTTCGGACGCTTCTTAGCCTACTATGCCGACGCACCGGTGATAGAAAAGCCCAGCAAGGAGAGCCGCAGCACCAAAGGTGAGGGCAAGAGCAAGAACCGCCGCGACGGAAAAGCCGAGCGTGGCTACCGGCGCCTCTTCATCAACTTAGGCAAAGTGGACGGTTTCTACCCCGGCGAGGTGATGCAGTTCATCAACAAGCATGTCTCCGGCCGACAAGAAGTGGGGCACATCGACCTTCTGAGCAAATTCTCATACATCGAGGTGCCAGAGGAAGATGCCGACCTGGTGATGCAGTCGCTCGACGGCACCACCTACAAAGGCCGCGAGGTGAGGTGCAACGACGCCGACGAGAAAGGACACGGCAAGGGCGCTCGTGGCGAGCGGACAGCCACCACCCGCAGCCGTCGCGACGATCGTGGGAAGACTGACAATTTCGCCCGCTTTGAGAAGAAGCCCAAGAGCGCCAAGCGAGCCAAACCCGACACCCGTGACGACGAACCAAGCCGGGAGCAGCGCAAGCAGAAGAAAGGCACACGCGGCGCCGCCCGCATGGAAAGCGGCCGTCAGGACGACTGGAGGCAGTTCTTCCAAGGACACAACATCATCCTTAAGGACGACGAACCCGACTTCTCCGAGGAAGGATGGGCAAGACGCAAACCCAAGAAAAAGAAATAAACCTTTCTCAAACCCACGGCGCGGGTGGCTCAATGCCATCCGCGCCGTGTTTTAAAGATTTATACCTTATATATTATAGAATCATTAAAGACCTTAAAATCCCTAAAGTCCTACTTGGCGTTGATTTCCTTCAGCAACCTGTCGGTATGCCCCCATTTGTCCATCATATAGAGGACAAAGCGGATGTCCACACCGATGCATCGTGCGAGTTGCTTGTCAAAGAAGATGTCGCTCGACAGGCTGTCCCAGTTGCCATCGAAGGCCAGTCCGATGAGTTCACCCTTTCCGTTGAACATAGGCGAACCGCTGTTACCTCCAGTGATGTCGTTGTTGGTGAGGAAACAAAGTTGCATCTTTCCAGTAGTCTTGTCGGTGTAGGGACCGAAGTCTTTGGCAGAGAGAAGTTCCCTCATGATAGGCTCCGCCTCATACTCCACGTTCTCCGAAGCCTTGTCCATCTTCTCCACGATGCTCTCCGCCGTGGTGTAATACCCGGAGGGGTGTCCGTTGAGCAAATACTCTCCCACCTGTCCGTAGCTCAACCGCATGGTGAAGTTGGCATCGCTGTAATGGGGCTGGTCCTGCTCCATGCGCACGACGGCGTCGCAAAGGCATTTCTCCTGCTCCGATATTTCCACGGCGTTGGTGGCCATCTCCCCATATAAGCTGTAAATGAGTGTTTGGACGTCCTGCCCGAACTTCAAACCCGGGTCTTTCTTGAACTTCTTCTTGTTGAAATAGATTTTTTTGCCTGTCTTCATCAATAACGACTTGTTGTAGAGGTAGTCCACGTATGCAGTGTAGTTGTTGTTGAACTTGGTTTTGATTTCCTTGTAGAAATCAGGCCAGTACTTCTGGTCCACATGCTCTGCATAGTTCTTCATCATGACGGCCAGCACCTCCTTGTCGAGAGCCTCGTCCCATTCCTCGCTGTTGTCCTCAAAGACGTAATACTGCTTATTGGGTTTCGTATCCGGCCCTTGGATATCCAATCCCATGCCGCTGATGCTCTTCCTGGCTCGGTTGAAGAGTTCACTGTTTCTGAAGAATGACTCGTAAAGGTTGTTGAAAGCGTAGGCTGGCTCATAGTTTTGCGTGTAGAGCCTCTTGAGCTTGCGGAAGTTGAGTTTGTCCTTGTAATTGCCCGTTTCATCCATCCACTGCTGTATCTTCTCCTCGTAAGCCGCTTTTTGTGAAATGATGCCGATGGAGTCGATGCACTTGTTCATGCCGATGGCGTTCTTCCAGTAGTTGGAACTTTGCGCATACTTGCTGTCATACTTGATGCGGACGGCTTCGCTGGCATTCATATGCCGCAGCATCACCTCCTGCTTCACCCCTCTGACCTGTGCGCGGACGGTGTTGTCCACGTCGCGCATCTCCTTGATGCCGTATGACGAGAGGTATCTCTGCGTGCTGCCGGGATAGCCGATGGTCATGGCGAAGTCGCCTTCGCGGTATCCCTGCATGGACACCTGCGCCCACCTCTTGGGATGGTATGGGACGTTGTCCTCGCTATAAGCCGCCGGACCGTTGGTCTTCGGGTCGGCATAGATGCGGAAGACGGAGAAGTCGCATGTCTGTCGGGGCCACATCCAGTTGTCGGTCTCTCCTCCAAACTTTCCCATCGACTTGGGCACGGTGAAGACGAGACGCAGGTCGGTGAAATCCTGATAGGTGGTGGCGTAGTAGCGATTGCCCTGATAGAAGGGGTCGATGTCCACGTGCAACGTCTTGTCGATGCGCTTCACCGAATCGCTCAAGACGTTGGTGAGGGAGTCGATGAGCGCCTCCTGCAAGAAGGGGTCGAGGTCGGCCAAACCCATGGCGTTGAGCCTGTCGGTGACATCCACCTGGTCCACCATGAAACTGACGAACATATTCTCATTGGGCAGTTCCTCCTCGTAACTTTTGGCGTAGAAGCCGTTGAGCATGTAGTCGTGCTCCACGGTGGAATGGCTTCTGATGGCCTCGAAACCGCAATGGTGGTTGGTGAACACCAGTCCGTTGGGCGAGACAACCACTCCTGAGCAGTAGCCGCTGAAGTTGACGACGGCGTTCTTCAGCGCTGTGTCGCCGTAGTAGAGGTCGTTGTAAGTCATGGAGAAGCCCTCGTTTTGCATGATTTCATAAACTTGTGGCGGGAGGTTGTAGATGGTCCACATTCCCTCGTCGGCCCTTGCCTGTGTCAAGGAGAGCAGACTTGCGATGAAAAGGATGATTTTTTTCATATTTTTTACTTTTTGTTGTTTGTGTCCGTATGTATAGTTTGGTGAAAATGCTACTTGAAATATTTACCCACAAAAGGAAGATTGCTCAAGGGGAAGTCGCGCCGTACGACGACGGCCATAAAGATGACGAGCAAAACCGTGTTGACCGTCAAGGCCGCCCAAACGGGCAGGAACTTGTTGGTAGCTGCGATGCCGGCAAAGAGCAACAAGGTGAGTATGGTATAAAAGGCGATGTCCTTGAGGGGGTATTTGACAGGAAAGTATTTCTGTCCCACCCAATAGGAGATGACCATCGACACGGCATAGGCGAAGAAGCCCGCCCAAGCACACGCCATATAGCTGAAGCGCGGGATGAACACCACATCCACGATGACAAGCACCAATGCCCCGATGCCGGAGAAATAGGCGCCCCAGATGGTGCGGTTGGTGAGTTTGTACCAAAAAGATAGGTTGAAGAAGATGCCGAACATGATTTCGGCGGCCATCACGATGGGCACCACGCGCAGCCCTTCCCAATAGCTCTTGCCCACAAGATAGCGCAGCAAGTCCATGTAGGCCATCACGGCGAGGAACGCCAGCAGGGTGAAGATGACGTAGTATTTCATGGCCATGGCATAGGTCTGCTTGTTGTCGCGCTCCCTCGACTCGTTGAAGACGAAAGGCTCGTAGGCGTAGCGGAACGCCTGTGTGATCATCACCATGATCATCGCTATCTTGATGCAGGCGCCATAGATGCCTAATTGGGCGCGTGCCTCCTCTGTCGAACCGTCATAGAAATAGGGGAAGAGGATGTTGGAAGCGGCTTGGTTGAGTTGTCCGACCAATCCCATGACGAGCAGCGGCCAGGTGTAGGTGAGCATGCGCCGACAAGTAGCCCAGTCGAAGCCGAACTTGATGCCGTGCAACTCCTTCCAAAGCAGCAGCAGGGTGACGACGCTGCAGAACATATTGATGTAGAACACCCACACCACCTCCAACTGGAAACCTTCTTCATAGATGCCGAAGGGGTTGAGTTTCAAGGCCGGAAGCACAATGAGGTAGAGCAGGTTGAGCACAATATTGAAGATGATGTTGAGAATCTTGAGCGAGGCAAACTTCACCGGTTTGTGGACATAGCGCAGATAAGCGAAGGGGATGGCGGCGAAAGCGTCGATGGCAACAGTGACGAACATCACCCAAACATATTCCGGGTGGTCGCTGTAGCCCATGGCCGAAGCGATGGGGTCGATGAACACCGAGATGAGCAGGGCGAACACCACCGAGGTGGCCAGCACCATGCAGAGCGTGGTGGCATACACCTTCTTAGGATTTTCGCCTTCCTTGCTCATGAAACGGAAGAAGGTGGTCTCCATTCCGTAGGTGAGCAGGATGATGAGCATCGAGACGTAGGCATAGACGTTGGTGATGATACCATACTGCCCGCCAGCAGCATTGAACTTCTGCGTCTGGATGGGCACGAGCCAATAGTTGATAAAGCGCGCCACGATGCTGCTCAAGCCATAGATGGCGGTGTCTTGCACTAATGATTTCAGTTTGGCCATAGTTGAAATGTTAGGATGAGTATGTCACTTGCGATGCTTTCCGAGCCATACCTTGGCAGCCATCTTCATCTTTCGGGGTAGGTCATGGAGGAGGATGGATTTGTTGAATTTTGGTGAAAGCTTATAGAATAAGACTTGTGATGAGAGGCGCACATAGGTCTTGTCGAAGAAATATTTCAACGTGCCCTTCTTGGCAAAATCGCGATTGTAACTACCCCAGTTGCCGTGTTGCCAAACCAATTCGAGAATTCTCTCCCCATTGCGACAGTCCTTTTCGTCAATCGTCAGGGGGAAGTCGTCAACTGGGAGTCCCAACTTGTCAATAAGAATGTGTCCGAAAGCGGCGAAAGCGCGCTTGAAATCATACTCTTCGAGGAGTTGGAGAAGCATGCCACGGTCGATGCAGTCGCGACATCCGTGCAGCAGCACGGCCAAGTCGCACAGTTGCCGCAGGGCGACGCCTAACTTGATAAAGTGGTTGTAAAGATGCAGGAATACGTAGAATACGTTAACAGTGGGTGTGAGCGTCGGCACGTCTTTCCCTTCCACCATCACCGGTTCATAGGGATATCGGTCAATGAGTTCCTCAAAGTTATGTTTGGTACGCTTGTCGGGGAAACTGAGAAGGTAGCGGTGCATCTCGAAATGTATGTTGTTGAGCTTGAATTCCAGATGCATACCGGGAGTGTTGGCATCCAAAACAAGCCCCCAGTGGCTGTTGATCAACTCCACGGCACGGCTGAAATCCTCACGGACAACGTAGAAGTCGATGTCACCCGGCACGCGGTGCGACGGCTTGGGGTAATAGGCTCCTACGGTCTGCCCTTTCACCACTGCGAAACGCACGCCGCTCGACGTAAACAAATCCGTCAGTTCTACCAGATAGGCGTTGATGCTCTTGTTCTTCTTCTCCAAAGCGTTCTGCACCTTCAACATGTGGATGACACACTTTTTCTGCAAGCCCATATTGTTGTTGCGCAAGCAGTCGGTCAACAACCCCAACACGCACTGCTTCTCTCCATCGGTCATCACTTCTTTGTACTCCCAAGGAGACATCTTGAAATGGTCGAGCTTCTCATCCCACAAGGCTGAGCGTAAAAGCGTGAAGATAAAGTCGCGTTTCGTCATGTGATACTTGCAAATGTTTTCGGCTGCAAAATTAATCAAATCCCATCAGAAAACAAAATGCAGCACGGCAAGAAATGAGGAACAAGGATGCTTGAGGCGGAAGCAGGAGAATGAAAATGACCCACAGAGAGCAAACTGACTGCATAATTATCCCGAAACAAGTGATATTTATGCATCTTTTATGATTGTGTGCGTGAAAAATGATTTTTTATTCATAAAAATTTTGTGTTTTCAATAATATTTCAGACCTTTGCAAAAATTTTCAAGGGAAAGCCGCCAAAAGAAACTGCGGCGGCATAAAAAAATAGAGAAAAATTTATGGCAGAAAAATTGGAAATCAAGGAATTGGACCACGTGGTGGTACGCTTCTCCGGCGATTCCGGCGACGGCATGCAGCTGGCCGGCAACATCTTCTCCACCATCTCGGCCACAGTGGGCAATGGCATCTCCACCTTCCCCGACTACCCGGCCGACATCCGCGCACCGCAAGGCTCGCTCACCGGCGTATCCGGCTTTCAGGTGCACATCGGTCAAGGCAAGGTTTACACCCCTGGCGACCTCTGCGACGTACTGGTGGCCATGAACGCCGCCGCATTGAAGACACAATACAGATATGCCAAGCCACAGGCCACCATCATCATCGACACCGACAGCTTCGGCCCCTCCGACTTGAAGAAGGCCAACTTCCAAGGAGCGGACTACCTTGGCGAGATGGGCATCGACCCTGACCGCGTGGTGGCGTGCCCCATTACGAAGATGGTGAAGGACTGCCTTGAGGACAGTGGCATGGACAACAAGGCTGTCCTCAAGTGCCGCAACATGTTCGCCTTGGGCTTGGTATGCTGGCTCTTCAACCGCGACCTGGACTTGGTGGGCAACTTCCTCCGCGAGAAATTCGCCAAGAAGCCCGCCATCGCCGAAAACAACATCAAGGTGGTGCAAGCTGGCTTCGACTACGGACACAACGTTCATGCCTCCGTGCCGGCAACATACCGCATAGAGTCCAAATCCAAGGTGAAGGGCCGCTATATGGACATCACCGGCAACAAGGCCACCGCCTACGGCCTCATTGCCGCTGCCGAGAAAGCCGGCCTGCGCCTCTACTTGGGAAGCTACCCCATCACCCCCGCCACCGACATCCTTCACGAACTGTCCAAGCACAAGTCATGCGGCGTCATCACCGTTCAGTGCGAGGATGAGATTTCGGGATGCGCCAGCGCCGTGGGTGCAGCCTTCGCAGGAGCCTTGGCCGCCACCTCCACTTCCGGACCCGGCATCTGCCTGAAATCAGAGGCGATGAACCTGGCCGTCATCGACGAACTGCCACTCGTGGTAATAGATGTGCAGCGCGGAGGCCCGTCCACCGGACTGCCCACGAAGAGCGAGCAGACCGACTTGCTGCAGGCCCTCTATGGTCGCAACGGCGAGTCGCCCATGCCGGTGATTGCCGCCAGCAGCCCCACCGCCTGCTTCGACGCCGTGTATGCCGCAGCGAAAATCGCCCTGGAGCACCTCACGCCCGTCATCCTGCTCACCGACGCCTTCGTGGCCAACGGCTCCGCAGCTTGGAAACTGCCCACCATGGACGAACTGCCCGACATACACCCCCACTACGTCACACCGGAGCAGAAGGGCAACTACACTCCATACGAGCGTGACCCGGAGAGCTTGGTGCGCTACTGGGCCATCCCCGGACAAGAGGGCTATACCCACATCATCGGCGGCTTGGAGAAGGACGGAACCACCGGAGCCATCTCCACCAACCCGGAGAACCACGACAAGATGTGCCGCCTACGTGCACAAAAAGTGGCTCGAATCCCCGTGCCCGACCTCGAAGTGGCTGGCGACAAGGAAGACGCCGAGTTGCTCATCGTGGGCTTCGGAGGCACCTACGGACACCTGTACTCCGCGATGGAGGAACTGCGCGAAAAGGGCAAGAAAGTAGCCCTGGCACATTTCACATACATCAACCCCCTGCCCGCCAACACGGCCGAGGTGCTATCCCGCTACCCCAAGGTGGTGGTGGCCGAGCAGAACTTAGGACAGTTGGCTGCATACCTGCGCTCCAAAGTCGATGGCTTCGTGCCATACCAGTTCAACCAAGTGAAAGGACAACCCTTCGTGGTGGCCGAGCTTGTCGAGGCCTTTGAGGAAATCATCAAGAAATAGGAAAAAGGAGACAACCATGAGCGAATATCAAGCACAAGACTATAAGAAAGGACAACCACGGTGGTGTCCTGGATGCGGTGACCATTTCTTCCTCGCATCATTACACAAAGCCATGGCGGAGGTCGGCGTGGCCCCCCACGACATGGCAGTCATCTCAGGCATCGGCTGCAGCAGCCGTCTGCCCTATTACGTGAGCACCTACGCCATGCAGACCATCCACGGCAGGGCGGCCTCCATCGCCACTGGAGCCAAGGTGGCCAACCCCGCCCTCACGGTCTGGCAAGTCAGCGGCGACGGTGACGGCCTGGCCATCGGCGGCAACCATTTCATTCATGCCATGCGTCGAAACATCGACATCAACATGATTCTCCTCAACAACCGCATCTACGGTCTCACCAAGGGACAGTACTCCCCCACCTCGCCACGAGGCTTCGTCTCCAAGTCGAGCCCCTACGGCACCGTGGAAGACCCCTTCCGCCCGGCGGAACTGTGCTTCGGCGCCCGAGGCAACTTCTTCGCACGGTCGGTGGCCACCGACAGCCCCGGCACCATTGACATACTCAAGGCCGCCTACCATCACAAGGGAGCAGCCGTATGTGAGATTTTGCAAAACTGCGTCATCTTCAACAACGGTGCCTACGACCCCATCTACAACAAGGAAGGCCGCAAGAAAAACGCCATTTACGTCAAGCACGGCGAGAAACTCGTCTTTGGTGAAAACGACGAGTACGGCCTCATGCAGGAGGGCTTCGGCCTCAAGGTGGTGAAAATCGGGGAGGACGGCGTCACCATCGACGACATCCTCACTCACGACGCCCACTGCCAGGACAATACCCTGCAACTCAAACTCGCCATGATGGACAACGAGCACGGCTTCCCTGTGGCCCTCGGCGTCATACGCGACGTGGAGGCTCCCACCTACGACGCCTCCGTCCACGCTCAGATAGAGGAAGTTTCGGCCAAGAAGAAATACCACAATTTCATGGAACTTCTTGAAACCAATGACACCTGGGAGGTGAAGTAACTCCACCCTCTTTTTGCAAACCCTACCTTGCAAATGGGTTTTTGATGGCAAAAGAATGACAAAAAGTTTGTGCAAATTGTTTTGCACAAACTTTTTTTGTGTGCAATGACTTTGCCGTATCATCCTTTTTTGCTAATTTTGCGGTCGAAATTGAAAAGGTAAAAGAATAAATCAATCCATTAAATATTTAAATTAACATGGCAAAGTTAGATTTGACAAAGTATGGCATCACTGGTTCCACCGTGATTGCTCACAACCCATCCTACGAGTACCTCTACGAGGAGGAAACCAAACCAGGCCTCACCGGCTTCGACAAAGGCCAGGATACTGAACTCAATGCTGTCAACGTGATGACCGGCATTTACACCGGCCGCTCCCCAAAAGACAAATACATCGTCGATGACGAACAGAGCCACGACAAGGTGTGGTGGACTACTGAAGGCTACAAAAACGACAACAAGCCCATGAGCGAGGATGTATGGGCAAAGGTGAAGGAGATAGCCATCAAAGAGCTTTGCAACAAGGAGCTGTATGTGATGGACGCTTTCTGCGGTGCCAACGAGGCTACACGCCTTCGCGTACGCTTCATCATGGAAGTGGCTTGGCAGGCTCATTTCATCAAGAACATGTTCATTCAGCCCACAGAGGAGGAATTGGAGAACTTCGAACCCAACTTCGTCATCTACAATGCCTCGAAAGCCAAGGTGGAGAACTACAAGGAACTCGGCCTCAACTCCGAGACCTGCGTGGCCTTCAACACCACCACCCGCGAGCAATGCATCATCAACACATGGTATGGCGGCGAGATGAAGAAAGGCATGTTCTCCATGATGAACTACTTCCTCCCGCTCCAGGGCATCGCTTCCATGCACTGCTCCGCCAACACCGACATGGAGGGAAAGAACACCGCCATCTTCTTCGGACTCTCCGGCACCGGAAAGACCACCCTCAGCACCGACCCGAAACGCCTCCTCATCGGCGACGACGAGCACGGATGGGACGACGAGGGCGTGTTCAACTTCGAGGGTGGCTGCTACGCCAAGGTCATCAACCTCGACAAGGAGAGCGAACCTGACATCTACAACGCCATTCGCCGCAACGCGCTCTTGGAGAACGTCACCGTGGACGAGAACGGCAAGATTGACTTCGCTGACAAGAGCGTCACGGAGAACACACGCGTAAGCTACCCCATCGACCACATCGAGAAAATCGCTGCCAAGGTCAACGGAAAGAGCGCAGGCCCCGAAGCCAGCAACGTCATCTTCCTTTCCGCCGACGCCTTCGGCGTGCTGCCTCCCGTGAGCATCCTCACCCCGGAGCAGACCAAGTACTATTTCCTCTCCGGCTTCACCGCCAAACTCGCCGGTACTGAGCGCGGCATCACCGAGCCCACCCCCACCTTCTCCGCATGCTTCGGACAGGCATTCCTCGAGCTCCATCCCACCAAATATGCCGAGGAACTGGTGAAGAGAATGGAGAAGAGCGGCGCCAAGGCATACCTCGTCAACACGGGTTGGAACGGTACCGGTAAGCGCATCTCCATCCGCGACACCCGCGGCATCATCGACGCCATCCTCGGAGGTGACATCCTCAGCGCACCCACCAAGAAAATCCCGTATTTCGACTTCGAGGTGCCAACAGCCCTTCCTGGAGTGGATCCCGCCATCCTCGACCCACGCGACACCTACTCAGATCCCGCCGTTTGGGAAGAGAAGGCCAAAGACCTCGCCAGCCGCTTCATCAAGAACTTCGTGAAGTATGAGGGCAATGAGGCCGGAAAAGCTCTCGTGGCCGCCGGACCGAAACTCTAATCGACACACATCACACATCGATATGAAAAGCCCCGACCTTTTGGCCGGGGCTTTTTTTATGTAACAAAAAACCACTTTTCCTTGGACTTTCCAATTTTTTTACTTAGATTTGCAAACAATTACCTAAACACCAAAGAACAAGTTAAAATATTCACACAAACCATCAACTACGAATACCATGACAAAGAGAACTTTCAACCTATTCATCCTGATGCTTGCCAGCATCATGTTCTGTCAGGCACAGACAGTCAACCAAGACGACGCACACAGGAAGGCCTTGGCATTCATAGAGCAAATGGGCATGCCCAATGCCAAAGGAACACGCTGGGTACGCGCAGCATCCATCGAGGAAACACAAGCTGCACCCTACTATGTATTCAATGCCACTGGTGAAAAAGGCTTCATCATCGTCGCCGGCGACGAGCGAGCCGGTGACATTTTGGGCTACAGCACGGAAAGCAACTTCGACGAAGAGCATCTTCCAGAGGCCGCCAAAACGTGGCTGAAAGGCTATGCCGAGCAGATGGAAGCCCTGAGCCAAGATGCCACCGCCTCCCCGGCCAAGGTGCCAACACACAAAAGGGTGCAGAAACTCATCACCTCCGTATGGGACCAAGGCGAGGCAACGTCCACCGGCGACGCCTTCAACAGCCAATGCCCCACCATCGGCGGCAACCACTGCATGACAGGCTGCGTGGCAACGGCCATGGCACAGGTGATGCGCTACAACAAGTGGCCAACCAACTACACCACTGAAATCCCAGCCTACAAGGCCAACGACAACCTTGGCACGGTGGCCAAACTCTCACGGACGAAATTTGACTGGAACAACATGCTCGACAAATACGACGAGGGGCAGTCGCAAGCCAGCTGCGACGCCGTGGCGAAACTCATGCGCTATTGCGGGCAGTCCGTGGAGATGGACTATGACACGAAGAGCTCAGCTGCCAGCATGAGCGACGTGGCGATGGCCCTTCGCACTTATTTCGGATATGACATCAACACACGCTTCGTCTCACGAAGCGACTATACCATAGAGAGCTGGGACGAGCTGATTTACGACGAACTGAGCCATGGGCGACCTGTACTATACAAGGGTTCCAACGATGGCGGTGGACATGCCTTCGTCTGCGACGGATACGACGGCACCGGCTACTACCACATCAACTGGGGATGGGGAGGACATCACAATGGTTATTTCAAACTGGCCATCCTCAATCCCAGCGGTGGAGGAACGGGAAGCAGCACCTCCAACTGCGGATACTCCCTCAACCAAGGAGCCGTGGTGGGCATACAGCCACCTACCAACTTCAACGACGACATGAGAACGCTCACCTTGGAGGACCTCTATCGAGAAGGCCATGTGCTGTACGCAAAATACAGCAATATGACGGGACTTTCAGGGGAGTTCGATTTTGGCTTTGCCTACCAGGATGTGAAGAAGGAAAGCGGGGAATACTACCTTGCCTACCTCACCGACACCTTCGACCCCTATGTGGTAATGACCTTGAGCCTCGACCTGGACCAATGGACACTCGACAATGGCACCTACCGCTTCTACCCCTATACCATCCTCAAGGGTTCTGATTGGTACCGAGTACCGGGTGACTTCCAGAAATACTACGAGGTAACATACAGCGGGGGAAAGGTGACGAATATCACCTACCACCCCCGGGGCGACATGCACATCAAGACCTTTGAATGCAAGGGCAACCTCATCGTGAACATGCCCCAAGAGGTGAAACTCAAAGTGAGCAACACAGGGGAGGAATACAACGGCCTGTTCTACCTCTTCGCCTCGCAGACCAACGAGAAAGGCACTTATGTGGACAGGGTGGGCCTGCCCATCGAGGCAACCGATGGTGTCTCTGAAACCTCGCTCTATTTCACCCCCAACGCTATAGGGAAATGGAAGCTGTGGATAGACATCAACGAGGAAGGCTCCAACAACCTCAATCCCATCGAGGTGGAGGTGAAGGCTCCGCCCACCGGCAAGGCCAACCTCTCCCTTGTGAAATGTGACATCATAGCTGCCGACGACGTCGTCATCAATGCAAAAGTGAAGAACAACGCCTCGGAGGGATACTACAGCCCCATCATCTGCTGGATTTTCGAGGAAGGAAAGAAATATAACGTTTCTTTAGACATGAAGGAGGACATCAACATTCCAGCAGGAGGAACGTCTGATATTCAATTCCGCATCGAGGGCCTCACAAGGGGCAAGGAGTATTACTTGCACATGCAAAACAGCACATCACACCTGTCCGACAACAGGGTATGGCTCGGAAATAGATACTTTTTCACCGTCGGAACAGACCCTGACGCCATTGACTTCGTCACTACCGACAACCTCGATTCACCCACCGACATCTATTCCCTCTCCGGCGTGCTTGTGAGAAGGGGTGCCACCACGCTCGACGGACTACCCAAGGGTGTCTATGTAGCCAACGGAAGAAAATTCATGGTGAAATAATCGAAAAGAGTTTGGCAGGAAGAAACTTCCATGTCGTCAGAAAAGTGGGTGTGGCTTCATGCCACACCCACTTTTGATAACAATGCGCCCGAGGCGCAAGGGTCTTTTATTTCCTCAGCACTTTCTTTCCATCAATAATGACAACGCCCTTGTAACTGTAGTCCACCCGCATGCCGGAGAGGTTGTAGGCCTGGCCGGTGGTCGGACGATTGACAGGCATAGTGCTGATGCCGTCAGTCATGTCAAACTCACCGACATTGGCACCGGAAATGGACTCCACGTAGATGGCATAGACGTTGATACCGGAGTTGGCGCTATAGACATACACCGTGGTTTCGTCACCACTATAGGTGTAGGTATAAGAAGTGGGCGAGGCGTATGCTGCGAGGGACACGGAACCTACCACATTGTTGAAACTGCCAGTGGCTATCCTAAGTGTGCGATTGGCACCGGAGCCCGCGTGAGCCGCCACGACGGTGATGGTGCAACTGCCGGGCACGGTGAACTGCAGGTTGCGGTAGTTGCTGCTGCCAGAACCGCCGAATTTCAGACGCTTGGTGTAGTTGATGCCATTCACATAGGCAGACTGTGCATCCACGCTCACCTTCCTGTCGGAAGTGGCCTTGAGCGTCAAGCCATCGACGGTGGTGTTGGAGGTATAGTCGCCCGAAGCCCAGTTGGAGAAGTTCCAACTGTAGGAGAAGCTGTTGTTCTGGTTGTTGTTGTTCGTGGTGGTGATGGTGTACTCGTAGTTGAAACCGAAGAAGCCGAGTTTGGAGCCGGAGCAGTAAATCTTGTAGCTTTTTCCTGCCTGCACGTCAAAGGTGAAGGTGCCGTAGTATTTCGACGGCTTGGTGATGCCGTTGAAGCCGGAGAGAGCCGTGCCATCCTCGAGGATGTAGAAAGGCTTGCCAGCATTGAGCACCACGGCCACCTCGATGGTTCCGTCGTATGCTGGTACGATGGTGTAGAACGTGCCTCCCGGCTTGTTGCCGTTGACACCGTTACCCGGTGTGAAGGCCGAGAATGGGTTCAAGCCGTAGGCTGTGGCAGCACTAAACGATGCTCCTCCATTCTCACCATAGGTGATGGTGGCCACCTGCGTACCGTTGTTGCTGATGTTGACAGTCTGCCCGGAGTTGAAGGTATTGCCGTTCTGAAGGGCGTAAGTGACATTTCCCGTTTCGGTGGTGGTGGAGTTGTTATTGTTGTTGCCTGTGTTCGGCGATGCGTTGCCGAGGATGAGGTAGAGCGTGCCATCCTGGAGGAGGAGGTGCGGGTTGAGGTAGGAGTAGGCGGAGAGTCCTTCAAGCACGATGTCGGAGAGGCTGGAGCCGTTGGCGAGGGTTTCCACGGTGCCGATGGGATAGCATCCCTCTGGGAGCCACGTGATGGGATTGAACTGGAAGACGGGTGCGAGATAGCCGGGACCGTAGTTGGTCCAGGCGTCGCCGCTCTTCTTCTCCGTGGAGAGCGTTCCTATGAGCAGACGGTCGTTGGCGGTTTCCCCTGTGCCGGCGATGTCAAGCACGACGCGCGAACCGAATTTCAGGTTGAGCGTTCCGGCGGTGATGGAGGAGATGGTGTTGCCGGTGCCTCCCGGACGTATGGTGGCGGCGTATTCAGCCGTCACGCTGGAATTGAACACGCCTCCGGTGGAGTTGAGCGTGGTGAAGCGGTTGAGCCACAGCGGGCTGTTGGTGAATGTGCCGTTGAAATTGAGGATGCCGGCCCACACGTTGGTGGCCCCGGTATGTGTGTGCGTGGCACTCACCAAGTTGAGGATGCCGTCGCCCTGCTTGGTGAGCTGCGTGGCTCCGCTGAGGGCCGCTCCGTTGAGGGTGTGGGTGTAGGTGGTGGTGGTGATGTTGCCTCCGTTGTTGCCCTGTACCCATGTGGGGGCGTTGACAGTGATGACGGCGGGCTGTGCTCCGTTGGCGATGTTGGCGCTCATGTCACCGGTGGTGCAGAGGATGACGTGCTGGCCGTTGTAGCCGGTGCCGATGGTGCCGCCAGAGGTGATTTCAGTGCGGTTGGTCATGGAAAAAGGCGGCGGGGCGACGGTGATGCCTTCCATCTCGCCGAGGAAGAAGCTGGTGTGTGGCGGTTGGTTGTAGGCCATCATCTGCCATGCCATGGCCTGGCGGTACTGGTGGTCGTGCCACAGCGTCGGGATGTCGTAGGTGGTGGTCATGCCGCTGGTATAGACGCGGAGGTTGGAACCGCAGCGCACCACGATTTCCTCTCTCCAGTCGCCAATGATGTCGCCTTGGAAACAGGGGTTGTTCTTCGTGTCGTTGATCATGTTGCAGCCGGAGGAGGTGAAGAGACGCCCGTCGTCGGGGTCATAGACAGCGGCCTCCCTGGCCGTTCCGGGGCTGTCGAGAATCTCGGAGCATAGGTCACCGTCCCAATAGATGCGGAAATTGAGGTGCGACCAGTAGAGGGCGTCTCCCGTGCCGGTGGGTCCAGCGAGGGCCACCTTGTCAGCGACGGATGAGATGAGGTCGGTGTTGACAGAGCGTCCGAGACTTCCCGGATAGTTGTTAGAGAGGTTGGCCATCATGGCGCGGCCGTCGTCGGAACTGCCAGTGGAGCGGTAATAAATCTGGCTGGTCGTTCCGTCGCGGTAGTTCATATTGGGCTGTGACTCGTTGCAGGCGAAGACCTCCTGACCGTGGCGGTAGGGGTCGAAGTCGGAGCAGTGAATGGCATCGCCGTGTCCCAAGCCGGTGGTGGAGAGTCCCTTTCCATTGTCATCGATGACCATGGAGCCGTAGATGATTTCGTCACGCCCGTCCCAGTCCACGTCGGCCACGATGTAGTTGTGGTTGCCCTGACCGTACCAGCTGCTGCCGGAGGAGTTGTTGTTCCATGTCCATCGGGTGGTGAAGGTGTGGGAGTACGGGTTGATGTCGTAGGCAATCATCTTGTGGCGGGTGTAGATGCCTCTTGCGATGAAGAGACTTGGCTTGCGCCCGTCGAGATAGGGTGCTCCGAAGAAATACTTGGACGAGCGGTGCCCATAACCGTCGCCCCAAGCGGCGGCGAGGGAGGTCTCTCCTGCTTCGAGGCGCAGGAGAGGGAAGGTTATCACCTGGTAGGGTTGCCCGGTCTGTCCGTTCATATAGATAAGGTATTCGGGGCCGTCGCATGTCCAGGCATACTGGGCGGAGCTGTAGGACGAGGCGCGGTAGTTGGCCCCGGCGACGCCGATGGTCTGGTAGTTGCTCAGTCCGTTGTAATAGACGCGCATGTCATCGGCCCCGCGAAGCACCACTTCCGCCTTTCCGTCCTGGTCCCAGTCAAAAGCGATGAGATTGACTTCCGTGGAGTTGAGGCTGATCATGTTGGGGCCGCAGTCGATGCGCCACATCAGGTTGGCGGCTCCCGTCTGCCAGTTGACGTCGTATGCGTCGAAGACGACGAACTGCGTGGAGTATTTCGGGTAGAGGTTGCCCGCGTCGTAGGTGTTGAGGCGCTTGACGATGATTTCCAACTCGCCGTCGCCGTCGAGGTCGGCCATCTCGCAGTCGTTGGGCTCGTAGTTGGAGGTGACATCGGAGCCGTTGCGGTCATAGACGTTGGCCATTGCGATGTCGATGTAACCGGTGGGGCATCTCACACCGCTCTTATAAACATACTGCGTCCAAGGGGTGATGGTCGCGCTTCTGGCTTGCTCCACGCCATTGATGACGGCTGCCACCTGGTACTGCGAGGTGGTGGAGCAGCCTGTGTCGTCGTAACTGGCTTTGGTGAGGCCGGAGGCAATGAGGGAACCATTGCGGTAGAGGTTGTAGGTGGTGTTGTAGTACTCTTCGGCCAGCCGTCGCCAACTGACGAAATTGGTGGTGGAACCGGCAGTGGAGCCAGTGGGTACCGCCACGACGCCGCGACCCAGCGCGTCGGTCTTGCGCTGTGCGGAGGCAGTTTGTGTGGTCATCATCATGGCGGTGATTACCAACAGGTAAATGGATAGTCGTCTCATAATAGTGTAGTTTGTTAGGTTATAAATATATGTTTAGGTTACTTTGATGTCAATTGAATTTCAGTATGCAAATATAGGTAATTTTCTTTTAGGTTGTACTCCAAAACCCTAAAAAAACCTACCAATTTTTGAATTTTATCCCAAATGGTGACAATTCCATTTTTCTGCAAAATGTGTGTGCGAACACGATGAAAAAGGACAGACATAACGTCTGTCCCTACTTGAAATGGCGGGTATTTGGCTTTATTCCTTCTCCCACCTCTCTATGATGCACGTGTGTGTCTTCGTCTCTTTGTCGTAGTTGATGCCCACGAGGAGCAAGTCACCGGTGTATTGCACCACCTTTGCCGGGTATTGGCGACGATAGATTTGCGAGATGGCACTATCGGCATCCTTGTCGTATTTCAACTCCAAGATGATGGCGGGGGAGGAGACGTTCTTCCTCGGAATGAGAACAAGGTCGGCGAACCCCTTGCCCGTGGGAAACTCCCTGTGGATGATGTAGTCGTTTTTGGCGTAGTAGTATGCAAGGCTCAACACACAAGCCATGGAGTTTTCATTGTTGTAGGAGAGGATGCTGACGTGCTCGTCATGGGCAGCCTCCACACCTCGCGCCACGGTTTCCGCGTCGCCGTCGAGGGTGGCTCGAAGGAGTTGCTTGGACCGCTGCAGGGTTGCGAAGACATTCTTCCATCCTGTGTCCCTGATGGCGATTTCCATCTCACCGGCCACCTCGCGGTTGGGGATGTAGCACTCTTGGTTGACACGGTCGTAGGTGAGATATCCCAAGTGGATGAGCACGGTAAGCACATCGTCACGACTAAGAATGATGGAGATGTCGTTCTTGAAGCCAACGGGATTGACGGGTCTCCGCTCACCGGAGAGCATGGCGATGATGTCATCCTTCAAACCCTCATAGTTCATACCAATGTAATCTGAAATAGCATCAGTGGCTCCCGTGCGGCTCCAATAACTCTCACACCAATGCTCTTTAAGGGCAGTCATCACCGAATTAGGGTTGAATATCGATAGTTCGTCGCCTATCTGATAGCCGTCGTACCATTTTTCCAATTCGTAGAAGTCCATGCCGTACTTCTCAGCCAGCATCCTCACCTCGTCTTTGGTGAAACCGAAATAGCCGGCCATGCCGCCGGGCTTCACCATCGAATATTCCTGGAAATTATTCAGTGCCGACTCCGTCTTATATTTCTTGATGGGCAGGATGCCGGTCATGTAAACACCGGCAAAGACATCGACGGCGAGAACGTCCTTGAACATACTGCGCAGCCACCCCACATAGTCATCCATCGCCTTGGTGCCAGGGGGGAATTCACGGCAGATGGCATCCCACTCGTCAATGATGAAAATGAACTGCTCGTCAGTGGCTTGGGTGATGCAGAAGAGGCAGTCCATCAAAACGGCGTTTTCTTCCACCTTCACATCGGAATAGACCTCCATGACTTCCTTCCGCAACGCTTTCTCAATACTTTCGACGATGCTCTCGTCCTTGTAGCGTGACACGAAATAAGTCATATCGAGATAAATCACCGGGTATTTGTTCAAGTGCCTCTCGAAAGATGGATCGCGAGCTATCTCCAAGTCGGCAAAGAGCTCACGCGAGTTACACGACTTGTCATAGTAGGCGCAGAGCATCTCGGCAGCCATCGACTTTCCGAATCGGCGGCAGCGGCTCACGCAGGTGAAGCGCGACCTCTTGAACAACTTATCGTTGACAACGGCTATCAGCCCTGACTTATCTACGTATTCGTCGTTGCGACTCATTTGGAAAGCTTTGCTTCCCTTGTTGATGAACATTCCCATGGCAGTGATGATTTGGTAAGGTGTTGCAAAGATAGTGCAAGGCGAATACAAAACAAAATAAAAAAGCATTTTTTATTCTGTTTTGTTGAGCCGCTGCCTATCTTCGCGTCAGCAGAGTAGTGCAAGGCGCTGCCTATCTTCGCGTCAGCAGAGTAGTGCAAGCCGCTGCCTATCTTCGCGTCAGCAGAGTAGTGCAAGGCGCTGCCTATCTTCGCACCAGTAGAGTAAACAAAAAAGAAATATGCTTCCTGAGCAGATAGATTTTGTGCAAAGACGTCCTTGCAGGCCGTTTTCAACCGCACTTTAACGATAAACTTCGGAAATGCCAGGAACGTGAAGCGTGAACCTATTGGAACAAGCTCACTTCTATCTCAAGGACACGAGTGATTTCGAAGTAGATTTTTGGACGCGAATAATATTCACTCGTCTCTTTCAATTCGAAGACATCGAAATTTTCCGACAAGTATTGGCTGCCAGTCTCCCAGATTTCAAGATAATAGTTCATAAACAAATATTCGTCAGATACAGCCGTCACATAAAAAGGCTTTTCCTTTGTCCCTTCACCCGTAATAGCTATGGTGTTGAATATCCTGTTCATACGATTGAAATATACTTTCCCTTCGTCGAGTGACACATCATAATGCTTGGTTGAGTCTCTCGCCATCAATGTGATAGAGAAAACAGCATTGCGAAGTGCTTTCAAACTCACGGGATTCTTCTTGAGCTGCTCTTTTGCTCCCACAAGGCATTCTTCATATTTTCCTTCATTCAACAACTTGTCAAGTTCCCGACCCTCTCCCAATTCAGTATATGGTGTGAGGAAAGATTGACCATAATATGCCAGTATGCGCTCGTTCCACGTCATAGTGGTATCGATAACATTTGCTGACAACCTTGCCACAAGGTCTTTTATTCGCTGAGGGTCTTTTTCCGCCACTTCCTTCACTTCTTTCCAGTTCACGGGAATGACCTCACGTTCTTCCTGCCCAAATGTCGAAAACGGCAAAAAGAGATAGAAAACGAGCAATACTAAAATATGTCTCATAAGCTTTGGTATTTGAATGGCGATGTATTTGTACACCTCCCCTCAATTTTTCTGAATCCCCCTTTTTCTATTTATCGTGAGTATTCAATGTTACGTCTCCCCACCTTTCGATGACGCACGAGTGAGTCTTTGTCTCCTTGTCGTAGTTGATGCCCACGAGGAGGAGATTGTCAGTGTATTGCGCCACCTTGGCGGGGTATTTCTTCCGCTTGATTTGCGAAATGGCAGTGTCGGCATCCTTGTCGTATTTCAACTCCAAGATGATGGCGGGGGAGGAGACGTTCTTCCTCGGGATGAGAACCAAGTCTGCAAAGCCCCTACCAGACGCTAATTCTCGATGGATGATGTAGTCATTTTTGGCGTAATAGTATGCGATGCTTAGCACGCAAGCCATGGAGTTTTCATTGTTGTAGGAGAGGATGCTTGTTTCCTCGTCATGTGCTGCATCAACACCTCTGGCCACGGCCTCCGCATCGCCGTCGAGGGTGGCACGGAGGAGTTGCTTCGACTGCTGTATGGTGTCGAAGACGTTTTTCCAGTTGATGGCCCTGACAGCCTGCACCAACTCACCAGCCACCTCACGGTTGGGGATGCGGCACTCATCTTCGTTCCAGTCGTAGGCGAGGTATCCTAAATGTATGAGTACTGTGAGCACGTCGTCCTTGGTGTTGATGATTGCCATATCGTTCTGAAATCCCGTAGGGTCCACCGGCCGACTCTCCCCTGCCAGCATCGCCACGACATCGTCTTTCAAACCCTCGAAATTCATAGAGATGTAGTCGGCTGCAGTCTCGAAAGCGCCTGTCTTCGCCCAATAATTCCGGCATTTCCGACGTGCCAGCGCCTGCATCACCGAGTTGGGGTTGAACATCGATTGTTCATCCCCAATTTGATACCCGTCATACCACTTTTCCAACTCGTTAATGTCCATCCCGTATCTTTCGGCCAAGGTTTTCACTTCCTCCTTGGTGAAACCAAAATAGCATGCCATATCACCTGGTTCCACCATGGAATACTCTTGGAAATTGTTCAGGGCCGACTCGGTCTGGTATTTCTTGATGGGCAAGATGCCTGTCATATACACTCCTGCGAAAACCCTCGCAGCGTTCATCCCCTTGAACATACGCCTCAGCCAGTCCACATAGCGGTCCATGGTGCGTGTGCCGGGCTTGTGCTCGCGGCAGATAGCGTCCCACTCGTCGATGATGAAGACGAAACGGTCGCCCGTCTGCTCGGCGATGCGTGTGAGGCATTTCATCAGGTCGTCGCCCTCCTCCGTCTCCTGATTAGGATAGGCCTTCAAGACATCGGCCTTCAGTTCATCCTTGAGCATACCCACAATGTCCACCTCTTCGTGAAAGGCATCTATGAACTCCGACAGGTCAA
>JAFZRU010000029.1 GCA_017619755.1 Prevotella sp.
GAAGGTGTTGCCCACCCACAACACGTCGTCTCCAAGGCCGGCTGCCGCCTGCTCCTTGTCAGGATAGAACTGCGTTTGCTTCAGTTCCAGCCCCTTGCGGTATTTCCCGTAAATATCGACTGTCTGACGGTGGTCGAAATAGATGCGGTAAGCCACCAGTTCGTTTTCGAAGGCAGCTCCATGGTGGTGAAGCATCCAATAGGGGTTGACATCCCTGTCCACGGTGAGGCTTTGTATGTATAGGTCTTGCTTGTTGGTCTCCTTGATTTTCTTGTTGGTGAGCATCATGTCCACATAAACCTTTGGTTCGTATTGCCGTGGCGTGCCGCTGTCATAGAGTGTCACTTTCAGGGTTTTCTCCCCACGCTTCTCCAAGTCGGTGAGCAAGAAGAGTTCGTCATAGGTGCCGTCGCCGTCGAGGTCGTCGAGCTGGCAGGGTATTTCCTTTCCTTTGTCGGTGACCATGGCGGAATGTACCTCCATGGCATGCTCTTTCAGGTTGATGCTCACCGGGTATTCTTTAGCCGGTATGGTGCTTTCGTTTTTCAAGGAAAGCTCAAAAGTCTTCTGAGCCATCACGGTTGCCGACATGGCGGCGAGAAGGAGCACGGTTGCAATTTTTTTCATTTATTGTGGTGTTTTGTTTGTTGTCACGCCAGAAGCACGTTTACTCCATATCTCCATAGAAGGTGATGTTGGAGCGGTTTTTGGAAGTCACGAGCACGACGGCTCTCCCGTTGTCATAGACGTCAATATAATAGACGTATTGGTCTTCGTCGTTATCGACGCCCATCTTGATGTTGTATTCTTTCTTGTTGCGGCTGGTTTGGTAACTGTTGATCAAACCGGTGAAATTGAGGCCTTTTCCACCACCGTATGGAATGGAGTATGCCCTCCCGAAAAAGGGTAGGTAGGAGACGATGGTGTCGCCCTTCACTTGTAGTGAATAGGAGCTGGTGAGGTTGATGGGAGCACCCTTGTAGGGATGTGCGCTTTGCACGTTGATGGTGTAGTGACGGTCGAGCAATGCCTTCTGCACCAACAACGCTGTTTGCTGTCGCCTCTCTGCCTTGGAAAGACCCGATGGGTCGGAGGTGGCGCATGCGACAATGACGAGGATTGCAGCCATCACCATCATTGTTTTTTTGAACATGTCTTTCATTGTCTTTATCTTTTGTGTGGTCAATGTTATGGTTGGAACTCCTTGAATGCGTCCATGATGACGGTGGGCCGGTGGTTGTCGAAAGCCCCAAGTGGATAGGCCCCTTCCAGTTCGGGCGCCCAGTAGAACACCCCGTGGCAATGCCCTCCGCAGTCGTTGTATGCAGCGTCGATGATGGCCTTCATGATGGCCTTGCCCTCGACGGGCTTCTTGCTCTCCACGCCTGTCTCCACCACCATCGACTCCGTGCCGTATTTCTCATACAAGCGCTTGATGTTGATGGCGAAGTCGCGTATGGTGCCTTGTGCGTCTTTTTCCAGACCCGCCTCTTTGTCCCAGTATGGATAGACACTCAGGCCGATGATGTCCCATTTGGCACCGTATTTCTTCAACCCGTCAAAGATGAAGTCATAACGTTTGGGGTCGCATCCACCGTCGAGATGTACGATGACTTGCGCGTCGGGAAAGACTTGTTTCACCGCCTCGTAACCGGCTTGCGACAGTCCGGCATACTGTTCCATATTTTCTTCAGCCCTTCCCATCGGCCACAGGAAACCGTGGGTGGTCTCGTTGCCCACCTGCACCCATTTCACGTCGATGTGGTGGTCCTTGAGTTGTTGCAACACCTCCCGTGTGTGTGCGGCCAGTTCATATTTCATCTCGTCGTATTTTAGGTACTGCCAGGAGGCGGGGATGTGCTGTTTCCCGGGGTCTGCCCACCAGTCGCTGTAATGGAAGTCCACCATCACGGCCATGTTGTAATACTTGGCTCGCTTGGCCATTTCCAACACGTCGTCCTTGTTGCAGAACCCGCCGCGTGGGGCCACCCATACGCGAAGTCTGACGGCATTCAATCCATACTCGGCCATCAGGGCGGTGTTTTCCCGTATTTCACCTTGTGTGTTGTAAAGCCTTTGGCCGTAGGCTTCCATGGCGGTGGTGCCGCTGATGTCGGCTCCCAACCAGAAAGTCTGATTTTCTTGTGCGCTTGTTGTTGATGCCGAAACAATCAAAATGGCGAGGATGAGGTATGTTTTCATTCTGCTGTTCATGGAATTTGGCGAATTAGGTGTGCAATGATGTGACAAAGTTAGTGGATAATTGGCAAAATAGCAAACATTTTACACTTTTTTTGTTTCTCCTTCCACATAGAGAGTTGTTTTTCATGAAACATCTCGCTTCTGAGCACTTAGTAGCATAGATGGTTCCACAGTTCCCTGACCACTTTTTCGGGGTCCCATTTGCCCTTGAAAGTCCAGGTGGCGGTGATGGAGTGATATGCTGGCGAACCTTCTGCTTCGTCAAGGTTGTCGTTCATCCACGGGCCATGGCCTCCCTCGCGTGTGCAGTCGTTGAAATACACCCGTTGCCCCCATGGGCATGGGTCGAGCACCTTGTCGGTGTAGGCATAGCCAATGTTGCTGTCGAGGATGTTTTTCGACATGGTACACGACACGAAATAGAATTGCGAGTCGTGGTGGTATCGTCCTAATGGTGTCGGACTTGCGGCGTCGAAATGGGAATCGATGATGACCAGCTTCTTGTCCTTGTCGCCACGACCGTCATGCCATACGATGGCGCGGCTGTCTCCATAGAACTTACATCTTGTGGCAAAGCACCATCCACGGGGGCAGAGGAAGTCCACGCCGGGGCAGCGGAGCGAGAGGTCTGCATGGTAATACATGCCATTTCCCTCCGGCGCCCAGAGGGAGAGGGCGTCGTTGCCGTCGGCCCAGATGTTGCAGTTGACGATGATGGTCCGGGTGGCTCTTCCAAAGACAGCCATCTGGTGGCGGGTGGTGTTTTCCACGGTGGTTCCGTAATTGTTGTAGATGGTCATGCCGCTGATGACGCAGTCGTCGGCGCCTTCCTGCAGCACCACCACGCCGTTGCCTACGGTTTTCCCGTCATATTCCGTCACCTTGCGTGTGTCGTTGGTCTCTGCCAGGACAAGGATGGTGCTGTCACGGTCTTCGCCCACCAGTACGATGTGAGGGCGGCAAACGATGACTTTTTGATGATAGGTGCCTTTGCGAATGAAGATGGTATAGGGCTTTGTACCATTGCGTGGTGCCTTGTCGATAGCTTCTTGTATTTGCTCTCCGGGTTCAACTATGGCATCGAAGATGGAGGGGTCGGCTTTTATCGGTTCGAATAAGGTGATCAGGCCGTTTTCGTTGGCTCCCTTGGTGGTGAGGCTGACAGGTACCTTGTTGGAAGGGTCGTTCTTCTCCACCCATTGCGAGTAGGTGTCATAAAGCGAAGCGGGACGGTCGCCATACCATGCATAGCCGTTGCGCCGCTCCAAGCCGATGTCCTCCAAGCGTTGCCGGGGGATGCCGTCGCGGTCGCAGACAAAGGGTCGGCTCCGCTCCAAGTCGTAGTAACGCGCCCACAAGGGGGTGCCCGTCGGGTCTTCCACCAACTGCATGTCGCGCCGACCTGATGCCGGGTCATAAACTCTTCTTATGCGCAGGCCGGTCAGTTTGTAGGTGTCCAACCATTTCATGGCTCCATGCACGGCTTTTTTCACTTTGTCGTCGGGGTGGGGGAGCGACATGAGCAGTTGGACGATGGAAGCACTTTCCATCGAACAGAAGGAGGGCAGTTCGAAAGCCCTGGCCGGGGCGGGGAGGAAGGTTTCACGGTCGTGCTGCTGGCACCACACGGTGGGGTGACCGTTCACGACAATCTGTGTCTTCAAGATGCACTCCACCCCTTTGTCGAATGCCGTTTGTGCTTGCTTGCGGAGGGATTTGGTGGAGAGTGCCGTTTCAAACGGAGACTTGGCCTCTGCCACGTCGCGAAGCAGGAGCATCGTGTTGACCATGGCATCGTCGTTGTAGGTGATATGCACCTGATAGCCATGGGGATTGGGCCAAAACTGCGGCCAGCCGCCATTGTCGTATTGGCCGGAGAGCAGGTATTCCACGGCATGGCAGAACGCCTCACGAATATGCTTGTCATGAGTAGCGTGGAAGAGGCGGGCGAGGAAGCGCATCTGGATGTTGGTGGCGTCGTTGTCGGTGGTGGAGTCGTCGGTGCGCTGCTTGTCGGCAAGCACTTTCTCCCGCTCTTCGCTGCTGAGCGGACTCACCATGTCGATGTTTTTGGGCCATCCACCTGTCACGCGTTGGTAAAGCATCAGCTGTTCGCCAATGCGACGGGCTTCGTCGGTCTTGAAAAACGCGGCATCAGTGGTGCGCAACACGTTCCTCCATTGCCGACTGTGCACTTGTGCCGAGGATGGAACCGACATGGCCAAAAAGCACAGAAACAGCATTGGCTTTAGCAGTTTTCTTGGAAAGGAAATCAATGTCATACAATTGTTATTTTGTTGGGTGATGAAATGAATAGCCCCTCAGGTGTGCATGTGTGCAGACACCATGTGGGCATAGGCTTGTATCTTTGCGCAAAGATAATGCTTTTGGATGGAAAAGCCAAATTTATGCCGCTTTCTTATCGTTAATTCAGATATTATTCATACTTTTGCACCCCAAAATCATCTGTTATAATATTATAATGATAGTAAAAGACATTCCTGTATTGCTGCTCACGGGTTATTTGGGCAGCGGCAAGACAACCTTGGTGAACAGAATATTATCCAACTCCATGGGAGTGAAGTTTGCAGTCATTGTCAACGACATTGGCGAGGTGAACATCGACGCTGACTTGATAGAGAAAGGCGGCATCGTGGGCAAGAAGGACGAAAGCCTCGTGGCCTTGCAGAATGGTTGCATCTGCTGCACATTGAAAATGGACCTCGTGGAGCAACTGCGTGACATCACACGCATGAAAAGGTTCGACTATATCGTCATCGAGGCCAGCGGCATCTGCGAGCCGGCGCCCATCGCACAAACCATCTGCTCCATGCCCACCATGGGGGTGGAATATGTCAAGGATGGCCTGGCACGTCTCGACTGCATCGTCACCGTGGTGGATGCACTGAGAATGCAAAGCGACTTCGCTGGAGGCGACGACTTGCTCAAGCCCAATCTCGATGAGGAAGACATTGAAAACCTCGTGATACAGCAAATAGAATTCTGCAACATCGTGTTGCTCAACAAAATAGCCGAGGTGACGAAAGAGGAGGGGGAGCGCATCAAGCAGATTATCCGCTCGCTACAGCCCAAGGCGCAAATCATAGAATGTAACTATGGGGAAGTGGACCTGAAGAAAATCCTCAACACACATTCCTTCAATTTCAACGATGTGGCTTCGTCGGCTACTTGGGTGAAAGAATTGGAGAGTCATCATGAAGAGGATGAACACGAGGACTATGACCATGATGATGACCATGACGAAGATCACGATGAACACGACCATCACCATGAGCATGATCACGAAGATGATGACCATGACGAAGACCATCACGAGCACCATGGCCATCACCACCATCATCATCACGAAGGTGGAGAGGTGGAGGAATATGGCATTGGCACCTACGTCTATTACCGCCGTCAGCCTATGAACTTGGGAATGTTTGATGAGTTCGTCGCTCGCAAATGGCCCAAGAACGTCATCCGCGCCAAGGGTTTGTGCTATTTCGACGACGAGATGGAGACCTGCTACCTTTTCGAGCAGGCCGGAAAGCAGTTGAGCATCAAGAATGCAGGACAATGGTATGCCACCATGCCCAAAGACGAACTTCAACAACTGATGGAACGTGAACCGGGCTTGCGCCGCGATTGGGACCAGCGTTATGGCGACCGAATGCAGAAAATCGTCTTCATCGGTCAGAACCTTGACAAGAAATACATCGCCAAGGAACTGGACAAGTGCCTTGTGGAATAGAGGATTAGGACCTGACGCTTAATAATGTTTACGAATGAGGTCTGAAAGTTAAAATCCACACGTTGATTTTCACATATAATTGCCATATAATTAACCATATAATTATGCAAATCAAGGAATTAATGATTAATTCGTGGTAATTCGTGTTAAAAATATCTCGTATAATTCATTTTTGTCAAGTTTTATTAAGTAGTAGTTCTTTAACATAACCTCGTATGAGAAAGTTCGCCCTCCTGACGGTTGTCGCCATGGCGATGCCCTTTGCGCTCAAGGCGCAACTGGTCATCAACGAGTTGATGCAGTCGAACATCGACTGTATCATGGACGACCGCAACGAGTTTCCCGACTCGTGGGTGGAACTATACAACCAAGGCGAGGGTGCCGCCAACCTGCAGGACTACAGCATTGGTCTGACAGACAATGCCAACAAGGCTTGGAAACTACCCACGCGGCAACTGGTAAAAGGGTCCTACCTCGTCATCTTTTGCGACAAGGAGGCCGACAAATTGCACACCGATTTCAAATTGGAGTCGGGAGAGGGTGGGGCGGTGTATCTCTTCAAAAACGGCATCGTGGTGGACAAGGTGACGGCGATGGCCAAGCAGCCGGCTCCCAACATTGCCTACGGACGAAGGGTGGATGCCTCCGAGCAGTGGGGGTACATGGAAAAGCCCACACCCGGCGCGGCCAACAACGGGAAGGTGTGCAACCAAGTGCTGGGCGAGCCGGTCTTCAGCGAGAAGGGGAGGGTCGTCGAAGGAAAAAAGACCATCTTCCTCAGACTGAGCGTGCCGGAGGGCAGTCCCGAAGGCACTGTCATACGCTTCACCTTCAACGGCAGCGAACCTACCGAGAGCAGCCCCGTCTATCAAGGACAGCTGTCCATCACCAAGACCGAAGTCATCAGGGCGAAACTGTTCTGCGAGGGATGGCTATCGCCAAGGGCCACCACACATTCCTATATCTTCCACAACCGCCAAGTCACCATTCCGGTCGTCTCCCTCGTCACCGACAACAGTTATTTCTTCGACAACAAATTGGGCATCTATGTCGATGGCACCTATAAGAGCGGCAAGAAAAACTATGAGTACGACTGGCGCCGCCCCGTCAACTTTGAGTATTTCGAGGGAGCCAACGTGGAGAGTGGTGTCAACCAACTTTGCGAGACCCGTGTGCAAGGTGGTGCTTCGCGAGGGGCGCAGTTGAAGTCGCTCATCGTATATGCCAACAAGCGCTTTGGCAAGAAACGCCTCAAATACGAGTTCTTCCCCGACCAAAGACCGGGGCAGGATAATTTCAAGTCCATTATCCTGAGAAACGCCGGCAACGATTTCGACTACCTCTACATGCGTGATGCCATCATACAGCGCACTATGGCGGCAAACACCGACCTCGACTGGCAGGCTTGGCGGCCTGTGGCGTTCTATGTCAACGGCATCTACAAGGGAATGCTCAACATTCGCGAACGTAGCACGGGAGACAACATCTTCACCAACTACGACGGCTTGGAGGACATCGACATACTCGAAAATTGGTGGGAAGTGAAGGAAGGGGATGATGTGAAATGGAAGGAGTTCCAACAATTCTATGGTGAGAAAGGACATACCTTGGAAGAATATGCCAAATGGATTGACTGGAAGGAGTTTATCAACTTGATGGTGATGAACCTCTTTTACAACAACCAGGACTTCCCCGGCAACAACATTGTGATGTGGCGTCCGAGAACGGACGATGGGGTGTGGCGCTTCGTGGCCAAGGACACCGACTTCGGACTGGGGCTTTACGGCACTAATGCCTCCTACAACTCCATCGAATGGATTTACAACCCGAACTATGATTCCAGCCGCAGTTGGGCCAACCAATACGAGCATACGCGCCTCTTCCGAAGGATGATGGATGACAAGGATTTCAAGAGGGAGTTCATCGACCGGGCTGCCATCTACATGGGAGACTTTATGAACTTGTCCGGCACCCGGGTATATTGGGACCCGATGTACGAGGCCATCAAGACTGAATATCCCCACCACCGCAAGCTCATCAACCAATGGTGGCCCAACTATGACAATGAACTCACCACCGCCCGCAACTGGCTTGCTGCCCGCCCCGACAATTTCTACAACCACTTGTCAAAATACTATCAGTTGGGCAACCCCGTTCCCATTCAAGTCAACGTTGAAGCCGCCGACGAAGACTTGGAGGCCGTGGTCACCACCATCAACGGCATACCTCTGAGCAAGGGTATGTTTGATGGCAAGTTTTTCGCCGGGCGACCTATGTCCATCCAGACCACACCCATTGGCGACCGACAAGTCACTGGTTGGACGATGGTGACAGTATCGTCAAGTGGCACCAGCATAGTGGAAAGAAGTGGCCCGTCGCTGTCATTCAACGTGCCAAACTGTCAGAAGGTCATCATTCGAGCAGATTTCGACGACTATGACGGTTTGGACGACCTGCGGGAGCAATTCTGCCAATGGAGACGCGACGGCAACCGACTGACCCTCTCGGGCGTGCCATCTGGTCAAAAGGTGTTTGTCTATGACCTGCGCGGCATCCTTGTTGCCCAAGGGCAGGGCAGCGGTGGAGATATGCTTTTCACCCTTCCCGCCTCGTCCATCTATGTCATCAGGATGGGCAACCAAGCGTTCAAGGTGAGATGAAATGGCGGTGAGACCAAAGACGGCCTGCAAGGCCAGCGAGATACCAGCCCCGGGCAACGCCTTGGGTAAATAACGGAGTAGATTGCGCCCGGCAAGGGCAAAAGCATTCTGACATTCTTGATGAAAAATGTAGGGGTGGACTTTTTGTCCATCCGCTCGCCCGGAAGGGCGAATGTTACACCATTGTAATGCTATAATTCTCTCATTCGCTAAATCTTGATAAATTGATTATATGATATTGGACACCCATTAAGGAATGTGAGAAATAATGGGTGAAATGTACAGTTACACAGCATAATTTGTAAAGGATTCAGAAAAAATGAGGGGAGGTGTACTAATACATCGCCAAAAATTTGCAACTTTCACCATCCTTGAATAACTTTGGGGCATCCAATCCTTGATTTGAATTGATAGTCATTTGCACCAAAATATTACAATCATGATAATAGATAAGAGAAGTGTACTGTACTTACTGGGAACCATAGCCGTCATCGCAATATGTGTGGGGTTCTATAATGGTTATGTTTATCCCAGATTGCCTAAGTCTCTTGAAATTCCTACCAGTTACATGACAGACAACTATCGTGTTCTTGACTCGTTGGCTATCTGTAATGGCGACGTTAACAGTATCGACTGCTTTGAGTATACTTTACCACAGACATACACTTTTGGGTATGATTTGATAATGGCAAATCGGTATGGAGACACATACTCATCTTATTATTTCTTTGAGAAATTGGTTAGTCTTACGAAAGACGTAATTTGGAATTATGAGACCAATACCAATCTCAATCATGCACTTGAAATAATGGATGACAGTCTTCGCATCATAGCACTTAGGCATTTGTCGCATAGCAATCGATTTTACAGTGATATAGTTGAAGATACTATCAGAATCGGTAAATATGCTTCCTTGTACGACAGTATCTATACACAAGAGCATCAAGGGAAGAAAGGAGGTAATAATGAATAGGAAATCTCTATTGGGCAGAATCACGATGAAGCATGTTTTCTTCATAGTATTGACCATCGCCATCGTATGGATGGCCTATTCCATGCTTCTTGTCAGGAGATTGGCTCCTTTGGCTGAAGAAAAACAGATTCTGAAAGCTGCTTTCTTGGCCAACCAAAAGGAACCCTACATCAATGAGCATTTAGACACTCTGGTATGGTATGGTGACACCTCTGCATATCACGAACTCAGAGAGCATATGCATGACGAACCGACAGCCATGCAGATGGGCTATTCTCTGATGATGGCAATAAGACATGAATATCCTGCAGCATGTTTTGACCTCTATGCCGACATTGTGGACATATACGACCGAATGGGAATTGGTATGGATAGTATGGACACAGGAAGCAAAGAACTCGCTATGCTATTTTTGAGGAAAGCGGCTGCAAAAGGAGACCCCCGTGCGTTAAAAGAGATAAAGTTATTGGGCCTGAAATAATTCATACCCATTTTCCCCACCTATTTTTTAATATTTAGATTATGAAATTCAAAATTCATTTCCTTTCCATTGTCGCCTTTCTCATGGTTGCAAGCGGTGTCTGCGCCCAACAGAAAGTCGGCACTTTTGCCATCACTCCGAAAACCGGCGTCACAGTGAGCAACTTTTCAGGCCACATACCGACAAACCTTGTTTTTGTTGTGGGTCCGGCGACACCCCCGACCTACAACCAATTAAATGAGTACACAGATCCTTTTGTCAAGTTATTGAGTGTAAGTTTCGATGACAAAAAAAGCAAGGTGAACTTCACTATCGGCGTTGAAGGGCAGTACCAATTCAACAAGACCTTCGGCCTCTCCTTGGGTGTCTTCTACGCCCAAGGTGGAACTCGCTACAAAACAAAGGGCTATTCATTCAAAACAGACGATGTGAAAATAAGCATGAAAAACGATTTGACGGCGCATTTCGATTGCATCACCCTCCCCTTGCTCGCCAACGTGTATGTCTGGAAGGGGCTTTCGCTGAAAGCCGGCCTCCAACCGGAGTTCGCCATTAATACAAAGACCAAGGGTGACATTTCAATGGAATATGACGGACAAACCACTCATGTCTCATCCCTTGGCGATTCGCCCGTCAAGTCATTCTCCCTCTCCCTGCCCGTCGGGCTGGGTTATGAATGGAAGAATGTCGTGGCCGACTTCAGATATGGATTTGGACTTACCAACATCCACAAGGGGAACGATTTAGGCGGTTATTCCAAAGCCCGCAACAGCGTGTTTTCCTTCACATTAGGCTACAAGTTCCAACTATGACCCCTTGCCCTTTCAAATTACACTTCTGACGTGTCAAACAAATACCTCGTCACTCTCCAAGGTGTCACCGATGATGGTCTGGTGGTGAGCAAGCAGGTGGTGGAATGAATGAAAACAAAAACTTTGGTTTTTGCTTTGCATTCCGCTCAACATTTGCTATCTTTGCAAAACGTAATCAAGCCATCACCGTTATGGGAATCTACATCAACACCGGGAACGAGGGCTTCCGCAGGGCCCGCAATAGTGAATATGTCGATAAGTCGGGCCTCATCGCCGTGGTCAACAACACGCTCTTCTCAGAGCAAAGCTTCACCTGCGTGAGCCGCTGCCGCCGCTTCGGAAAGTCGATGGCGGCCGACATGCTCTGTGCATACTACGACAAGTCGTGCGACTCGCGGGAGCTTTTCGCCGACTTGGAGATTGCTGGCCACCCGTCGTTTGAGGAGCATCTCAACAAGTACCCGGTCATCTACCTCGACCTGTCGGAGTTTGTGATGCAGTTCCATGAAATAGACGTGGTGGAAATCCTCGACAAAAAATTGCGGGAAGATGTTCTGCGAGCCTACCCCGACACAAAGCAAGTGGAAGGTGAAGACTTGATGGATAACCTCATACGCATCGCCGAACAGACGGGCGACCGTTTCTTCTTCATCATCGACGAGTGGGACGCCATCTGCCGCGAGCACAAGTCCGGCACACACACTATGGACCGATATGTGGACTGGCTGCGCCGGATGTTCAAGGGAAAAAGCGCCAAGAGGGTGTTCGCTGGAGTGTATATGACCGGCATCCTGCCCATCAAGAAATACCAGACGCAGTCGGCCCTGAACAACTTCCAAGAGTATTCCATGGTTAAGCCTGGTGGAATGGCTTCGTTCTTTGGATTTACCAAGGAGGAGGTAAAAACCCTGGCAGAAAAGCACGGTATGGACTTCGACGAGTTGGAAAAGTGGTACGACGGCTACCAGATTGGAAATGAGTTGTCGATGTTCAACCCCAATTCGGTTATGACCGCCCTTCGCGAGCAATGGTGTGAAAGTTACTGGGCCAAGACGGGTGCCTTTGATTCCGTGTCCAAATACATCTCCATGAACTTCGAGGGGTTGAAGGACGATGTCGTGGCGATGTTGGCCGGCGGATGGGCAAAGGTGAACACCACCAAATTCCAAAACGACATGGCCATCATCAGAAGCCGTGACGATGCGCTCACCGTGCTCATTCACCTGGGCTACCTCTCCTACGACCGACGAAAGCAAGAATGCCGCATCCCCAACCGCGAGGTGGGGATGGAGATGGAGAACGCTGTGGAGAACACCAACTGGACCAACGTGGTGGAGACCCTCCAAAAGTCGGAACAACTCCTCCGTGCCACCCTCGAAGGAGATGCGGAGGCCGTGGCAAAGGGTATCGACATCGCACACGACGAGGAGACGAGCATTCTCTCCTACAACAACGAGAACTCCATGGCTTGCGTGCTAAGCATCGCATACTTGTACGCCAAAAACGATTATATCATCCATCGAGAATTAGCATCGGGTAGGGGCTTTGCCGACCTCGTGTTCATCCCAAGGAAGAACGTCGATTCCCCCGCCCTCGTCGTGGAGTTGAAATACGACAAGGACGCCGATAGCGCCATCTCGCAAATCAAACGGAAGAAATATCCCGCCAAGGTGGTGCAATACACAGACAATCTCCTCCTTGTGGGCATCAACTACGACAAGGAAACAAAGACCCATTCATGCGTCATCGAAAGATGGGGAGACGTGACATTGAAAACTCACGATAAATAGATAAAAAGGAAAAAGTTAAAACTAAAAAAACTTTATTCCCATGGACAAGAAAAAAAGCATTATCTCCATATTTTTGTGGGCTATTTTTTTACTATTAGCTTGGACTGCAATAACGTTTATCTTTTCTGATGACAATGAAGATTTAGGTGGAGGCTATATCTATTATGGTGAACAAAAGATGATTGATGGAAAGTTTCAAATACCACCGACCATACAAAAGTATAGATATAATTCGGAAATCATTATTGCCAAACAACACCCAACAAAATATAAGGATATAATGTATATTGATTATAATTATCCTTTGGGACGTGATGCCATTTACTATTGGATAATTGATAAAAAAACAAATACTGCTATAGGGCCTATAAATTATGATGAATTCATAAAGGAAATTAGCAAATATGATGACAAACTTGAAATCGAGTGGGACTTACGATGAAGCCATAAAGAAAATATAGCTATGTAAATGATACATTTGGGGAAAAAATAGTAATGATGAAAGAGATTTGTTGCATAATAGCAAGGAACGTGGGAAAAAGGGGTGAAATGGACAGTTACACCGCCGAATTTGTAAGGGATTCAGAAAAAATGAGGGGAGGTGTACAAATACATCGCCAAAAATTTGCAACTTTCCTCCTCCTTGAATAACTTTGGGGTGACAAATTCCAATTTTATCAATTTTACTAAATACCTGCGCTATGAATAAGAACATTTTCAAACCACTTTCAAGGACGCTATACACCCTTGTGGCCTTTTTGGCCCTCTCCTTGCCATCTTTGGCTTACGACTTTCAGGAGAGTGGCATCTGCTTCAACATCCTTGAATCATCCGACGGCAGTCACGTTGTGGAGGTGACGGATGGCGGCGACGACGTGCGCTATGCTGGTGAGATGGTGATACCCCAGACCGTCGTACACGAAGGAGTGGAGTACCGCGTCGCCGCCATCGGCGAGCGGGCTTTCTTGGGATGCTCGGAACTGACGGCACTATCCATCCCGGAGGGTGTGGAGCGCATCGGCCAATATGCTTTCCGCAAATGCTCGGTCACGGAGATATCCCTCCCCGCCAGCCTGAGGGAAGTCGAGGACTATGCGTTCCGCAACTTCGAGAAACTGGAGCGCCTTGACATCGCCGAGGGCGTGACGCACCTTGGCAGCTTTGCCTTCAGCAACTGCCTGTCGCTGAAATCGGCTGTCCTTCCCGCCAGCGTGAATCATTATGGCAACGGCTTGTTCCATAGATGTACTGCTTTGGAGGAGGTTTCCATCAAGGGAAGGATGGACAGACTGACCGACTATTTCCTTTCCGACTGCGCCTCCCTTGCCGCCTTCACTATTCCAGAAGGTGTGAAGGAAATCGGCGACGGGGCTTTCTCGGGATGCGAGAGCATCCGCACGATGGTCGTTCCCTCCGACGTGACGACCATTGGGAAGGAATGCTTTGCCAAATGCGGTTCTTTGGCGTCCATCGACTTGCCTGTGGAACTGACATCAATGGGCAAGGATGTGTTCAACGGATGTGTGGCTCTTGAAAGGGTCACGCTCCCGGAAAAGCTGTCCTCCATCCCCGAGGGGGCTTTCTGCTTGTGCAAGGGGCTTGCTGAAATCCACATTCCCAACAGCGTCTCCCATATTGGCAGCAGGGCGTTTTCCAATTGCTCATCCTTGAACAGGATAGACCTTCCATCTTCCCTTAGGACAATGGGAGTGCAAGCATTCGGGAATTGTTCTTCCCTCACCAGTGTCTCCCTTCCAATAGGTTTGACGGTCATACCTTCTTTGGCGTTTGAGGACTGCGTCTCACTTTCCACGGTTGACATTCCCGACGGCGTGAGTGAAATCGGTCTGGGGGCTTTCTTTTCGTGTTCCTCGCTGACCTCCATTTCCATTCCGGGAAGTGTGGAGAAGATACTTTATTCTGCCTTTTTCAACACGTCCTTGGCTTCCATCCGCTCCTATGGTGAGATTCCTCCCTTGACGGAAGATCAGTCATTCAACAACTTCGACACCGACCTTTACGTCCCGTCAGGTACCATGAAGGCTTACAAGAGCCACCCTGTATGGGGGTATTTCAAGAATATTCTCGAGATGGATGCTGCCACTCTCGGCGTGAAGCCTCCGCTGAATTCCAACAGTTTGAGCGACGGCACCCCCACAGACTCGCCCGTCATCCCATACGACCTCCAGGGCCGACAGTTGGCAGCCCCACCCACGCATGGGATGTATATCCAAAACGGACGCAAATATATTGTCAAATAGGGTGTCCAACATTATGTAATCAATTTATCAAGAATTAGAGAATTATAGTATTACAATGGTTGTAACAACTCAGCGAATCACATAAGTGGTCGCCTTCGGCGAGAACCAACGGTCGATGAATGTCAAATCTTACAAATCTATTCAAATCTTACAAATCCATCCATATTTTAAAGTCTTTCAGTGATGAAAATATAGAAAAAAAAACGCTTCGCTTGATAAAAAACAATAAGACGTATAAAAAGAGTCGTCTGCAAATGATCTGAAATGCTAAAGCTTGATAAAAACGGCAAGCCGTGGAAAAAAAGATATAAAAAATTCTTACGACTTCCCTCAATTCCATCATCTTCTTTGTTGAAGATTTGTAAGATTTGGAATGATTTGTAAGATTTGACTACGTCGACCGTTGGTTCTGCCCGTTAGGGCACTCCATAATTGAATCGCTGAACAGAGTTACCAATGGCAAGTTTTGTTGGAAAAATTGACTTCCATTTCGTATGTCTATTTGTGGTTGCGACTACTTTTGCAATTCGCAGAGTTGTTACGTATAACCATATTTGCTATCAATTTTGCAAATTTGTCTATCCATATTAAAATGACATGCGCTGTGCTGCAAAATGGCATATCTTTGCAGCATGAAAATCAACAACGACTTTTTGAGGCAATCGGCAGACACGGTGGAAGGTCTCACCCAACTGCTCTCACGCTTTGATGACAAGCGCGAAGGACTGACGTGGATCTACCTCCTCTCCATCGCCGACAGCAAGGGCGAGGTGACTTCCACCATCTATGCCATGGCCAAAGCACTGAAAATCCACCGCCAAACACTCACCCGCATCATCAAGCATCTTGCACAGTCGGGATGGGTGACCATGGAGGAATGTGCCAACCAAACTGCTGTGACGAACCGTGTGACGGGTGATGTGACGCTTTCCGATAGTGAAAAAGCATCCAAAACCCCTTGTGCATCAGTTGAATGCAAACCTTGTCTTTCGGAGGGTGTGACGAGTGGTGTGACGCTTGATGTGACGGATAAAAAAGAAACAAAACAAAAGAAAGAAGAAAATCCCCCTGCACCCCCTAAAGAAGAAATAAAACAAAAAAAAGAAAAAACAACACACACAAACGCGCATGCATGCGAGAAAAAACAGACTGAAAATCTCGAAGAGCGACGGCTGCAGTTCCTCGCCTCGCTGACACCCTACCACGA
>JAFZRU010000001.1 GCA_017619755.1 Prevotella sp.
CCCCGTCCCCCTCCCGACATCGGGAGGGGGCTCAACCGCTCCTACTCGTCGCTCATACACTAAGGTACCCTCGACCCATCAAAGGGTCGGGGTGATTGTTAACGCAACAGAGTTGCGATTTCCTATGGGCTGCGCCCGCCAGATAGGAACAGGGGTTGAACCATTTGTTAACAGGCGAAGCCTATCTTGGGCGGCGATTTTTGGAATTGCAAAGCAATTCCCTACGGAGAACAGGCGAACGAGGGGGAACACAGGCGAACGAGGGAGGATTTTTGTTTAAAAAGGGCGGGGCATTCTTTTGTGGATGGAAAAAAATGCTTACCTTTGCATACAAGAGGCCAAAAAGGAAAAACAGGAAACAAATTATCCTAAAAGAAAGGAAACAAAAAATCCTAAAAACAGGTATCAAGAAATCAAAATACAAAGAAATAAAGAAATGGAATATATCGTATCAGCCCGTAAATACCGCCCTATGACGTTTGGGAGCGTCGTAGGCCAGACGGCATTGACGACGACTTTGAAGAACGCGGTGAAGAGCGGCAAACTTGCCCATGCGTTCCTCTTCTGCGGCCCCCGTGGTGTAGGCAAGACGACGTGCGCCCGCATTTTCGCCAAGACCATCAACTGCGAGCACATCAGCGCGGACGGCGAGGCCTGCAACGAATGCGAGAGTTGCCGTGCCTTCAACGAACAGCGTTCCCTGAACATCTTCGAGTTGGACGCCGCGAGCAACAACGGCGTTGACAGCATGCGCCAGTTGACGGAACAGACGCGCATCCCGCCCCAGATGGGCCGTTACAAGGTGTTCATCATCGACGAGGTGCACATGCTCTCCGCGCAAGCCTTCAACGCCTTCCTCAAGACGTTGGAAGAGCCCCCCTCGTATGTCATCTTCATCCTCGCCACGACGGAGAAGCACAAGATCCTGCCCACCATCATCTCCCGTTGTCAGATTTACGACTTCGAGCGCATGGACGTGGCGCACACCGTTGCCCACCTGAAGATGGTGGCGGAGAAGGAAGGTGTGAGCTACGACGAGGAGTCGTTAGCGTTGATAGCCGAGAAGGCCGACGGCGGCATGCGCGACGCCCTCTCCATCTTCGACCAGTGTGTCAGCTTCTGCGGTGGCACGCTGACTTACGACAAGGTGGTGAACAACCTCAACGTCCTTGCGAGCGACAACTACTTCCAGTTGGTGGACCTGTGCCTTGAGAACAAGGTGGCCGACGTGATGCTTTTGGTGAACAGCATCATCAGCAACGGTTTCGACGGCGGTCAGTTGGTGAACGGCCTTGCGAGTCACCTTCGCAACGTGCTGATGGCCAAGGACCCCTCCACGCTTCCCCTCTTGGAGGTGAGCGAGCGCCAGCGCGCCCGTTATGGCGAGCAGGCCCGCAAATGTCCTCCCCGCTTCATCTACCAAGCCCTCCGCTACTGCAACGAGTGCGACCAGGGCTACCGTCAGAGCAGCAACAAGCGCTTGTTGGTGGAACTGACGCTCATCGAGGTGGCCCAGGTGCTTCAAGAGGATGAGCCAGGGGCGGGTCGCCCCCGCAAGACATTAAAATCCCTGTTCAAGAATCTCGTAGCGCTCGGTAATCAGAAGGCGGCATCGCAGGTGGCCGCCACCGAACCCCATGGCACCCCCCGGCCCCAGGCGGCCCCTGCCGTGGCAGCTACGCCCACGCCTGAGACACGTCCCGCAGCCGCCTCTTCGTCGCCGGCAGCCTCTCCGTCACCGGCCAGTCCCTCCCCCACCCCGGCCACCGTCACCCGCCGCCCTGTTCCGGGCGTTCGCCCTCGCGGCTTGGGCATGTTCAAACAAATGGAGGCGAAGAAAGAGGAGACCAACCACGAGGAAGAGGTGGAGATCACCAACAAAGAGGAGCAGAAGCCCTTCAGCCAAGAAGACCTGTCGCGAGAGTGGCTTGCCATGTGCAACCGCATGGCGAAGGCCCTTCCCGGCCTCGCCCCCCGGTTGAAAAACATCATCCCCCTCATCACCGACTACCCCAACATCGAAATTGTGGTTGACAACCGTCAGTTGTTAGAGCAAATCTCGCAGTTGAAGGGCCGCATCCGAAAGACGATGGCCATCTATCTCCACAACGGCAACATCGACTTCAACATCCGCTTGGCGAAGGCCGAGGAGGTGAAACCGGTGCTGTCGAAACGGGAGCTTTTTGAGAAAATCACCAAGGAAAACCACGCTGTCGAGCAGCTAAGACAGTTGCTCGACCTGGAACTGGCGTGAAAATCAGATCAGTGGCATGCCGAGTTGGCGACATTCGCGCCTCATGTCTTCGGGCCAGATGCTGGCCTGAATCTCTCCGATGTGCGCTTTTTGGAGGAGCATGAGGCAAAGACGGCTTTGTCCGATGCCGCCGCCGATGCTGAGAGGCAGTTTGTCGGTGAGGAGTTGCTGGTGGAAGAACAATTTTTCACGCTCTTCCTTGCCGGCGATTTTCAGTTGACGCAACAGGGATTCCTTGTCCACGCGAACACCCATGGACGAGAGTTCCAAGGAGCGTCCGAGGACGGGATACCACACGAGGATGTCACCATTGAGGCCCTTGTTCCCATCTTCGCCGATGGTGGACCAGTCGTCGTAGTCGGGTGCCCTTCCGTCGTGCGGTTCACCGTTTGAAAGGTCGCCACCGATGCCCATGAGGAACACCGCCCCGTATTTTTTGCAGATTTCATCCTCCCTCTGTTTGGGAGTCATATCGGGGTACATCTGCAGAAGTTGCTCGCTGTGAATGAAATGGATGTCCTTTGGCAGGAAAGGTTTTATCTGCGGGTAAGTCTCGCAGACGAGGTATTCCGTCCTCCTGATGGCGTGGTAAATTCTCCTGACGACATCCTTGAGGTACGCTTGGGTGCGTTCCTTTTGGGTGATGACAGCCTCCCAGTCCCATTGGTCCACATAGAGGGAGTGAATGTTGTCGAGCTCCTCATCCGCCCTGATGGCGTTCATGTCGGTGTAGATGCCGTATCCTGGTTCGATGTCGTATTCAGCGAGTGTCAGTCTCTTCCATTTGGCGAGGGAATGGACCACTTCGGCGCATGCGTCATCGAGGTCTTTGATGGGAAAAGTGACGGGCCTCTCCACACCGTTGAGGTCGTCGTTGATGCCCAATCCCTTTAACACAAAGAGTGGTGCTGTTACTCTGTGAAGCCTTAGCTCTGTGCTGAGGTTTTGCTGAAAGAAATCCTTAATCAGTTTGATACCCTTCTCCGTATGGCGCCTGTCGAGCAGTGCCTTGTAGTTGATGGGCTTGATGAGTTTGCTCATTACTTGTTTGAATTATAGTTGCACGCCATTGGCATGACCATGTTTTATATTGCGGTGCAAAGGTATGTAAAATAAATAATATGAAAGAACATTTGCAAGAAAAATGTGCAAAAAGAAAGGATTTTTCCGTTTTTCATGTCATTTTGCGTGATATTGTGGACATATTGAGTAACCATCAGAGGTGCATGGCATGGTGGCAGACCCATTTTTCGCGAAAAAATTTGTGATATTCGCAAAATATGCTTACCTTTGCCCCACTTTTCAGTCAAGGTCCCGTAGCTTAGCTGAATAGAGCGTCAGATTCCGGTTCTGAAGGTCTTGGGTTTGAATCCCAACGGGATCACATAATTTTAAATCCGCAAGAAACTGAGCATCAGTAGATTGCGGATTTTGTATTTCAAGATTGGCTCACTCTCTTCCCCAGGGCGTTGCCCTGGGCTGATTGCTTTTGGCCTTTCAGGCCGTTTTCAACCGCATAGGTCAAAAATTGTGAGCGAAGCGACCACAATATAGGGAATGACTGCTCTGTTACAAGAAACAGTTCCTAAGTTGTTAAGTTCGGTTCTGTGAATAGCACAAAAAAAGTTGGTAGCAACTACCAACTTTATATTTCATCCTAAATTGTAGGCGGAATGGGGTCAATGGCATCGCTGCCTTTGAGGCCACCGGTACTCGGTGGTGTTTCAGGGTCCTCACCCGGTGGGTCGGCTGCCGGCACTTCAATACCCGTCACGAGTTTGGAGAGCGAGTTGGCGTCTTCGAGGTCCACCTTGCCGTCATTATTGATGTCAGCCTTTTCGACTTTGAAGCCGGTGAGAGGTTTATTGTTGACATATTTCACTATGTGCACCACGTCGAGAGCATCCACCAGACCGTCGTTGTTGACATCGTTCGGTATGGCGGCGGTTGCAGCCCTGTATTTGCCATTGACACCTTGTTGCGTGGTGTCAAGGCTGACAGAATTTGCGCTTTGTGCCATGGACGATATGGAGCATACCATCATGAAGCATGTTAGTAAAATAGATTTGATCATACTATTGTTCCTCCTTTTTTGCCAAAATTGGCGCCTTAAACTATTTTGGGTGCAAAGTTAACACTTAATTTTTATTTGTGCAAGAAAAAATGAGAAAAAAGTGAAATGAAAAGCAAAAGCAGTGGTCGCCTTCGGCGAGAACCAACGGTCGATGTAAGTCAAATCCTACAAATCTGTCCAAATCTTTCAAATCTTTTTTGTTAGAATTCAAAATTTTACAACATTCGCCCTTGCGGGCGAGCGGACGGAAATAAAGTCCGCCCCTACAGCTGCAACATTTTGTTTATCAGGAATTTAAGAATTAGAGAATTTTTGAGCAAGGAAAAAACGGCCTGAAAGGCCAAAAGCAATCAGCCCAGGGCAACGCCCTGGGGAAAAGGGTGAGCCAATTATCGCCCTGAAAGGGCAAAAGAATTATAGATGTCATAATGCTTTTGCCCCTGCAGGGCGCAAGCTATTCCGATATTTACCATTTACCCAGGGCGTTGCCCTGGGCTGGTATCTCCTTGGCCTTTCAGGCCGTCTTTGCACAAAATCCATCTCATAGGACGAAAAAACCTTTCAATCCAGCCCGAAGGGTGATGTGAATTTATACATCCTCTAACGAGAACATTCGCCCTGCGGGCGAGCGGACGGACATAAAGTCCGCCCCTACAGCTGCAACATGTATTTGATATGGACCTAATAGATGACGAGGGTTTTGAGCCAGTCTTGGAGGATGCCGGCATATTGGTTTTGAGAGTCGGAGATGAGGAGGATGACTTGCCCACCGTTGGGGAGTTTGGGGCCGAGACACATCCCCTCATAATTGGCGATGGAGAAGTCGAGCAGTCCGATGGCTGTGGTCCATTCGGCGAGGAGGGTTTTGGGGAGCGTAGGCGTCTCCGCAACGTTGCAGGAAGGATGCATCTTGCTTGGTTCGACCACATATATTTTGCAGTTGACGCAAGCCCCGATGATTTCCTCCGGCACGGCGAACTCCCTCTCCAAAACGAGGAGGCGCCCGTCATCCATGGCCGCCAAAGCACTGACACCGTGTGAGAAATGCTTTGTTTGCACCTCCGACTGCGGTGAGTCCATGACATAGAAGAATTGCTCCACTTGTCGTAAGGAGTCGTTGAAAGACAGCATCCTTAGTTTGTTTTCCACCCCATTGGTGGCCGTTGCCTGCGGGCCATCTATTGGCAGCGTACTTTCGGTGGTGGTCCAGAAGCGGTGCGTGTGTGCGTTATAGGTGAGAGCCTCTATCCCGTATGACTTCGTGGCAGTGTTGAAAATTTCCGGCAAATGGAGTTTTTTGCCAGTGGGTTTTCCATCCATCTGAAATTCCAACACTTGGTTGTCCCTTTCTCCACTGACAAAGACTGTACCCCTTTCGTCACACCAGGCAACACCTTCGCTGTCCCTGCCTTGGATGCCGGAGTTCATGAAGTCGATGCATCTTGCCGAAACGATGTCGCCCAAGGAGTCGAGTTGGATGGAGAATCTGAAGAAGCCGTCCTGTGGCATGTTGTCGGCAACGACGGCGTAAAGCGAGTCGCCGAGCCATGTGATGCCGCTATATCCGCCAGGAGGGATGTCTTCCGGGAAGGTGTGTTGCGGGTGCTCCACCAAGAAGATGAAAGATGAAAGATGAAAAATGAAAGATGAAAGAAAAAACATGAAAAGATGAAAGATGAAAGATGAAAGATGAAAGATGAAAGATGAAAAATTAGGATGGGAAAATGGAGAAATGAGAGGAGATATAGAGGCTATAGATGCTATAGGAGCTATAGAGGCTATAGATGCTATAGATGCTATAGAAGCTATAGGGGGCTATAGGCTGAGGGGGGGAGGCATGATTGCTCAGTGTATGATGACTTTGACTTTGGAGATGCGCCTTTCCTCGATGGCGAGGACCTCGAAGGTGTATTTGCCGAAGGAGATTTTCTCTCCTACTTTGGGGAAGTCTCCCTTTAGTTCGAGGAGCAGTCCTGCGATGGAGTCGGCGTCACCCTCGACGTCGGCGAAATCGTCGTCGATGTCAAATGTTTTGTAGAAGTCGGAGAGCGAAGTCTTGCCCTCAAAGATATAGGTGTTTTGGTTGATGCGGGTGAACTGCTTCTCCTCCTCGTCATACTCGTCGTGTATCTCCCCGACGATTTCCTCGAGGATGTCCTCAAGTGTGACAAGGCCACTTGTCCCACCGAATTCATCGACAACGATGGCGATATGCACCTTGTTTTCCTGGAATTCCCTCAGCAGGTCGTCGATTTTCTTTGTCTCCGGGACGAAATAGGGAGGTCTGATGAGACTTTGCCACCTGAAGGAGGCCGTTTTCCCGATGTGCGGCAACAAGTCCTTGATATACAGCACGCCCCTGATGTTGTCAGCATTACCCTGATAGACGGGAATACGACTGTAGTTGTTCTCCACGATGCAGTTGAGCACGGTGTTGAAGTCATCCTTCATGCTGAGGCACACGATGTCCTGCCTTGGTGTCATGATTTCCTTGGCCGTCTCGTCGCCGAAGCGTATGATGCCCTGCAACATTCTCTGCTCCTCCTTGATGTCGTCCTTGTCGGTGAGTTCGAGAGCCTGTTCGAGATCATCGACGCTGAGCACATGCGTCTCCTTTTGGACGATTTTCCCCGCCAGCGCCCCGCTTCCCATAAGGATGGTTCCCACGGGCCAGAAGAGCGTCCTCAGTCCCATGATGGTCCCTGCCGCCTTTCTGCAGTATTTGAGGGAGTTTTGTCTTGCATAGACCTTTGGCATGATTTCCCCGAAGAGCAGCAGGAGGAAGGTGAGCAAGACGGTGATGCAGATGAATTGCAGCCATACAGCCTTTCCGAAGTCCACGGTGTTGGCGAAGACATAGTTGCACAGCATGATGATGGTGACGTTGACAAGGTTGTTGGTGATGAGGATGGTGGCAAGCGTCCTCTCGCTGTCATCCCTGAGGAGTTGGATGTTCTTGTCCGCGTGGTTGTGCTCGGTGTCGAGTTCGTTGATGTCGTTGGGCGACAGGCTGAAGAACGCGATTTCCGACGCGCTTGCGAATCCCGACAGGAAGAGAAGCGCGAGAGCCAATGCCGCCACCACCCACACGCTGAATGTGGGAGTGATAAGATGAACCTCTTGAATGTTTTGAGTAAAAAGGCTGATGATGTCCACTGTTCCGTGAAAAAAGATGTCAGAAGGGCAGTTTGCCGTCGATGTTCATATCCTTCTGGCTTAAGTCGTCCTGTTGTATGTTTTCAGCCTTTGCCTGCTGCGGTTTTGGCGAGAGCAGTTCCATGTTCTCCACAATGACCTCCGCCACGTTTCTTCTCACGCCTTTTTGGTCGTCGTATGTGCGGTATCTCAGCCTTCCCTCCACATAGAGTTTGTCGCCTTTGTGCACATATCTCTCGGCAATCTTGGCCAGACCCTTCCACAGCACGATGTTGTGCCAGTCGGTGCGTTCCGGCACGTTGGTGCCGTTGGGCAGAGTATATCCCCTCTCGGTGGTGGCGAGTGGGAAGGTAGCCACGGCCTGGTCGGCGTCATAATATCTGACATCCGGCTCCTTTCCGACATTTCCAATGAGCATGACCTTGTTCATGAACTGTTTCCTCCTTTCTCAGTTTATTTCCACATGCCGAGGTATTTGAACTTGAAGTTCTTTCCCTTGGCCGATGGGAACTGGCTTCTGCTGTCCACCCTGTCCCTGAGATGCTCGACGATGCGGTTGTAGCAATCGATGCCCGAGAGGGCTTTGCACCTTGCGACGAAATGCGTGTCCCTGTATTCGTGTTTTCCCGTGGCGGCGATCATGACGACCCTTTTGAAGTCAAGCGAGCCTTCATACCATCCCTGCCTTTCCTCGTTGAGACGGTTGACGGCGATGTTTGCCACCGCCTTTCTCTCCGTTCCCTGTACGGGGGCGGGGTTGCTTCTGAGCGCTTTCTTTTGTTTGAAGTCGAGCATGGTGGAAGCCTCCGTCTTGATGATGATGAAATAGACCCTTGGCCTCACCTTGTATCGCTTGGGATAATATACTTCGCTTTCCACATACTCCCTTACGTCCGCCTCAATTTGAGGATTCATCCCGATGTCGGGTATGGAGCAGAGGAAATCAATGGCTTCATCGGCACTATATACCAATGTCTCCTTGTCAAAATATCTGATGTATAAATTCATTGATTGGGTTTTTCTTATCTAAAAAAAAGAGCGGTAAACGAGACTCGAACTCGCGACCCCGACCTTGGCAAGGTCGTGCTCTACCAACTGAGCTATTACCGCAACAAGAAAAATCTCTATGGTGAAGAGGAGGAGACTCGAACTCCCACGTCACAATTGACACTACCCCCTCAAAGTAGCGCGTCTACCAATTCCGCCACCTCTCCATCATGTATAGCCTTGGATAAAGACTGGTGCCCAGAACAGGACTCGAACCTGCACGTATCTCTACACACGCACCTGAAACGTGCGCGTCTACCAATTCCGCCACCTGGGCTTATCGACCTTCGTCTCATTGGCATTTATCCAAGACATGAGCGGTAAACGAGACTCGAACTCGCGACCCCGACCTTGGCAAGGTCGTGCTCTACCAACTGAGCTATTACCGCATATCCTTGCGCTAGTAAGGAGCATTTCTCTAAATGCGGTTGCAAAGGTAATGCTTTTTTCTGAACCCACAAACTTTTCGGGAGATTTTTTTCATTTTTTTTGAAGGAGGGGGATTGCTGCTGCAAAGCAGCAGCCTACGGAGAACGGGGAGGGACGAGGGCTAAAGAGGCTATAGAGACTATAGGAGCTATAGAGGCTATAGAGGCTATAGAGGCTATAGGAGCTATAGAGGCTATAGAAGCTATAGAAGCTATAGAGGCCATAGAGGCTATAGGAGCTATAGTGGCTATAGGAGCTATAGAGGCTAAAGGGGGCAAGCCCCCTTTAGTCCATGCGGTCGCGGTAGTCTTGGTAGGAGAAGCTCCTGAGAAGATGGAGGGAGCCGTCGAGGCGGAGGAGGGCGATGCCGGGGTGGGTAATGCCGTTGAACATGTTGGTTTTGACGGTGGTGTAGTGGAGCATGTCCTCGAAGATGACGGTGTCGCCGACCTGGAGGGGCTGTTTGAACCTCCACGATCCCATGAAATCCCCGGCGAGACAGCTGTTTCCTCCCAAGCGATAGACGCAGGGGTCGCCCTTGTCGGCTTCCTCCAAGGGCAATGCCTCCGCCCCCCTCACCTCCGGCTGGTAAGGCATTTCGAGGCAGTCGGGCATGTGGCAGGTGAAGCTGACGTTGAGGATGGCCGTCTTGATGCCGGCATCCTCCACGACATCGACGACGGCAGCCTTGAGGTACCCCGTCTGCCATGCGAAGGCACTGCCAGGTTCCAGTATGACCTTCAGCCAGGGGTATCTTTCCCTAAAGCCCCTCATGAGCGAGATGAGGCGTTGGCAGTCATAGTCTTTTCGTGTCATGAGGTGCCCACCTCCGAAATTGATCCATTTGAGTTGCGGGAACCACGGTGCGAAATGCCCCTCGATGTGACGGAGCGTCCTCTCGAAGACATCCGACCCGCTCTCGCAGTGGCAGTGGCAGTGGAAGCCCTCGATGCGCTCGGGCAGTCTTTCCGGGAGTTTTTTGTCGGTCACGCCGAAGCGCGTCCCGGGAGCGCAGGGGTTGTAAAGCGCCGTCCCCACCTCGCTGTACTGCGGGTTGACCCTCAGTCCGATGCTGATGCCCGGACGTACCTTCGCCACTCTTTCCGCCAGCCTTTCATATTGCGAAAGCGAATTGAAGGTGAGGTGGCTGGAGCATCTTGCTATCTCTTCCACCTCGTCATCGGTGTATGCCGGCGAGAAGGTGTGCGCCGGCACTCCAAACTCCTCCATGGCGAGTTTGGCCTCGCTCAGCGAACTGGCCGTCGTGGCAGAGACATACTCTTTGAAAATGGGAAAGGTTTTCCACAACGCGAAGGCCTTGAAGGCGAGTATCACCTCCACCCCCGCCTCCTTCGCCACCGACTGAATGAGCCGAAGGTTTTCACGCAGGCGTCGCTCCTCTAATATATAAATAGGTGTTTCCATGCAGCAAATTTCAATTTGGTTGCGAAGATAGCGAAAAAAAGTGAAATCTTGTTGCGATGGTTCAAAAAAATGCTCACAAATAAGAAGTTTGTGCAATAATTTGAGTAATTTTGCAACCGATTTTAGAAATAGTCATCAATCAGCATGGACTGGCTCATCAATCTTTTTTCCGATTCTAACTCCGTGGCCCACGTGGTGTTGCTTTACGCCATCGTCATCGCCATCGGCGTTTACCTTGGCAAGATCAAGGTTTTTGGCATCTCCTTAGGTGTCACCTTCGTGTTGTTCGCCGGCATCGTGGCGGGCCACATCCATTTCACCGCCCCCACGACCATCTTGAATTTCTGCCAGGATTTCGGCCTCATCCTCTTCGTCTTCATGATTGGTTTGCAGGTGGGTCCCGGCTTTTTCGAGAGTTTCAAGAAGGACGGCGTGACGCTGAACAGCCTCTCTGCTGTCGCCATCCTGCTCAACATCCTGGTGATGTTCGCATGCTACTACCTGTTTTTCGACACGTCGAATCGAGCGAACCTCCCGATGATGATAGGCACCCTTTACGGTGCCGTGACCAACACCCCCGGCCTTGGTGCCGCCACGGAGGCCTTGGGCACGGTGTTCCCCGGCGGCGACGCCCCGCAAATTGCCTCCGGCTATGCGTGCGCCTATCCCCTTGGCGTGACGGGCATCATCCTTGCCATCATCGCCGTTCGCTACATCTGTCGTCTGCGCCTTGAGGATGAGGAACAGAAGTTGGCGGACGAGGAGGCAGAGAACCCCCATGAGAAGCCCCACATCATGCACCTTCGCATGTCCAACTCCTACCTTGCCGGCCGTACTTTGATGCAAATCAGCGAGTTTCTCAACCGCGACTTCGTCTGCTCACGTTATCTCCACGAGGGTCAGGTGAGCGTTCCCAACCGCAACACCATCTTCGCCGTAGGCGACGAGGTGCTCATCGTGTGCGCCGAGGCCGACGCCGAACCCATCAAGGCCTTCATCGGCCCCGAGATTGAGCAGGAATGGAATGTGGAGTTGGAGACGCAGCCGATGGTTTCCCGCCGCATCGTGGTGACCAACTCGTCGATGAACGGCAAGACGTTGGGCAAGATGCACTTCTCCAGCGTTTATGGCGTCAACGTGACGCGCATCACCCGCCACGGCATCGAACTCTTCGCCGGCCGCAACCACCATTTCCACGTTGGCGACCGCGTGATGGTGGTGGGCCCCGAGGACAATGTCAACCGCGTGGCAGAGATGATGGGCAACACGGTGAAACGCCTCAACGCCCCCAACATCGCCACCATCTTCGTGGGCATCATGGTGGGCATCATCTTCGGCAGCCTCCCCATCGCCATCCCCGGCATGCCCGTGCCTATGAAGCTTGGCCTTGCCGGCGGCCCGTTAATCATCGCCATCCTCATCGGCCGTTTCGGCTACCACGTGAAGTTGGTGACCTACACCACGACGAGCGCCAACCTGATGCTTCGAGAGATTGGCCTGGTGCTTTTCCTCGCAAGCGTTGGCATCAAGGCCGGTGCCGGTTTCTGGGACACCGTCATCTCCGGCGACGGTCTGAAATACGTCTATACCGGCTTCCTCATCACCATCATCCCCATCCTCATCATCGGCCCCTTGGCCAAGATCAGATACAAGTTCAACTATTTCATGGTCATGGGCATGCTGGCCGGCACCTACACCGACCCACCCGCCCTTGCCTACGCCAACCAGGTGTGCAGCCGCGAGGCTCCCGGCGTGGGTTATTCCACCGTCTATCCCCTTAGCATGTTCCTCCGCATCCTGACGGCGCAGTTGCTTGTGCTGTTCTTCTGCGGTTGACATTCAACGACAAACATTATATCATATACATGAAACGTACCTTTTTATTGACGTCCTTGCTTGCCATGGTGAGCCTCACGATGTGGAGCCAGGGTGCCAAGAACATCAAGCTCAACGAGGTGATGACCCACAACACGGCCAGCATTGTTGACGAGTACGGCAACCACCTGCCTTGGATTGAGCTTTCCAACGTGTCCTATTCCACGTACAATGTCCGCGGGATGTACATCGCCACTGACACGGCGGTGCTCAACCCCCGCCTGACCGCCCCCGAACGCATCTCGATGATGAGCATCATCCCGAGTGGTGAGCACCGTACCAACCTCGGCGCCCGCCAGCACCTGCTGCTCTATCTCAACAGCCTTCCTTCCCAAGGCTCCACCCACCTCTCCGCCACCATCGACCCTGAGGGTCCCGTGTGGGTTGGCCTCTACGACGGCAACGGCATTGACCTTGTGGACTCCGTCACCCTCCCCGGCCCGTTGTCCCCCAACACGAGCTACGCCCGTCAGAAAGACGGTTCTCCCGAGTGGGAGGTGAAGGTTCCCGATGCCGTGACACCCGGGATAGAGAACTTCATCCAGTTGACAGAGAGCAAGTTGTCACAAATCAAACGCGACGACCCCCACGGTTTCGGCATCACCCTGTTGTCGATGGGCATCGTCTTCAGCTGCCTCGCCCTCTTGTGGATATTCTTCTCCCTCTTCGGGAAGTTCATGAGCCACAAGCAAGCGAAGAAGAACGCCAATGCGAAGGCAAAGCACTTGGAACGCGTGTCGGCCGTCCACGATGCCGACGACGAAGACGAGCGCGCCTTCCCCCGTGTCACCGTCAAGCCCAGCGAGCCAAGCGACGCCGACGTCTATGTCGCTGTCATCTCGATGGCCTTGCAAGAGCATTTCGACCACAGCCACGACCATGAGAGCGGCGTGATCACCATCATCCCCAAGGAACACACCAAATGGACCCGAATATAACCCCACAGCCATGAGCAAATACCAATATAAAGTGAACGGTGTCGATTACACCGTAGAGATTGGAGAGATAGAAGGCACCATCGCCCAAGTGACCGTCAACGGCAAACCCTTTGAAGTGGAATTGCCCGAGCCGGTGAAAACCCCCGTCCGCGTGAAGCGCGTGGAGGCTCCCGCCCCGTCGGCGGCCCCCGCCCCCTCTTCCGACCGTGCGAAGAAGCCCAAGGCCGCTGCCGGCAGCGGCACAAAGGTGCTCGCACCCCTTCCCGGCACCATCACGGAGTTGAAGGTGTCCGTAGGCGACAAGGTGCGCAAGGGCGACACCGTCATCGTTCTTGAGGCGATGAAGATGCAGAACAACATCGAGGCGGAGTGCGACGGCACCATCACCTCCGTATTAGTATCACGCGGCGACACCGTGATGGAGGGGGCCGCCCTTGTAACGATAGGATAAGCCATGGGATTCACAGAATTTGTCACGACGAAGTTTTTCGACTTCCTCTCCTACACCGGCTTCGCCAACGCCACCATCCCCAACCTTGTGATGATCATCGTGGGTGGCATCTTCATCTGGCTGGCCATCAAGAAGGACTTCGAACCGCTGTTGCTTGTACCCATCGGCCTTGGCATCATCCTCGGCAACATCCCCTTCCGTGCCGACGCCGGTTTGGAAATCGGCCTTTATGAGGACAACTCCGTGCTCAACATCTTCTACCAGGGCGTCCGTCAAGGCTGGTATCCGCCCTTGGTGTTCTTGGGCATCGGAGCGATGACCGACTTCTCCTCGCTCATCAGCAACCCCAAGTTGGTGCTGATTGGCGCTGCGGCACAGTTCGGCATCTTCGGCGCCTACATGGTGGCCCTCGCCTTGGGCTTTGAGCCCAACCAGGCAGCCGGCATCGCCATCATCGGCGGCGCAGACGGCCCCACCGCCATCTTCCTCTCGTCGAAACTCTGCCCCAACCTGATGGGCGCCATTGCCGTGTGCGCCTACTCCTACATGGCCCTCGTGCCGGTAATCCAGCCGCCCCTCATGCGCCTTCTCACGACGAAGAAGGAGCGCGTGATACACATGAAGCCGACACGCCACGTGAGCCAGACGGAGCGCATCCTCTTCCCCATCATCGGTCTGCTGCTCACCACCTTCCTCGTGCCTTCCGGCCTTCCGCTCCTCGGCATGCTGTTCTTCGGCAACCTGCTGAAGGAGAGCGGCAAGACGACGCGCTTGGCGAAGACCGCCGGCAGCGCACTCAACGACGTGGTGGTGGTGCTTTTGGGTCTCACCGTGGGTTGCTCCACACAGGCGAGCGAGTTCCTCACACTCAACACCATCAAAATTTTCTTCCTCGGAGCCATGGCATTCATCATCGCCAGCGCGAGCGGTGTGCTTTTCGTGAAGCTGATGAACCTCTTCCTCCCCGCCGACAAGAAAATCAACCCGCTGATCGGCAACGCCGGCGTGAGCGCCGTCCCGATGAGCGCCCGCATCTCCAACAACCTTGGCCTGGAATACGACCACCACAACTACCTGCTGATGCACGCCATGGGTCCCAACGTGGCCGGCGTGATAGGCTCCGCCGTGGCAGCCGGTACCCTCCTCGGATTTTTCTCATAGGGGATAGGGGCTATAGAAGATATAGGAGATATAGGAGATATAGGAAACTATAGGGGCTATAGAAACTATAGCCCCTATGGAAAAAAACCTCCTCTAAAAATTTGCGGTATGCGGGAAAATGCCTATCTTTGCATTTGAAAGGCGGGTTGTCGCCCGTCTGCGTCAAGAATCACGCATATAGATGAAACTTGCCATCATGACCCGCCCCACGTTTTTCATGGAGGAAGACAAGATATTAGGGGCCCTTTTCGAGGAGGGTCTCGATGACTTGCACATTTACAAGCCACAGTCCTCCCCCGTCTATGTGGAGCGCCTGCTTTCGCTCCTTCCCGAGGGCACCCACCGCCGCATCACGGTTCACGACCATTACTACCTGAAGGAAGAGTTCGGACTGGCCGGCATCCACCTCGACGATGCCTCCTCCCCTCGCCCTGAAGGCTACCGTGGCACGTTCAGCCGCTCTTGCGACGACCTGAGCCTTCTTCGCGAAGCGAAGCGCAAGGCCCGCTATGTGTTCTTACGCAACATCCATGACAGCCTGTCGGAACCTGAGCAGCATGCCTCGTTCAGCGTTTCCGACTTGGAGCAAGCCTCCCGACAAGGTCTCATCGACCGCCATGTCTATGCCCTTGGAGGCATGTCCTTGGAAACCCTTCGCGCCGCCCGAGACCTTGGTTTCGGCGGCGTTGTGATTTGTGGCGACCTGTGGAACCGTTTCGACATCCACAACGAGACCGACTTCCGCAACGTCCTGCTCCATTTCGACAAGCTGCGCTCCGCCATAGGATGACATCTACAAAAACATAAACATCTACAAAAACAATAGACCCATACAATGAAAGAGCCCAACGAATTTCTGGTATTCTCCGGCACCAAGACCCAGTATCTTGCAGAGAAGATATGCCACAGTCTTGGCTGCCCCCTTGGCAAGCTTCAGATCACGCGTTTCTCCGACGGGGAGTTCTCCGTCTCCTACGAAGAGTCCATCCGCGGCCGCGACGTGTTTCTCGTGCAAAGCACCTTCCCACCCTCGGACAATTTCATGGAACTGCTGCTGATGATCGACGCCGCCAAACGCGCCTCCGCACACACCATCAACGCCGTCATCCCTTATTTCGGATGGGCGCGGCAGGACCGCAAGGACAAGCCCCGCGTGAGTATCGGCGCCAAGTTGGTGGCCGACATGTTGTCGGTGGCCGGTGTGGACCGTGTGATCACGATGGACCTCCATGCCGACCAGATCCAGGGTTTCTTCGACGTCCCTGTGGACCATCTCTACGCCTCCGGCGTCCTGCTCCCCTACCTCCAGTCGCTCCGCCTTGACAACATGGTGATTGCCTCTCCCGACGTGGGCGGTTCGAAGCGTGCCAACACCTACGCCAAATACCTTGGCGTCCCCCTGGTGCTGTGCAACAAGACCCGCGCCCGTGCAAACGTGGTGGCAACGATGCAAATCATCGGCGATGTGAAGGACAAGAACGTGGTGATTGTCGATGACATCGTGGATACCGCCGGCACCATCACCAAGGCCGCCGACCTGATGAAGAGCTGCGGAGCGACGAGCGTTCGCGCCTGCGCCTCCCACTGCGTGATGAGCGGCCCCGCCACCGAAAACGTGGAGAATTCCGCCTTGGAGGAGATTGTCTTCACCGACTCCATCCCTTACGAGAAAACCTCCACCAAGGTGAAGCAGATTTCCGTTGCCGACATGTTTGCCGAGACCATCCGCCGCGTCGTCACCAACCTGAGCATCAGTTCCCAATACCTTGTATAACCCATTTCCCATGCGCATCCGACCCACCCTGCTCATCCTTTTCACTGCTCTCCTTGCCCTGTCGTGCAGCCAGTCGTTCGATTACCGTATCACAGGCAAGGTGGACGGTCTTCCCCAAGTGAAAAAAATCTACCTCATCAGCGACATGGAAGACGGCGTGCCTTTTGACTCGTTGTTGGTGAAAGACGGTGCTTTCGAATATGCCGGCCACGCCGACAGCGTCACCTTCTGCTTCATCGGCAACCTGAAGGACTCCGTGGCCCTCATGCCCCTCTTCTTGGAGGAAGGTGACATCAGCATCGTCGTCTCCGGCGAGCCAATGAAGTCGAAAGTCTCCGGCACCCACCTCAACGACGAATTGCAGCAGCTCAATGCCGCCGGGTTGAAATACCAGGAGGAGATACAGTCGTTGGTCTCCCGCATCGGCGAGGACGCCACCGAAGAACAGAAGGCCGAGGTGGAACGGAAGGCGATGGACTCCATGAGCAAGTTGGCCACCATGTTCTACCAGACGGCGGAGAAGAACATCGACAACGAGTTGGGCTTCTTCCTCGTCACCAACCCTGCCATGCTCAACGAGGAGCAGGTGCTGACCCTCGTCAACAAGATGCCCCGCAAGATGCGCTCCCGCCCCTTGGTGGTGGAGATGGAAAAATACATCAAGGAAAGCAGACTGGACGCAGGCATGGGCGGCGATGAAATGGACAATGACGGCCCCATCCCCAATTTCTCCGCCCTCGACCTCAACGGCAAGGAGGTGTCGGCCATGGATGTCATCCGCCAGAACGAGATGACCATCATTGACTTCTGGGCCAGTTGGTGCGGCCCCTGCATGCAGGAGATGCCCCACATGGTGCAACTCTACCAGCTCTACCACGAGCACGGCCTTGGCATTCTCGGCGTGTCCTTGGACACCGACGGCGAGGCATGGAAAGACGCCGTGAAGAAGACGGGCGCCGTGTGGACGCACATCAGCGAACTGGACCGCAACAGCAAGATTGCCAGAATGTTCGGTGTCAACGCCATCCCCTTCACCATGATTGTTGACCGTGAAGGCAATGTGTTGGCCTCCGGCCTCACCGGCACCGACTTGGAAGACTTCCTCCACCAGAACCTCGGGCAATAGTTTAGATGAATAAGACGAGATTTGTTTTGACACGAATTACCACGAATTAGACATTAATTCCTATTAATGAGAATTTATATGGATAATTATATGGTAATTATATGTTAAAAAATCAACGTTAATCATCAATCATCGAAAAGGATTCAAGTTTCAGACTGAATATGTAAACTCCATTTAGTGTTAGTTTCAAATAATATGGCAAAGCACATTATCGTCTATGTGGAGATGGGGTCGTTGATGTGCGCCGTGGAGCGTCGCGACCACCCGGAACTTGCCGGTCGCCCCTTTGCCATCAGCAACACCTCGCTTGGCGAGGTGTTTGGCGTTGTTGCCGGAGTGAGTCCCGAAGCCTTTTCCCAAGGTGTTCGCGAAGGTCAGTCGTTGGACTACGCCCGCCAACAATGCCCCAACTTGGCAATCCTTCCCAGCCGTTACGACGCCTACCGCCGCGTGTGGCGACAGGCACACCACATCTTCATGGACCATACCGACCGCTTTGAGACGCACCAGATGGACGAGGCCTTCCTCGACCTCACCGAGCACGTGGCGGACTTGGAGGAAGCCCGCACCGCCGCATTGGCCATCAAGAAACGCATCACTGCCGAACTTCAGCTGTCAACTACCGTGGGTGTGTCCTATAACAAATTCTTGGCCAAGGCCGCCGCGAAAAGCATCGAGGCAGGAGGGTTGCGCACGGTGCGCCCCGCCTTCGCCCAAGACTTCATCCGACAGTTGCACATCGACTGTTTCTGGCCCCTCTCCCCGGAGGCTCGTGAGAAACTGAAAAGCCAAGGACTGATGAAGGGCGTCCAGCTTCGCGCCCTCTCCCCTGCCGTGAAAGCCGACATCATCGGCGTGGCGCAGACCCTCCTGTTGGAGGACTTGTTGCAAGGCAAGGACAACACCCCTGTGCGCCCCTCGCGCCTACAAGGCACGATGACCGTGGAGCACCTCTTCGCCAAGGCATCCTGCGACCACCACGTGCTGGCCCATGAGACGGCCATCCTCCTCGAAGAGTTGTACGAGCGGATGGAAAGCAACTCCTTCGAGGGCAGCATGCTCCACATCAAGGTGGTATATGACGACACAGGGCATGGCGAATGGCGCCAGGAGCTTCCCCCCGGGCTTTCCGGCGAGGATTTGGAGGGCTTCTCCTTGATGCTCGCCAGCATGATGAGCCCAGAAGGGCGCCCCGTGAGTGAAATCAGCCTCACCGCCACCCAACCCAAACAGCAAATGGTGAAAATCGCCAGCAAGCCCATCCAGCTCACCCTGGGGTTTTAAAGACTTTAAAGTCCTTAATGATCTTAAAGACCTTAATGACCTTAAAGACCTTAAAGTCTTTTTGAAAAAAAAGCGACAAGATGATTGCTTTTTGAAAAAAAAAGCGTACTTTTGCAATCCAAACGACGATTATGGAATACTCATCATATTTGCACCCGGAATTAGAGACGATGCCCGTTGAGGAGCTTCGTCAGTTGCAGCTGTCCCGTCTCCAGAAGACGGTTCGCCACTGCATGAACTCACCTTTCTATCAAGAGAAGTTTGCCGAATTAGGCATCACGCCCGACGACATCCAGAGCCTCGACGACGTGAAGAAACTGCCGTTCACCACGAAGGACGACCTGCGCGAGCATTATCCCTTCGGCCTGGCCTGCATCCCCCTGCGCGACTGCACACGCCTGCACTCGTCGAGCGGCACGACAGGCAACCCCACCGTCGTCCTCCACTCACAGAAGGACATTGACGAGTGGGCGAAAGCCGTCGCCCGCTGCCTGTGGATGGTGGGGAGCCGTCCCGAGGACGTCTTCCAGAACTCCGCCGGCTATGGTATGTTCACCGCCGGCTTGGGCTTCCAGTACGGCGCCGAAAAGGTGGGGATGCTCACCGTTCCCGCCGCCGCCGGCAACACCACCCGTCAGATCAAGTTCATCAAGGACTTCGGCACGACGGTGCTACACGCCATCCCGAGCTATGCCTCCCGCATCTACGAGGTGATGCGCGAAGAGGGCGTTGACCCCCGCCGTGACACGAAGTTGCGCGTGCTGTGCATCGGCGCGGAGCCTCACAGCGAGGAGCAGCGCAAGCGCATCGAGGACAACCTCGGCGTGAAAGCCTACAACTCCTACGGCATCAGCGAGATGATGGGTCCCGGCGTGGCCTTCGAATGTCCGGAGCAGAACGGCATCCACATCTGGGAGGACTATTTCATCGTGGAAATCATCGACCCGGTGACCCTTGAGCCCGTTCCCGACGGGCAGTTGGGCGAGTTGGTCCTCACCACCATCAACCGCGAGGCCATGCCGCTGCTCCGCTACCGCACACGCGACCTGACGAGCGTGATAAGCGGTCCATGCCCCTGCGGACGCACCCACAAGCGTCTCTCCCGTCTGCAAGGACGCAGCGACGACATGATGATTCTGAAGGGTGTCAACATCTTCCCCATCCAGATAGAGAAGATTCTCTTGAAATTCAAGGAGTTGAGTACCGACTACCTCATCACGCTCGACACCATCGACGGCAACGACACGATGACCGTCGAGGTGGAGCTTCGCGAACTGTTCACCGACGACTACCAGCGTCTGCAACGCCTGACGAAGGAGATCACCCGAATGCTGAAAGACGAGATATTGGTAACACCGAAGGTGAAACTGCTCCCCAAGGGCGGCATCCACGCCTCCGATGAAGGCAAGGCCGTCCGTGTGAAAGACCTGCGCAAACTGTTCTAAACCCACCATACCATGACCATTCACCAATTGTCCATATTCATTGAGAACAAGTCCGGCACGCTTGTGAAGGTGCTCGACCTGTTCCGCCGTTTTGGCGTGCAAATCATCGCCTCCACCCTCCCCGACACCGCAGAGAACGGCATCTACCGCGTGATATGCAGCGAACCGCTGCGCGCCTACGAGGGTCTGAAGAAAGCCGGCGTGCCGGTGGCCCTCTCCGATGTCTTCGCCTTGGAGCTCGACGACCAGCCGGGCCGTGCCGCCGACGCCGTGGAGGTGTTGAGCAACGCCGGCATCGGCATCACCTACATGTACAGCTTTTTGCTTCGCGACAAGGGCATCCTCGTCTTCCGTGTCGATAATCCGGAGCGCACCCGTGAGACCATCATCCTCAACGACATGCGTTTCATCGCGGAGAAGGACCTCTCGGTATGGGCGGGCGTGAGATGAGGTGCGTTGCCATCATCCCGGCACGTTACGCCTCCACACGCTTCCCGGGGAAGCCCTTGGCGGTGCTTGGCGGCAAACTTGTCATCGAGCGCGTCTATGAGCAGGTGTGCGGCGTGGTGGGCGACACGTTCGTGGCCACCGACGACGAGCGCATCGAGGCTGCCGTGCGTGGCTTCGGCGGGCAGGTCGTCATGACATCGCCGGACCATCGCAGCGGCACAGACCGCATCGCTGAGGCCCTTGAGAAAATCGGGGGCGAATACGACGTGGTGGTGAACGTGCAGGGCGACGAGCCGTTTGTCACGCGGGAGCAACTCACCACGCTCATCGGCTGTTTCGACGAGCCATCGACGCAGATAGCGACGTTAGGAAAACCGTTTGACAGCATGGAGGGGGTGTGCAATCCCAATTCGCCGAAAATCGTCTTGGACAACAAGGGATTCGCTCTTTATTTCAGTCGGAGCGTCATCCCCTTTGTCCGAGGAGTGGAGCAACAGGAGTGGCTGGAAAACTTTTCTTTCCTCAAGCACCTCGGGGTGTATGCCTACCGTTCGGAGGTGTTGCGTGAGGTAACGCGTCTGCCTCAGTCGTCCTTGGAGAAGGCCGAGAGCCTGGAGCAGTTGCGGTGGCTGCAAAACGGCTACCGCATCCGAGTGGGCATCACGCAACAAGAGACGGTGGGGATTGACACGCCGGAGGACCTCGCAAGGGCGGAGGAATTCTTAGCCTCACCCCCACCCTCTCCGAGGGGAGTGGTATGATCGTGAAGTCATAATAACACCTCACGTCAAACGGTTGGTGCGACTGTAGGGGCGGACTTTATGTCCGTCCGCTCGCCCGTAGGGCGAAACCTTCCAACATTA
>JAFZRU010000030.1 GCA_017619755.1 Prevotella sp.
TGCATTTTTTCAACGTGTGTTCCGAATAGACATTCGGAACTAGCTTAATTATGTCAAAAAATAAAAGGTCTGTTAGAAAACCTCGTTTCTCCACCGTAAAGACAAGCATGGTCTTTTCCTTTTTTAGAGGAAATATAATAAAATGATTATACTAATCAAATAATTGTATATTGTTTATTCCTTAACCCTCCCTCGCTGCCATAAACACGGCAAAAGCTGCCACCCAGGAAACAGGAGCGAGGAGAATAAACGACACTTATGCATTACACTTTGCCAAATAGTATGTGTGTCTGGAATCAAGCTTAGCCCCAATAATCTCTCTTTGCATCATAAATGAAACGAAATTGCTCAGCTCGGCAAAATGAGCATACCCTTTTGCCCTCGTTTATTCGCACCTTTGCACAAAAATAGCATCACATCAAAAAAGGGGTGGGGAAAGTTGAGAAAAACAATAGAAGTGGTTGTCAAACAACCACTTCTATTGATAAATGACTCTTTGCGTAGTCGGGATGAGGCGACTCGAACGCCCGACCCCTACGTCCCGAACGTAGTGCGCTACCAACTGCGCTACATCCCGATTTTGCGGTGCAAAGGTATATCAATTTTATGATACGGGCAAATTTTTCGGGGATTTTATTTTATTTTATGCCTTGACTGCCTATTGACAGCCTTGTTTGGCCTTAGTTCTTCACCTTCCCGGAGGGTTGGCGTGTGCTAACAGACCAGTTGGGGTGGGGGGCAACAATCCGGTTGGGCGTTGGAAGGCTTGTCAATAATGGGGTGGGGAAGAGAGGTATCTCACAGCAGGGGCGGAAGCTCGAAGAGGCGGTTGCTGTTGCTGCCCTTGATGAGGATGCAGCATCCCTCCGGGCGCTCCTTCTCGATGGCGGCCTTCACCTCTTCCACGTCGTGGAAGACGGGGTAGGGTGGGTTAACCTGCCTGAACTCCTCTCCCACGAGCCAAGCCTTTTGGATGCCGTTCTCCTTGAGGAATTCCACCACCTTACGATGCTCCTCCTCCTCGCTCTCGCCAATTTCGCGCATGGCTCCGAGGATGACCATCTTGTTTTCCGCCACCATGTCACGGAAGTTGTTCAGTGCAGCCGCCATGCTGGTGGGGTTTGCGTTGTAAGTGTCCACGATGAGGCGGTTGTGCGGAGTGATGGTGAGTTGCGATCGGTTGTTGCTTGGCTTGTAGTTGCTCAGGGCGTGGTCAATCTGCTCCTCCGTCACTCCGAAGTGGAGGCCCACGCAGGCGGCGGCGAGCATGTTGAAGATGTTGTATGAACCGATAAGTTGGGTGTTCACCTCATGCCAGGGACCGTCGGCGTGACGCCACCTGAAGCGCAGCATCGGGTCGCAGACCAGTACCTCCCCGTTAGCGCAGAGGCCCGGCGTTCCCGTCGTGCCGTAACGTACCAATGACAAGCCTTCCGAGATGCTCTTGAGCAGTTCGTTGCCGTCGTCGATGAACACCACGCTGTTTTCCTTGGAGCGGAGGAAGTCGTACAGCTCGCCTTTCGTGTGTAGCACACCTTCAAGGCTTCCGAAGCCTAAGAGGTGCGCCTTGCCCACGTTGGTGATGAGGCCGCAGTCAGGTTCGGCGATGTTCACGAGTGTGCGTATTTCGCCCGGGTGGTTCGCCCCCATTTCCACCACGGCGATGTCGTGCTCCGGCTTCAGCGTGAGCAGGGTTTTGGGTACGCCGATGTGGTTGTTGAGGTTGCCTTTGGTGTAGTGAACGTTGTATTTCTCGCTCAGGACGGCGGCGACGAGTTCCTTCGTGGTGGTCTTTCCGTTGGTGCCGGTCACGCCGACGATGGGTGTTCCGAGTGTTCGGCGGTGTTGTCGTGCCAGTTGCTGCAATGTCTCCAAGCCGTTGTCCACCAAGATGATGCGTGGGTCGGAGGGGTCGGCATACTCCGCCTCGTCAATGATGGCGTAGGAGCAGCCCTTCTCTATGGCTTGCGTGGCGAACTTGTTGCCGTCGAACGTTTCTCCTTTCAATGCAATGAAGATGGAGCCGGGAGGGCAGTCGCGGGTGTCGGTGGTGACGACGGGGTGCTTTTGGAAAAGCTTGTAGATTTCTTCTATGTTCATATCACTTGTTTTGGCGGCAAAGTTACGAATAAGCGAGTGAAAAGCCAAATGTTTTTGAGCTTTTCCGAGCGGGAGTAACTTGGATGCGAAGCATCAAAGTTACGAATAACCGAGAGAAAAGCCAAATGTTTTTGAGCTGTGCGGTTGAAAACGGCCTGAAAGGCCAAAAGCAATCAGCCCAGGGCAACGCCCTGGGGAAGAGAGTGAGCCAATTATCGCCCTGAAAGGGCAAAAGCCTTATAGATATCATAATGCTTTTGCCCTTTCAGGGCGCAATCTACTCCGTTTATTTACCCAGGGCGTTGCCCTGGGCTGGTATCTCGTTGGCCTTTCAGGCCGTCTTTGCACAAAATCCAACCGCACAACACGAAACTTTTTGAGCTTTTCCGAGCGGGAGTAACTTTGCAATATGGTGTGCCCTAACGGGCAGAACCAACGGTCGACGTAGTCAAATCTTACAAATCTATTCAAATCAAACAAATTATGCGAACTTGTTAACAAGCAACGTAATCCATTTTTTTTATCAAACAAAATGGATTTGAAAGATTTGGATAGATTTGAAAGATTTCTCGCCGAAGGCGACTACTTTTGTGTTTCGTTGAATACGCAACTTTGCATGCGTCAAAAAAAAAGCTTAACTTTGCAGCGTCACAAGAAGAATGGCATGTTGGAAGAGCAACGAAACATAGAGACGGGCCTCTCACCCATCATCAAATGGCCGGGTGGCAAGGAGAAGGAAATGAAATACATCCTTCCCAATGTTCCCCGTTTTGAGCGATTCATAGAGCCGTTTGTGGGTGGTGGCGCTGTTTTCATGGGGATGGCTGGCGATGCCTATTACATCAATGACTATTCATCCGAATTGATGGATCTGTACCAATCTATTGCTACCTCGGATGCCGATTTCTTCAGGTATGCGGAAATGATGGATGTGTCATGGCAAAACTCGGAGGATTTTTACAAGTCAAGCAGCCAACTTGTTGACACATACGTTGATTATAGAAACGAGTTGGTCGGTAAGGACGGCTTGAAGGAGCAAGTTCATGCCTTCTGTATGGGCAACCAACAGGCAATTTTGGACATTATTGGCGAGGAATTTGCGTCCCTTCCATGTGTCCTTGTCAAGGAAATGGAAACAAATTTGTTCCGAAAAATGTTGCGAATGAGGGAATTGGAAAAGGAAAAGCACGTTCTCCCTGTTGAAGATGTGAACGACAATATGGAAACCGCCATCAAAAGTGCTGTTTACATGAATTATCGCCATCTTTACAATAGCAGGGAAATAGCTGAAAACAACCCCCAATTGCATGGTGCATTATTCCTCTTCATACGCAATTATGCTTTCAGTGGCATGTTCAGGTATAATGCAAAGGGGGCTTTCAATGTTCCATACGGTGGAATGGCCTATAATAGAAAAATGCTGAACAAGAAACTCTGCTATTACAAATCTTCGGAAGTGTTAAATCATTTCAAGAAGACCAAGACATACAATCTTGATTTTGAGCATTTTTTGAGGTTGGTCAACCCTCAAGAAAATGATTTTGTCTTCCTTGACCCGCCATACGACAGTGAGTTTAGCACATACGCACAGAATGCGTTTACGCGAGAAGACCAAAGGCGCTTGGCTGATTATCTGATTGGCGAGTGTCGGGCAAAGTGGATGTTGGTCATTAAAAACACGGATTTCATTTATGGGTTGTATGACAGGCACGGCATCCATATACGCACTTTCGACAAGGAGTATGTGGTGAGCTTCATGAACAGGAATGACAAAAAGGTGACACATTTGCTGATTACGAACTATTAATCATTTGGGATGATTTTCAACATATAATTACCATTAATCATCCATATAATAGCCATAAATGGTTGTAAATAATTAATGGGTAATTCGTGGCCATTCGTGTTAACTAACGCCAATGGTTATTTTATGATTACTAAGGCTATTATTTTGCTTGTTGCCATAAAATGCTTACTTTTGCATCTCGAACAAAAATATGATAGACTGCTATGATATTGATAGCCGACAGCGGAAGTACGAAGACCGACTGGTGCCTGATGCACCACGGCGAAGTGGTGACCCACGTGACCACCCAGGGCCTCAACCCCTTTTACCAGGACGACGCCACCATCTCCGGCGTGATTGAGACGGAGTTGATGGCTCGCTGGCCGTCCGGCCTTCCCCGTCCGCATAAGGTGTTCTTCTATGGTGCCGGTGTCCGTCCGGAGATGTCCTCCCGCATGTTTGCTCTCCTCCGTGCCGCCACCGGGGCGGAATATGTGGAGGCCCACGGTGACCTCCTCGGTGCCGCCCGCGCCTTGTTTGGCCGTGAGGCCGGCATCGCCTGCATCCTTGGCACCGGTTCCAACTCCGGCCTCTACGACGGGAGCGTCATCGTGCAAAACACCCCGCCTTTGGGCTTCATCCTCGGCGACGAGGGCAGCGGGGCCGTCCTCGGCAAGCGCTTCGTGGCCGACCTCTGCAAGGGTCTGCTCCCCGAAGCACTCCGCGAGGAGTATTTCGCCACCACCGGCCAGGACGTGGCCTCCATCATCCGTGCCGTCTATCGCGAGCCTCTGCCCAACCGCCACCTCGCCCAAGCCACCCGCTTCATCCACAGCCACCTCCATTTGGAGTCAGTGGAGGCGCTTGTCGTCAACTCCTTCCGTGATTTCTTCCGACGCAACCTCGTGCAGTACGGTCGCTCCGACCTCCCCGTGCGAGCCGTGGGCAGTGTGGCCCATTATTTCGGCGAACAGCTATGTCGCGCAGCCGCAGAAGAGGGCTTCGCGGTCTCCGGCGTGATGCAAAGCCCCATCGAAGGGCTCGTCATCTATCATCAGGGCGAATAATTTTCACCTTTTTTAGTAGTGTTTCGTTTTTTTTTGTTAACTTTGCACCGCTATTGCAAATCTTTAAATGTGTTAAATCATCATAAAACACATATATATGTATTCTACTTTGTTTATCACCGTCATTTTGACGGCAGTTGTCTTGGTGGTGGGCGCCTACGTCATCGCCAAGCTGATTGGGCCTCGGTCGTACAACAAAGTGAAGGGTGAGCCTTTCGAGTGTGGCATCCCCACGCACGGGTCGTCATGGATTCCCGTGTCCATAGGATACTACCTCTTCGCCATCCTCTTCCTCATGTTCGACATCGAGACCGTCTTTCTTTACCCATGGGCCGTCGTGGTGCAGAAATACGGTGTGATGGCTATTGCCAGCATCGGTTTCTTCCTGCTCGTCCTTGTATTTGGCTTGGCGTATGCCTGGCGGAAAGGAGCGTTGGAATGGAAGTAAGGAAACCACGTATCAAGAGCATCCCCTACGACGAGTTCAAGGACAACGAATCCTTGGAGCGCTTAGTGGAAGAACTGCATGAGGGCGGCGTCAACGTCGTCACTGGAAGCCTCGACCAGCTCGTCAACTGGGGCCGGTCCAACTCTCTTTGGTCGCTCACCTTCGGCACCTCGTGCTGTGGCATCGAGTTCATGGCCGTGGGTTGTGCACGTTATGACTTCGCACGTTTCGGTTTCGAGGTGACTCGCAACTCGCCCCGGCAGGCCGACCTCATCATGACCGCCGGCACCATCACCCACAAGATGGCCCCGGTGTTCAAGCGTCTTTACGACGAGATGGCCGAGCCAAAGTATGTCGTGGCCGTGGGAGGATGCACCATTTCCGGCGGGCCTTTCAAGTCCAGCTACCATGTGGTCAAGGGCATTGAGGAGATTGTCCCGGTGGACGTTTACATCCCCGGTTGCCCGCCAAGGCCGGAGGCCATCCTCTATGGCATGATGCAGTTGCAGCGCAAGGTGAAGGTGGAGAAATTCTTCGGCGGCGCCAACCACAAGCAGAACGCCGAGGAGCGTGAGCTCGACCTCTCCAACGAGGCCCTCACCTACGGATGGAAGAAGCCCATCGTTGTCTCCGACGTGCCACAGGATTTCATTGACCAACTCAACGAAGACAAGGAGGGAGCCAAATGAAACTGCAGTTCAACAACATACCATTCGACAAATTCCTCTCCGGCATGCAAGCCCTCAAGGAGAAGGAAGGCTACGACTACCTCGTCACCATCATCGGCGAGGACTTCGGCGAGGAGGGTCTGGGATGCGTCTATATCCTCGAGAACACCGCCACCCATGAGCGCACCAGCGTGAAGACCATCGCCCGCCAAGTGGATGGCAGCCATGTCATCTACTCCGTCATCGACCTGTGGAAGGCCGCCGACCTGCTTGAGCGCGAAGTCTTTGACTTCTACGGCATCAAGTTCCTCGGGCATCCCATCATGGAGCGCCTCTTCCTGCGCACCGACTTCAAGGGACATCCCTTCCGCAAGGACTGGCAATTCGACGACAGCTATTCCCTGGAGGACGACGTGGAGAGCGAGTATGCCAACACCTATTCGCTCGACGCCGACGGACGCCTCGTCTGCACCCGCCACCGCCTTTTCGACGAGAACGACTACGTGGTCAACATCGGTCCGCAGCACCCCTCCACCCACGGTGTGCTGAGGTTGCAGACCGTGCTCGACGGAGAGACCGTGAAGCGCATCTACCCCCATTTGGGATACATACACCGCGGCATTGAGAAGATGTGGGAGGGATACACCTACCCGCAGACACTCGCCCTCACCGACCGCCTCAACTACCTCTCGGCCATGATGCACCGCCACGCTCTCGTGGGCGTCATCGAGGAGGGGCTCGGCGTGGAGCTTTCCGACCGCATCAAGTACATACGCACCATCATGGACGAGTTGCAGCGCATTGACTCACACCTCCTTTACTGTGGGTGCTGCGCTCAGGACTTAGGTGCCCTCACCGCTTTCCTCTACTGCATGCGCGACCGCGAGCACGTGCTCAACGTCATGGAGGAGACCACCGGCGGGCGCCTCATCCAGAACTACTACCGCATCGGTGGCCTCCAGGACGACATCGACCCCAATTTCGTGGAGAACACCAAGGCGCTGTGCAAGTACCTGCGTCCCATGATCCAGGAGTACATGGACGTCTTCGGCGACAACGTCATCACCCACAACCGTTTCGAGAAGGTGGGTCCGATGGGCAAGGAAGACTGCATCAACTACGCCGTCACCGGACCTGCAGGCCGTGCCGCCGGCTGGGCCAACGACGTGCGCAAGAACCACCCCTACGACATGTACGACAAGGTGGAGTGGAAGCAGATCCTGCTCCAGAGCGCCGATTCGATGGACCGCTACCTCGTGCACATCGAGGAGCTCTATCAGAGCCTCGACATCATCGAGCAGCTCATCGACAACATCCCCCCGGGCGACTTCTACATCAAGCAGAAGCCCATCATCAAGGTGCCGGAGGGGCAGTGGTATTTCTCCGTGGAGGGAGCGAGCGGCGAGTTTGGAGTGTATCTCGACTCACGCGGCGACAAGAGCCCCTATCGCATGAAGATGAGGCCCATGGGTCTCACCCTCGTCGGGGCGCTCGACCCTATGCTGCGCGGGCAGAAGATCGCCGACCTCGTCACCACCGGCGCGGCCATCGACTTCGTCATACCCGACATTGACCGGTAATCACCCATCAACATCTAAGAATTTTCACTATGTTCGATTTTTCAATAGTTACACAATGGTTCGACGCGCTCCTGCGCGACACCCTCGGGATGGGCGACTTCTGGGCGATCCTCATCGAGTGTGTCATCGTCGGACTCTTCATCCTCGTGGCATACGCACTTATCGCCATCGTGCTCATCTTCATGGAGCGCAAGGTGTGTGCCTATTTCCAATGCCGCTTGGGCCCCATGCGCGTGGGCCCGTGGGGCGTGCTGCAAGTCTTCGCCGACGTGCTGAAGATGCTCATCAAGGAGATTTTCTTCGTGGACAGGGCCGACAAGCTGCTCTATGCCGTGGCGCCTTTCCTCGTCATCATCGGCTCCGTGGGAGCCTTCGGCTTCCTCCCCTGGAACAAGGGGGCGGGCGTGATTGACTTCAACGTGGGCATCTTCCTCCTCACCGCCATCTCCTCCATCGGAGTGGTGGGCGTCTTCCTCGCCGGATGGGGTTCCAACAACAAGTACTCCGTCATCTCCGCCATGCGTGGCGCCGTGCAGATGATTTCCTACGAACTGTCGCTCTGCCTCTGCCTCATCACCGCTGTCATCCTCACCGGCACACTGCAGGTGAGCGGCATCGTCGAGGCGCAGACCGGCCCATGGAACTGGCTCATCTTCAAGGGTCACATCCCTGCCATCATCGCTTTCTTCGTCTTCCTCATCGCCGGAAATGCAGAGGCCAACCGCGGCCCCTTCGACATGGCAGAAGCCGAGAGTGAGTTGACCGCCGGACACCACACCGAGTATTCCGGCATGGGCTTCGGCTTCTTCTACTTGGCAGAGTACCTCAACCTCTTCATCATTGCCGGCGTGGCCACCACCGTCTTCCTCGGAGGGTGGGCGCCTGTCAACATCGGCGTGGCTGGCTTCGACAAGGTGATGGACTACATCCCCGGCATCGTGTGGTTCTTGGGCAAGACCTTCTTCATCGTATGGCTTCTCATGTGGGTGAAATGGACCTTCCCGCGCCTCCGCATCGACCAGATACTCAAGTTGGAGTGGAAATACCTCATGCCGCTGTCGCTCATCAACCTCGTGCTGATGACCATCGTCGTGGCTTTCGGCCTCCACTGGTAAGTCCCCAAAGTCCTTAAAGACCTTAAAGACCTTAAAGTCCTTAAAGACCCTAAAGTTAAAAATAACAGTAAAAATGGAAAACAAATCATATTTCGGCGGCATCCGGGACGGTGTGAAGACGCTCGCGGTGGGTATGAAAGTCACTCTCAAGGAGTATTTCACGCCCAAATCGACAGAGCAGTACCCGGAGAACCGCAAGACCACGCTCCACATCGCCAAGAGGCATCGCGGGCGCTTGGTCTTCAAGCGCACGGAGGACGGCGCCTACAAGTGCACCGCCTGCACGCTGTGCGAGAAGGCATGCCCCAACGGCACCATCAAGATTGTCTCCGAGATGCGTGTCGATGAGGCCACGGGGAAGAAGAAGCGCTTCCTCCTCGACTACCAATACGACCTTGGCGACTGCATGTTCTGCCAGTTGTGCACCAACGCCTGCAACTTCGACGCCATCGAGTTCACCAACGACTTTGAGAACAGCACCTTCGACCGCGAGGCGCTCGTGTTGCACCTCGACAAGGAGGTGTACAAGGGAGGCTCCCTCCCCGGCCTCATCGACGGAGGGGCGCCGCTCGTCATCGGAAAGTTCAACACCAAAACCAAGTAAGGACCATGGCAAATATCGTAATGTTTTGCATATTGGCAGCCGTTATTCTTGTCTCGGCTGTGATTTGCGTCGCCACGAAAAGCTTCATGAGGGCGGCCACGTTCCTCCTCTTCGTGCTTTTCGGTGTCGCCGGCATTTATTTCCTCATCGACTACACCTTCCTTGGTGCGGCGCAGATCAGCGTCTATGCCGGAGGTGTCACCATGCTCTACATCTTCGCCATCCAGCTCGTCTCCAAACGCACGCTGCAGGGCCTCACCGAGCGCCTCAAGGGCGGCAAGATGGTGGCCGGCGCACTCGCCGCGCTTGTGGGATTTGCCATGGTGATGGTCATTCTCCTCAAGCAGAAGTTTCTCACCCTGGCCATCCCCAATGAGGAGGTGCCCATGGAGCAGGTCGGCAACACCCTCATGGGGGCTGGAAAATACCAGTACGTGCTGCCCTTCGAGTTCATCTCCGTCTTCCTTTTGGCATGCATCATCGGTGGAATAGTCATTTCAAGAAAGGATAAGTAACATGATACCAGTAGAATATTTCCTCGTATTAAGCACGCTGCTGTTTTTCATCGGCGTCTTCGGATTTGTCACCAGGAGAAACCTTATCACCATGCTTATCTCCACCGAGCTGATCCTCAACGCCGTGGATTTGAATTTCGCCGTATTCAACCGGCTGCTCTTCCCGGGACAACTTGAAGGCTTCTTCTTCACCCTCTTCTCCATTGGCGTGGCTGCAGCGGAGACCGCTGTCGCCGTCGCCATCATCATCAATGTGTATCGCAGGTTCCATAGCGACCAGGTCACCAGCATTGAGAACATGAAACTATAACCCCGTTCAACCTATTAAGAAATATGGATTACAGTTATGCTTTTCTGATACTTCTCCTGCCGGCGCTCTCCTTCCTCGTGCTGGGGCTTTGCGGCATGAAGATGTCTCACAAGGTGGCGGGACTTGTTGGCACCACGTCGCTGGCCATCGTCACCGTCCTGTCTTATTACACGGCATTCAAATACTTTGGAGCACCGAGGCTTGACGACGGGGCATATCCCGCCATCGTGCCTTTCAACTTCACCTGGCTGCCTCTCGGGAGGCTCAGCTTCGACATGGGCATGCTGCTCGACCCGTTGTCGGTGGTCATGCTCATTGTCATCTCCACGGTGAGTCTCATGGTGCATATCTATTCCTTCGGCTACATGCACGGCGAGAAGGGCTTCCAGCGTTACTACGCCTTCCTCTCGCTCTTCACCATGTCGATGCTCGGCTTGGTGGTGGCCACCAACATCTTCCAGATGTACCTCTTCTGGGAGTTGGTGGGTGTGAGCTCCTACTTGCTCATCGGCTTCTACTATCAGTTGCACACCGCCGTGGCCGCTTCCAAGAAGGCGTTCATCGTCACTAGGTTTGCCGATATGTTCTTCCTCATCGGTATCCTCATCTTCGGCTACTACACCGGCTCCTTCAGTTTCACCTTCGTCAACAACATCGACGCTGCCGGTATGGCCGTCTGTGAGCCGACGAGGGCGATGGCTGCCGGTGGGTTCATACTCCCCACGGCCTTGGTGCTGATGTTCATCGGTGGTGCTGGCAAGAGTGCCATGTTCCCCCTGCACATCTGGCTGCCTGACGCCATGGAGGGTCCGACACCTGTCTCGGCGCTCATCCACGCCGCCACGATGGTGGTGGCCGGCGTCTTCCAGGTGGCGCGCATGTTCCCGCTGTGGATTGAATATGCCCCGCAGGCCCTGCCCATCGTGGTGTGGGTGGGCGTGTTCACCGCGTTCTACGCCGCCGCCGTGGCATGTGCGCAGACCGACATCAAGCGTGTGCTGGCCTTCTCCACCATCTCGCAGATTGCCTTCATGATGGTGGCTTTGGGCGTGTGCTTGCCCGGTCATCACGGTGCCGTGCTTGACAACCACGCACAGTTGGGTTACATGGCTTCCATGTTCCACCTCTTCACCCACGCCATGTTCAAGGCCTGCCTCTTCCTCTGCGCCGGTTGCGTCATCCATGCCGTGCACTCCAACGAGATGGCCTACATGGGCGGGCTGCGCAAATACATGCCCATCACCCATGCCACCTTCCTCATCAGCTGTCTGGCCATCGCCGGCATCCCCTTGTTCTCGGGATTCAGTTCAAAGGACGAGATTGTCACCGCTTGCTTCGAGTACAGCCCCTGGGTGGGATGGATCATGACAGGTGTTGCCGCCATGACGGCGTTCTACATGTTCCGCCTCTATTACGGCATCTTCTGGGGCACGGAGAACAAGGAGGCGCACGAGCATCACACTCCGCACGAGGCCCCGGCTTCCATGACGGTGCCGCTCATCATCCTCTCGGTCATCACCGTGGGTGTGGGTATTTACACCACCTTGGCAGGATTCCTCGGATGGGGCGGCAGCTTCGGCTCCTTTGTCTCCGCCACGGGTGAGGACTACACCATCCATTTCAACTCCACGGTGGCCATCACCTCCACGGTCATCGCCATCTTGAGCATCTGCCTCGCCACCTATATTTATAAGGGAGAGCGGCAGCCCATCGCCGACAAGCTCTACGCCGCCATGCCCAAGCTCCACCGTGCCGCCTACAAGCGGTTCTATATGGACGAGGTGTGGCTCTTCGTCACGCACAAGATCATCTTCAACCTTGTCTCCAAGCCCATTGCCTGGTTCGACCGCCACGTCATCGACGGGACGTTCAACTTCATGGCCTGGGGCACCAGCGAGGCGGGCGAGAGCATTCGCGGATGGCAGAGCGGCGATGTTCGCCAGTATGCCATCTGGTTCCTCACCGGCAGCGTGGCCATCACATTGTTATTGTTATGTGCATTGTAAAAAAGTGAAGAAATGAATATACTATCTTTATTTGTTCTCATTCCCGTGCTGATGCTGCTTGGCCTTTGGGTGGCCCGCACGCTCAATCAAGTACGCACGGTGATGGTGGTGGGGGCGTCCCTGCTCTTGGTATTGTCCATCTACCTGACCATCGATTTCATTCACCTGAGGTCATCGCATCCGGCCGACCTCGAACCGATGCTTTATGTTGCCAGCGTGGAGTGGTTCAAGCCGTTGCACATCTGCTATTCCGTGGGTGTTGACGGCATCTCCGTCGTCATGCTGCTGCTGTCGAGCATCATCGTCTTCACCGGCACCTTTGCCTCCTGGCAGTTGAAGCCACTCACCAAGGAGTATTTCCTCTGGTTCACGCTTCTCAGTTCCGGTGTCTTCGGCTTCTTCATCAGCACCGACATGTTCACCATGTTCATGTTCTACGAGGTGGCCCTCATCCCCATGTACCTGCTCATCGGCGTGTGGGGCAGCGGCGCCAAGGAGTATTCAGCCATGAAGCTCACCCTCATGCTCATGGGTGGTTCGGCCCTCCTCATCCTCGGCATCCTCGGCATCTACTTCTTCAGCGGGGCCTCCACGATGAACGTCATCGAGATAGCCCAGCACAACGCGCTGCCGGGCATGGAGATCAACCACCATGTGCAGAACATCCTCTTCCCCTTCGTCTTCATCGGTTTCGGTGTGCTCGGGGCCCTCTTCCCGTTCCACACTTGGAGTCCCGACGGTCATGCTTCGGCGCCCACCGCCGTCTCCATGCTCCACGCCGGTGTGTTGATGAAGCTCGGAGGCTATGGCTGTTTCCGCATCGCCATGTTCCTGCTCCCCCATGCGGCACAGGAACTGTCGTGGATCTTCATCATCCTCACCACCATCTCTGTGGTATATGGAGCGCTCTCAGCTTGTGTGCAGACGGACTTGAAGTACATCAACGCCTACTCCTCCGTCTCCCACTGCGGCCTGGTGCTTTTCGCCATCCTCATGATGACGCGCACCTCTTGCACCGGCGCCATCATCCAGATGCTCTCCCACGGCCTCATGACAGCCCTCTTCTTCGCCCTCATCGGTATGATTTACGGGCGCACGCACACGCGTGACGTGAGGAAGTTGGGTGGACTGATGAAAATCATGCCTTTCCTCGCCGTGGGCTATGTCCTGGCAGGTCTGGCCAACCTCGGCTTGCCGGGCTTCTCCGGCTTCGTGGCCGAGATGACCATCTTCGTGGGCTCCTTCGAGAACAACGACGTCTTCCACCGCACGGCCACCATCATCGCTTGCGGCTCCATCGTCGTCACCGCCGTCTATATCCTGCGTGTGGTGGGAAAGATTCTCTATCAGAAGGTGGCCGACCCGCACTATGAGCATCTCACCGATGCCACATGGGACGAGCGGGTGGCCGTTTGCTGCCTCATCTTCTGCGTTGCCGGCCTCGGCTTGTTCCCCCTCTGGGCAAGCAATGTCATCTCCGACGCCGTGGCTCCCATCCTCACCGTCATTCATCCTTAAACACTGAAGAGAAATGAATTACAGTCAATTCCTACATATGATACCAGAGGCCGTGTTGATGGCCGTCTTAGTAGTGCTGTTCATCGCCGACTTCGCGTCCGACAAGGACGAGCGCCGGCCATGGTTCAACCTCTTCGCCACAGTGCTTTTCGGTTTCCTCACGCTGGTCTGCGCCCTTCCCTTGGCGCCGCGGACGGCGTTCGGAGGGATGTATGTCTCCAACGACTCCGTGCAGGTGATGAAGGCCATCCTCGCCCTCGCCACGCTCATCGTTGTCATCATGAGCCGGCAGTGGATTTCCCGCGAGGAGGGTCGTCATCGTGAGGGCGAGTTCTACATGCTCGTCGCTTCCACGCTGCTCGGCATGTTCATGATGATGTCGGCAGGGCATTTCCTTATGTTCTACCTCGGCTTGGAGATGGCTTCCATCCCCATGGCGTGCCTCGTGGCACTTGACAAGCACCGCAACAACTCCGCCGAGGGTGCGGCCAAGTACATCCTCACGGCGGCATTCTCCAGCGGCGTGATGCTCTTCGGTCTCTCGTTCATCTACGGGGCTTGTGGAACGCTCTATTTCGGCGACGTGTCGGCCAACCTTCACGCCAACACGCTCACCATCATGGGCATGGTGTTCTTCTTCAGCGGTCTGGGCTTCAAGATTTCCTTGGTGCCATTCCACTTCTGGACAGCCGATGCCTACGAGGGTGCGCCCACCGTCGTCACCGGATACCTTAGCGTCGTCTCAAAGGGTGCTGCGGCCTTCACCTTCGCAGCCATCCTCTTCAAGGTCTTCCCGGCGCTCTACACACAGTGGCACTATTTCCTCTACATCGTCATCGTGCTCAGTATCACCGTGGCCAACCTCTTCGCCATCCGTCAGAAGGACCTCAAGCGCTTCATGGCCTACAGCTCCATCTCGCAGGCCGGCTACATCATGCTGGCCATCACTGGCGAGCAGACAATGGGCATCACCGCGCTCTCGTTCTACGTCCTGGTGTATGTGGTGGCCAACCTGGCCGTCTTCTCCGTCATCAGCGTAGTGGAGCAGAACAATGGAGGCGTGACTAACATGGATGCTTACGACGGCTTCTACACCACCAACCCGAAGCTCTCGTTGCTCATGACCATCGCGCTCTTCTCCCTCGCCGGCATACCGCCTTTCGCCGGTATGTTCAGCAAGTTCTTTGTCTTCATGGCGGGCGTGAGCGGACATACCTTCGACACGAGGATAGGTACGTTGGCGTATCTCGTCGTCTTCATCGCATTGGTCAACACCGTGGTAAGCCTTTACTACTATTTGCTCATCGTCAAGGCCATGTACATCAAGAAGACGGAAACACCACTGCCCACCTTCCGCAGTGACAAGAACACCAAGCTGGCCCTCGCGCTATGCACTGCGGGCATCGCCGCATTCGGCATCCTCAGTTGCATCTACGAGTGGATTTATTACTCAGCCGACAAGTTCTAATCCAAGTTCTAATCCAAAACGGCAGTCCCGACACAGGGGCTGCCGTTTTGATTCTCCATGCCCAGGACGTCCCTTGTTGCCCCTGCCTGCATATTTCCATAAAACATAATGATTATCCACGTCTTTCCGCAAGTGATTCCCAAAAACGCCAAGAGGGCGGGGCTGCTGTAGGGGTGGACTTTATGTCCATCCGCTCGTCCGGTAGAGCGAATATTCGCGACTTCCAACAAAATATCAAAAGTACGTCCCATTTCACCCTTTACGAAAAAATGCGGATAATCATTGTTTGGGTGTAGACATATGGAGCTGTTATTTAATTCACTAGTGCATCATACACATTTCCCCCTCGACTTTTTGTGCAAGGATGAACATTATTCATCTTATATTTTCTTTCTTCTTCGCTGTTGAAATAAGAGTAAAGTCAATGATAACCACTTGCCAATCAGTTGTCAATCTTTCGCCACGATTGTCATTCTCACTTGTTGACAACTGATGTCGTTGATTTACTTGAATGTTGTATTATTCATACCTCTTTTAGTAGGAAAGCCATGTACAAGGGTATGGTGAGCAGTTGGGCGTTTCTTCCGATATTGTAGTCACCAAGTTTTATGGCGTTTGTGATATGATATTTGTCGGGATGCCCCAGTACCGTGCGCATAGACTTGGCGTTGCCTGTGGTAGCCTTGCATTCAACGGGTGTGCATAGACCCTTGTAGCGAATGAGGAAATCAAGTTCCACACCACCATCTTTATGGAAGTAATATAGTTTGCGCCCCATCTTGCTAAAAATGTCGGCCACAAGGTTCTCGGCAATGGCACCTTTATAACTGTATAGGTTGCCTTGCAAAATGCTTGACTGTGAGCCTTCTTCCAACATTAAGACAAGCAGACCGATGTCAGACATATACACTTTGAATTCACTTTGTATCCGGTTTCCGTCGAGGGGTAGTTCTGTCATATCCGTATTGTAGCATCTATGAATGATGCTGGCATCTTCAATCCATTGAAGGCTTCCAGCATAGTTTCGTCCTCTGCCTCCTGGACGTACTACGGAGTAGGAGAATTTCTTGTACTTACGAGTCAGTTGTGCCGGTATCGATTCAAAACATTCACGGATTCGTGACTTGTCGGCAGGCATCGCATACTTCACCATGTCCGACTTGTATTCATCCACGATGCGTCTCTGCACGGCAAGCACCTTCCCGATTTGTTTTGTCTCGATGAAGGTGGTCACGACCTCCGGCATACCACCCACCACGACATACTGATGAAGCAGCTCCCGAAATCTGTCATGCAAGGCCTCTTCAATAGGTATTTCACTATTCAGGCATTTCTGCAGGTATTCCAAGTGTATGTCTTTCATACCATTGGCCCACAGCCACTCTTCAAAGTCCATCGGGTGCATAGAGACAATATCCTCAAAGCCTACAGGGATGGAGGCTTCTTCCTCCTCTTTACTTTCTTCCTTGGTCTTGTAACCATTCACACCAAGAAGAGAACCCGTACACATCACTTCATATCTTCCATCAAGATAGAAATATTTTTCGGGAACTCCTTGCTTTGGGGCAGTCCTGTATCTCGTCGAAGACACTTCTTCTTCAAACCCCCACATCTTACTAAAAAATCTGCATAAAGAGTCATGGTTTGATAAAAAAGTCGTATCTTTGCAAACAATCCTACTTTCTAATAACCTTTATGATGAAATCAATGTTGACACTCTCAAAACACCGCCTTGCCTTGTTGCTCGCCACCGTGCTTGCATGGGGCATGCACACCGTGCCTTCCATGGCCATCACCCGCTCACTCACTTACAACGGCTCTACGCTCAACACCACCACCAACAGCAAGACCACCGTGACGGAGGTGACGTCCGACATCACCCTGAGCAACGCCATCGACTATGTCATCACCACCCAGGAGGGAAAGACCGCCATGACAGCCACCATCGACATCACAGACGGACGGTCAACGGTGATTTTCGCCAACATCAGACCTTCAAACGTGCAGGCAAACTGGCTGCGCTTCATCAAGGTGAACGGCGTGGCGGCAGCCGATGGCACCAACTGCCGCGTGGATACGTGGCGACACGGCACCATCGTGTTGCCCTATCCAGTGAACTGCCACCCCCTCACCGTATATGTCGGCACCGGGGCTACCGGAACGTCTGCCAACCACTATGAGGTGAACACCGCCTACAACCAATTGGGTGACTTCGACAATGCCATTCAAAGTTTTACCCTCAAACGAGGATACATGGTGACCATGGCCAACCATGCTGACGGCACTGGTTACAGCCATTGCTTCATAGCCAACGACGGGGACATCACCGTCACCCTGCCCAAGGACATGAGGAAAAGTGTCAGCTTTTTAAGGATATTCCGTTGGCGGTGGCCCGCCAAGAAAGGCTATGCCGGACGTACAATGACCCCCATGGGCCTTATGCGCGTCTCATGGTACTATCAGTGGAACGCGGAGGTGTATCAGGATGCCGACTACGACTATGTGCCGCAACGGCACCACGAGAACGGCACCACATACAACGGGAAAGCCACATACGCCTGGCCATCCTGGGGAGCCATCGACCCGCTGCCCTCCGCGCACGTGTTAGGTGTGAATGAGCCGGACAACACCAGCGGCAGCGAGATGTATATGACAGTGCCAGACCTCATCAAACTGCACAGCGAATACTTGCGTACAGGCAAGCGCATTGGCACCTTCGCCACATGCAACCCCAATACCCAATGGGTGAAGGAATACGTGGACTCCTGCGAGGCCCGCAACTACCGCGTGGATTTCGTCGCCACACACTACTACATCGGTGGACAGACACCCGAGGCATGCATCAACTCACTCAAGTCGCTCTACGACGCCACAGGGCTTCCCGTGTGGTGTACGGAATGGAACAACGGGGCTAACTGGACCACGGAGACCAGGTTTTACACCGACTCCCTGAAAGCGTGGTACACCTGGGGGAGCGGCGACGACCAGAAGATGAACGGCATCTGGCTGCGCGACGTGCTGAAAAGGGCCGACTATGCCGCAAACACCGGGTGGTTGGAGAGGCTGGCCGTGTATAACAATGTGGAGCAGAAAAGATTTGTGCACTGGGAGAGCGACGACTTCTGGACCACCGCCGGAGGTCAGCTTTACGGCAGTTACAACAGCGACTTCGCATACAACAAGACCACCGACGTGTGGATGGACTGGCACGACCAGGGCAACCCGCACCACCTCGCAGGAGGTTACACCACCGACGGTGGCTCCATCCGACTGATGTGGGCCGACCCCAACACCGACTGGACGAAGGCGGTGTATGTGCAGCAGCGCACCTCCGGCTCCCTGTGGACCACCCGCGCCACCCTCGGCACCTGCGACGACCTGTGGAGGGAGGTCGTGCTTGATGCGGAGTCCTGCACGGGAAACAAGGTGTTCCGCATCTGGGCCATCGATGCCAACGGACAGTCGCACTACAGCAACACCGTCGATTTGACGGAGGCTGAAGCATCGGCGGGATATATCAAAATCACCGCCATACCGGCCAATTGCGACGACTATTATTATGTCGTCTGTAGCAAAAGCACACCCGCGCTGTGCTGGACACTGGCCGACGCCAGACCCACCGACGACTACACCGCGCTGGTGGGAACGGCAAAGACCGACTGGCAGGGTGCCAGCGGCACGACGACGGGCAATGGCATCGCGCTCGTGGAACTATACAACTCTTCCTCCGCCGGAACGAAGATGTCGCAGACCATCAACTACCTGCCCAACGGCCTCTACCGCGCTGTGCTGTACGCCACATCGCACAACGCACGAGGGGAGGACGGTGCCACCCTCAACGGCACGCGCAGCGACGTGGCATACGTCTTCGCAACAGCCGGAGGACAGACACAGAAGAGTTATTTCACGGCATCGGGCATCACGCCGGGCTTTCTTGCCAATGAGCCTCTCGAATGTACCATCAGCAACATTAGGGTGACCAACGGCATGCTTACACTCGGATTAGGCCTTGACCAGTCTAAGGTGACAGGGTGGCATTGCATACAAATCAAGTCGCTCACCCGCACAGGAGATATCGAAGGTGTGGATGTTGGGCAGTCGGCCTTCAAGGCGGTGCATTACAACACCATGGCGGAGGCCGGCACCCATCAAGGACAAGTGTGGCAGTTGGAGCCCAACGCGGCTGGGGGCTATTCGCTGCGGAGTCCGGCATGGCACGACGAGGTGCTGTGCAGTCCCACGGCGAATGTCTTCCAAACCGACGGGAAGACACATCTCGGTACGGAATATAGTGCTTGCCTGCCGGAATACGACGCCACAAACGACTGCTGGAGGATGAAGAACGTACACCATGCCTCCTACTGTGGAGTGGGCGGTTCGCCGACGGAGGATGCAGAGGTAAGGGGTGATATGACCCAAAACTCAGCCGACCAACTGACTATCTATGCCATCAGGAAACTGGATTTCAACCAAAAATACATCGTCGAGAAAGCCAACCACCAAGCCGACTACACGGTGAACAATCCCGGATTAGGGTGGGGGAGTGTGACCGGCACTCCCTCGGGGAGCGGAAATGTCTCCTACCCGGCATGCTGGACCTTCCAGAAGACTTTCGACGGATGGAACGATGCCTTCACAGGAACGGCGGCATTGAGCGACGGACACGTCGGGACGTTTTTCAATGCCTGGGCGGGGGTGTTCAACTACGCCGAACTTTCGCAGGAGGTGACGTCGCTCCCCAATGGCGTGTATCGGTTGACTGCCGACTTCGCCACCACGCAAGGGTATGGGCGCACCACCACCAAGACGGCTCTCTATGGTAACGCAGGAGAGGGGAATGTCGCTCGTTCTTACAACATCATCGGTACTGGCGACAACGCTTTCAACCGCTATGAGTGCTATGTCTTGGTGACGGACAACAAGATGACCATCGGCGCCAGGAGCGACGGGACGTGGTTCAAGGTGGCTGACTTCCACTTGGAGTATGTCTGCCAGGAAGGGGAGGCCTCGGAGGAGGTGAAGGGATGGCTTGACAACGGGCGGGCGCTCCAATACCTGTGTTGGAGAATGGACAGCGGATGGCTCGACCTCTCCGCCTTCTCGGAATGTCGAAACTTGCAGGTGGACCAGACACCGGCCAATGCCTTGGTGAAAATGGCGGCGGGGGCGACGGTGGACGTGACATACAACCCGTCGAACGTCATCATAGGTGAGAAGTGTGACAACATGGTCATCATTGACGAGGAGCCGCTCACCGTGGAGGAGGCTTTCTCTGCGGACAAGGTGACATATACACGGCACGACACCTCCAACCAGTGGCACGAACTGTTCCTGCCTTTCCCCGTTGCCGTTTCCGACAACGTGAAGGTGGTCAAGATGGCAAAAAAGGCCAACAATACGCTTTATTGCAGGATGGCAAGTGGCAGTCAGGCCAACACGCCCGCCCTGATGATGTTTACAGACCCTGCCCTCACGCTCTATGACGTCGCCGTGGCGCCCACTGAGGAATACGAGAATGTGGAGTGGGGCGTCAAAGGCTCTTACCGCGCTGGAGGTGACGTGACGCCTCTTAGATGGAAGATGGATGGTGTGACGAGTCTCGACGATATGGACATTGTCATCCTCGGGGATGTCAACCGCGACGGCTTCATCACCGTTTCCGACATCACCGCACTGGTGGACATCATCCTGGGAGTGGATTCCACCATGCCTTATCGTTACGACCACGAGGCGGGTGACATGAACACCGACGGCGTCCTTAGCGTCTCTGACGTCACCATGATTGTCAATATCATCCTCTCCAACAACATCGAGGACGACTATTGAGCAAGGGCGACCGCCTGAGGCACCATGGCATGAGGGTTGATGGGTTGAAATCAACCCTCATGTCGCGAATTGTTGAAATATATGTAGGGTGTTCAATATCATGTAATCAGTTATCAAGAATTAGCGAATGATAGAATTCAATAGCTTGAACGACAATTCTTAAATTCTACAATTCTTGATAAACAAAATATAGGAGCGGCTGTAGGGGTGGACTTTATGTCCACCCCTACAGTTGCACTGTGTTCTTGGAGCTGCTTTTTTTGTTTCTTTATCCCTCTACAGAAAGAACGTCAGATAAGTGGGGAGATACAATTTCCTCAAAATTTTCGTGAAAACGGCCTAAAAGGTCGTAATCTCTTTACACTTCTTGTTTGTATTTCAACTTATTGATTTCATCCTGCAAACACTGAAGAAACCTGGCAGCGTGTCCGCCATCCATCTGAACATGATGGAATTGGAACGATACAGGCAGAATGGTCTTGAACAATCCTTGACGGTACTTGCCCCACATCACCATCGGATTACAGAACTGATCGGTGTATTGGTTGACGATGCAATCAAGCTCCGTCTGTATCATAGCAGATGTACCGATAACCAGATGGTCTTCAAGGAAAGAACTCTTACATTCATTCGCTGCTTGGGCTGTCAGCGTCATGTAATCGCGAGAAAATTGCTGTAAATCATCAGAGAAAGGAATGTCGCAGGAGTTGATGCCTCCCTTGCTGTTCTCTACAATGACGTTAATAGCAATTTTGGCGTAACGATACAACTTTCCATCTACGGGCAATGTATAGAACTCCTCTATCTGACTTGCAGCCTTGCCTATGCACCAACACATGATCGACGTGTATTTTATTCCACTCTTTTTGCTGACCTTTACCATGCGGCTAACATCAAGAGTCTTCACCAATGTCACCATCGGCATGGGCGATGACATCCACATATTGAATGCTTCAGCACGGTTGCTCTCTTGAGGATTTATTTCTCTCTTCATTTTTTCTTTTTATCATTCTCCGAAGACACCACTTGATAATTGGGAATCGAGATTATACTGTTGCAAGTTCTAATTTCTTTATCCAATTATCCAAGAACGCCATCTGTTCTTCTGTGTGAAACCAGTGCTCGCCACCCTCCATCACGGTTAGAGAGGCTTGATGATTATTAGCAAAGTCGTTGATGGTCGTCAATGATGTCAGATGGTCTTTTCTGCCGTACAGAATCTGCGTTGGCACATTCCACTTGATCGGCTGACTTCTGACGTAGCACAGATATTCCCAAGATATGTCTTCACCAAAGTCAGTATGAATCACTCCTTTTGATTCCAATTCTTGCTCTGTGATATTCGCCCATTTCATCATATCGGTAATCAGCTTTTCCATATTCACGATAGGAGAAATAAAGTAGGCTTTCTGAATCATATCATCGATACCGGCATTCATACTGAAGAATTCCCCGATGCTGTTGGCAATCAGAATGATGTTTTCATATCTACCATTGAGCTCTTTCACGGCATGGTAAATCTCCTTGCCCGTATCCCAAGGAGTGAATGTTTGGTAGTCCAAGCCTATCACTTCGTAGTCAGGAAATAGCGGCTTGTAGTGCTCGCTTTCCGTTGCACTTCCTCCTTTTCCGTGGATATATAATACTGCGTTCATTTTACTGCCCATCATTTGTAAAATAAAAATACATCGCTTGTTTGTTTTGTCGCTGCGAAATTACTAATAGTTCCAGAATGTGCCAAAATTCTGGGATATTCTGTGCTCGTTTGTGATGAATGGTTTCTAGCGCATTTCAACCGCATATAACGACTACGCCTGTTGTTACTCACCATTCACATCAATGATAATGTGCTCTGCGTACAGAACTGACCTCATTGAACAAGGACTAAGTTGCATATTTTGCAGTTTTTGCTTAAAATGTCAAGAAAGACCTTGAAAATTTCATTCCAAAATGTCGTTATTTGGAAACTATTGATTATCTTTGCAGTCTAAATATTTGTTATGTCAGAACAAGGCTTCGAGTTTGTCATGTTGGAAGAGGCGAAGAATTTCATTCTTGGCCTGCAAGAGTCGGCAAGAAAGAAAGTGCTCTACAATGTGCAGAGAATTGCAAAGGGTGAACGAAATGCGGAATTGTTCAAGAAGTTGGAAAATACCGACATTTGGGAGTTCCGTACACTTTTCAATGGCATGCATTACAGGCTGTTTGCGTTTTGGGACACTGAGGACGGCACACTTGTCATCGCCACTCATGGTATCATCAAAAAGACACAGAAAACGCCAAAGAAAGATATTTCAAAGGCGATTGAGATAAGAAAACTATATTTTGAAAGAAAGCATTGATGAATATGAAACAAGTAGGAGATATGAAACTATACTCGATGAATGAAGTGCTCGATGAGGCCATAGGTGCGGTAGGCACTGCCGAACGAGATGAGTTCGACCGTAGTGTCGATGAGGCTGTTCATGCCTATAATGTGGGCGAAGCCATTAGGAAGGCTCGACTACAACAGAATATGACACAAGAGGAATTGGGCAGACTTGTAGGGGTGAAAAAGTCGCAAATCTCTAAAATTGAGCGTGGTGCAAATATGACTCTCCGGTCTTACAGCCGCATTTTCAAGGCTTTGGGAATTACCACTGCTATGCTCGACCTCGGGAGCATCGGCAAAGTGGCTTTATGGTGAAAACCAACGAAAATTTGAACCAAACGGCCCAGTGTTGCTGTAGGGACAGACTTTATGTCGTCCTAACGCCGGAGCCGTCATCCGCTATTGTGGAAATTCGCCCTTCCAGGCGAGCGGATGGACATAAAGTCCACCCCTACAGTTGCACCAGGTTCTTGAAACCATTTGATGATGCCAGATGAGCAGAGCTTGCTCTATCTATGCTATGGCGGCAACCGAATAAGCAGCGAGAGCAGAGCCAAGCTTGCTTGAGCTATGCCGAGTCGCGAATGAGGTCGAATATAATTCAAAATGGTAGGATGAAATCCAACAATTTGATGAATATCTTACCCCCAAATGCAATTTCCTCATAATTTATTTCGCCGAAAAATACAAGTTCCTCATAATTTATTTCGCCGAATCAGAAACAATAAAGGATATGTGCCATTTTGTGGGCATAGAGTATGTAACTGGTAAGTAACCCACATGTAACTGAGTGGGCAAAATTCTATTGATGGGGAGTAATCGGCTAATCAATCATCGGGGGAAATCCCCTTGAAGAATAGGGAAAGCCATTGTCGTGTTTAGGAGTCTTCCCTTTGTCGGCTTGTGGAAAGGATGTACTTTTGCAGCAGAAACAGAAAGAAATCTGATTCGGAAACGAAAGTTGAACCATTAAAAAATGACAATTATGAAAAAGATGAATAAAGTGATAGTCGCCATGATGATCATGGCCATCACAGCAGTCCCGGCAATGGCCGGAGGTAACGTGGACAAGAACACCCGCCCAGACAAGAAGGAGATGCGGATGACGGACCACAAGAACGACAAGAAAGTCTCCAATCACAAAGACCGCCATGCGTCAACCATCGAGGTGTTTTCCTTCAAGGTAAGCCAGAGGGCCGCTCGTCACAAGAATGTCGTGGCTGCCGCCAAAGCCGTCCATGGCGTGAAGGAGGTCAAACTCAACCGTCACAATGGGATGATGACCGTGACATACGACGCCAAGAAGACCACGCCCCAGCGTATCAAGGCAGCCGTCAACTGAGCGATAATTGCATAATTCACACCACAAAGTGCTGTTTTCCCCGGAAAACAGCACCTTTTTTCCGAAAAAATGCTACCTTTGTCTTCTCATTTTGTAACACACCAACAACTCGATACCATGCAAGAAAAAAGCAGCAGGACCAATCAACAAGCAAAGAACAGGAAACGTAGGTCGAGCGGCCTTAAACTCTCCGCCGTCGTGAAACCCCCACGTATGTCGCTCACAGAGTGGCAGGTGAACTTGAGGAAGCAGATGGCCTTTGGTGAAACATACGCCATCCATCCGGTGGACGAGGAAAACCTGCCGGGGGAGTATGCCGTTTCTAACGCCTTGACCCGCCAGCAATACAAGGTGGTCTATAGGGGAGAGCGTAGCGAGTGGAACTATTGCTCTTGCATGGATTTCAAGACCTCGAGATTGGGCACTTGCAAGCACATTGAGGGTGTCAAGTTGTGGATAAAGGACAAAAGAGGGCAGAGGGTGCATGAAGAACTGCCGCCTTACAGTTCGGTATATCTCTCCTATACCGACGGGCGCAAGGTGAAGATGCGCATTGGAGCAGACCACAGGGCGGAATTCGAACGGCTCGCCACTCGCTTCCTTGACGACGACATGGTGCTGCCCGAGAAAAACTACCCGAGGTTTGGAGAGTTGCTCATGGAGGCACGGAAGATTGACGATACCTTCCGCTTCTATCCTGACGCCGTGGACCATATCCTTGAGACACGGGGACGCGCCATACGGCGACAGGTGGCAGGGAACTATTCAGATGCAGACATCGACTCCCTCCTCAGCGTCTCGCTATACCCCTACCAGAGGGAAGGCGTGCGCTTCGCTTTTGAGAAGGGCAAGGCTGTCATCGCCGACGAGATGGGACTGGGCAAGACCATCCAGGCCATTGCTGCAGCGGAGATGTTCATGAAAGAACGCCTTGTGGAGTCGGTGCTCATCCTTTGCCCCACGTCGCTCAAATACCAATGGAAACGGGAGATAGAGCGGTTCACCCATACCGAGGCCCATGTGATAGAGGGGCATCATTTGCTCAGGGTGAAACAGTACAAAAGCGACAAGCCTTACAAGATTATTTCCTACAACAGCGCATGCAACGACATCAAGGCGCTGGGCTTCTTGGAGACCGACATGCTCATTATGGATGAGGTGCAACGTCTGAAGAACTGGAACACCCAGATTTCCAAGGCCGCCAGGCGCATCAAGGCCAATTACGCTGTCATCCTCTCTGGCACTCCCTTGGAAAACCGCCTCGAGGAACTCTACTCCGTTATGGAATTCGTGGACCAGTACTGTCTCAGCCCCTTTTACCAATTCAAGGCTGATTACATTATGACCAATGAGACGGGAAAGGTGGTGGGATACCAGAACCTCAACGAAATAGGCCGACGTATCTCGGGCAGATTGATACGGCGCACCAAGAAACAGGTGGCGTTACAGATGCCCGGAAGGCAAGACAAGAACCTGTTCGTGCCTATGACCAAGGAACAAAAGGCCATACATGAGGAGTTCGAATTCAAAGTCCACATCATCGTGGACAAATGGAACCGCCTTCATTTCATCACCGAGGCGGAACGGATGAGGCTTCTCACCCTCCTTTCACAGATGCGTATGGTGTGCGACAGCACATACATCCTCGACCAACAGACGCGCTATGACACCAAGGTGGACGAGGTGATGAACATCCTCGCCGACATCTTCGACAACAGCAATGATGAGAAGGTGGTCATCTTCAGCCAGTGGGAGAGGATGACACGCCTCATCGCATGGGAACTGGAACTTAGGGGCATCGGTTTTGAGAACCTCAACGGGAGCGTGCCGTCGAGAAAGCGGAAGGAAATCATCGACAATTTTACCGACGACCCCGACTGCCGCGTCTTCCTCTCCACCGACGCCGGAAGTACCGGCCTCAACCTCCAGGTGGCCTCCACCTTGATCAACATCGACCTGCCGTGGAACCCCGCCGTGCTGGAGCAGCGCATCGCCCGCATCTACCGCATTGGCCAACTGCGAAACATCCAAGTCATCAACCTCGTCTCACACCACTCCTTTGAGGAGAAGATGCTCGACAAACTCAAATTCAAGACGGCCATGTTCGAGGGCGTGCTTGACAATGGAGAGGATGCCATCTTCATCGGAGACCAGTCGAAGTTGAAAGCTATGATGGACGACCTTAGTGCGATGATGGAGGAAAGGGATGACGAAGAGGACGTGGTGGACGACGCCACGGAAGAGGAGAGCACGATGGCCGACAAGGAGAACCAACCTCTTCCGAACGACGAGGCGGACAGTTCACCCGACTTGCCTTCGGATGAGAATACGGAGGAAACACCCACACTCCTTGCAGAGATGGAAACACCGGGTGGTGATTCCACGAACAAGCCCACAAGGGAGGAAGGCCCAGCCACGCCCGAGAAAAGGGAGAAGGATGGTGGTGGCGTGCCGCAGTCGCCCAAGGCATTGGTGGAGCAGGGGATGTCGTTCCTCTCTGGTCTGGCTCGCACCTTGCAATCACAGGAGGAGACGGAGAAGTTGGTGGATGCCATTGTGCATACGGATGAGAAGGGGGAGACCGTCTTGCGCATCCCGGTGCCAGACAAACAGGCCGTCAAGTCGGTCCTTGGAATGCTTGGCAAGTTGTTTGGGTGATAGCAGGGAGGCAATTCTGTCGTCAATGAGATGAGAACCAACGGCCCCCTCCAACTCTTCCCCCTGCTGCGCGTGGCGGCTTTCATGGCCCTTGGGGTCTTCGCCGGCCACGAGACGGGCGGGGGTGTGCCTTCGGAGGGGTGGTTGGGTCTGCTCGTGCTTTCACTTGCTGCTGCCTTGGTGGTACGAAAGCAGGCCTTGACGCAGGGGATGCTCATTTGCCTGACCGTCTTCTGTCTCGGTGGTTTTTTGGTGAGGAGGGAGGAGGCCAAACTGCTACGGCCTTTGCCCCGTGGTGATGTCACCTACCGTGCCGTGGTGGCCTCGCAGCCGGTGGAGCGAGGCAAGGTGGTGAGGATGGACCTGTGGACCCTTGAGGGCGAGGGCATGCCCCGCAAGGTGAAGGCCGCGATACTCAAGGACACACTTACCAACAGACATGCCAGCTTGAACGTGGGCGACGGCATCATCGCCATTTCGCGGATGCAGCCGCCGGAAAATTACTACCATTCCAATTTCTCCTATCCCCTCTATCTGCGCTGCCATGGTTTCACCGCCACCACCCTCGTCATGCCCGACGATTGGCGAAAGGCGGCCCTCAGTTTGCAGCGGCTGTCCTATCTCGACCGCACCATCCTCGCCGCCATGCGTTTCCGGCAGGCCACGCTGCGCCACTATCTCACCCTGGGTCTCGACGACGAGGAGATGGCTGTGGCAGTGGCCATGGCCTTGGGCGACAAGTCCAGGCTCACCAATGACTTGCGTGATGTCTATTCTGTTTCCGGGGCCTCGCACGTCCTGGCGCTTTCCGGCCTCCATCTTGGCATCATCTACGTACTGCTTTCCTTGTTGGTAGGCTTGGGGCGACGCGGAGTCCTGCACGAGATGGTGGTCATCCTCGGCATTTGGTGCTACGCCGTCTTCACCGGCCTCTCACCGTCGGTGGTGAGGGCGGCGGTGATGCTCACCATCTATGCCGCCACAGGACTGCTCCGGCGTGACCGCATGTCGCTCAACGCATTGGCTCTTACGGCCATTGTCATGATGGCGGTCAATCCCCTCTGCCTCTACGACGTGGGCTTCCAGATGTCGTTCATGGCCGTTCTCGCCATCCTGGTATATTACAAGCCAACATACCACCTGGTGCCGGTGGAGTTCCTGCAGCGGCATCGGGTGGTGAAATGGGCATGGGCTTTGGTGGTGGTGTCATGTTGTGCGCAATTGGGCACGGTGCCGCTCACGGCATACTATTTCGGACGCTTCTCCGTGTATTTCCTTCTCACCAATTTCTTCGTGGTGCCGTTGGCCACGTTAGTGCTATACCTCACGGCGGCCATGCTTGTCTCGGCGCTCGTGCCGGCCTTGCTACCATGGACAGCGAAAGCATTGTCTGCAGTCGTGGGGCTGCAGACGACGCTGGTGAAATGGGTGTCAGGACTTCCGGGAGCAAGCGTGGAGGGATTGGCGACAAGCCGCTTGCAACTGTTTCTCGTCTATGTGGCCATTGCCGCCCTCTCTTTTGTGGCTTGGCGTTTTGTGCGCAGTCGCTCCCGATAACTGGTAGAGGCTTATTGTCCCGGCTCGTATTTAATGACGAAGCCGTAGGTGTAGTGGGGGTCGTTTCTCACCGGTGAAGTGTAAAGCACGAGTGGTCCTTTGCGGAATTTGCGGTCTGGTCCTTGTCCGCCGAGGAAGCGGTAGCCACACTGCCGTGCGGAACCTTCCACCTCGCGTGGTGAGGGCGTGGTGGGGAAGAGGAATTTCATATAGTCCACGTTGTTGCCGGCAACGATGAGCATGGCATCCACTTTTTGTTTCTTGGACGAGTAATAGATGAAGTCGCCTCTGCGGGTGATTTTCTTGAAGCCTTCTTGCTTCATCACTTTCTGAGCCGTCTTGATGTCCACGCGCATGGCGTAGTCGGCGATGTGGAGGGCGGTGTTCATCGCTTGGGCGTTAGCATACAGGCAAAACACCATGGTGCACAAGAAGAAAAGCAACGTTTTTTTCATTGGTTGAAAGATATTGGTTAGTAAAATGCAAAAATAATGGTTTTTTTTGAAAAGAGAGAAGAAAAAGCATCAATTATGTAAAGAATGGAGAAAAATCGTGAAAAAGATGCTTTTTCCCATCACATTTTTTTGCAAATCCATAAAAAAGTGTTATTTTTGCCCCATAATTGATTGAGAAATTAAAACACATCTTTGACGATACATAAAAAAAGCGGTGGGGCGTAGTACGTCCGACTCGCAATATCATTTCATATATTTACTCGACAGGATATTTGAGTGTTAGTTTCAGGGTATATTCATTTTAAAAGACAATTTTCAATGCTGATCTTTTAATTCTGTGACACCCGACAATTCCCCCACCGTGAGGTGCGGGAATTGAAGGGGGTCATTTTTTTTGTGGCTTCCTTAATCCCACACATATATCCAGTAGTCGGTCAGGATGGTCATCCACACCGAACTCATCTCGCGCAGGATGTAGTATTGCACGCTCTCCCCGCCGAAGAGGCGTATGTAAAGTTCCAAACCCTCGTCGGTGGCCACGATGCAGTGGATTTCAGGGGCGTGCTCCATGAAGTTGCCCTCGTCATCGACAAACCATATCGACTGGTCTTCGTCGCCGGCTGTTCCATGGAATTCCCAAGTGGAGACCACTTCACCCTCAGCTATGCAGACGAGAGCCGCCAATGCGTCTTTGCCTTGGTGCTCGAACTGCACGGCATAGAACGAGCGTTCCGCCGTCTCTACGGAGGCGAGCCATCGGCTTTCCTTGATGCGGCGGCCGCCGTAGTAGTCGCTGATGAGGCGGCATGCGTATTCTCCGGCTTTTTTTATTGGCTCGCCATCCTTCCATCTGCTGTATTGCAGCAGTATGTGGTGGTCGAAGAAACTGTTTTTCACCACCCAGGGGCATATTTCCACGTCGTTGTAGCCGCGAAACATCTTGGCCACGATGGAGGGGGTGTTGAGTTTGAAAGTGTAGTTCATGTTGTCCTTCAGCACCGTTCCATTCTCATCGACTTTCTTGTCTGGGTTCTGTGAAGTTAACCGCACGCTATTCTTGTGGGGCTTGAAAATCATTTGGTTGTATGCCTTGATGTCGGCGATGCGCTCGGGGCCTTCCACCACCGTCTTGAAGATGTTGGCGTTCTTGGAGGCTTCGCGCACGGGGAGAGGTCGCTCGCGCAGGGTGATGTCGTTGGCGGGTGTCTTTGAACGGCCGAGGTCGTTGAGGTCGCGCCAGTAGATTTCTTCGGACAGCACGTTCTTGCCCACCACTTGTGCCTTCAGGTTGTTGCCGGAGGGGGTGAGCATCACCATGGACTTTTCATCCATTGTGGAGAGAAGGAGTGCATAGCCTAAGGGTGAGGCTTGCTGTTGTGGCAGGAGGCAGTATTTCTGTGGATGGATGGTGGTGCCGGCAAAGCTGTTCTCAAAGTGCATGATGGCTGCCTCGCACTTGTCGGCATACCATTGATTGGCCTTCGTTTCTCTTTCGTAATCGTCCTGGGCCTGCAGGGCGGTTGTGATGGACAGCAAGGCTGTCAGCGTGATGATGATTTGCTTGAGGTGTCTCATGATGTCTTTGGTGTAAAGCAAGCGGTGCGTCACCCCGGGTGATGCACCGCTTGTGTGAATGATGCTTTTGTTGTTACGGCTCTACGATTTCGGCCTCCAACCATTTCTGTACGAGGGCCTCCACGTCTGCTCTCACCGCGTTGGGGTCGAGCGGACTTTCGTCCTCATTCTGATAGTTTTCCACCAAAAGCTTCACCAGGTCGTCGATGGTGAATTCCTTTCCGCTGACTTTTTCCCAAAGGAAGGCGGAGGTCTCGTTCATGCTGATGACGTTGGTGTAGTCGATGTTCTCTTTTCCCTCTGCTACCATGATCTGCTCACCGCAAATCTCGCGCAGGGCGAATCCTGTCTTTGCTTTCATTGTTGTCTATTATTTATGGTTGTTTGTTTTTTTTTGCCGTATTTTGCCACCAACTCGTCGATGGCTTCTTGTTTCAGGGGTGGGTATGCCTTGAGCTTGAAGATGTTGAGCCATCCATAGCGGTAGGCAAGGAGGAGCCAGCGGCGCATGAAGGTGAATTTCACCCAGAACCAGGAGTAGGCCTTCCATTTCAAACCGTCGGTTCTGTCCACTTTCAGTCGGCCCTTGCGGATGAAGCCGATGACCCCGCAGCGGAAGTCGGAGGTCTTGCAGTATTCGCAGCCGAAATTGCCATCGCCCATGAGGGTGACGTCGTCGTCTTCGATTTTCATGATGCGATGCAGCACATAATGCCCTTTCTCTATCTCTGCAAGCACGGGGTCGCCCACTTTCACTCCTTCCGGCGTGGTGAAGATGGCCAGGTCGCGTTCGTTTTCCAAGAAGGGCCGCATGCTGTTGCCTCTCAGGCGCAGGGTGCAGGTCTTGCCTTTCTGCACATCTTCGATGAGCAACGGGAATAGAATGGCGTTGGGGATGGGGACGTTGTTCTCCAACCCTCTGTCCACGGAGCGGTTACCACCGTCGTGGCGTCTCACCCTGGCCACGATGCGGTCACTGAAGGTTTTGGGTTCTTTTGGCATGGCTGGCAGGTTATTTCACTGCGATGGCGGCGTTGCACACCTCTGCCGCTTCCCTGTTGGGTAGGCAGTGGAGGATGCTCACCTTGGTTTTCTGAACGATTTTCGACACGGTGTCACCCACGCGGTGGTAAGTGGGTACATCCCATTTGAGGGAGGAGCACGATGGCAGCACGGAGGTGAATGCCTCGATGGGTGAGAGCGGCTCCACCCAGTTGTGGTCATCGCGGTCGATGCGTGTGAGAGCTCCCAAGGGAGCCTTGATGTTTCGGTAGCAAGGTGTCTTTCCACTCCATGGGCTTCCATAAATGTATGGCTTTCCGTCAATGACGCGTATGACGGGGTTGTCGTCGTTCATCAGGTCGCAACCGGGGAGGAAACGCAGCCACATGCTCACTTGTGTGGACTTTCCCGTTCCACTGATAGCGTGGAAGGCGTATCCGTAACCGTTCTGTCTCACCAACGATGCGTGTATGAGGACGGTGTCCTTGAAACTCCCTGCCACGGCATAGCTGAGCATCATGGCATTGTGTATGCCGAAGCTTCGCATATCGTAGTTGCCGGTGAGTGCGCATTTCACTTGCTTTCCATCTGGTGTGATTTGAAACATGCTGCATTCGATGCCTTGCATGTCCTTGAAGATGAACTGGTGTCCTCCCACTTCCAGTTCGTCCACGATGATGCTTCCGTTGCCGGTTTCAAACTCCCTGATGCGCTCCCTTTGTGCTTTGGGAATGGGTTTGAGGTCGTCGTCGATGGTGATTTCGAAAAGCAGTTCATGACCTTCTGCACTATCCACCAGGAAGGGGTAGTATGAGCGCATCAGGTTCATGTTGTTGTGCTTGGTGTCAAGGAAATTGACTTTCACATAGTGTTCGCCTATGCAGAAAAACCTTGTTTCTTGATTGTTCATGAGTTGGATGGGTTGGTTGCTTGTCAATGGCGGGGTGGGATGGTCGGGGGCAGCTCGTCGCCGTTAGCGGCGCGCTTCGAGGACTCCAATGTCCCGCTCTTTTTCTTCTTTTTCGATTTCTCCGCCCGCTTGGCGGCTTTGGTGTCGATGGTTGTCTCTTCGGCCCCCTCGTGATGCTCGGCTGTGAAGCGGAACTCCTCCTCGTCAAGGATGCGAATGTCGTAGTTGCTGGGACGCTTCTTGGTGCCGTTGAATTTTTTGCGCATCTTCTCGTATTTCTTCAGGATGTCTTTCTCCTTGGTGGCGAAGCTGACGAGGCAAGTGCGTGCGTCGAAGCCTCTGCCGGAGAAATGACTTTTCAGTTGGTTGGAGTAGTTGGAGCGACCTTCCAAGAAGCCGGTCTTTTCGTCCACCCATGCGCTGTCGAGAATTTGTATCTCAGTGATATAGACCACGGAGTCGTTGAACGATGCCGAGGTGCCGAAGATGTAGATGGGTGTGCAGCGCACCTTCCCCACAGCCGCGATGCTCGTCAGCATTATGGCTCCCAAGACGATGGCTAAAAATGTTTGTCTCATCAATGGTTTTGTCTTTATACCTTAAAAAAATGCCCCATGGCTCATTGGCCCAGGTAGGTTTTGAGGAGCTTGTTTTTGGTGTTGTGGCGCAGCCTCCTGATGGCTTTCTCCTTGATTTGCCTGACGCGCTCTCGTGTGAGGCCGTATTTCTCACCTATCTCCTCGAGGGTCATCTCTGGTTGGTTGATGCCGAAGAATGCCTCGATGATGCGCCGCTCTCGCTCGCTGAGCGTCAGCAGGGCGCGGTTGATTTCGTTGCGCAGCGACTCCATCACGAGTTCGGTGTCCGCCATGGGGGAGTCGGTGTTGGGTAGGATGTCGAGAAGGCTGTGTCCCTCCCCGTCGTCCACAAAGGGTGCATCCACGGAGATGTGCTTGGTGTTCACTTTCAGGGCATCCTCTATCTTGTCCTGGGGGAGGTCCACGCTTTCAGCTATCTCGTCAATGCTTGGGCGTCGCTCGTTCTCCTGCTCAAACTGGTTGAGGATCTTGTTGATTTTGTTCACCGAGCCCACTTGGTTGAGTGGCAATCTCACGATGCGGCTTTGCTCTGCAATGGCTTGCAGGATGCTTTGTCGTATCCACCAGACGGCGTAGGAGATGAACTTGAAGCCCCTGGTTTCATCGAACTTTTCCGCTGCCTTGATTAATCCCACGTTTCCCTCGTTGATGAGGTCGGGGAGGCTCAGGCCGTGGTTTTGATATTGTTTGGCCACAGAGACAACGAAACGCAAGTTGGCACGGGTGAGTTTCTCCAATGCCTGTCGGTCGCCTTTCTTGATGCGTTGGGCGAGCTCCACCTCCTCCTCAACGGAAATCATCTCTTCACGGCCTATTTCTTGCAAATACTTGTCAAGAGAAGCACTCTCTCGATTCGTAATTGATTGTGTGATTTTCAGTTGTCTCATATGGTATTAATCAAAGTGAGTGCAAAAATACGCATATTACGGGAAAAAAACAAACAAATGCGCAAATATTTGCGCATTTGCTCGTTTTTAGGGTGCTTTTACGCCTTTTGAAGGTGGTTTGTGTGTCCTTGTCTGCGGGTCATTCTCCAAGAGGCACGGCAAAGTACTTTTTCTTCCCGGTGGGGTAGATGCCTTGGATGATGAGCACTGGGTCTTTTCCAGTGGAGGCGTCTTTCACCACTTTCTGGATGTCATCGACGGTCTTCATAGGCTCGTCGTTCACCTTCTGAATGATGAAGCCCTTGGCCACGCCCTCTTCCTGAAGCTTGCCTTTGCCTATCTTGATGACTTCAAGGCCGTAGGTGATGCCCAACTGCTTTTTCTGGTCTTCGGTGATTTCACGGAAGTTGGCTCCGAGGATGTCAAGGTCGGCGGTCTTCACCACGTCGGTGGTGCCTTGCATATTCTTCAGTGTCACCGTCTTCTCCTTCTTGGCTTTCTTGTGCAGGTATGTCACTTTCACCTTGTCGCCCGGACGCTTGTTGGCCAGGATTTCCTGCAACTCTGCCATCTTCGTCACTTTCTTACCGTCGATGGCGGTCACCACGTCGCCCTCTTGCAGTCCGGCCTCGGCACCAGCTCCGTTCTCTTCCACTTTCTGCACATAGACGCCTTCGTTGATACCGAGGTCAACCTCCTCGCCGTTGGCTTTCTGATTGTCGATGTATCGATGTGCGTCCATGCCGGAGATGGCGAGGACGGCACGCTGCACGGTGCCATATTGCTTGAGGTCGCTCACCACCTTGTTCATAATGGTGGTGGGGATGGCGAAGCCGTATCCGCTGTAGCTTCCGGTCTGCGAATAAAGCATGGCGTTGATGCCCACCAGTTCACCCTGTGTGTTGACCAAGGCTCCACCGGAGTTGCCTTGGTTGATGGCGGCGTCAGTTTGGATGAAGGATTCCACGCCGTTGGCGTAGAGTGAGCGTGCCTTGGCGCTGACGATGCCGGCGGTCACTGTAGAGTTGAGGTTGAATGGGTTGCCCACGGCGATGACCCATTCACCGATTTTCAGTTTCTCAGAGTCTCCCACCACGAGGAAGGGGAGGTTTTTTCCATCGACTTTGATGAGAGCCAGGTCGGAGGTTTTGTCGGTACCGATGATTCTGGCGGAGAATTCGCGGTTGTCGTTGAGTGTTACAGTGAGTTCGTCTGCTCCCTCCACCACGTGGTTGTTGGTGACGATGAAGCCGTCGGCGGAGATGATGACGCCGGAGCCGCTGGCTTCCCTTTTGGGTGTTTGCACCTTCCGTTGCTGCTTTTGCCCGTTTCCGGGATTGCCGAAGAAACCGAACGGGTCGGAGAAGAAGCCTCCGAAGGGGTCTTCCACCTCGACGGTGGTGATTTTGGAGTTTTGCACATACTTGATATGCACCACGGCCGGAACGGCCTTTTCAGCGGCATAGGTCAAATCGACGGGGCCGGCGACAACTGGTGATGCTTGGCAGCCGAAGGCCGTCACGGCGAAGAGGAGGGTCATGGCCCAGTACCTCATACTCTGATTGTCTTTTTTCATTGTTTTTGGTTTTTATTTATTTTATGTTGATACTTGTTTGCTTTGTTGTTGTCGTTGCTTCCTTGAGGCTTGTCAACGACGGGGTATAACCCGCTTTGTCATGTGCAAATTTAGACCCAATTTTTGTTAATCTGCCATTTCACCCCAAATATTTGTCCTCTTTTAACAATCATTCTATTCCTATTAACTATCATTTGGTTGTTTTAAATACTATTTTACGTTTCTTCACGTCATGCAAGCCTTTGTTGGCATGTCATTTTGTCACTCCTTTTCTGTCTTTTCAACTATGGTGGCTTGGCATGGACTGTTGATGTGTCGCAAATGGTACAAGGAAGGTGTTGAAATGGTTCTTCGCTCCTTGGAAAGGGGTGGAGGTGTTATAAAAATAGGTAAAAGTCAAGTCGAAATGTTTTTTTCCCGATTTTCAGCCCATTGTTTCGAAATTTTTTCATATTTTTGTCGGTCAATATTACTATTCCTAATGGAAAATGTTTCCGACATGAGAAAAAAGGTAACGACATCCCTTCTTCTGCTATGGGTCGCCACGACACTCGTGGCGGGTCCTGTCACCCGGAGCCAGGCTTTGGGCAAGGCGAAGGAGTGGGTCGCCCGTTTTGCCAAGAACGGTGCGTCGGAACGACTCTCATGCAAGGCAGAACGGGTGGACAACCTGCCATGTTATGCTTTCGACATCGGACAAGGCGAGGGGTTTGTCATCATGGCCGGTGACGACCGTCTTACTTCCGTTTTGGGATATGCCGAAACCGGCAGTTTCGACTTACAGGCCATGCCCCCGGCTCTGAAGGCGTGGCTAAGGGCTTGTGGGGAGGAGTTGGAAGGTCTCGACAATGGTTCTGACGGTGCGGCCTCCCGCCCCGTCAGGGTGGTGGAGCATACGCGTGGTGCCATTGCTCCGATGGTGTCCTGCACGTGGAACCAACAGGAGCCTTACTCCAACAACTGCCCTGATTTCAAGAATGAGGGGAAGTGTGCCACCGGTTGCGTGGCTACTGCCATGGCTCAGTTGTTGTATTATTACCGAGACCAAAACGTGAAAACCATCCAGGAGGCCATCGCCTCTTACACATGTGCCACCAACTGGTCGGGATATGGCAAGATATCCGTTCCGGGGGTGGCCAAAGGCACGGCTATTGACTGGGACCACCTCCTTGCTGTGTATAACGGAACGGAGACAGCGGAGGAAACGGAGGCAGTGGCCAATCTGATGTTTTATTGTGCCGCATCCGTCAAGACGGAGTTCATGGGTGCTTCCAGCGGAAATTCCTCCGCCAGCAATAACAACATCCCCATTGCCTTGAAAAAACAGTTTGGCTTCTCCAAAGAGTGCTGCCTCAAGGATCGCTCCACATTCGCCATCTCTCAATGGGAGGAGATGGTTTACGATGAGTTGAAGGCCGGTCGCCCCGTCATTTACACAGGAAGGTCGGAGAGCGTCGCTCATTGTTTTATCGTGGATGGATACGACGGCGACGGTCTCTTCCATATCAATTGGGGATGGGGAGGGCTATACAACGGCTATTACAGCCTCTCCACCCTTTCGTGCGTGGAAGGCAGCACCACCAAGGGCTATACCATGTCGCAGTACGCCATTTTCGGTGCGCGACCGGCGGGGGCTGCTGACGAGTATGCTACGTTGTCTGCCTCCGGCTTGTCTCTTTCCGGCTCCACGCTTTCCTTCACCATGACCAACTATTCTGGCGTGGCCGACAATTTCAAGTTCGGAGTGGCCGCCGTGCTTGACGACGGCTCACTCGCATTGCTCAAGCAGTCCTCTTCCTACATTTATATGGCTGACAGGACCAAGCGGTCTGTCTCCTTCACATTGGCGAAGACCAACTTGTCTTCGCTTCAAAAGGGAGAATACCGGGTGGCCCCCGTCTTCTGCCGCAAGGGTGACGATGAGTGGAAGTTGGCTGACTGTTCTCTTGAATATTCTTTTTGGCTCTTGTGGGACGGCTCTACATTCACCCTGTCATACAACTCACCCAACAGCGGGAGGGTGTTTTCTGCTTCCGGTTTCCAATTCCCCGCCAATCCCGTGAAGGGGATGAAGGTGCCGGTGAGCATGACGCTCTCGTGTTCCAGCGGTGAGTACAGTAGCGAGGTGTATCTCTTTGCCAGCACCACAACTACAGCCACCACTTATGATAGCAAGACCGGCGTGTATCTGAAGGATGGCGAGCAATGCGACGTCTCCCTCTATTTCTCGCCGACGAAAACAGGCACCTACAACGTATGGGTGGCCACTGACGCTAATGGCCAGAATTCCATCGGGTCGTGTAAGATAAAGGTGACAGAGGCCGGCACGGGGGGCGAATTGTCTGTTGCGAGTTTTACGGTGGACAACGCTGTGACTTCCGGAGAGTGGAACACCGTTTACGGCAAGGTGCTACAAGGCACCATCACGCTCAAGAACATAGGATCCTCGCTGTATTCCGAAATCATCACCATCTGGCTCATGAAGGGCGCCACCAAGAGTTATTATTTGGGAAGCACCAGCGACAAGCAACTCATCACGTTGGCCCCGGGTGAGAGCACGACCATCCACTACGCCTACGATGAAGGTGAGACTGGCAACTATTACCAATTGTGGCTGATGAAGGGAAGTGCCATCATCACCAACGGAAAGGTGAGGTTTTTCGAACTGGTGCCTTGCGTCACCATTTATGACAGCGAGGGACGTTACACGATGGTGAAGCCGACGAAAACCTTCACCGTGCCACAGGATGCGACAGCCATTGACCTTGATGGTGCCGGTGTGAGTACCGTGAAGCCCAACAGCAACCCCAACACCTTGTATTTCATAGGGGGGACCGACGCCACGCCTTCTGGTTTGAAGGGATGTAACTTGGTGAAGGCCGGCGTGGCGGAGCGAGTGACGCTTTCCGATGGATACGATTTCTTCACCCCCATGGGTTTCCATGCTGCTGACATCTCCTACACTCGCACGCCTCAGCTGCAGACATCGGGCAAAGGCGGTTGGGAGACGATAGTGCTGCCCTTCCCCGTGGAGGAGGTGACCAACGTCACCGACGGGAGGGTCATTGACTGGTATCACAGCTCTGATGATATCGGCAAGGATTTCTGGCTCAAGGAGTATGCTTTACAGGATACGGAGAGTGGAAAGGTGTTTTTCAACCATGTGGAACAGTTCCGCCCGCATGTGCCTTACATCATCGCCGTGCCTTCCGACAGATGGGGCGAGGATCACGACCTCACCGGAAAGAAACTGCGCTTCCATGCCACGGACGTGGAGGTGGGGGCCGATGCCAAACTCATGGTGACGTCGAGTGTCTATCGCTTCGAAGGCACTTACGCGGAGACAGCGATGGACAACATCTACATTCTCAACAGCCAAGGCTCTTCGTTCATATACACAGCACAGTCCGTTCTGACACCATTCAGGGCATGTTTCCGACCGACGGGGGGAAGCGTGGCTCATTCCTCCTTGGCCATCGGCGACTTCTCCTTGGCAGACGGTGTCGAGGAGGTGGAGTGCATGGCTCCATCGGTGGACATTTACAGCATCAGTGGTATGAAAGTGGCCACGATGGACGGCACCAACGGATTGGCCGGTCTGCCCAAGGGGGTGTATGTGGTGAATGGACGGAAGCGGGTGGTGAGATGACTTCGGCTTGCACGATGTGGCATGTCGGGGATATGATAAGGAAATTATATTAATAAGGAAATATGAATTAATAAGGAAATATGAAAATTGGAATATTCAAGATGGTGGCTGTTGTCGCCATGGGGTGGTGCTCCATGCATGCCGGAGCACAGCAATTGTCAATGAGCGGAAACAAGGAGTCGTTTGCACCGGGCGATGACATAGCCATCAACTACGAGGGTGCCGCCAAGGGCGACAAGATACTGCTCTATCACAACTTGGCCATGCTTCCCTTGAAGGAGAAGGGTGTGACGGCAGCCGACAAAGGGGTGTATCAAGTGGCTGCCCCGCTTCAGTTTGGCGACTACCGGGCTGTCCTGGTGAACAAGGACGATATGGAGATGTCGCAGGTGTCTTTTGTCGTGGAGGAAGAACCGCTTCCCACCGAGGGTCATCGGGTCTGCCTTCTTTCCGACATACACGTGTTGAATCCCGAATTGGTGGAAAATCTTGACAACTATTATTTCGTGAGGGAAATGGGCAACAACAGGAAATTGCAGGTGCAAAGTTATGAGATTTTTTGCGCTTACATCGACACCATCAAGGCGCTCAAGCCGGAACTGCTGCTCATCCCGGGTGACTTGACGAAGGATGGGGAGGTGCTCAGCCATCAGTGCGTGGCACAGAAATTGCAGGAACTGTTCGACATGGGCATTCCCACCCTCGTCATCCCCGGCAACCATGACATGGAGAACGAACAGGGTTTTCACTACACGATGGACGGGCGTGAGAATGCAGAGACAGCCACACCGGAGACCTTCGAGCAGATATACTGGAATTTCGGATACAAAGACCCCCTCGCACGCGACCCCAACTCCTTGTCATACGTCTGCGAACCCATCGATGGGTTGCGCTTCATCGGCATCGACGACTGCCGCATCCCCAGCCGTGGCGATACGAAAAAGGGCATTGCCGAATATGGACGCATTCTTCCAGAGACTTTGGAGTGGGTGTTGGAGCAGGCCGACAAGGCCTCTGATGAGGGGAAGGTGGTGATAGCCGCCGTGCATCACCAGATGCTGCAGCACTACGTGGACCAGGAGAAGCTCATGGAGACCTCCGCCACGGAGAAAGGCGACAGCATTGCCCGTCTCTTCGCCGACCACGGCATCAGGGTGGTGCTCACAGGGCACATGCACATGCCCGATGTCTCCAAAATCAAGGGCTTCACCACAGACAACACCATCACCGAAATCAGTTCCTCATCCCCCATATCCTATCCCAGCCAGTTCCGCGTGCTGACCATCAGCAACGACTTGGCCACCATGAGGGTGGATACGCGCTCGTTGAAAGCCACGGAGAGCCTCCCCAACCTGCAACAGGCGGCAAAGGATAAAATCGATGAGACGCTCGATACTTCCATCAGCCAACTCACCTACCGTTACATGTCCACTTTCAACGCCATGCTCAAGGACTTGGCTTCCATTCCCGACTTTGCCCACATCATTGACGACGTGCCTACGGATGTCAACGAATTGTCCGCCATTGCTTTGGAGGCGTTTGGAGAGACCTTGCGCAAGGTGATTTACACCCACGCGGAGGCCAACGAGCATCTCAAGGATGCCGCCAAGGTCGTCCTCGAACAGTTGGAGGATGACTGCGACACGGCTTGCAATCTCATTTTCGACCAGCAGAACGAGAGCACACGCGCTTTCCTTTCATACGCCATGTATGGATACATGCTTGAAATGGGAGAGCCGGCCATCAAGAGCATGCTTAGCGACACCTCCTATCTTGGCACGTCGATGGCCGACCAGACCGACGATCTCTACCTCACCGTCGCCTTGAAGGACGTGGATGAAGGGGTGGCGTCGGTGCTGGCGCATGGGGAGGGCATCAAGGGCGTGTACAGCATTACTGGTCAAGCAGCTGGAAATTCGGTGGCTGGCTTGCCCAAAGGTGTTTACATCGTATGGAAGGACGGGAAGGCTCGTAAAGTGACGGTGAAGTGACAGGGCTGTCAGAGAACATTCGTATAATGACGCTTTCCAAGTACATCATCACTCCCACCCGGTGATGCCTCGCAGGAAAGCGGTGAGCTCCTCGGCCATGAGTGCATGGCGCCGCATGGAAGGATGCCCCACCGCCCCGCTGCCCAAGGAGCCGTCATCGGGGGTGAAGTCCATGCGATACACCTCGTAGTCACCTCGGGAGGCTGCGTCGGCAATGGCTGCATCGTGGGCCTCTTGGATGTCAAGGAGGCGCTTGGAGGTGCGGATGGCTCCAATGATGTAAACAATCTTGGCGTGGGGGTAATGCTCGCGCAGGGTGATGGTGAAGTCCTTGAATGCCTGTGTGAGCCGTTCCTTGTCGTATTTTCCCACGGAGGTGTCGTTGCAGCCCAGGTTGACGCACACCACGTCGGCCTGGAAGCGGGAGAAGTCCCACAACTCGCCGGAGGTGGTGTAGAATGTATGGGGATAGATGTTGGGCATGATTTCGTCGGGGATTTTCCCGGCATAATTGCGGTAGATGCCGATGCCGCTGCGGGCGCACACTTGGCATTGCGCTCCCAAGGCACGGGCGGTGCGGGCGGCATAGGTTTGGTAGAAATTCTGTTGACTGAAGAGGAATTTCTTCTCCGTGCCATTGCCCTCAATGCCGTAGCCGCAGGTGATGGAGTTGCCGATGAACTCTATCCTCCGCTCTGGGAGGATGGGTCGTTCTACAAGGTGGCAGCCGTCGTCGAGGAAAAGACCATGAAACGTAGGCTTCTTGTAAAGGCCCTCTATTAAATAGGTGAGGGTGAGGCGGTGGTTGCCGTTGCCAAGTCCTCGTGCGAGGATAGTATTGGTTTGTCCTTTCTCCACTTTCACCTTGCGAGGTTCGAGGTTGTCCACTTCCACCATGAAATAGCCGCAGTCGGCATTGGTTTTCATTGCCGCCGACGTGCCGGTGAAAATGGCGTGTACTTGCACGCCGGGGTAGGTCCATGTGGCGGCACCGGGGTTGGCCTCCCAACTGATGCGCCCCACGTAGGCGAAGGCGGAGTCGGTGGCGGGGATGAAGGTGGTGGCACCGGCGGTGAGGCATGCCAAGGCAAGGAGGATGGTGAAGAATGTTTTCCTCATGTGATTAGAATTGAGCGTAAATGAAGGGCTGGATGTCGCTGAGACGGAAGTTGACCACCAGTTGCATGACGATGAAGAGCAGGATGACTTTCATGGTAATGGGTGAATCAATAAACCATTGCTTGAGGCATTCTGCGTGCTGTTGGCGAATGGCGTGCAGTCCCAAGCCCAAGGCGACGAACACCACCCATGTGGTGCGTGTCTGTACGAAGGGTGCGAGGTATGTCCAGCTGAAATCAGTGAAAATCTTGGAGATGATGGTGATGGCCGTGTGCATGTCGGGTGAGCGGAAGAATATCCAACAGAGCAATACCCATGAGAATGTGAGTGCCCATGAGAGAAATCTCACATACCATGTGTTATCTACCTTGTTGAGCCATCGTTTGCAAAACTTATGCACCACCTGGCCCAAACCGTGCAGTGCACCCCAGGTGACAAACATCCAAGAGGCGCCATGCCACAGGCCGGCCACCAGCATTGAGATGAAGTTGTTGAAATAGGTGCGTATTTCGCCCTTTCGGTTACCTCCAAGCGGAATGTAGAGGTAGTCGCGAAACCAAGTGGAGAGGGAGATGTGCCACCGGCGCCAAAATTCCTGGAGGTTGAGCGACTGGTAGGGGAATCTGAAATTCTCAAGGAGGGTGAAGCCTAAGAGTGATGCGATGCCGATGCTGATGTCGCTGTAACCTGAGAAGTCGCAATATATCTGCAGGGAGTAGCCCAGCACACCCATGAGGTTCTCGAAACCGGAGTATGCCGCCGGGTCGTCGAATATCCAGTTGTTGTATTGCGCGATGTAGTCGGCAATGAGGGCTTTCTTCACCAAGCCGGTCATGATGAGCCATATCCCGGTATATACGTGCTTGTCAGTGACGTGATACCGATGCTTGATTTGCGGGATGAGTGTTTCGGCACGTGTGATGGGGCCGGCCATCAACAGTGGGAAGAAGGTGAGGTAGAAGGCATACTCCAAGAGGCTCACCTCCATCGTGAAGCGACCCCTATAGACATCCACTGTGTAGCTGATGGCTTGGAAGGTGTAGAAGGAGATGCCCACGGGGAGGATGATGGACAGTGGGGAGAAATTGCTTGACAAGATGTCGCTGAGGATGCTGACAAAGAAATTGGTGTATTTGAAATACAACAGGGGAAGGAGGTCGAGCACCACGGTGGCCCACATCCACCTTCGCCGCGCAGTGTCATCCTCCGCCTCCGTTATCCGTCGCGTCATGTAATAGGAGGCCAGCATGGTGGCCGGCAGGAGAAGCATCAGCACGCCGTTGGCCTTGTAGGCGAAGAAGAGGCTGAACGCAAGCACGTAGCCGAGCATCAGCGTCTTCGACTGTTGGCGCACAAGGATGTAAATGCCAAAGAAAACGATGAATGTGACGGCAAATGGCAATGAGACGAGCGACCATGTGCTGTCGGGGGCGGAGAGATAGTGCGTGATGTAATCGCTCAGGGGCATGGCAAATCGGTGTTGGAGGGCGACTTGCCGTTATGACTGCTCAGTGGCCGGGCGAGGGCTAAGCGTGGGAGCCTTGTCCTTCACTTGAAGCACTTCGATGTGGTGGATGGGCCATGACTGTTTGCCCTCGGGCTTGTTGAACACGACGGGATGGATGCACTCTTCGCTGGTCATCCACTCGGCCACCTCGTCCATCCAAACGCGGGCGCCGCTGTTGGTGGGATGGAGATGGTCGCTGCGACGCTCCATCTCTATCGATTGGGAATTAAAATAGCGTTTCTTGCCAAACACCTTGGCTATCTCGTCGTTAAAACCATTGTCGGGCTTCGTGTTGGGGGGGCCGATGAAGATGCATGGCAGGTCGCCGGCTTTGGAAAGCATCCGGGAGAGGCTCTCGTTGATGGTCTTGATGTTCTTGGAGTACAACTCGTTGCTGCCCATGCAGAAGATGAGGTAGGTGGGGCGCACCTCCTTGATGTAGTAGTCAAGTGTCGTGCTGCTCCATGCCGTGGTGGTGCTACCATACCATGTCACAGCATACATCGTGTCGCCGCTCTCCTTGCAGTAGTCGTAGAAACGGTAGGCCAGAGGCTCCACCATCGAGTCGCCGATGAAGAGGAAACGCTGGGCGGTGGAGTCGGGGACGACGGGTTCTTCCACTTCCACGAGCATCGTGCTGTCGGTGCGCTCGGGCAACATGCTGTCGATGTCAATTTTCTTCAGCATCTGCTTGGCAAAGGTCAACCCCCACGGGGAGATGGCGTAGATGAATAATGCGGAAAAAGTAACCAGTAATATGGTAAATGCCTTGAATTGGGAATTCATGTCGTGTTTTATGCTAATGTGAAACTGCTTCCTTTTTAATTCCGCTGCAAAATTACACTTTTCTTGCCGAATAGGCAAATATTCATGCCCTTTTTCTGGCTGTCGTAAGAATAATAAACATTTTTTTTGATTGTTGTCAACCAAAGGTAGATGAAAGCAACCTTGGGCAACATGTATGTGTGGGCGACCCCCTCCATAAACAATGTCAAGTAGAAAAACACTCTCAAAATTTTGCGGTGTGGAGAAAAACCACTAAATTTGCTGAAAAATTGGAAGCCATGGTATAAAAGCGTCAATTTTGCTTTTCGACAAGGCCATCAAATGTGTATGGCGGTGGGGCATGCGCAGTGGCTCACCTTAGTTAATATATACAATATAGAATGGAAAAACAACACATTTTGGATTGTCCGCCGGTGGATGCCGTCATGGACATTTTCAAACAGCTCAACCACATCCCGAGACCATCGCACCATGAGGAGCGGGTGGCCGATTTCATCTGTCAGTTTGCACAACGACTCGGACTGGAATACGACCGAGACGCCCAGAACTGCGTCGTGGTGAGAAAACCGGCATCACCCGGATGCGAGGATGCAGAGACCATCGTCATACTCAACCACATGGATATGGTGTGCGTGGGGATGGAAGACCCGCTGCACGACCCCGTGGAAGCCATCGTGGAGGATGGATGGATGAAGGCAAGGGGCACCTCCCTCGGTGCCGACAACGGCATAGGGCTGTCGATGGCTTTGGCCGTCCTGGCCGACGACACCCTGCGACACGGCCCCTTGGAGGTGATCACCACCACCAATGAGGAGGATGGCATGACAGGGGCGGCAGCCCTCGACACCGACTTCATCAAAGGGCGCAAGGTCGTCAATCTCGATTCCGAGGACTACGACACCATCACTACCGGAGCAGCCGGAGCACTGCTCCAAAGACATCGCTTGCCGGCACCCCTTGTTGATGCCCCGGATGGAAAGCGAAGGTGGTACAAGATCACCATCGATGGTGGGAAAGGCGGACATTCCGGCGTGGACATCGCCAAGGGAAGGGCAAGTGCCGTCACCATGGCCTGGGCCGTCCTGGCAGCCATCTACAACGAGTATGACTTGGAACTGGCCACCATCGACATCGGCGAGGCCAACGCCTCCATCGCCTCCAAGGCCGAGGTGGTGATCACTGTTCCCTCAGGTGAGGCTGCGGAGTTTGTCAAGGCACAAGAGGATATTTTCAACGAGTGGGTGCGTGAGGAATACGGCGACACCGACCCCGACGTGAGGTGCCACGTGGAAAAGGTGAAACCCATGGAAAAGGTCATCCACCATGATGCCTTCCACCAACTCATGGTATGCTTGGAGCAAGTGACGCAAGGCGTGGTGGACATGAGCGACACCATGCCCGGGACACCGGAGACTTCCAACAATGTGGGACGGGTGTTTTACGACGACGGAGCCATCATCGTCACCACGCACACCCGCAGCTTCATCGATGCAAAGATGAAAGAATTGGCGGCCGACATCGCCAAGGTGATGGCAGAGGGCGGAGCCGTTTCGGAAACCCTCATGTCGGCGCCGGCTTGGAAGGAAGACCCTGCCTCTGCGTTCCTGCAAACCACCTCCGACACCTTCAACGACGTCTTGGGGTGGCGGCCGCGAATGGTGGCCATGCATTTCGTCTTGGAGGCTGGATATTTCGTGCAGAAATACCCCGGACTGCAAATGGCAAGCATCGGCCCCCGCATCGTGGAGCCACATTCCACGTCGGAAAGGGTGAAACTCTCCACCATAGAAGACATCTGGAAGGTTTTCATCAACCTCCTCGCAAGACTGGCTTCATCATAATCACCATCATCACTTCAGCCCAAAACAAACCCCTATAACCTCAAAATGAACAACGACATCAAGAAAATCGTCCTCACTGGAGGGCCATGCGCAGGCAAGACCACCGCTCTTGTCAAGGTGATAGAGCATTTCTCAAGCCTTGGATACAAGGTGTTCACCATCCCCGAAGTACCCACCCTTTTCAGTCAGGCGGGCATGAACTATCTCACCGACAACAAGGGCTTGTTCTACCAAGGGGAGAAAGCCACCTTGGAAGTGCAGATGGCATTGGAAGACAAGTTCATGAGAATGGCGCAAGAATGTGAGGAACCCACCCTCTTGGTGTGCGACCGTGGCGTGATGGACATCTCCGCCTACATGACACCCGAGATGTGGGAGCAGATTACCGGTGAACTGGGTGTGTCCACCTCCGACTTGCGGGACAAGCGTTACGATGCCGTGCTACACCTTGTCTCCGCTGCCGACGGGGCGGAGGAGTTCTATACCACCACCACCAACGCCCAACGGTATGAGAAGATGGACGAGGAGGGACTTCGTCAGGCTCGCCTTCTCGACAAGAAGGTCATCGGCGCCTGGACAGGCCACACCCACCTCCGGGTCATTAACAACCATGAGGATTTTGAGAAAAAACTCAACAGGGTGCTCAAGGAAATCTCCTTCGTCCTCGGGTTGCCCCAACCCATCGAGGAAGAGCGAAAATACATCGTTGAGGTGGTGGGAGACTTGCCTGAGTGCATCGTGAGTGAAATCACGCAAACCTATCTCGTGGCTGAGCCTGGATGCGAGGTGAGGCTGCGCCGACGGGGATGGGCGGGAAAGTATGTCAACGTACACACCACCAAGTCCCCCATCTCTGATACGGAATACGTGCAGACGGAACGGCAAATCAGCAACAACCTCTACACGTCGCTGCTGCAACAGGCCGACCCCTACCGTCATACCATTCACAAGACGAGGAAGAGCTTCATTTGGAAAGGGCAGTATTTTGAACTCGACCTTTTCTCACAGCCAATCGATGGGTTGATGATTCTCGAAACGAAGGGGGTGGCTTCCGACGAGTCGGTGAAATTCCCACCTTTCATACGGGTGGTGGAGGACATCACAGGCAACAAGAAATACTACAATTACAACATCGCCCTTCACAAGTAGGGCGACATGGAGGCACTAAAACGTTCTTTCTTTTTGTCGCTTTCTACAATTTGTTTATCCGAAAAGGAAAATAAGAGTAGAATTGTTGTCAAATGAAGAAAAAAAATGCTTAAAACTTTTTTTGTTTCGCATAATTATCGTATATTTGCAAAGCATAAACAAACAGCAGATGATATTAATGTTCTCCAATTGTTTTAGGTATTAGGCTTTATAATCAATAGAGTGTAATTTTTCTTGGAAAAAACGTCGCCGTCTGTGAGAGATAGCGGCGTTTCATTTTTTTTACCCACCAAGAGATGGAGACGGATTTTCCCAACAATTGTTCTTTTTTCAGCAAAAATTCGTAATTTTGCACCCGAATTCAGCATGGCCAGGTATTTTATCACTTTCAGTTACGATGGCTCGCGCTACCATGGATGGCAGGTGCAGCCCAATGGCAACTCTGTGCAGGCGGAGATGCAGAGGGCGCTCGCCACGCTGTTGAGGCAGGAGGTGGAGGTGGTGGGAGCCGGGAGAACCGACGCCGGCGTGCATACGACGAAGATGGTGGCTCATTTCGACTGCCAACAGTTGGTGGACCTTGACCAACTGGCATACAAACTCAACCGCTTGCTGCCACGCGACATCGCTGTGAGTCATGTGAGGGAGGTGGCCCAAGACATGCACGCCAGATTCTCTGCCACATCCAGAACTTATCATTATTTCATACATACCCGAAAGGACCCCTTCGTCAATCAATTTTCTTGTCAACTGGGCTACCGTCTTGATTTCGCCTTGATGAACGAGGCCGGGCGCATCCTCACCGGTTATTCTGATTTCGGGGCCTTTTGCAAGAGCCATACTGATGTGAAAACCACCATCTGCCAGGTGACGGAGGCACGGTGGGAGGAGGTGGCTCCATATCGGTACCGCTTCACCATCACGGCCAACCGCTTCCTTCGCAACATGGTGAGGGCAGTGGTGGGCACCATGGTGGATGTGGGAAGGGGGAGGCTGTCGCTTGATGAATTCAGGAGCATCATAGAGAGCAAGAGCCGCACAAAGGCTGGTGAGAGCATGCCCGCCAAGGCCCTTTTTTTGGTGGACGTGACCTATCCCGACCAGCCCAACCCATTCTAAATCATTTCGCACATGTGGCTCATCTTCGCCTTCATCTCCGCTGCCCTGCTCGGCTGTTACGACTCTTTCAAGAAGGAGGCGCTGGCCGGCAACGCCGTCATCCCTGTGCTTTTCCTCAACACTGTCTTCTGTTCCCTCATCTTCCTTCCGTTCATCATCCTCAGCAGCACCACGACGCTGCTCGACACCTCACAGTTTCATGTGCCGGAAGCAGGATGGGAGGCCCACAAGTTCATCCTGCTCAAGAGCGTCATCGTCTTGCTGTCGTGGCTCTTCGGCTATTTCGGAATGAAGCATCTGCCGCTCACCATCGTGGGGCCCATCAACGCCACGAGGCCGGTGATGGTGCTTTGCGGCGCACTTCTGGTGTTTGGTGAGAAACTCAATGGATGGCAGTGGCTTGGTGTCGCTCTCTCCATCGTCTCCTTCTATATGCTCAGCAGGAGTGGGCGAAAGGAGGGCATCGATTTCAAGCACGACAAGTGGATTTATTTCATCGTCTTGGCGGCGTTGCTCGGTGCTGTCAGCGGCCTCTACGACAAATATCTCATGGCTCCCCCGGAGAATGGTGGCGTGGGGCTTGACCGCATGCTCGTACAGAGTTGGTACAACATCTACCAAGCGGCCATGATGCTTGCCGTGCTGATGCTTGCCTGGTGGCCGCAGCGGAAGCACACCACACCCATGCACTGGCATTGGAGCATCATCTGCGTCAGCATTTTCCTCTCTGCCGCCGATTTCATCTACTTCTACGCACTGAGCCTGCCGGGGGCCATGATTTCCATCGTCTCCATGGTGAGGCGTGGGAGTGTCGTGGTTTCCTTCCTCTTCGGTGCCCTCTTCTTCCACGAGAAAAATCTCAAGAGCAAGGTCATCGACCTCATCCTCGTGCTATTGGGTATGCTCTGCCTGTACATCGGCTCGTGAGACAATCGGTCAAATGTGTTTATCCAACAGCCAATTAGGTTTTCAGACAAGCAAATTTCATCTATCAACAAAAATTTCCTCAGACACGTTAAACTTTTTCCCCTTGTCTGCGTCCAACAAAAAAAGACAGCAATGATTAAAGAAACATACGATTCCCTGCCCAAGCGTGAAAACCATTTCACTGTGCCTGAAGGTTATTTCGACACGCTTGCGGAAAGGGTGATGGAGCATATCCCCGAAAACGAAGTGAGGATGATGCCTATGCCGGTGCACAAGCCGCTGAATGTCAAGAGATGGCGGACAGTGGCCGCTGCTGCCGTCGTGCTTGCAGCCGTCTTCGGAGCAGGGCTTTACGTGCATCAGGACTTCAACGGCGCAGCGGTGGAGGCGATGGCTACGCAGCGGTCTTCATACACCGCTGCCGATGGAAGCATCGATGCCGTGGCTGACTATATCATGTGTGACGATGACGACTTATATGCTTATCTGGCAGATGAATAACCAACTACTCTCAACATTAAGACTGACTTTTCTGCTTCTTGCCATGGTGGCTTTGCCCCTCTCGGCACAGGAGCACAGGAAATTCGACCCTGCAAAATTCAAGGCCGACCTTCAGAAGTTCATCACCCTTGAGGCATGTCTCACACCCCACGAGGCGGCCGCATTCTTCCCGCTCTACGATGAGATGAACAATAAGCAGCGCGTGCTTTATGACAAGATACGCGACCTCAAACTTGTGAAGCCTCTCGATGAGGAGCGGTGCAAGAAGGCCATCGTGGAAATCGACCAGTTGGAGATAGAAATCAAGCAGTTGCAATCCAACTATCACGCCCGCTTCCTTGGTATCATGCCGGCTTCCAAACTTTATGAAGTCATCAAAGCGGAGAGCAAGTTCCACCGCCAGGCCATGCGCAACGCCGCCAGACCTTGGCCCAGGCGTTAGCGTTTGTTGAGCAACACCCCCTTTTCATACAACCTTCCAGCTCTTTGTTGATCGTCTTACGCCACCCCCTTTTCCCACGAAAAGAATGCGAAAGATTGTCAATGAATAGATGGTTGTGTGGTCATATATAATATGTAACAGTTTTGATTCGCTGAGTTACAGGCAGACCTTCCAACATTAATAATCATTAATTTTAGAAAAAAAATCCCCTTTTGCTTTCCTATGTCATAAATAAGTAGTAATTTTACACCTTGAAATGGGCCTCAAATCGCTTAAAACGCATTTAAATGCCCTCTACGGCGATTTCACGCCTGAAAGTTACTTATAAATATGACAACCAATAATGGACGAAAATCAGACATTTGACCAAGACAAAATCATCAGAATCAACATAGAGGAGGAGATGAAGAAGTCGTATATCGACTACTCTATGTCGGTCATCGTGGCACGAGCACTCCCCGATGTGAGGGATGGCTTCAAGCCGGTGCACCGTAGAATCCTCTTCGGCATGCTGGGCATAGGAAACACCAGCGACAAACCTTATAAGAAATGTGCGCGCGTGGTGGGCGAGGTGCTCGGCAAGTACCACCCCCATGGCGACAGCTCCGTCTATGGCGCCCTCGTGAGAATGGCCCAGGAGTGGAGCATGAGATACACCTTGGTCGATGGCCAGGGTAACTTCGGAAGCGTCGATGGTGACTCCCCCGCCGCCATGCGTTACACCGAGTGCCGGCTCTCCAAGATGGGCGAGCATATCATGGACGACTTGGAGAAGGACACCGTCGACATGGTCAACCACTTCGACGACTCACTCACCGAGCCTTCCGTCATGCCCACCAAGATTCCCAACCTTTTGGTGAATGGCGGCAACGGCATTGCCGTAGGCATGGCCACCAACATCCCCACCCATAACTTGTGCGAGGTCATTGACGGATGCTGCGCATACATCGACAATCCCGACATCGACACCGAGGGGCTCATGGCCTACATCAAGGCCCCCGACTTCCCCACCGGCGCCTACATCTATGGCATCCAGGGCGTCAAGGACGCCTACGAGACCGGAAGGGGCCGCATCGTCATGAGGGCCAAGGCGGAGATTGAAGGCGGAGAAGCGCACGACAAGATTGTTGTTACCGAGATACCCTACGGTGTCAACAAGGCACAACTCATCGAGAACATCGCCGACTTGGTGAAGGAGGGAAAGATTGAAGGCATCTCCAACGTCAACGACGAAACAGGCCGTCAGGGAATGCGCATCGTCGTGGATGTGAAGAAGGACGCCAACGCCAATGTCATCCTCAACAAACTCTTCAAGATGACACAGTTGCAAAGCTCCTTCTCCGTCAACTGCATCGCCTTGGTGAAAGGCAGACCCAAGTTGCTCACCCTCAAGGACTGCGTGAAATATTTCATCGAGCATAGGCACGACGTCACCATCAGGCGCACCAAGTTTGACTTGAAGAAGGCCCAGGATCGGGCGCACATCCTCGAAGGACTCATCATCGCGTGCGACAACATCGACGAGGTGGTGCACATCATCAGGGCTTCGAAGACACCCTCCGACGCACAGCGCAACCTCGAAAAACGCTTCGACATCGACGAACTGCAGTCGAAGGCCATCGTGGATATGCGCCTCTCCCAACTCACCGGCTTGCGTATCGACCAACTGCATGCCGAGTATGAGGAGTTGGAGAAGCTCATCAGTTACCTGCAGTCCATCCTCGACGACCCCGAACTGTGCAAAAAGGTGATGAAGGACGAGCTCCTCGAAGTGAAGGAAAAGTACGGAGACGAGAGAAGGACGGAAATCAAGTACTCCTCCGAGGAGTTCAACCCTGAGGATTTCTATCCCAACGACCCCGTCATCATCACCCTCAGCCACTTGGGATACATCAAGAGGACGCCCCTCAGCGAATTCAAAGGACAAGGAAGAGGGGGAGTGGGCTCCAAGGGAGCCAGGACAAGGGAACAGGACTTCACGGAGTTCATCTATCCCGCTACCATGCACAACACCATGCTCTTCTTCACCAAGAAGGGAAGGTGCTACTGGCTCAAGTGTTACGAGATACCCGAGGGAGGAAAGGACTCCAAGGGAAGGGCTATTCAAAACATGCTCAACATCGACCCTGACGACTCCGTCAATGCATTCCTCAGGATCAGGGGGCTCGACGACGAGACGTTCCTCAACACACACTACGTGGTATTCGCCACCAAGAGGGGACTCGTCAAGAAAACGTGTCTCAAGGCGTACAGCCACCCAAGGACCTTGGGAGTCAACGCCATCAATATTCAAGAAGGCGACGAGGTGGTGGACGTGCGCCTCACCAACGGACGCAACGAACTCGTTATGGCCAACCGCAACGGAAGGGCGGTGAGATTCTCCGAGACACTCGTCCGCAACATGGGACGTATCGCCACTGGCGTGAGAGGAATGAGGCTCAGTGAGAAAGACGACGAGGTGGTGGGAATGATTGTCATCAACAACGCCGAGAAGGAAACCATCATGGTCGTCAGCGAAAACGGATATGGAAAGCGCTCCATGGTCGAGGACTACAGAAAAACCGGCAGAGGAATGCAGGGCGTGAAAACACTGCAAATCACAGAGAAAACCGGAAAGGTGGTGGCCATCAAGAACGTCTCCGACGAACACGACCTCATGATCATCAACAAGAGCGGCATCGCCATCCGGCTCTCCGTGGCCGAGTGCCGTGTCATGGGAAGGGCCACGCAGGGCGTCCGCCTCATCAACCTCACCAAGAAAAACGATGTCATCGCCAGCGTGTGCAAGGTGATGGGAGCGGAGCTTGAGGCTTCCATGGAACAAATCAGCCGTGCGGAGTGGTCGCAGAAGAGCGAGAGCATCAAGAACGACAACAAACCCGACGTTACCGTCAGCAAAACCCCATCGGAGGATGACGAGGATGTAGAGGAGTTTGAGGAAATCATCCCAGAAGAGGAGAGCACCAAAAAAACCTCCTTGGGAGGGCTCTTCAGTGATGAAGACTTCCTTCCAGAGGATGTCAACAACGACGAAAACAGCTCCGAGGAAAGTCCCGAAGAGCCATAACCTAATATTATATAATAGCAAAACCATTTCAAAAAACCATTTATTTAGCAATGAAGATGAGAAAATTGATGATTGTGGCGTTGATGTCAGTAGCTGCATCAATAGCCTTCGCTGGCGACTCGCCCGCGCTCAAGACAATCCTGAAAGCAAAGACCTATGCCGAGGCAAAGTCGCTGCTCGACTCCACCCTGGGCCAACTCGCATCCCCGGCTGAAAAGGCGAAAGCCTACAACAAACTCTACACCTTGGCCATGGAAACGGTCACCAAGGAGCAGGCCAAAATGGCCGAGAACCAGGTGAGCGAGCAGATGGGCAAGGGCAACAAGGTCGAGGTGGACTCAATGGCTTTCTACCAGGGTATCTATAACGCCATGGAAGCAGCCGTCGAATGTGAAAAATACGACCAGATGCCCAACGAGAAGGGAAAGGTGGCTCCCAAATTCCACGAGACGGTGGCTGCACAGCTGTATCCCCACAGGGGTAACCTCTGGAATGGAGGAATCTACTACCTCAACAGGGGTGACGATGCCAACACCTACAAGTATTTCGCCAAGTGCGTCGATTCATACGCCGAACCGCTCTTCGTAGAACAAGTGGCCAAGACGCCGGACGAGAACATCGGACAGATGGCTTACTATGCAGCTCTCTATGCCGCTCAGAACAAGGACAACAAGGGTTGTATGAAGTTTGCCGACGTCGCTGCCAAGGATCCGCAATTCGCCAAGGAGGCCAACAACCTCAAGCTCGCCATTGAGCAAGAGGGCCTTAAGACAAGGCAGGACTCGCTCAACTATGTCAAGGAGTTAGAGGGGCAGTTTGCCAACGACCCCGACAACGAGCAACTCTTCGGTTCACTGGTCAACATGTACTCTGGTCTCAAGATGGACAAGGAGATGGAAGCTCTCTTCAACAAGAAACTTCAATCAGATCCCAACAACTTCGTCGTATGGGCTGTGAGAGGTCAAAACGCCATGATGGAGCAGAAACTGGAGGATGCCGTGGGCTATTTCAAGAAAGCACTTGCTGCACAACCCGACAACGCACAAATCCTCACCTATCTCGGTGCATGCCAACTTGACCATGCTTCCAACTTGGAGAACCGCGCTGCTGGAACGACCGGTAGAGTGCCCAAGGAGGCCATGGACCAAATCAGACCCCTTTATGAGGAGGCCATGGGATACCTCGTCAAGGCCAAGCAGCTCGACCCCAACCGTGAGAAGGCCAACTGGACTTATCCGCTCTATCGCTGCAACTACCAACTCTACGGTGGCGATGACCAGCGCACGAAGGATGCTGCCAAAGAAGCAGGCATCAACGATTAATAATTTTATGAAATGACTTTTTCGAGGGTGTGTCAAAGCCTTGACACACCCTCATTTAAAATAATTGGCAGGGCTATTGGTCTCACTAATCATACCAACCTCCATAGACCCGCCTCGTTGCACTCTAAAGCTATAGATACCACAAGGATGAAAAGATTGTTTTTGGCCACTTTCCTGGTATGCCTCGTCCTGACTTGCACGGCCCAGCGGAAGGCGGCCCAGCGGAAAGCCATCGACCAGGCAGAGACCTTCATCAAGTCGGGGAAGAATCTCGACAAGGCAGAGAAACTCATGACAGACCTGCTGCGAGACTCCACCAACCGTCTCAACCACAAGGTGTGGCTCACACTCATCGACGCCATCAAACTCCAGTACGACCAGGGCAACCAGAAACTATACTTGAAGCAGCAGTATGACACGGCGGCTCTCTTTAAGAATGCCAAAAAACTCCTCCTCTGCTGCGAGCAATTCGACTCCTTGGAAACCACGCCTGACAAAAAGGGGAAGGTGCGCGTCAAGTACCGCGCACGACACGCCGCCATGCTCAACGCCATGCGCCCCAACATCTACAACGGAGGAGCTTTTTATCTGAGAAAACTTGATTTCAACAACTCATGGGCATTCTATGACGCCTATCTCGACTGCGCACAACAGCCACTTTTCACTGACTATTCATACGACCGGACAGACACACTGCAGGTGAAGGCCGCTTACCGGGCTCTCTATTGCGGATACCGCCTCAACGACTTGGAAAAAACGATGAAATATTTTGACATCGCTTGTCGGGACACCGCGCATGGGGAAAACATTATGCAGTATGTAGCGGAGAGACAATTACAACATGGAGATACCGCCGCTTACGTGGAGTCTCTTAAAAGAGGGTTCCAAATAGCACCGCGAAACACCTTCTTTTTTCCCAGGCTGGTCGATTATTACAATATGAGGCAACAGACCGATTCCGCCAGCATTTTCATCGACAACGCACTGCGTGACGACAGCACCAACTATTTGGCCGTCTTCGCAAAAAGCACGGCCCTTCTCAACGCCCAGCAATATGACAGTTGCCTCGTCATCACTCGCAAGTTGTTGCAAATCAACGACTCCATGCCAGAGGCATACTGCAATATGGGGCTTGCTTACTACAACCAGGCTCTGCAACTTGAAGCCAGCCAGCAGCATCTCAAGCGACGCACCAAGAAGCAAAGACAAGCGGTCAACGAGCTTTTTGAGAAGAGCAGGCCATATATGGAAATCTTCAGACAGAAAGCGCCTGAGCAGCAGGACAAATGGCTGCCAGCGCTATACACCATCTATCTCAATCTCAACATGGGCAAGGAGTTTGAGGAAATTGACAAAACGATAGGGAAGTAGCAAAAAACACACCGAATATTTGCTCTTTTCAATAAAATGGCGTAACTTCGCACTCGATTTGTGATGCAACATCATCAATAGGTAAAATTTTTAAACATTATTCAGATGAAGAAGTACAATTTCAACGCAGGACCATCCATCCTCCCCAGAGAGGTCATCGAGAAGACGGCCCAGCAAATTCTCAATTTCAACGGCAGTGGCCTTTCCTTAGCAGAAATCAGCCACAGGGCCAAGGATTTCCAACCCGTTGTGGACGAGGCCGTGGCACTCATCAAAGAATTGCTGCAGATTCCTGAGGGTTATTCTGTCATTTTCCTCGGCGGAGGAGCTTCACTCGAATTCTGCATGGTTCCCTACAATTTCCTCATCAAGAAAGCTGCTTACCTCAACACTGGAACATGGGCCAAGAAAGCCATGAAAGAGGCAAAGCTCTTCGGAGAGGTCGTGGAGGTCGCTTCATCTGCCGACGCCAATTACACCTTCATCCCCAAGGGGTGGACATGCCCCGATGATGTGGACTACCTGCACATCACCACCAACAACACCATCTACGGTACGGAAATCCGCAAGGACCTCGATGTCAATGTCAGGCTCATCGCCGACATGTCGTCCGACATCTTCAGCAGACCCATCGACGTGGCCAAGTATGACTGTATCTATGCCGGAGCACAGAAAAACCTCGCCATGGCCGGTGTGACCCTCGTCATCGTCAAGGAAGATGCCTTAGGAAAGGCTCCGAGACCCATTCCCACCATGCTTGACTACCGCACACACGTGGAGAAAGGCTCCATGTTCAACACACCTCCCGTGGTGCCCATTTACAGCGCCTTGGAAACCCTCAGATGGGTGAAGGCCAACGGAGGCGTGGAGGCCATGGACCGTCTCGCCAAGGAAAGGGCTGAAATCGTGTATGGCGAAATCGACCGCAACAAACTCTTCCGTGGAACCGTGGTGGAAGAAGGCGACCGCTCGCTGATGAACATCTGCTTCGTTATGAGCGACGAGTACAAGGAGCTGGAGAAGCCCTTCCTCGAGTTTGCCACTGCCAAGGGAATGGTGGGCGTGAAAGGCCACCGCTCCGTGGGAGGATTCAGGGCAAGCTGCTACAACGCACAGACCATCGAAGGCGTCAACGCACTTGTGGCGTGCATGAAGGAGTTTGAGGCTAAAAATTAATCACATCCAACAAGCAGCGCCTCCCTCGTGGAGGCGTTGCATTTCACACCTATAATTATAATGAAAATCTTAGTAGCTACAGAGAAACCTTTCGCACCCGTCGCCATCGAGGGCATCAGAAAGGAAGTGGAGGCTGCCGGACACCAACTGGCACTCTTGGAGAAATACACCGAAAAGGCACAGCTTCTTGAGGCTGTCGCCGACGCCGACGCACTCATCGTGCGCTCCGACAAAGTGACACCTGAGGTGCTCGACGCCGCCAAAAACCTCAAAGTCGTCGTCAGGGCCGGAGCAGGTTACGACTCCATCGACACCGCATACGCCAAGGAGAAAGGCATCGTCGTGGAGAATACTCCCGGACAAAACGCCAATGCTGTGGCAGAGCTTGTCTTCGGACTGCTTGTCTATGCCGTGCGCAACTTCTACAACGGTAAGGCCGGAACAGAGCTGATGGGAAAGAAACTCGGATTGCTCGCTTTTGGAAATGTGGGAAGAAACGTGGCACGCATCGCCAAGGGCTTCGGCATGGACATCTACGCCTACGACGCCTATTGTCCCGCCACCGTCATCGAGCAGGCCGGCGTGCACGCCGTGGCTACCCAGGACGAGCTCTTCCAGACTTGCGACGTGGTGAGCCTTCACATCCCCGCCACACCGGAGACCAAGCAGAGCATCAACAAGGCCGTTGTTGGACAGATGGTCAAGGGTGGCATTCTTGTCAACACTGCTCGCAAGGAAGTCATCAACGAAGAGGAACTTATCCAACTCTTGGCAGAAAGGACTGATCTCAAGTTCGTCACCGACATCAAGCCCGATGCCCACGAGCAGTTCGAACAGTTCGAGGGACGCTATTTCAGCACACCCAAGAAGATGGGCGCACAGACGGCAGAGGCCAACATCAATGCCGGAATTGCAGCCGCCAAGCAAATCAACGCCTTCTTCGCCACAGGAGACACCAAGTTCCAAGTCAACAAGTAAGTAACAGCAATATCCTCCCGGGCCGACAACCGCCGACCCGGGTGTTTTTTCACAACATTTTTCACCTTGTAGTCAGAAACCATGGCTATCGTAAAACCTTTCAAAGGCTTGCGCCCACCTAAAAATCTCGTGGAAAAGGTGGAGTCACGGCCATACGACGTGCTCAACTCCGAGGAGGCACGCCAGGAGGCCGGTGACAACGAAATGAGCCTCTATCACATCATCAAACCCGAAATCGACTTCGAGCCGGGAACCAGCGAGTACGACCCGAAGGTCTATCAGCGTGCAGCAGAGAATTTCCAAAAATTCCAAGACAACGGATGGCTCGTGCAGGACGAGGAGGAGCACTACTACATCTACGCCCAGACCATGAACGGCAAGACGCAGTATGGACTGGTGGTGGCCGCCCACACCGACGACTACATGCACGGACGCATCAAGAAGCACGAACTCACCAGGCGCGACAAGGAGGAGGACCGCATGAAGCATGTGAGGGTCAACAACGCCAACATCGAGCCTGTCTTCTTCGCATATCCCGACAACGACATCCTCGACCGCGTCATTTCGAGATATATCGACACGACCCCGGAATACGACTTCATCGCCCCCGGAGACGGCTTCAGGCACCAGTTCTGGGTCATCTCCAATTCCGACGACATCGAGGTCATTACCAGGGCCTTTTCCAACATCCCATATTTGTACATCGCCGACGGACATCACCGCTCGGCAGCCGCCGCCCTCGTGTGTGCTGAGAAACAAAAGCAGAACCCCAACCACCGTGGCGACGAGGAATACAACTATTTCATGGCTGTCTGTTTCCAGGCCTCACAGCTCACCATCCTCGACTATAACCGCGTGGTGACCGACCTCAACGGCCTCTCGTCGGCAGAGTTCATCGACAAACTCAAGACGCATTTCTCCGTGGAGGACATGGGAACCGACATCTACAAGCCCGCACGGTTGCATGAGTTCTCCCTCTACCTCGACGGAAGGTGGTATCGCCTGAGAGCGATGCGAGGTTCCTACGACCCCCACAATCCCATCGGCGTGCTTGACGTGGACATCTCCTCCCGCCTCATCCTCGACGAAATCTTGGGCATACAGGACTTGAGGAGTTCCAAGCGCATCGATTTCGTGGGTGGCCTGCGAGGTCTTGGCGAACTCAAACGGCGCGTTGACAGCGGGGAGATGCGGGCTGCCTTGGCTTTGTACCCCGTCTCCATGAAGCAAATCATGGACATCGCCGACAGCGGAAACATCATGCCACCCAAGGCAACTTGGTTTGAACCCAAACTGCGCTCAGGACTCGTCATTCACAAACTCTCATGAGCCAAGACGAGTTCACCACCATCACCGACAAGGTGGGTGAAGGCTTTTACTCCGAGAAAAGGAGCAAGTTCCTGGCCTTCGCCCACCATGTCGTGACTGCAGAGGAGGTGAAAACCATCATCGACAACTACCGTAAAAAATACTATGACGCACGGCACGTCTGCTACGCCTATATGCTCGGACCTGAAAGGAGCGTCTTCAGGGCCAACGATGACGGAGAGCCGGGTAGCACTGCAGGAAAACCCATCTTGGGGCAAATCAACAGTAATGGTCTGACCGACATCCTCATCGTCGTGGTGAGATACTATGGCGGTGTCAACTTAGGCACAGGAGGGCTCATCGTGGCCTACCGGTCGGCTGCGGCTGATTCCATCTCACACTGCGACACTGTCGTCAGGCAGGTGGAGGAGACCATCACCTACCACTACGCCTACCCTTTGATGAACGATGTGATGCGCATCGTGAAGGAAATGTCGCCACGCATCGTCTCGCAGTCCTTCGACAACACTTGCTCCATCACCCTTGCCATCAGGAAATCGATGGCGCCGCAACTCAAGGACAGGTTGCAAAAACTCTCCTTTTGAGATTTTTTTGCACGGTGTAACAGCCGTGTGCAACTTTCTTGCGTAATGCTCTAATACCCAAACAATACACGCGAAAAACACGCGAAAAACAAAACAAAGAGCAAACAAGCAAATCTTAAAATTCCTTAATTCACCCCATTTTCGCCCTTCAAAATGGATGGGGAAACGGAGAATTGTAGTATCTTTGTAACCGATTTCAAAAACCATTTTTTGCAATTTACTTAAAACGCTTTTTTCAAAAGTTGTCCAAAATGGGAAACTTTTTGAAAATGATGAGAGGAAATGTTTTCCAAAACAAACAACTAACATAATGAGGGATTATACTATTTTGAAGCGCGACGGCAAGCGCGACCGCTTCTCGCTTGACAAAATCATGAACGCCATCATCAAGGCTTTCCACTCTGTGGGAGAGTCTGCTGACTTGGGGGCTATCTCAAAGATTATCAGCCATTTGAATATCACCGACAATATCACCGTCGAGGGTATTCAAAACGAGGTGGAGGAGGCTCTCATGAAGGAAGGTCACTACAAGGTGGCCAAGTCGTTCATGCTCTACCGTCAGAAGCACACCGAGGACAGGGAAACGATGGAGCGGTTGAAATTTTTGGCAGACTACTGCGACGCAGCGAATGCCGCCACTGGCTCAAAATATGACGCCAACGCCAATGTGGAGCATAAAAATATCGCCACCCTCATAGGCGAACTTCCCAAATCAAGTTTCATACGGCTCAACCGCAGGCTGCTCACCGACCGTATTAAGAAAATGTATGGCAAGGAGCTTGCAGACGAGTATCTCGACAGGTTGACCCACCATTTCATTTACAAGAACGACGAGACCTCCCTCGCCAACTACTGCGCCTCCATCACTATGTATCCCTGGCTCATCGGTGGTACGATGTCCATCGGGGGAAACTCCACGGCGCCCACCAACCTCAAGTCGTTCTGCGGAGGCTTCGTCAACATGGTCTTCATGGTGTCGAGCATGCTCAGCGGGGCTTGCGCCACGCCCGAATTCCTCATGTACCTCAACTATTTTATCGGATTGGAATACGGTGTGGACTATTGGAAAACACCCGACAAGGTGGTGGACCTCTCCACCAAGCAGCGCTCCATCGACAAGATGATTACCGACTGCTTCGAGCAAATCGTCTATTCCATCAACCAACCCACCGGGGCGCGCAACTACCAAGCCGTGTTCTGGAACGTCGCCTACTACGATAAATATTATTTCGAGAGCCTTTTCGAGAATTTCTATTTCCCCGACGGCTCACGTCCCGACTGGGAGGGGCTCTCCTGGCTTCAGAAGAGGTTCATGAAATGGTTCAACAAGGAGCGCACCAAGGCGGTGCTGACATTCCCCGTGGAGACCATGGCCCTGCTCACCCAGGACGGCGACGTCATCGACAAGGAATGGGGCGACTTCACCGCAGAGATGTATGCCGAGGGACACTCGTTCTTCACCTATATGAGCGACAATGCCGACTCCCTCAGTTCGTGCTGTCGTCTCCGCAACGAGATACAAGACAACGGCTTCAGCTACACCCTCGGAGCAGGAGGCGTTTCCACCGGATCCAAGAGCGTGCTCACCATCAACCTCAATCGGTGCATCCAATATGCCGTCAATAATGGCCAAGACTACAAGGAGTTCCTCTCCGAAATCATTGACTTGTGCCACAAGGTGCAGCTGGCTTACAACGAGAACCTCAAAGAACTCAAGGAGCACGGCATGCTGCCACTCTTCGACGCGGGATACATCAACATCGGCAGGCAGTATCTCACCATCGGTGTCAACGGCCTCGTCGAGGCGGCGGAGTTCATGGGACTGAAGATAGACAACAACCCCCAATACCTCGCCTTCGTCCAGGAGATACTCGGCTTGGTGGAGACCTACAACAAGAAATACCGCACCAAGGACATCCTCTTCAACTGCGAAATGATTCCTGCTGAGAATGTGGGAGTGAAGCACGCCAAATGGGACCGCGAGGATGGTTATTTCGTGCCAAGAGACTGCTACAACAGCTATTTCTACATCGTGGAGGACGACACCCTCAACATTATCGACAAGTTCAAACTGCATGGGGCGCCTTTCATCGAGCACCTTACTGGCGGCTCCGCGCTCCACATGAACCTTGAGGAACACCTCTCGCAGCAGCAATACCGACAACTGCTCAAGGTGGCGGCCAAGGAGGGATGCAACTATTTCACTTTCAACATTCCCAACACCATCTGCAACAACTGCGGGCATATCGACAAGCGATACCTCAAGGAGTGTCCACACTGCCACTCGAAGGACATCGATTACATGACGCGCATCATAGGCTACCTCAAGCGGGTGAGCAACTTCTCCGAGCCACGCCAGGAGGAGGCACACCGCAGGTTCTACGCCGGCCAGGAGCAATACACCGTCTAAGCCATCACCACCCCAAACACATAACCCCAAACCCCAAAGAAAATGCTGAAGTACGTCAATACAGGAATCGTCTTTCAGGAAATACCCGACGAGGTGACGCTCGCCATCAACATCTCCAACTGCCCCTGCCATTGTCCGGGGTGCCACAGCAAATACTTGTGGGAGGATATCGGCTCGCCGCTCACACCCATGGTCATCGAGCAAATGGTGAGGCAATATGGAGGCGACATCACATGCATCGCCTTCATGGGGGGCGATGCCGACCCGGCGTACGTCAACATCTTGGCCAAGTATGTCAGGAGGGAGTTCCCGCAACTCAAGGTGGCGTGGTACAGCGGAAGGCAGCGTGTGCCAAGGACGGTGAGGAAGGCGGATTTCGACTACATCAAGGTGGGACCGTATATCGCACACTTGGGATGCCTGAAGGATTGCACCACCAACCAAAGGCTTTACAAAAAGGCTTCTGGTGACGACTTCACCGATGTAACACCCAGGTTTTGGAAATGATAAGCCAATGCCCACAATTGGCCATCGTATGCCCCAACTCCCTTACCGTCATTGGGTTGAGGCAACTGCTCACTACCGTCATACCGTCAGGGACCATCGTGGCTTTTGCCAATGCCGCTGAGTTGAAGGCCGACAACCCCGAACGTTTTTTCCATTTTTTCGTCGATATTGGTGAACTGCTCGCCGACCGGCAGTTCTTTCAGGAATGGAGGCATCGCACCATTGTCCTTGTCACCAACAGCGAGCAGCAGGCCTCGCTGGCGGATTTCCATTGTCTATGCGTCACCGTGCCGGAAAAGCAGCTCATCCGCTCCTTGCTCATGATTCAGCAGAAAGGGCATCCTCAGGGGAAGAACATCCCCAAGGCAAAAAGCATCCTCACCCCGAGGGAGGTGGAGGTGCTTGCATTTGTGGCACGAGGGCTTATCAACAAGGAGATTGCCGACCGCCTCAACATCAGCCTCACCACCGTCATCACCCATCGGAAAAACATCACGGAAAAATTGGGTGTGCGCAGTGTCTCCGCGCTCACCATCTACGCCGTTATGAACGGCTATGTCAAGTTGGAACAAATCTGAGCCTTTACAACCAAGGGCTCAGGAGATGTGCGAACCATCCCACCGCTTTCTGCCAACCCGTGCGGAACTCATCCCATGTCTGCGGGGTGAGTTTGAAACTTGCCAACTTGTCGTGGTCGAACATGTCGCACAACTGTTGTGTCACATGGTGGTCGATGATGACGGCATTTTCTTCGAGGTCCCATCGCAGGCTGCGGGCGTTGAGGTTCGCGCTGCCCACCGTGCAAAACTTGCCATCCACCATGATTACTTTCGTGTGATGGAACCCCGGACGGTATATCCACACATCTACGCCGTGTTTCATCAGTTGGTGTACGTTGTAGAACACGCAGTCGGGCGTGAGGGGGATGTCGCTCTTCGCCGACACCATCACCTCCACCTTCACGCCGCGCTCCACGGCGCGTCGGAGCGACTTCTTCAACTTCGAGTTGAGTGTCAGGTAGGGGTTCACTAATTTGATGCTGTCGCGGGCAAGGTCGATGGCTGCCTTGTAGAACTGCCGAATGATTTTGTTGCTCGTCTGAGGTTCGCGATTGATGATGCCCACCGTCATGTGTCCGGCCGTGGCGCAGGTGTCGGGCTTCAGGTCGGTGAAGGGATGGCCTCCTTCGGGAGCCAGGCGGAAATACTTCGCGTCGTAGTTCACACGATGTGGGCTCACCTTGTTCCATACGTTCAGGAAGATGCGCTGCAACGTGTTCACCTCCTCCCCTTCGATGCGGCAGTGCATGTCGCGCCATTCACCCACCACCTCCGTGCCGTTGATGTAGTAGTCGGCTACGTTCATGCCGCCGGTGTAGGCCAGTTGGCCGTCGATGACCACGATTTTGCGGTGGTCGCGGGTGAACACGTGGTTGACCCATGGGAAGCGCACGGGATCGAACTCGTAAATCTCCACTCCACTGGAGCGTATTGCCCGCAGGTGTTTCTTCTTCAGCGGACGGTTGTTGGAGTCGTTGCCGAAGCCGTCGAAGAGGGCGCGCACTTCCACTCCCTCATGAGCTTTCGCCGCAAGGATGTCGAAGAGGAGGTGTGCGATGGAGTCGTTGCGGAAATTGAAATATTCCAAGTGGATGCTGCTTTTCGCTTGTCGGATGGCTTGGAACATGTCGTCGAATTTCTCCTGCCCGCTGGTCAGCAGCACCACGCTGTTGTCGTGAGAAAAGGTCACATGCTCTTTCTCAAGTGTTCTCATGATGAGGGTGTCGCTTCCCTGTCCCATGGCGGGGAGGGCGAGGAGTGTGGTGAGGAGCAGTACAGCTGTTTTTTTTCTTATGGATGGCTTCGTCATGGTTAGAGCATGCATCGGTAATGGTCAACGATGCCGAGGAGGTGACCCTCGTGGTCGGTCACCAGGACGGTGTGTACCTTGTACTTGTTCATCAAGCGTTGGATTTCAGTCACCTTGGTGGTGGGCAGCACGCATTTGGGGTGGGTGGTCATGATGTCGCTGACGGTTTTGTCGAAAAATTCCGACTGCCACCGCTCCATGGCGCGGCGGATGTCGCCATCGGTGATCAGTCCTTCCACCTTGCCGTCGCGCAGGGAGACACCTAAGCCCAGCTTGCCCTTGCTCACGTGGATGATGGCCTCGCCCAAGTGCATGCCGGAAGGGATGATGGGCAGGTCGTCGCTCTTCATCACGTCGCGGGCGGTGGTGAGCAGACGCTTGCCTAACTCGCCGCCTGGATGGTATTGTGCGAAGTCGCGGGGCTTGAAATGGCGCAGCTCCATCAGTGCCACTGCCAAGGCATCGCCCATGGCAAGGGCTGCCGTGGTGCTGCTCGTGGGGGCCAGGTTGAGGGGACAGGCCTCTTTCTCCACGTGTACGAGAATGTGTGCTGCGGAATATTTGGCTAACAGCGATGAGGGGTTGCCCGTCATGGAGATGATGGGTATGTGCATGTGCAGCACGATGGGAATGAAGCGCAGCAATTCGTCGGTTTGTCCGGAATTGCTGAGTGCCAGCACCACGTCGTCGGGGGTCATCACTCCCAAGTCGCCATGGTAAACATCGAGGGGGTTGATGAAGAACGACGGTGTGCCGGTGCTGGAGAGCGTGGCGGCGATCTTGGCACCGATGTTTCCGCTCTTTCCCACTCCGGTGACAATCACCTTGCCATGGCAACGGAAGATCATCTCCACGGCACGGTCGAAATTCTCGTCCAACTGCCCTGCAAGGTCTGTCAGGGCGCGAGCCTCCTCCAGGATGCACTGTACGGCATAATCGCGGGCGCGGGAGGGAGTGGACGGCGGGGGTGTGCTCATCTTTTTTGCTTTTTTGTAGTTTTTATAGCTTCCATAGTGCCTATAGCTTCCATAGTGCCTATAGCTTCTATAGTTTCTATAGGCGCTATCACCTATATCAGTTGCTCCAGGACTTCCTTGAGACGGGAGAGGGGGAGCATGTTGGGGCCGTCGCTGAGGGCGTGGTCGGGGTCGGGGTGCACCTCGAAGAAATAGCCGGTGGCACCGAAGGCTTTCGCTGCCAAGGCCATGGAGGGGACGAAGCGGCGGTCGCCGCCGGTCTTGCCGTCTCCTGAGCCGGGACGTTGCACGCTGTGGGTGCAGTCCATCACCACTCGCGGCACGATTTCGAGCATGTCGCTGATGTTGCGGAAGTCCACCACCAAGTTGTTGTAGCCGAAGACGTTGCCGCGCTCGGTGAGCCATACCTCGGAAGCACCAGCGTCGAGGGCTTTCTCCACGGGGTAACGCATGTCGCGGCCGCTGAGAAACTGCCCTTTCTTGATGTTGACGATGCGTCCCGTGCGTGCAGCGGCGGCCAAGAGGTCGGTCTGCCGGCACAGGAAGGCGGGTATCTGCAGCACGTCGGCCACTTCGCCGGCGGCCTCCGCCTGCCATGTCTCGTGGATGTCGGTGAGGATGCGCAGTCCGTAGGTCTCATGGATGTCTGCGAGCATTTGCAGGCCTTTCTCCAGTCCGGGTCCCCGGAAGGAGGACACCGACGTGCGGTTGGCCTTGTCGAACGATGACTTGAAGATGATGTCGATGCCCAAGGAGGAGTTGATGGATACCAATTCCTCTGCCACTTGGCGGAGGAGGTGCTGGGACTCTATGACGCAAGGGCCGGCGATGATGATGGGTGCCATGTGATTGATTTTTGTGCAAAATTACGTAAAAAAATCCATACTTCCATGTCGGTGACAGGATTTTTTGTCATTCGCTTTTGATGATGTGCAGGTCGCGCTGTGGGAAAGGTATTTCTATTCCATTGTCTCTCAAAGTCTTGTAAATGCACTCCAGCACCTCGCAGTCGTCAAGGTATTGGGTGGAGACTGGCACCCACACCAGCACTTTCAGGTTGACACTGCTGTCGCCGAATTCCCTCAGAAGCACGCGCACCTTATGTTCGTTGGGGTCTTCCTGTACGAAGGGAAGTTTTGACAACTCGCTCACCAGCAAGGAGCGAGTACGCTCGATGTCGGTGCCATAAGCCACGCCGACATCGAGCAGGTGCAGCTCGTAGCCGTGTGTCTTGGTCATGTTTTTGTAGTTCTTGGTGAAGAGCTGGCTATTTTGAAAGGCAATCACGGAACCGTCCACCGATTCAAGCATGGTGCTGGTGTAGCTGATGGAGCTCACCTTTCCCCTGATGCCGTCGCAGATGATCCAGTCGCCCACCTTGATGCGCCCGGCCATGAGGGAGATGCCGTAGTAGATGTTCTCCAAGATGTCTTTCGATGCGAAGCCCACGCCGGTGGAAAGACCTCCTGAGACCACCACGATCCAGGTGTTGTCCACGTGGCAGATGGCGAGGCTGATGATGAGCCACAACCCCCAGACGAGCAGTTGGATGATGTTCTTCCCCATGACGAAGCGGCTCTCCGCCGACATGGGGTCGCGCTGGACGAGATAGTGTTTCAGCAGGGCCTTCGCCGTGCGGTTGAGATAGGCGAACACCATCCACAGGATGACCACCAAGGCGATGTTGAGTACGCTGATGGTGATGTTGGGCGAGTCGATGAACTTATAGGTGAAGATGCGCCAGGTGATTTCCGTGAGGTTGAACACCGAGGCCGCCCAGTAGATGGCTAATAGCACCGACATGACGCCAAGCGAGGGGAGCAGCACGCTGTAGAGCAGGTCGTAGTGCCACGACTTGGTGATGGGTTTGTCCGCGAAATTGTGCCTCTTGCCGTAGTTCTTGATCCACGAGCGGAGACAGGTGATGGTGAGGATGCAAGTCAGCTGCATGACCCACCAGATGAGCAGCTGCACGCTGAGGAGGGTGAAGCCTGTCCATGAGCATATCACGGAGGCGATGAAAACGATGGCCGAGATGTAGGAGTAGAACATGTCGGACTGCGGGATGTTGTTGTTGTGGCGGCTGACGACCCACCACTGCCAAACGGCGCAGCAGAGGAGGATGGGCGGAAGGATGAGATTCACCAACTCGTTGGGAACAAGGATGATGCGGAATGCAATGACGATGAAGCCGATGGCGATGAGGGGTGCGTAGATGCGCAGGGCGCTCATGATTTGCTCCGAACTGACGCGCAGGAGGAGTGAAACGAGGATGACGCCCAAGAGCCAGGCATACTGCGTGAGCAGGCCGCTGGCCATGATGAAGAAATTCTGTTCCCAGGTGATGCGTATGAACTGAAGTGCCACGGCGAAGATGATGACGGTGGCCGCCATGATGATGGCGGTATGCTTGTTGCCGAGGCTGTCGTCGCCCAAGCGCTTCTTCACCACGCGGGTGCCGAGGAAGCTGATGGCCATCGAGGCGAGGGCGAAGATGCCCATGGTGATGAACAGTCCGATGATCATGCGGCTGTCCCACTGCGACTTCACCTTCTTTGACGTGGGCTCGTATTTCTCAATCACCGTGTCTTTCGTCTTGGAGACGCGTGAACGGAAATGAGAGAGGATGGAGAGGTAGTTTTCTCCTCCGTTGACGAAGATGTTGTTCTGTATTTCGTTGTAACGCTTGTTGGCGTAGTCGTTCATGCGCTCCAGGCGTTCCTCCGTTCGTTTGTAAATTTCGATGTAGTCGTTCAAGCTCTGGCGGTTCTCTCTAAGCATGCGGTCGATGCACACGGCGAGGGTCAGACACACGTTGCGGTCCACTTTGGCCTGCTCCGACAGGGTGCGGACGGACATCTTGTCCAAGCTTGTCTTCAGACTGTCATATCGCGCTATCTCCGTGTCGATGTTCTCGATGCTCGAACGGAAGGGCTGAATCTTGTGGTTGTAGTCCTTGAAGAGCTGCGTCACCTCGTTGCAGGCGTAGGTGAGGTCGAAGACGTACTCGTTTTTCTGTGAATAGAGCATCAGTGCGTTCTGGTTGCTCCTCCGGGCAATCTCCACCAGTTCCTTGATGATTTGGTCGCGGTATTGCTTGTGGCTCTTCGCTTCGTCTTGGAGGTCGTGGTAATAGGAGGTTATTTCTTCACGCAATATCGTCAGCGTCTGCTCCAAGTCCTTCTCCTTGAGCACGGCATGGGCGGGTAGTGCCCACAATAGCAGCAGCAATGCGGGAAGCAGTACGCGGCTTGTTATCTTTCTCATCGCTCTTACGTTCATTTCCAATCGGTTTCTTGCTTTCAAAATGCAAAAGTAGGAAATATTTTCAAGATTTCAAGCCTATTACATAAATAATGTTGTTTTTTCTGCCCAACCCATGGTCTTTTCATCTCACAATGGCAAATCTGCCACAGAAAGAAAAAGTTCGCTTTTATTTTTGTTTTATCTTTGTTTTTCACTATTTTTGCACCATGATTCAGCCAATTGCTTGCAGCATCAATGTCGGGGGGCGGCTTCTGAGCCTCTCCCGACCATTGGTGATGGGCATCATCAACGCCACGCCTGATTCGTTCTACGCCGCAAGCCGCACACGGACGGAGCACGACATTGCCGCGCGTGCGGACAAATTGGTGGGCGAGGGAGCCGCCATCGTCGATGTGGGGGCATGCTCCACACGGCCGGGTTCCTCTCCGGCCGACGCCGACGAGGAGATGTCGCGACTGCGGACGGCCTTGGCAGCCGTGCGTCGAGCACAGCCCGATGTCGTGGTGAGCGTGGACACCTTCCGCCCTGACGTGGCGAGGATGGCCGTGGAGGAGTATGGTGTGACCATCATCAATGATATCTCCGAAGGAGGCGTAGGTGACGTGGAAGGACCGAAGGAACGGCAGGAGGAAGGCGTGCCGGAAATGTTCGCCATGGTGGCCCGTCTGCGTGTGCCTTACATCCTCACCTCCGTCCGTGCCGACATGGATGGCATGCTGCTGGCTTTCGCCCATGAGGTGGAAATGCTCCATGGCTTGGGCGTGGCCGACATCATCCTCGACCCAGGCTTTGGCTTCGGCAAGGACTTGGCGGGCAACTACGCCGTGATGGCCCGCCTCCACCGCCTCCATGCGCTGCGGCTGCCTATTTTGGTGGGGGTGTCGCGCAAGTCGATGGTGACACGCCTTCTGGGGTGCACCGCCGACGAGGCGCTCCACGGCACCACGGCGCTCCACGCCGCCGCCCTGCTGCAAGGGGCAAGCATCCTCCGCGTCCATGACGTGCGGCCGGCTGTCGAGGCCTGCCGCGTGGTGACAGAGATTCTCAACAACGCACCTCAGGGCGTGGCCCCTGCTGCATACAACTATTGAAAACCCAAAAGAAATGATTTTAGACTTCCTCGACTTCGGTGTCATGGACCTCATCGACATCCTGCTGGTGGCTGTCATCCTGTACTACAGCTACAAGTTGATGAAGGAGTCGCGCTCCATCAACGTCTTCATTGGCATCCTCGTGTTCATCGCCCTGTGGCTTCTTGTCAGTCAGGTGCTCGAAATGCGCCTCTTGGGAAGCATCCTCGACAAAGTGGTGAGCGTGGGCGCCATAGGTTTCATCGTGCTCTTTCAAAGTGAAATAAGAAAGTTCCTCTACAGCCTTGGTGCTCACCGCCGGATGGAGCCTCTCTTCCAACTCTTGAAACTGAAGAAGGCGAAGCCCGTGGACCGGAAGGCGATTTTGCCCATCGTCGCCGCGTGCATGAACATGGCTCGTGACAAGGTGGGGGCGCTCATCATCATCGAAAGGGCCATCCCCCTCGACGACCTTATGCAGACCGCCGGGGAGGTGATAGACGCCGACATCAACCAGCGCCTCATAGAGAATATCTTCTACAAGGGTGCACCCCTGCACGACGGTGCCATGATCATTTCCAAAAAGCGCATCAAGGCCGCAGGATGCGTGTTGCCTGTCTCCCACAGCAGCGACATCCCCAAGGAACTGGGTCTGAGGCACAGGGCGGCCATGGGCATCTCCGAGGAGAGCGATGCCATAGCCATCGTCGTATCGGAGGAGACCGGCCGCGTCAGCGTGGCTGTCAACGGAGAGTTCCGCCTGCGCCTCTCCTTCGAGGACCTCGAGAGCTTCCTCTCACAGGAGATGGGATGATTTTTTATGTGGCAAGGACAAAAAAGACACGTTTTTGTTTTGATTTGATACACCTTTTATGTATCTTTGCAAGGCAAACGAGCCGAAGGGCCATTTGCAGCGACTATCCTAATGAAAACACAATATTAACGAGAAAAAATGAGTTTAGTAGAACAAATCATCGCACGCGCAAAAAGCAACAAGCAGCGCATTGTGCTCCCGGAGGCTACCGAGGAGCGCACATTGAGAGCAGCCGACAGAGTGCTGGCTGAAGACATCGCCGACATCATCCTCATCGGCAACCCCGACGAGATCCACGCCTTGGCCAAGGAATGGGGGTTGGAGAACATCGACAAGGCCACCCTCGTGGACCCGCTCAACAACCCCAAGAGCGAGGAATATGCCGAATTGCTCACCGAGCTGCGCAAGAAGAAGGGCATGACCATCGAGAAGGCTCGTGAATTGGTGAAGAATCCGCTCTATTTGGGATGTATGATCATCAAAACCAACGGTGCCGACGGCCAGATTTCCGGCGCGCTCAGCACCACGGGCGACACCCTCCGTCCGGCTCTCCAGATTATTAAGTGCTCACCGGGCATCACCTGTGTCAGCGGAGCCATGCTGCTCATCACCAAGCAGCCGCAATTCGGAGAGGACGGCATCCTCGTCGTTGGCGACGTGGCTGTCACACCCATGCCCGACGCTGCACAGCTGTCGCAAATCGCTGTTTGCACGGCGCAGACGGCCAAGAGCGTGGCTGGTTTCGACGACCCGCGAGTGGCCATGCTCAGCTTCTCCACCAAGGGTAGTGCCGCACACGAGGTGGTGGACAAGGTGGTGGAGGCCACAAGACTGGCCAAGGAACTGGACCCCAGCCTGAAAGTGGATGGAGAGTTGCAGGCCGACGCCGCACTCGTACCTTCCGTGGGTGCCAAGAAAGCCCCGGGAAGCGACATCGCCGGAAAGGCCAACGTGCTCGTGTTCCCCAACCTCGAAGTGGGCAACATCGCCTACAAACTGGTGCAGCGCTTGGGTGATGCAGAGGCATTGGGCCCCATCCTCCAAGGCATCGCACGCCCGGTGAACGACCTCAGCCGCGGATGCTCCGTGGACGACATCTACAAGATGGTGGCCATCACCGCATGCCAGGCCATGGACGCCAAGGCATAGGTCTATCTGTTCCGTATGTTGCGATATCATCGCAACAACCAATCATCAAAAACAACAAAACAACCACCAAGCAGACAAGAAATGAAAATCTTAGTATTAAACTGCGGCTCTTCGTCCATCAAATATGCCCTCTATGACATGGACACCAAGCAGGTGCTCGCTTCCGGAGGAGCAGAGCGCGTGGGACTCGAAGGCGCCTTTGTAAAAGTGAAGCTGCCCAACGGGGAGAAGAAAACCGTCATGCACGAAATACCCGAGCATACAGAAGGTGTGAAATTCATCTTCTCCCTCCTCACCGACCCTGAGATCGGTGCCATCAAGGACCTCTCCGAAATCGACGCCGTGGGTCACCGCATGGTGCACGGAGGTGAGAAATTCAACAAGAGCGTGCTGCTCGACGAGGAGGTGCTCGACGCCTTCGAGAAGTGTATCGAACTGGCTCCCCTGCACAACCCGGCCAACCTCAAGGGTGTGCGTGCCGTGAGCGAACTGATGCCCGGCCTGCCCCAGGTGGGTGTCTTCGACACCGCCTTCCACCAGACCATGCCCAAGAAGGCTTACATGTATGCCATCCCCTATCGTCTCTACAAGCAATTCGGTGTGAGAAAGTATGGCTTCCACGGCACCAGCCATCGTTATGTCTCGCAGAGGGTGTGTGAATTCCTCGACGTCAACCCCAAGGGAAAGCGCATCATCACCTGTCACGTCGGAAACGGTGGAAGCATTGCCGCCGTGCAGGACGGAAAGTGCGTGGACACCACCATGGGTCTCACACCCCTGGAGGGTCTTATGATGGGCACGCGCTGCGGCGACATCGACGGAGGTGCCATCACCTTCTTGGAGAAGAAACTCGAGTTGGATCCTGATGGCATGTCCAACCTTCTCAACAAGCAGAGCGGCGTGCTGGGCATCACGGAAGAAAGCAGCGACATGCGCGACGTGGAGGATGCCGCCGCCAAGGGTGACGAGCGCGCCCGACTGGCTTTGGACATGTATTTCTACCGCATCAAGAAATACATTGGTGCATACGCCGCCGCCATGGGAGGCGTCGATATCATCGTCTTCACCGCCGGAGTGGGGGAGAACCAGATGGACATGCGCGAGGAGGTGTGCAAGGGACTGGAGTTCCTTGGCGTGCAATTCGACCCGGAGCGCAACAAGACGCGTGGCGAGGAGGCTGTCATCTCCGCCGAAGGTTCAAAGGTCACCGTGTGCGTCATACCCACCGACGAGGAACTGATGATTGCCACCGACACCATGAACCTCTTGTAAGTGAATCAATGAATAAAAGGAGTGCCATGCCGAAAGGCATGGCACTTTTGCATAAAAAAAGATGAGGCTTCTCACGAAGACTCATCTTTTAGATAAAACTTGATTCTACAAACCTGATTTTGATGTCTATGTTGCTTTCCTATTGAGAACTGTCTTTTTGTTTTTGACGGTGCAAAGGTACAACAAAAATAAGTGTCCAACAACAATAATCAACCAATAGCCGTTTTTTGTCGGCAAAATGACACTTTTTGCGGGTTATGGCTTACTTTCGCCTTCCACATATTCTTCAAGGAAAATGTGTTCGCCGTCAAAAACCACGTATGTGAACTGCCTGATCCAGTCGCCGATGATCATCATCCGTGTCTTGCGGGAGAGCATCAGGTCGAGTTCGATGTGGCGGTGGCCATAGATGAAATAGTCGATGTTGCTGTGCGTCTTCATGTACTCCTTGGTGTATAGCACTAAGTGTTCCTTCTCCTCGCCCATGTAAGGCGGCTCCATGCCGTCGGCCCGCTTCATACGGCTTTTCTTCGCCCAGTTGAGCCCCAAGGCCATGCCCCATCGGGGGTGGATGGCGTTGAGCAGTCTCTGGCAGGTGTGGTTGTGGAACATCTTCCGCAGGAGTTTGAACTTGTTGTCAGGGTCGCCCAGACCGTCGCCATGTGCCAAGTAGAACACCTTCCCGTAGATTTCCATGGTGGAGGGTTTGCGGTGCATGGTCATTCCGCATTCCTGCTCCAAATATCCGTAGGTCCACAGGTCGTGGTTGCCGGTGAAGAAATGCACCTCCACGCCCATGTCGGTCAGTTCGGACACCTTTCCCAAGAAACGTGTGAAGCCCTTGGGCACCACATAACGGTACTCGTTCCAGAAGTCAAACATGTCGCCGAGGAGGTAGATGGCCGCGGCCTTCGTCTTGATGCTGTCGAGGAAGCGCACGAGGCGGCGCTCCTGCATGCGCCCGTGCTCGATGGCCAATGAGCCAAGGTGGGCGTCGGAGAGGAAATATACGTTCTTGTTCATGGCTTAGTCGAAACCTAATTCCACACGTGCCTCCTCGCTCATCATGCTCATGTCCCATTCCGGCTCGAAGACCATCTGCACGTTGGCGGAGGTCACGCCGGAGAGGGCCTCCACCTTCTGCCTGACATCCTCGAGGATGTAGTCGGCCTGCGGGCAGGAGGGGGCGGTGAACGTCATGTCGATGTCCACGGTGGCGTCATCCTGTACTTCAATTCGGTAAATCAGCCCCAGTTCGTAGATGTTGACGGGTATTTCGGGGTCATAGACGGTGCGCAGCACGTCAACCACTTTCCCGGCGATGGCAGCTTTCTCTTCTTCAGTCATGGCGGTCATTCGTTGGTGGGGTGGCTGACGGTCTTGCCCAGGACGACGGCTGCCACCACCTCGGCGCCGGCTTCCCGCATGTTGTTGGCGAACTTGGACAGGCTGCTGCCGGTGGCCATGATGTCGTCGAAGAGCAGCACTGGGCGCCCGGCGAAGAAATCTTGTGAGATGGCGTATTTCGGCAGGTGCGACTCTCCCAAGTGTTCCGGGTCTTGGTCTGCCACCACGTGGATGTGCTCGTATCCGTCGGTCATTCCCGTGGCTTGTGTGACGAGTGCGGCGAACTCCTTGAAGCGCGCCTCGGTCTTGGTGGCCGTGGAGGCCGGCACGCAGGTCAGGGTCAGCGAGGGGAGTTCGGGACCGAAGGTTTCTTGCAGCAGGGTGGTGAACAGGTCGATGGCCTTTTCCATGGCCTGGCGGTGAGAGATGGGGTCGGTGAGTTCGGAGTTGTTTTTGAAATTGAAAATCATCTCACGGTTGTCCCATTCCTCCGGCGAGAGGTTGTAGGTGCCGAAGCCGGTGTAGGAGTGGTAGTCCACCAAGTGCTGGTAGCGCAGTCCGTTCGGCAGTTGTGGCCACGATGCAACGCAGTCTGCCAACGTTTGGTTGTGCAGTGCGTGGTTGAATTTGTCGTTCATGTCGTTGGTTGAGCTTTCTTGAATGGCTTTATTTGATGCAAATATAATGCTTATTTTTGTCAAATGCAAGAAAAAGGGCGGAAAAACGCCATTGCAGGTGTGAAAAGCGTCATTTCACCACATGGGTGCCGAGGGGGAAGGAACTTTCCATGTTGCCGGTGAACTCAATGATGTCGGTCTTGGCAGAGAGGTTGTCAAGCATGTTGACGATGACGGCCTCCTGCGAGCAAGGCTTCACCGGCGAGCCGTATTCCAACTCTCCGTGGTGCGCTAAGACGATGTGGGTGATGTGGTTCACCTCCTCTTCCGGCACTTGTCGCTTGCGCAGTTCGGTGTAGAGCCTGTTGGCGGAGATGAAGATGTGTCCCAAGAGGTATTTGTAGTCGCGTGTCTCTCCGTCGGGTTGGTATTCATACACTTTCCCGTAGTCGTGGAAGAGGATGGCGATGATGCATCGTTCCAATTTCACCGGGTAGGGGAGGCAGGGATAGAGCCCTTCGAGCATGTGGAGCATCTGGTAGGTGTGGTTGAGCAGCCCTCCCTTGAAGGCGTGGTGTATGCTGGTGGCAGCGGGGTACTTGGAGTAAGGCTCGAAGAGTGTCTTGGCATATTCCCTCACGAGTGGCGTGAGGAGGGGGTCGGTACACCACGATGCCAACCGCTCGGTGGTGTCGTCCCATTGCTGGCGGGTGATGGGGTGGGGGAGCAGTCGGTAAAGGGGATGGTCTTCAGTGGCCATGTCTCCGGGGAGCATCTCCATCTTGCGGGCGGAGCGCTTGCCGTCGGTCTCCTGGATGTTGGTGAAGGTGACGAGCTGTCCTATTTGTGGCGGGTCTGTGGGGGCCACGTCCCACACGGCGATGGTGGTGTCTTGCTCGGTGCTGCGCAGCTTCAGCGTGCAATAGGGGTCGCCGCGCCTCGTGGTGCCGTTGGTGCGGCCCGCTACGATGTAGGTGGTGGTGTCGTTGTTCATAGTTGGTAGTGTTGGGTGTTGCCTCACAAGCGTCCTTGCTCGTGGTAGGAGTAGAACTGCCCGTCGGTGACGATGACATGGTCGAGGAAGTGTATGCGCATGATTTCACAGGCTTTCTTCATCCGCTCTGTGATGCGGTCGTCCTCGCGGCTGGGCGAGGGGTTGTTGCTGGGATGGTTGTGCGCGATGGCCAGCACGGTGGCGTTGTTGATGACGGCGAGTTTGAGCACCTGGCGCACGTCGATGGAGGTCTCGCTGATGCCGCCGATGGAGAGACGCTCGGCCTTGATGAGCTTGAAGTTCTGGTTCATCAGCAGCACCCATGCCTGCTCCACGTCCAAGTCCTGCATCTTCGGGTGGAGGTAGAGGTAGATGCTGCTGGCGCTGTCCATGCGCAGCCGGTCCACGTTCTCCGACTGTCGGCGTCTCCCCAACTCGCATGCCGCGAGGATGGTGATGGCCTTGGCCGTTCCGATGCCGTTGTAGCCGGTGAGCTCTTCCATCGTCTTGCGCCCCAGGACGTGGAGTTTGTCGTCGCAGTCGGCGAGGATGCGCTTCATCAGGTCCACGGCGGTCTCCTTGGTGTTGCCCGAACCGATGAGTATGGCAAGGAGCTCGGCGTTGGTGAGTGCCTCCGGGCCGCGCTCCATGAATTTCTCTCGTGGCCGGTCGTCGGCGGACCACTGGTTGATGTTCAGCTTTTCCATCTCGCCGTCAGTCATAGAAGGTTTTGTCGAAGGCGCGGAACTCGTCCTTCCCCCTGACGCACCTCTTCCACCATGCGGTGATGAAGCCCGTGCCGTATCCGAAAAGTTGTATGAACGACGCCGCCACGCTGAGCAGCCCCACTTTCAGGCTGCGGTTGCGCCAGGTGGCGTCGGCCAAGATGAGGAGGGAGAAGGCGATGATGGGCAGCCAGGGGAGTGCGCAGACGAGGTACCAGCGGTGGAAATGCGCCGGGTCGTAGTGCATCAAAGCGCGCCCCACGGCGGAGATGACGACGAGCAGCGTCACGCCGACGGTGAAGAGGGCGGGCAATGCGTGTACGGCCTTGAGTGAGCCGGGATGCCGCTTGTGGAGGTTGATGCGTGCGATGCCGCTGTTATATACTTGCCTGAAGAACTTGCGGAAGTCGGTGCGGCGCTTGTGCCACACCCACGCGGTGGGGAAGAGGCGGCATTTGTAGCCGGCCTTGACGATGCGGAGGCTGAAGTCGATGTCCTCGCCGAAGCGCATCTTGGAGAAGCCTCCGAGACTCAGGTATGCTTCGCGCCGGATGCCCATGTTGAAGGAGCGGGGATAGAATTTGTCGAGCTTCTTCTTGCCGCCGCGTATGCCGCCGGTGGTGAAGAAACTGGTCATGGAGTAGGAGATGGCCTTCTGCACGTCGGTGAACGAGGGGTGGGCGCTGTCGGGCCCGCCGAAAGCGTCGGCCCCGGAGGCTTCCAACTCCTCATCTACTGCGGCGAGGTAGCCTTCGGGTAACACCACGTCGGAGTCGAGGATGATGAGATACTCCCCCCTTGCCCGCTCGGCGCCGTAGTTGCGGCTCTGCCCGGGGCCGGAGTTCTCCTTGTTGTAATAGTGCAGGTCGAGGTTTCCGGCGTATCGTTCGCACACATCGCTGCACGGTCGCTTCGAGCCGTCCTCCACCACAATCACCTCGAAGTCGCGCTCAGTTTGCGCGGCGAGGCTCTGCAGGAGCTCGTCCACCTCTTCGGGGCGGTTGAACACGGGGATGATGATGGAGTATTTCATAGTGAGACGGTTGACCGTGGTGTGGAGAAAATGCGCCGCCAACCCGCCCGCCGGGGGATGGATGGAGGGGAGGGTAGGCGGGACGGGAGGCGGCGCTGGGGATGGGTTTATTCTTTCATGCGTTGCAGGTAGCTGCCGTCGCGGGTGTCCACCTGGATGAGGTCGCCCTCATTGACGAACAGGGGCACTCTGACCTCCACGCCTGTCTCCAGGGTGGCGGGTTTTGTGGCGTTGGTGGCGGTGTCGCCTTTGACGCCCGGCTCGGAGTGGGTGATGCGGAGCACGGTCTTCACCGGCATCTCGGCGAAGAGGATGGTGTTGGTGTCGGCGTCGCTCACCACTTCCACGATGTCGCTCTCCTTCATGAAGTCCACGCCGGTGATGAGGTCGCGTTGGATGGGGATCTGGTCGTAGGTCTCCTGGTTCATGAAGATGAAGTCGGCACCCTCTTGATAGAGGTACTGGTAGGGTCGGCGCTCCACGCGGACGTCCTCAAGTGCCTCGCCGATGTTGAAGCGCTTCTCCAGCACGCGACCGCTCACCACGTCCTTCAGTGTGGTGCGCATGATGGTGTTACCCTTGCCGGGTTTCACGTGTAGGAAGTCGATGCAAAAATACAGCTTGCCGTCCATGCGGATGCAAGTTCCTTTCTTGATGTCTTGTGATTTGATCATTTTCGTTTATCTTGATTGTTGATATGGATGCTACAGAGGGCTGCTCCCCCTCATAGGGCGCAATTGCCATGCAAAGGTAAGCATTTTATTGAAAAATCGCATGATGTTGAGCGAAATTTCTCACAATTTCTTGGAGAATTGAAAAGAAATGAGTACTTTTGCACCCCAAACCAAGAAATAACGACTGTTTCGCCGTGTCGCAGGGGGGGTGCGGGGAGTTCCCTCCAATGCAATATGGCGTCAAATGGTGGAAACGAAAACAACAAAAATAGCAACAGAGATGAAAAGAACATTCCAGCCCCACAATCGCAGGAGAGCACACAAGCATGGTTTCCGTGAGAGGATGTCCACGAAGAATGGGCGTCGTGTCCTGGCTTCCCGTCGTGCCAAAGGGCGCCAGAAGCTGACAGTGTCGGACGAGCATCACGGAAAGTAGTCGCTCGACAGCGTGACAGAAGGACAGGAAAGGCTCAGGCTTCTCCTGTTTTTTTGTGCCCGTTTCAATGGGGATGGATTTTCCCTACCTTGGAAAATCTTGGTGACAATCCTTTGTTTTTATGGAAAAAACATATACTTTTGCACGTCCTATATGGGATGAAACATAAAAACTATACCGATGAAGAAGAAATGGATGATGGCTGTAGCCATGCTCACGCTTGTTTTCCAACTGCATGCACAGGAGTTCTCCACCCTTGGTGATGGAAAGGTCTATTCTTTCCAAGCCTTGTCGGCCATTGATGGCAGCGGCGTAACACTTTCCAATGGCGATTACGTGGTGAATGGCAAGGTGGTCATTGCCAACGGCGATGAGTTTGTGATGGACGGTGGGGCGACGGTGCTTTTTGCCGACGATGCGGAACTGGTCATCAAGGGAAAGGCCGACTTGAGGGTCTCGCAGCCCACTGTGCTCAACCGGTTGGGCGAGGCCTCCACCTGCTTGGGATTGAATGTGGAGAGCGAGGAGGTGGTGGAAGTGAGCCACCTGACCTTCGAATATGTCGGCCTCCGTGGAGGTGTCAAGGCGGGGATGAACGTGAGCGACTGCACCTTCCTCCACCACAATGGCATGGTCACGAGTGCTCTCTTCCTTGGAGGCGACGGCGCGTCGTTCCGGGTGAGCAACTGCCGGTTTGAGTATTGTCAGAAGGCGGCCATCGGCGGTGCCGCCAATTATTTCTGTCCGCTTCTTGTAGAAAACTGTGTCTTCAAATGCAACTCCCAGGCCAACGGCAACGTGCCGCAACTCAACCTCACCGCCTCGGAGACGATAGCCATCAACCATTGTGTGGTGGAGGGAGACTCCCTGCTTACCATGGTGGGGGGCATCGGCATCGCCAACTGGTATGGGCTGGACGGTTTCAAGGTGAGCATCGAGGGGTGCGAGATTACCAACAACCGATATGGTGTCACCACGATGGGTGTGATGGATGTGGTCATCAAAGACAACATCCTCTGCAACAACAAGTTCGAGGTCAACCCCAACAATGGTGGCAGCGGCATCAGCCTCTATGACCCGTATTACAAGCAGAAAGCCGTCATCACCGGCAACACAATCGAGAAAAACCTGTGGGGCGTCACCGTTATCGGCTGTGGCGATGTCAACTTGGGCAAGACGGAAGTGGGTTCCGATGCAACCGACTACAACCCGGGCGGAAATGTGTTTATCGACAATGGCAACAATGGCATTCCATACGACTTGTACAACAACTCCGTGAACACGGTTTATGCGCAGGGGAATGTCTGGAGCGTCCCCGTGCAGGATGCCGAAAGCATCGAGACGGTCATACATCACAAAACCGACGACCCATCTCTTGGTGAGGTGGTCTTCCTTCCTGCCGGTGCCACACGGGTAATCACCGCAAAGATGCCCGATGTATCCGCCCCCGCAGTGATGTACGACTTGCAAGGCATCCGCATCGACCCTCGCCAAGGCTTGCCCAAAGGCATTTATATTGTGAACGGAAAGAAAGTGGCCGTGCCGTGAATATCAAAAGAATAGCTTGAATACGCTGTCCAAAATGCCGTTCATCCACTCTGGGAATACCCAAAAGAACAGGACAATAAAGAGAAATCCTATCCAACCGCAAGCATTGGTGAAACCTGTCGATGGTTTCTTGCCTGTTATCATCTCGTATAGCGCAAACACAATCGCCCCGCCGTCAAGAGGATAAATGGGAAGAATGTTCAACACTGCAATGATAAGAGACATAGCCGCTAATGGCCGGAAAAAGTCATAGCATTCAATAGAGATGTATGGCAGGATAAAGTATATAATAAGAAATGTGATGATGTTGAATGCTACTCCTGCTCCGGAGATAAGCAGGCGTTGCCACGCAGGCTTGTCTTCGATATAGGGTGAGTTGGCTGATTTCAGATCCATTCCCCAACTTCCTGTTTTCAGACCATCCACATCGTCCTTGTCATCTGATTTCCGTGACTTGAACACAGTGACACCACCTAAGGGAAGAACCCCCAAACTCCATTTGATATCCCGCCATGAACTGCCTCCAATATCTTGTCTTGGCTTGTAACTAACAAATGGGAGGAGGAACACTTGCATCTCTTTGATAAAGCATCCAAAAGACTTGCCGGCGATCACATGCCCCAACTCGTGAATGACAACAACGATGGATAGATAGAGATAGAAGCCCCAATCGCCTGAGAGCATGTCACTCCCAAGACAGAGAAAGATGGCCACCCCCAAAAAGAGGTTAAACCAATTGAAGGTAAACCCATCTCGGGACTCATTCCCCTCATTTGGGTTGGTTGACGGTTCATAATTCATGTCCGTCATCTGTTCTTGTCTTTCATCCATGCTCATATCAATATTGTGTCAAAGTGTATCTACTATCCATGTCTCTCCTTAACTATAAAATAGGGTTCAAAGATAGTGCTTTTATCGCAATTATCATCATCTTTCCAAAAAAAGATGCGTTTCAGGGGCAAAAAAGCCAAGAGGCCTCATTCAAAATATTCGCTCTGTCGGGCGAGTGGACTGACAAATAATCTAATCTTACAGCATAAGTTTTTCCTTCTGAGGGTCAATCAGTTCAACGAGGTGGCGAAAACCCCCATTGAGGAGTGGATGAAATACCTGAAAGATGGTGCCATCAAGGAGGGCACCACCGTTGTCACCACGATGGGTGTGATGGATGTTTCCTGCCTGTGCCACAAAGGTAATCGCTGCAAAGATGCCCGATGTTTCCGCCCCCGCAGTGGTGTGTGACTTGCAAGGCATCCGCATCAACCCCCGTCAAGGCTTGCTAAAAGGCGTCTATATTGTGAACGGAAAGAAAGTGGCCCTGCCTTATATTTTTTCCCCCAGATTCCTGTGATGGCTGCTCTCCATTTTCCGGGCATTGGTCATTCGCATAACTTCTTTGATGATAGTCTGGTGTCTGAGTTAGTGGAATGAGATACTGGATGTTCCCTCTCTGTTATCATATATGTTAATACTCAGAAAACCATGAGAGGTCATCATAAGGAAGCATTTTCCCAAATAAATTAGACATATAAGTAATCACGCCAAACTGCTCTGGTGTGCATCTGTTTGCCAATTGCCTTACCAAATCGTTCGCTGTTTTTAACCATTCCTTTCCTTTTTCTTTCCAATAACCAACTTTCTGATGCCTCGTTGCAAACATCATTTCTCCATTCCAGAA